>CAZODI010000019.1:10268-34468 GCA_964578535.1 uncultured Syntrophaceae bacterium
CGACTCACGACTCGGGACTTCGGGCGCCTTGCATCCGACCCCTTTTGAGCAGCCTGGAAGCAGCGTCATAACGAAAATAGGTCAGATTTATTTTCCATGTTGCACTGCAAAAATCAATCTGACCTTTTTTCATGGAAGAAGCCATGATTACCCGCCTCATCTCCGGCGGCCAGACCGGTGCGGACCGGGCCGCCCTGGATTTCGCCATCCAGCGGGGCATCCCCCACGGGGGATGGATTCCCCGCGGGAGGAAGACCGAGGCCGGGCCGCTTCCGGAGCGGTACGGCCTGCAGGAGACGGCCTCGGGCGCCTACGCAGAGCGGACAGAGAAGAACGTCCTCCTGGCCGACGGAACCCTGATTGTTTCCCACGGAAGCCTGAAAGGCGGCTCGCTCCTGACGGGGACGCTGGCGGAGCGCCACGGCCGTCCCTGGATGCATGCCGACCTGGACCGCTGGTCCGTGGAGGAGGCCGCCGGGCGTATCCGGGGCTGGATCCGCGACTGCTCGATCGGCGTCCTGAACGTCGCCGGCCCCCGGGCCAGCCAGGACCCCGGGATCTACAAGGCGGTGCGGCAGGTCCTGGAGGCGGTCTTTGCCGGACCCGGTCAGGCGGAAGAGGGAGACGGGCCATGAAGAGCGATGCACGGGACATTTTCCGGGCGGCCCTCCGGGCGGCCGATCCGTTCGAGTGCGTCCGCCGCCATGCAGGCCGGGTCGAGGCCCGTCTCCGGGAAGAGTGTTGCGGAAGCCTGTCCGTCGTCGCCTTCGGGAAGGCCGCCTGCGCCATGACGCGGGGCCTCCTGGATGCCCTGCCCGGCCACGACGCCCCCGGGATCGTCGTCACGAAATACGGCCATGCCTCCGGCACCGTTCTGCCGGACCGGATCACCGTGTTCGAGGCGGGCCATCCGGTGCCGGATGAAAACGGTGTGGCGGCGACCGTCCGGGCCGTCGAGCTTGTCCGCGCCGCCGGGGCGGACACCCTGGTCGCCTGCCTCGTCTCCGGCGGCGGCTCGGCCCTCCTGGCGGCACCCCGCGAGGGCATCACCCTCGGGGAGAAGCAGGAGATGACCCGGCTTCTGCTCGAGGCCGGGGCGGACATCGTGGAGCTGAACACCGTGCGGAAGCACGTGTCCCGGGTGAAGGGAGGGTGTCTCGCGGAGGATGCCGCTCCCGCCGGCGTCCTCTCCCTGATCCTTTCCGACGTGATCGGCGACCGGCTGGACTCCATCGCCTCGGGTCCGACGGCGCCCGACGAAACCACCTATGGCGACGCCCTCCGGGTGCTGGAGCGCCATCGCCTGACAGGACGGGTTCCAGGGAGCATTTTGCGGACGCTGGAGCGGGGCGCCCGGGGGGAGATCCCCGAGACGCCCAAGCCGGGATCGCCGCTCTTCCAACGGGTGGCAAACGTCATCGTCGGGAGCAACCGGCTGGCCCTGGATGCCGCGCAGGAAAAGGCCCGGGAGATGGGGTACGAGGCGGTTGTCTGGAAATCGGAGCTGCGCGGGGAGGCCCGGGAAGCGGCCCGCCGGCTGGCGGGGAAGGCCCGGGAGGCCCGCTCCGGAAGGACCGGGGACGCCCGGCCCCTCTGCCTGATCTCCGGCGGGGAGACCACCGTGACGGTGGCGGGAAACGGCATCGGCGGGCGCAACACGGAGCTGGCCCTGGCCTTTGCCCTCGAGATCGAGGGTCTGCAGGGGATTTCGCTCCTCTCCGCCGGCACGGACGGAACGGACGGCCCCACCGACGCGGCCGGGGCCTTTGCGGACGGGAATACCGCCGTCGAGGCCCGCCGGGCGGCTCTCGATCCGGAGGCCTTCCTCGGGAACAACGACTCTTACACGTTCTTCCAAAAGGCCGGCGGGCTCCTGGTGACGGGACCGACCGGCACCAACGTCATGGACATCCAGATCCTGCTTCTCCGTTAGGATAGGAGGACGATCCATGCAGCGCTTCGAAAACGGTGTCTTTGTCTCCTGCGAGGACGAAAACCGCGTCTTTTCCGTTCTCGTCGAGGACGGTGGGCGGATCCTCTTCACCGGCGACGAGGTCCCGGGGAAATACCGCGATGTGCCGTCCCGGGTCGATCTCCGGGGAGCTTGCGCCGTTCCCGCGTTCGGGGACACGCACCTCCACTTCGCCTCCTACGCCCTGTTCCGGGCGACCCTGGACGTGCGCGACGCCCGGAACTTCTCCGAGCTGGGGGCGGCCGTCCGCGCCTATGGCGAGGCCAATCCCCGGGAAAAGGTCATCCTGGCCTTCGGGTCCTCCGCCCATACGGTGGAGGAGCGGCGGCTGCCGGACCGGCGCGACCTCGACGCCGTCACCTCCCGGCCGCTCCTCATCGTGAAGTACGACGGCCACGCGGCCATGGCCAACTCGGCGCTCCTGGCGAAACTCCCCTCGGCCGTCGCCAGGAGGCCCGGCTTCGAGGGGGAGGACGGATGGCTTTTCCAGGAGGCCTTCTACGAGGGCGTGAACGCCATCACGAAATCCGTCTCACCGCTTCAGCTCTTCCGGAACCTCATCGGCGGGAGCGACGCCCTCGCCGAAAAGGGGATCGGTTTCGCCCACACCTCCGAGGGCGTGGGGTTTCCCCTGGATCTCGACGTGGACCTGATGCGCCTCGCCGCCCGGGGGCTGCCCCTGGACTACACGGTCTTCTTCCAGACGCTGGAGGTCAAAAAAGCCCTCCGCCGGAAGCTGCCCCGCATCGGCGGCTGCTTCGCCACGGCCCTGGACGGCTGTTTCGGCTCCGAGGACGCGGCCCTCCGGGAGCCGTACTCAAACAACGCGGGTAACCGCGGCGTTCTCTTCTACGACCAGGACCGGGTGGATGCCTTCGTCCGGGAGGCGAACCGGGCGGGTCTCCAGGTGGCCCTCCACGCCATCGGCGACGCCGCCGTGGAGCAGGCCGTTCATGCCTTCGAGGCGGCCCTGGCGGATTTTCCGAGGACGGATCACCGCCACATCGTGATCCACGCCGACCTCATCCCGGAGCCGCTCCTGGACCGGGCCGCCCGGCTGGGACTCTGCCTCGCCGTCCAGCCGGCCTTCCTGGACTGGAAGCAGGAGCCCATGGAATACCTGGAGCGCATCCTCGGGGACCGGGCTGACAGCCTGATTCCGCTGAAGAGCATGCTCGACCGCGGCCTGACCGTGGCGGCCGGGTCCGACGCCCCCTGCACCCTGCCGGACCCCCTGGCGGGCGTCCACGCCGCCTGCAACCACCCCAACCCGGCGGAGCGCGTCTCCGTCCTCGACGCCCTCCGGATGCACACGAGCCGGGCCGCCCGGCTGTCCTTCGACGAGGGAAAGCGGGGGACCCTGACGGAGGGAAAGCTCGCGGACTTCGTTGTCCTCGACGCGAACCCCCTGGAGACGCCTGCGGAGAGGCTCCGGGACATCGGGGTGACGAACCTGTACCTGAGAGGGAAACCCTTTGAGAGGAAGATCCGGGGCCCCCTGGATCTGCTCCTGGGGGCCCTCGGAGGGAAGGGCTGAATCAGCGGGCGAAGCCGCCGTCGGGGATGTCCAGCATGGAAAGGTCCTCGCTCCGGATGGCCTTCGCCGCGGCGCCGGCCTCCGGCAGGACGTGCTTGATGAAATAGCGGGCCGCCGCGATTTTCCCGGCATAGAAGGACACTTCTGCGTCGCCCTCGATCCAGGCGGACCGTGCGGCCGGGTCTGATGGGTCCACTCCCGCCGCCGTTGCCAGTCCACCCAGTTTCTCGTCCGCCACGCCGGCGCCCCAGAGCAGAAGCCACCCCAGGACCACTTTCCCCATCAGCATCAGGAACGGGTAGGCGTTGCCCACGGGGATCATGAACTTCCCCGCCCTGGCCGAGGAGGCGAAGAACATCGCCAGCTCCGCCAGCAGGTTCGCCGCCTCCTGGACGTCCGCCGCCAGGTCCGCCAGCGTTTCGCGGCTCCGGCATTCCCCGGCGGTCTTCGACATCTCCCCAAGGAGGCTCATGAAATACAAGCCCTTCTTCATGCCGAGCTTCCGCCCCACCAGATCCAGTGCCTGGATGCCGTTGGTGCCCTCCCAGATGGAGGCGATCTTGAGGTCCCGCATGAACTGCTCGACGGGGTACTCCGAGCAGAACCCGTAGCCGCCGTATACCTGGACCGCCGTCTCGGTGACCCGGAAGGCCGAGTCGGAGCAGTAGGCCTTGCAGATCGGCGTCAGGACCTCGATCATGCCCCGCCAAGTCTCCCGGGCCGCCTCGTCGGGGTCGGACCGGACCCGGTCGGCCAGGAGGGCCGTGAAGTAGACGAGCATGCGGATCCCCTCCACGTGGGCCTTCATCCACAGGAGCATGCGCCTCACGTCGGCGTGGCGGAGGATGGGAACCCGGGGGGCCTCGGGGTTCTTCATCTCCTCCAGGGCCGAGCCCTGCAGCCTCTCCCGGGCATAGCGGACGGCGTGGAGGTAGGCGGCGGACGAGACCGCCAGGGACTGGAGGCCGACGCCGATGCGGGCCTCGTTCATGAGCTGGAACATGACCTTCATGCCCTGCCGCTCCTCGCCCAGGAGCTCCGCGTAGCAGTTCCCCTCGTCGCCGAAGGACAGGACGCAGGTGGCGCTTCCATGGAGGCCCATCTTCTCCTCGATGGCGGTGACGGCGTAGTCGTTCCGCCGCCCTGGGGAGCCGTCGCCGTTTACCTGGAACTTGGGGACGAGGAAGATGGAGATGCCCCCCGTCCCGGGCGGGTCCCCTTCGATGCGGGCGAGCACCGGGTGGATGATGTTTTCCGTCAGGTCGTGGTCCCCGCTGGTGATGAACTGCTTGGTCCCCTGGATGCGGAAGGTCCCGTCGGGCTGGCGGAAGGCCTTCGTCTTGATGTTGCCCACGTCGCTCCCCGCGTCGGCCTCGGTGAGGCACATGGTGCCGGCCCAGATCCCGGCGTACATCTTGTCCATGTACCGCCGCTTCTGGTCCTCCGTCCCGTAGACCTCGATCAGGTGGGCCGCCCCCTGGGTGAGGTAGGGGTAGGAGAGGAAGGCGTCGTTGTGGACGAACCACTCCTTGGCGGCCACCTCCATGACCAGCGGAAAGCCTTGGCCGCCCGCCTCGGGGGAGGCGATCATGCTGATCCAGCCCCCGTCCCGGTAGAGCTCATAGCAGCGGCGGAATCCCGGCGGCACGGACACGCTTCCGTTCTCCAGGCGGCAACCCACCCGGTCGCCCTCGCGGAGCGTCGGGAAGAGGACCTCCGTGCCGTATTTCTCCGCCTCCTTCAGGACCATGTCGAAGAGGTCCCGGGAGAAGGCGCCGTAGCGCTCCGTCCGAAAAAGGGAATCGATGCCCAGCATCTCGTAGAGCACGAATTGCTGGTCCCGCTCGTCCACGATTACACCCGACATGCCCACCTTCTCCTTTCATGATGCAGGAATGAACTGCCCGTTCGTTTTTCCCGTTCACACCAGGTAGCCCTTCGCGGGCAGCAGGGCGTGGCGTCGGAGGACCTCTCGGGTCGCCGCCAGAACGTCTCCGGGGATGCGCTCCTTCGCGTGCAGCACCGGGCCCTGCCCGAGGTCCGCCGCGGGACCGAAGGCCAGGAAATGGTCCATGGCCTTGTTGGCGTTGGTGAAGGCGTTGCCCCACGGAAGCGGCCGGACCAGGGTGAAGACCTCGTTGATCGTGTCCGTCAGGCGCCGGGAAAGCATCACGGCGGTCCGCTCGTCATCCGTTTCCATGCCTTTGATCACCTCACCCAATTCGCGGGCGAAGCAGTTGGCCGTGCTGAGGAGCAAGCCGTCATAGGGACCGCCGGCCTCCCGGAGCCACCGGGCGTAGTCCCCCTCGGCGCCCCGGACGAGGAAGACCCCGGCCTTGTCGACGGCGGAGGCGGCGATCCGGTCCGCACCGCTGGAGTCCTTGAAGAAGACGAGACGGGGGTATTTTGCCGCGAGGCGGGCGAAGGTCTCCGGCGCAGTCTCACTTTCCGTTACCTGGGGAAGCTGGTATAGGGCCGTCGGAAGGCCCCGGTCGAGGACCGCCGTGAGGCCCGCCTCGATCTCCGCCTGCGTCAGGGAGCCTCCGGCGGGCGGGCAGACGGTGAAGCCGGCGATGCCGCGGTCCGCCCAGCCGCGGATTGTTTCCTTTTCGCCGGCCTTGCCGGCGGGCCGGCCCGTGAGCTTCAGCAGGCCCGACAGGGTGCGCAGTACGTCCTCCGTTTTGCCGCGCAGCACGCCGATGAGCAGGCGGGATCCAAGCCGTCTGGTCTGGGACAGGGCGAACTCCGTCACCCGGAGCGTCTCCTCCTCGTCCAGCTCCCAGCCGTCTCCCGTCGAGCCGGGGATCAGGTACCCCCCGATCCAGGGAGAGATTGCGTCCAGATGGGCCTCCATGCGGTCGAAGTCGATGGCGCCGTCCGGGCCGTAGTGGGTGAGAAGGGGGCACCACAGGCGGGGGATCCCCCCGGGAAAGAGTCCCCGTATCCAGGCCTGACGTGTTTCCGGAACGGTCTTCATCGGTTGTCCTCTCATAGAAAGCGGGTAGAGATAGATATTGTAATAGAGGACGGGTTTCAAATCCGTCCCCATGCAGTCCGGCAACCCTTTTTCCGAAGTTCGAGGGCGCGCGGCCGGGGGTTTCCAGAGGAGCAATTGGGACGCCCCTGCGTGAGCATATGGCGGGCTGTTCAAAAATGCCCGGATGCAAGGCCCCCGAAATCCTGAGCCATGAGTCGTACCCTTTTCGGTACGTCGAATGGCGAAGGATTAGGGAAACGCAGCAGACGGGTATTTTTCAACAGTCCGTCCGGAAACGTTTCCGCGAAGGCGGCACGCCCCCGTGACAGCGCCCGCGCCCCGAAAAACATGCAAACACAGAGGCAAGAGCCCATGGAGAGGGAACGGTTTGATATCCGTTCCTTCTGCGGCTATTCGTACTCCTTTGGCACCGCGCAGATCATGACGAGCGGCTTGTCCGCAGAGGGGTTCCGGTAGCGGTGTTTCTCTCCGGGAAGGACGAGGACGAAGTCGCCCTTCTTCACGGGCCGCTCCTCGCCGCTCTCCAGGACGACGGCCCCTTCCCCCTCGATGAAGTAGTTCATGTGCTCGAAGGGGTGGGTGTGGTAGGGCGTGTGCCCGCCGGGCAGGATGGTGAAGACCCGGAACGAGAACGCCGGGACCCCGTCGGCCTTTCCCAGGGGGACCTGCTTCCAGACGTCCTTGACCCCCTCCATGGCCATGGGGCTCTTCTCCAGCTGGTCGAGACGTGTGATTTTCATGGTCCGCCTCCTTTGATCCTTGATGATGCCGGGATTGTGCGACACCGGTTCAATTGCCGGCGACAGCCTGAGCGGCCTGGTCGGTCCCTCCGGCCTGAGGTTCCGGGCCGCCTTTCTTCTTTCGCAGAAACTGGGATAGAAACGCCAGCGTAAAGAGGGCGATGCCGGCCAGATCGGTGATCCAGCCGGGCTTGATGAGAAGGAGCGCCGCCGCCATCAGGGCGACCGTTTCGGGCCAGGTCGCCCGGATGAGCAGGCACCGCTGCACCGAGGCGGCCAGGCAGACGATTCCGAACATGGCGGTGCAGACGGCCAGGAGGATGCCCGTCCAGTGGCCGATCATCAGAAGCTCCGGGGCGTAGACGAACATGAAGGGGATGATGAATCCGGCGATGCCGAGCTGGAAGGCCGCCAGCCCCGTCTTCCATGGATCGGAACGGGCGATTCCCGCACCCGCGTAGGCCGCCAGGGCGACCGGCGGTGTGATGTCGGCCCTCGTGCCGAAGTAGAGGATGAACAGGTGGGCGGCGATGGCCAGGACGCCCATGTCGACGAGCGCCGGGGCCACCAGCGACGTGATGATGATGTACTGGGCCGTGGTCGGTACGCCCATGCCGAGGAACAGGCAGGCGAGCATCGTGAAGGGCAGGGCGAGGAACAGGTAGCCCTGGGAGGCGTCGATGACGAGGGACGAGAACTTCAGTCCCAGTCCGGTCATGGTGATGCTGCCGATGATGATGCCCGCCGCGGCGCAGGCGGCGGCCACCTGGACGGATCCCATGGCCCCGTCGCGCAGGGCTTCCAGGATGCCGACTCCGAAGGCCTTCAGGGATTCCTTCCGGACGGCCGCCATGAGCAGCGACGTCAGGACCGTCACGGCGATGGCCCAGAAGACGGCCCGCTCTGGGGAGTAGTCCTGCATGAGGAAGCAGATGAGGACAACGATGGAAAACAGGTGATGCCAGCCCCGGGCGAAGGCATCTCGGATGCTTGGAAGCTCGGACTTGTCCAGGCCCCTGAGGCCGAGGGAGACGGCCCGGAAGTGCACCTGCATGAACGTGGCGAAGAAGGCCAGCGCGGCGGGGATGAAGGCGGCGACGCAGACCTTGAAGTAGGGAATCGCCAGGAACTCGGCCATGATGAAGGCCGCCGCGCCCATGACCGGCGGCATGATCTGGCCCATCGTGGAGGCCGAGGCCTCGACGCCCGCGGCGAAGTGGCCGGGATAGCCCGTCCGCTTCATCAGGGGGATCGTGAAGGAGCCCGTGGTCACCGTGTTGGCCACGGAGCTTCCCGAGATCATCCCGAAAAACGTGGACGAAATGACCGCCGCCTTGGCGGGCCCTCCCCTCGTCCGCCCCGTGAGGGCGAAGGCGACGTCCGTGAAGAACTCCCCCGCCCCCGTCTTGCGCAGCAGGGTCCCGTAGAGGATGAAAAGGAGGATGAAGTTGGCCGACACCCCGACGGGCACCCCGAAAATCCCGTCCGTGGACAGGGCGAGGTAGGTCGAGAGGCGCTTGATGCTGTATCCCTTGTGGGAGATGAAATCGGGCAGCCAGGGTCCCAGCAGGGCATAGAGAATGAAGAATACGGCGATCAGCGTGACGGCCAGTCCCGTGGACCGCCTCGTGGCCTCCAGGACGATCAGGACCATCAGGCTCCCCATGACCACGTCCAGGGTATCGTAGGTGCCGGCCCGGTTCATGATCGGCGTCGAGTAGAGAAAGAGCCAGATGCAGATGCCCGCCGAGGCGATCAGGAAGACCCCGTCGAGGACCGACATGCGGTGCCAGGGCGATCTCTTTTTCGACAGGGGGTACAGGGCGAACACCAGGACGGACATGAAGAACCAGTGGAGCGCCCGGTGGTCCAGGGCGAAGAAGGGATGGGCGTACGCGTAGTAGAGATGGTAGAGGCTGGCGGCGACGGCGAAGATGGACAGCAGGGCCTTCGCGGCGCCCCGGTACGTGCGCACCCGCTCGAATTTCTCGAGGATTTCCCGGCCGCGCTGTTTTTCCTCTTCGAATTCCCGCTGGAGGGTCTTTTCGGTTTCCGGCATGCGATCTCAAGCCCCGCGTCGGACGATCCGGATCCGGAGCAGGCTTCCTCCCGGAGCAATCTCCGCCAGGACGATCCTGCCGCCGCCCGCCAGGATCTCCTGGCGGGAGACACGGCCGACCCGGAGCAGAAGCTCCCGGAAAGGCCGGTTCACCGTGACGCGCGTCCGGTCTCCCCGGAAGGAAATGTCGGCCCGCGGGTGCGATTCCAACCCCGCGCCGTACCACTCGTACTGCTCCTCCACGAGGACAAAGCCCTCGTCGTTCCCGACCCGGAACAGGTCCAGGACAGGCGTCCCGTCGGAAGAGTGGACGTACTGAAGGCGGAAGACCTCACCCGGCCTGACGGGGATCTCCCGGAGCAGGCCGCCGTCCGGATGGCGGAGGATCTGGAGGAAGAAGGAATCCGCGCCCTCCGCCGGCCGGAAGACGGACAGCAGCAGGACCGCCGCCAGAAGCCATGTCATCGTCCGCTTCATCGGTGGAAAAGACCCGGCCGGATGGAGACCGGCCGGGCGCGAGATGCCTATTTAAGCGCCTTGACTTCCCGGAAGTAGCGGATCGCACCCGGATGCAGCGGGATGGGGCTGTTGACGGCGTTGGCCGGCGTCAGCTGTGCCGCGACCGGATGAATGTTGATGAGGGCGTACTTCCCTGTCTTGACATTGTTGAAGATGGCCTTCGTGATCTTGTATGCCACGTCGTCGGGCATCTTCCGGTTCGCCACGAGGACGTTGGAGTCGCCGAGGCACAGGATTTCCCTGTCCTGACCGGGGTAGGTCTTCGCCGGGATGGCGATCTTGATGTAATAGGGGTATTTCTTGACGATCTTGTCCGCCATCGGCCGTTCGACGGGGATCAGGACGATGTCCCGGGAGGATGCCAGATCCAGGACCGCGGCCGCCGGATAGGCGATGTTGAAGAACACCGCGTCCACGACGCCGTCCTTTAGGGCCTGGACGGATTCGTTCTGCGAGAGGTTGGCGATGGTGATGTCCTTGTTGAGCCTGAATCCGTGCTCCTCGAGGATGATCTTCGCCATGTTGGCGCAGCCGCTGCCGGGGACGTCGATGGAGACTTTCTTCCCTTTCAGGTCCTTGATGGACCGGATTCCGGACTGCTTCGTCGTCACGATGTGTTCCGGCGCGGGGTACATCTGGAAGAGGGCCACGAGGGGGTACTTCTGCTTGAAGGGATCCTTGCCGAGGGTGGCGTTGTAGGCGATGCTGCCCATCACCATGCCCATGTCGGACTCGCCGCCGCCGACGAGACGGGTGTTCTCGACGGAGGCTCCCGTGGATTCGGAAGCGCAGCGGAACCCCTCCACGGTCTTTTCGATGATGACGGCCATGCCGCCGCCGAGGGGATAGTAAGCGCCGCCGGGGCTTCCCGACGAAAGGGTGAGGAAGGTTTTCTTCTGTGCCAGGGCTTCGCCGCAGGGAACCAGCGCCAGGACCAGCATGAAGGCCGCAATGCAAAGGAAAGCTCTCTTCATGATTCCACCTCCGTCGTTTTGGTCCACCTTCAATATCGTCTGAATTCCGATATGTCGAGACTTTTTCAGGCGGGCTCAGATGTACTGCTGCATGATCCTGGTCAGGTCCCGGTCCATCGCGCCGTTGCCCTGGTCCGAGTAGGAGTCGATGATCTCTCCGAGGTGGTTGTAGGTGTACGCATCGGAAAGGTCGCCGAGCCGGCGGTAGATCCCCTTGCGCCGGCCGAGGCGGTAAATGAGCCGGTCCCGGTCGGGAAGGGCGAAGAACCGGTCGATCGTCGCCAGGAGCTTCGGCTTGTCCTCCGGCAGCTTCCCCTCCAGCTCCTCCAGGAGGTTGAGGATGTGGTCGCTCACCACGGTGGAGGTGATGCCGTCGAGCGTCTCGATGAAGAGCCGGATCTCCTTGAGGATCTCCTCGTCCGGGAGGGGGCGGAATTCGCCGTTCTGGCGCATGGTGTACAGGTCCGTTCCCGGGACGACCTGGAGGGTCCGGAGGCGGATGAAGTCGGGGTTGATGGCGTTGAGCACCTTCGCCGTCTCGACGGCGTGTTCGTTGGACCAGCGGTCGCCCCCGAGACCGGGGATGACGTATTCCGAGAGCGAGATTCCCGCGGCCACGACGTTCCTGCCGCCCTGGATGTGGTCGGCGGCGGTGGCGCCCTTCTTGATGAAGTTCAGGACCGGATCGTACCCGCTCTCCAGTCCGATGTGGATCCGGGAAAGGCCCGCTTCCCTCAGCCGTGTCAATTCCTCCACGCTTTTGCGGGCCGCCGTCTTGGACCGGCAGTAGGAGGTGATCCGCTTGACCCAGGGGAACTGCTCCCGGATGAAATTCAGCACGTCCACGAGGTCGTCGGTCTTCATGATGATGGAGTTGGCGTCCTGCAGGAAGACCGACTCGCCGCCGAAGTAGAGCCAGGCGACAACGGAGCGGATGCCCTCGGCGCCGTCCTCGTCGGACTCGAAGAAGTAGTTCGCCAGCGACTGGGTGATCCGGCCGCCGTGACCGTATTTCCAGGAGGTCTCGGTGATCCGGTCGACCATGGACCGGATCGTCCGGATGTCGCGCTTGATCTCGTCAACGGACCGGAGCTCGAATTTCGTGCCCCGGTAGGTGTGGCAGAAGGCGCACTTGTTCCAGGGACAGTTGCGGGTCAGCCGGATGAGAAGGCTCCGGGCCTCGCTGGGGGGCCGGATGGGGCCCAGTTCAAAGGTACCGTTCATGAGGGGAAACTCCACTGGATGGTTTTCCGGTAATATGGGTGCTCAATTGAGGAAAAGCAAGGGATTGCAGGCCTTGTTCTTCACGCGCACTTCAAAGTGAAGCGCACCCGAGCCGCTCCGGTGGTCCTGCCCCACCGATCCGATCCGGGACCCCGCCCGGACCCTGTCGTCGGCGTTCACCTGGCGGCTTCCCAGGTTTGTGTAGACCGTGGCGTACGCGTCGTCATGCCGGAGGATGATGGTCTCTCCGTAGTCCTTCAGGGGGGCCGAAAAGATGACGGTCCCCTCCTCGGCGGAAAGAACGGCCGCTCCCTCCCGGGCGGCGATCCGGATGCCGTTGGAATACATGCCGTTCGGCTGGGGACCGAAGCGCGTGATCACCTTGCCCTTTACCGGCCACAGGAGCTTCTTCCGCTTCGGCTTTTCCGTCTTCTGCTCCGCGTCATCGGTCCGGGCCGGTGCCGCGGCCGTCTCTTTCCCGTTGCCGCCGGGTGCGCCCGGTGCCTGCGTTTTGCTGCGCTGCGGATCTTCCTTCGGCCGGACGGCCGTCTCGCGGGTCCGGTCGGCCTTCTCCTCCGCCCGGGCCCGGGACGCCTTCAGGGCATCGGCGGCTCGCTTCTTCTCCTCTGCCGCGGCCTGCTCCGCCTTCTCGCGGTCCGCCTCCGAGACGTAGACCCGCCCCTCGGCGATGGTGATCCGCCCCGCCGGGGCTCCCGTTTCCTCCCCGCGGACCGGGGCCTTCGCTGCGGCTTTTGCCGGTGCGGCGGCCGGGCCGGTGCCCGGCTTTTCTTTCGGCTCTTTTTCCGTTTGCTGCCGCACTTTGGTCGCGGCGGCCTTTCCCGGGGCGGGCTCCTGTTTTACGGCCTTCCCGGTGCTCCGCTTCGGCCCGGCCCGCTCTTTTCCCGGGACGGGCTGCTTTTCCGGGGCCGTCCCGGGGCGGGTGTCCTCGATGATTTTTTTGGCCCCCGGGATGAAGAGCGCCCGGTCGGCCTCCAGGTGATCCTTCCGGGACATGCCGTTGGCCTCGCGGATCGCATCGGCGGCGATGCCGTAGGCCCTGGCGATTCCGGACAGGGTCTCGCCCTTCTTAACCAGGTGGTAAACGCCTTTGGCAGGGCGGGTCCGGGGAGCGGCGTCCGCCGGGCCGGGGAGGATGATCGCAATCAGGAAAAACGGCAGGATCGCCAGCGCGGCCAGGATGCGGCGCAGAGCCGTTCCGGGGAGCCGGCGGGATGACGTTCCGGCGGCGGTTTCGTCAGAATGCCTGCCAGCCGTGGTCTCCGATGAGGTCCACAAATCGGCATCCCCCCAGGTTTTCCTTTTTCAGGTCGTTCGGGTCCTCGGAAAGGCGGGTGTACTTCATGAGCGTCTGGGTGAACCGTCCCCCTACGGGAACGACGAGCCGCCCCCCCACGGCGAGCTGGGCGGTCAGGGGTTCCGGGAGTGCGGGCGCGCCGGCCGTGACGATGATCCCGTCGAAGGGGGCCTCGTCGCGCCAGCCGTAGGTGCCGTCGGCCACCCGGACGGCGACGTTGAAGAGGTTCATTCCCTCCAGGAGCCGCCGGGCCTTCGTCGCCAGGGCGGGGATCCGCTCGATGGAAAAGACATGGTCCGCCAGCATCGCCAGGATCGCCGCCTGGTAACCCGACCCCGTTCCGATCTCGAGCACCTTTTCCTTCCCCGTCAGCTCCAGGGCCTCCGTCATGAGCGCCACGATATAGGGCTGGGAGATGGTCTGGTGCTCGTCGATGGGGAGGGGACTGTCGTTGTAGGCCTGGCTGATGATGGCCTCGTCGACAAAGAGGTGGCGCGGGACCGTCTCCATGGCCTTCAGGAGGCGCCGGTCCTCGATCCCCCGGGCCCGGATCTGCGTTTCCACCATCTTCAGCCGCTGTTTCCGGTAGAGATCCGTCATCGGTCGACCAGGCGCCGCTTCTTCGGCGGAATGCGGTAGAATTCCTCGATCCGCTGGTGCCGGCGGAGGCCCAGGGCTTCGCGGGTGACGATGAGGTAGTACTTGCGGATCTCGGCGTATTCGCGGGCGGAATTGAACTGCTCGATCTTTTCGTTGATGTCGGAGACCAGCTTCCGGTGTCGCCGGTGCGCGGGATCGCCTTCCGCGGGATCGTTTTCCGGGGCTTTGAGCAGGGCCATTTCCTCCCCGATGGCCGTGTCGATGACCTTCAGGCTTTCGAGGGCCTCGGCCAGGCGTTCGCTGGCCCGCGTGAGAACGGCGATCCGCTCTCTCAGGAGCTCTTCCTGCAGGATGTCCTGGGCGGTCTTTTTTGTCGAGATCATGAGGCGGTCCGTTTCGGGATTCTCCCCCCGGGGGAACGGTTTTCCACTATCATGCCGTACGCTTCAATTCAACCCCAAAGCCCATTCCGCCAAGGTCCGCCGCAAGTTCCCCTTTACACCCCCCCGGGTTTTCGCTAAAACGTCCGGGCTGAAGAAATACCTCCGAAAGGTTCGTTGCCATGACCGTTTTTCACCCTTTTCCCATGTCCGCCGTCGTCCGCGAGGCCTACCGCTCCGGCCGCGAGGACGAGACCCTGACGCCCGTCGTCCTGTGCGACGCCGGGGGGCGCCCCCTGGGCCGCTTCCGGAAGGGCGATTCCGTGATCTTCTACAACATCCGCGGCGAGCGGGAAGGGGAGCTGACAGAGAGCCTGACCAATAAAGAATTCCATCATTTCCCGATTGAAAACGGCCTGGACCTGAAGTTTGCCACGATGATCTCCTACGGGAAGGATCTGGACGTCCGGGTGGCCTTTCCCTCCGAGGAGGCGGTCACGGATACCTTAGGCGACATCCTCTCCCGCCACGGCATCCCCCAGGTCCGGATCACCGAGGCGGAAAAGGCCGTCCATGTCGGCTTCTTCCTCAGTGGGAAAAGGACCGGCCTTCTCCCCGGGGAGGAGCGGATCGTCGTTCCCACCCGGAAGGACGTGGCCCTCTTCGACGAGGCGCCGGAGATGTCCGTCGCGGGCATCACGGAGGCGGTCCTGGGCAGGCTCCGCGATCCGTCGTCCCGCTTCGTCTTTGCGAACCTTCCCAACGTGGACGTGGTGGGCCACATCGAGAACGAGGGGGCCGTCATGAAGGCCGTCGAGGCGGTGGACCGGGCGGCCGGTATCCTGGCCGACGCGGCCCTCCGGGCGGGATGGACCGTCATCGTCACCGCCGACCACGGGTCCGCCGAGAAGTGGCTGTATCCCGACGGCGCCGTGGACACGGGCCACACCGACAGCCCCGTGCCGTTCCTGCTCCTGGGACCGGCGGGACCGGTTCCCCTCCGCCCCAGGGGCACGCTGATCGATGCGGCACCGACGATCCTGGACCTGCTGGGCCTCCCGATGCCCGCCGCCATGACGGGCCGGAGCCTCCTGATGTCCGAAGGGGAGAAGCCCCGGGCCGAACGCCTCCTCGTGCTCCTCCTGGACGGC
Source organism: uncultured Syntrophaceae bacterium (assembly GCA_964578535.1). Classification (GTDB taxonomy): domain Bacteria; phylum Desulfobacterota; class Syntrophia; order Syntrophales; family PHBD01; genus PHBD01. Next base: position 25,738 of record CAZODI010000019.1, read on the forward strand.
TGGGGCTTGAACCCCGGGCGGGAAGGGAACCTCATCGCGAAAGCGGATACGCCCGCCATGGACAAACTCCTGGCGGCGGGGACGCACGCGGCGCTGGAGGCGGCCGGGGAGGCCGTGGGGCTCCCCGCGGGAACCGTGGGGAACTCCGAGGCGGGGCATCTGCACCTCGGCGCCGGGCGGGTGATCTACTCCGACCGGGTCCGGATCGACCGGGCCATCGCCGACGGGTCCTTCTCCCGGAACGAGGCATTCCGCTGGGCCGCCGAGGGGGCGAAACGGGACGGGAAGGCCCTTCACCTGATGGGGATCGTCTCGTTCTTCAGTTCCCACGGGTCCCTGAGCCACCTGTACGCCCTGATGGACCTGGCCAGGGACGCGGGGCCCGGGGAGGTCTACATCCACGCCATGCTCGGCCGGCGGGGGGAGCAGCCGGAGAGCGGGGCCCGGTACATCGAGCAGGTGGAGCGGCGGGCCGCGGAGATCGGCTGCGGCCGGGTCGTTTCCGTCATCGGCCGCTACTGGTCCATGGACCGGGAGGAGAACTGGGACCGCATCGAGAAGACCTACCGGATGCTCGTCCATGGAGAAGGGCAGCCGGTCCGGGTTGACGCGGGTTCGTAAGGCCGGGCCTTCCACCGGAGGGGCCGGCGCAGCGCCGCCCGCTGCGGCAAGGGCGGGGGGAGTAAGTCCGAAACCGGACAGGGAGGGGGCGCAATGGAAGCGGAGGTCAACAAGACCAGGCTGGTCCTGGTGGAGGGGGACATCACCCGGGAGGAGACGGACGCCATCGCCAACGCGGCCAATGAGGGGCTCCGGGGCGGAGGCGGCGTGGACGGCGCCATCCATCGGGCCGGGGGCCCGGCCATCATGGCGGAGTGCCGGAAGATCGGCTTCTGCCCCACGGGGCAGGCCGTCGTCACCACCGGCGGGAACCTGAAGGCGAAGTACGTGATCCACACGGTGGGGCCCGTGTACCGGGGCGGGACGAGGGGCGAGGAGAGGCTGCTGGCGAGCTGCTACACCGAGTGCCTGAAGCAGGCCGTCGCCCGGGGGCTGAAAAGCATCGCCTTCCCGTCGATCAGCACGGGGGTCTACGGGTATCCCATGGACGAGGCCGCCCGCGTGTCTCTGAAGGCCGTGATCGATTTCCTGAAGGAGAATGAGACCCTGGAGGCGGTGCGCTTCGTCCTGTTCGGAAAGGCGGCCCTGGAGACGTACGAGCAGGAATTGCGGAAGCTGTTATAGAAACCGGTCAGGCTTCCGTCTTCCGGGTGACGTCGGCCTTGATCGTATTCACCGCGTCCATCAGGGCGGCGAAGACGTTCTCCCGGAAGTCGCCCGCCACAACGACGTACATGACGTCCTCACCCACGCGGAGGGTCCCCTCCCGGATCTCCGCCAGGACCTCCACGATGCCGGGGCGGGCCTTGATCCCGGCGACGATGGCGGCGAGGCGCTCCCGGTCGGCCCGGACGGTCACCTGCGAGACGGGGCGGCCGTCCCGGGAGGTGGCCCGGACGACGCCGTTGTGGCAGAGGATCATCCCCGCCTCGGAAAAGCGGGGATGGGACTTGACAGATTCGATCATGTCCATCAGATTCATTGCGAAACCTCGATGTTGTCCTGGTTGTTGACACGCCCCTGAACGGGCGTCCTTTCATCCGTTTTTCAGCAGGACCGCCATGCGCCGCAAAGGAACTCCGAGACTGGAGCCCCTCGGGCTGATCATCCGGAAGGTTGCGAAGCGTGAGGGAGTCCCCCTCCAGGCGGCGGACCTGCGTCTCCTGTCCTTCTGGGACCGGGCGGTGGGACCCCAGGTGGCCGCCCAGACCTATCCCGAGGACATCCGCCGCGGCATCCTCCAGGTGCGGGTCTCCTCCTCCGTTTGGATGCACCAGCTCCAGTTCCTGAAGGAGGACATCCTGCGGAAGCTCCGGGACGTCATGGGAAGCGAGGAGGTCAAGGGGCTTCGCTTTTCCATCGGCGAGATCCCCCGGCCGGCGGCGGCGCCGAAACGGGAGGCTCCGCCCCGGGAGATCCTCGGAACCTCGCTCCTGAAGGCCAGGGACCGCCGGCTCATCGACGAGAGCCTGGTGGTCGTGGAGGACCCGGAGCTCCGGGAGCTCCTGAAGCGGGTCATGACGAAGGACCTGCTTCGCCGGCGGATCCGGGAACAGCGGCGAGGCCGTCCATGATCCGCTCCATCTCTCCGGAGTAGCGTCGTCCGTCCCCATAAAGGAACAGCGGCGGCATCACGTCCAGTTCTTCCCCCCCCCCCACGGGTCCCCTCGATGAGGAGAAACTCGCCCTCCGAACCGGAGCGGGAGTGGACCATCCGGAGGCGCTTCGGCTCGAGGCCGCGGGCCTTCATGCCCGCGATCATCGCGGCGGCCCTCCTCGCCGGATAGATCGCGCACATGCGGCCGCCCTCCCGAAGGAGTTTTGCCGCTGCGTCGAGAAAGTCCTCCAGGCTCCCGGCGATCTCGTGGCGCGCCACGGCCTTCTCGGGATTCGGATTGACCCGGCCGGAACGGGGTTTCCGGTAGGGCGGGTTGAATACCACCAGGTCGAAGGAGGATGCGGCCAGGATCGGGACCGCCCGGCGGACGTCGCCCGTCCGGACCCGGATGCGGTCGGCCAGGCCGTTGAGCGAGGCCGAACGGCGCGCCCGGTCGACCATCTCCGGCTGCAGCTCCAGGGCCTCCACGAAGGGGCGCTCCGGGCGGGTGGCCAGGATCAGGGCGAGGATGCCGCTCCCCGTTCCCAGGTCCGCCGCTGTCTCGCCGGGCCGGAGACATACGAACGAGGCCAGGAGCAGGGCGTCCACGGAGAACCGGTAGCCCCGCTTCGCCTGGATGACCTGGAGGCGCCCGCCGCAGATGGGGTCCAGGGTCTCGTCTTCCTTCAGGGATGCCGCGTGTTCCATGGGTGCCGGCGAAACCGGACGGCTTCGTCCCGGGGCGTCATTCCAGGAAATGGACGAAGAGGCCGCTCCGGAGCTTCGGCTCGAACCAGGTCGATTTCGGGGGCATGACCCGCCCGGTGTCGGCCACCGCCATCATCTGGTCGAGGCTCGTGGGAAACAGGGTGAAGGCCACGGCAGAGCGGCCCGAATCGACCAGCCGCTCCAGCTCCCCGGGGCCGCGGATGCCGCCGACGAAGTCGATGCGGTCGTCCGTCCGGGGGTCGCCGATGCCGAGAATCGGGCCCAGGAGGCGGTCCTGCAGGATCGAGACGTCCAGCGAGGCGACGGGGTCGTCCGTGTCTTCCGGTCCGGGAAGGTACGTCAGGCCGTACCAGCGCCCGCGCAGGTACATGCCGAAGTCGCCCGCCCGGCCCGGTCTCTTCTCCGGGATGCCGGGGGTGACGCGGAAACGGCGGGACACTTCCCGGAGGAAGGCCTCATCATCCATTCCGTTCAGGTCCCGGACGGCCCGGTTGTAGTCCATGATGCGGATCTCGTCGTGGGAGAACAGGACGGCGAGGAAGAAGTTCCAGGGCTCGCTCCCTTTCCAGGCCCCCGGGTCGGCCTCCCTCCGCGCCCGGGCGACCGCGGCGGCCGCCGCCGCCCGGTGATGGCCGTCGGCGATGTAGAGCGCGTCCACGGACGAGAAGGCCTGCCGGATGGCCGCCTCCACGGCGGGATCCTCGACGGTCCAGATCGTGTGCCCGACGCCGTCGTCGGCGGTGAAGTCGACCGCCGGGGGTCCGCCGCTCACCTTTCTCAGGGCGTCCCGAAGATCCTCCCGGCTCCGGTAGGCGACGAAGACGGGTCCCGTCTGGGCGTTCAGCCGGTCCACGTGCCGGGTCCGCTCCCGCTCCTTGTCCTCCCGGGTAAACTCGTGCCTGCGGATGGTTCCGGTCTCGTATTCCTTTGTGCTCAGGACGGCCACGAGGCCCGTCTGGCTGTGGCCGCCCATGGTCTGGCGGTACAGGTAGAAATGCGGGATCTCGTCCCGCACGAGCGATCCCTCCCGGAGCAGCCGGTCCAAGTTCTCCCGGCCGCGGGCGAACACGGCGTCGTCGTCGGAAGGGACGTCAGCGGGAAGGTCGACTTCCGACTTCTCGACACGGAGAAAGCTCTGCGGGTTGTCCGCGGCCAGACGGGCGGCCTCGTCGCGGCTGACGACATCGTACGGGGGGGCCGCCACCTGCCGGGCGCAGTCCCAGCGGGGGTGAACGGCAGTGAAGGGTTCAACGGTTACCATGGTTTACAGATCCTTCTTGTGAAAATGTCTTGGGACTGGCAGAATCCGAATCCTTCATAACACAGCCGGAAAAACCTGAACAGGAGGAAGTTTCCATGTCCCAGCCGGTCCGCGTCTTCATCCACGGTCTCGAAAGCACCAGCCAGGGCACGAAGGGGGTCTGGTTCCGGGAGCGCTATCCCGGCATGATCATCGGGGATTACCGGGGGAGCCTGGCGGAGCGGATGGAGGTGCTCCGGGAGAGGCTGGAGGGCAGGGAAAACCTGATCCTGGTCGGCTCCAGCTACGGCGGCCTCATGGCGGCCCTGTTCGCCTGCGCCTCCCCGGAACGGGTGCGGCGGCTCGTTCTCCTGGCGCCGGCCCTTCATCTGGAGGAGTTTGCGCCCTGCCTGGACCGGAGCGTCGGCATGCCCGTCTCCCTGTATCACGGCTCCTCCGATGATGTTGTGCCCCCGGGGCCCATCCGCGAGATCGCCGGCCGCGTGTTTTCCGATCTGGCCTATCACCTGCTGGAGGACGACCACAGCATCCACCGGAACTTTCCCCTCCTTCCCTGGGACGTTCTCCTGGAGGTCCGCTGAGGGGGGAAAAGCCGGGTTTCCCGTTGACACGGTTCCGGATTCATATTACCTTTCAACCAGTTCCCACGCTCAGAGCCACCCGCCCTGATGCGTCCGGTCCCCGTTTCGGGGCACAGCCGTTCACCCATTGCCGTAACCGTCGGGAGGTCCATGATGAGTGCTGAACAGGAGGGGCGTAGCCGGCCGGAGTCTCCGCTGGCCGACTGGATCAAGCAGTCCCAGGAGCTCTGGACGAACTGGATGAAGGCGGCGGCCCAGGCCGGAAGAGCCCCGGATCCGGAAGAGCGGCCGTCGGAAAAGACGGAAGCGGGAGCGGGCCGGGGGCGCATGCAGGAGAACTGGGAGACGGCCTTCCGGATGTGGCAGGCTCTCTCGAGCGCAGCCAGCGATCCGACCACCGCCGATGCAGCCGTCAAGGGGCTGGGAACCCTGCCCGATTTTTACATGAAGCTGGCGCAGGCCGGCTGGCTGGCCGTCATGAAGGCCCAGGAGCGGATGGTCGAGAAGGCCGGCAAGATCGGGCAGAAGACCGAAGCCTATCAGTTTGAAGCCATCGACCAGAATCTGATCAACGCCTGGAAAGAAATATACGAGGAGGAGGTACGGCAGTTTTACAAGATTCCCCAGCTGGGCCTGACCCGCTACTACCAGGAGCGGTTCAACGAGTGCCTGGACCAGATGAACCTCTTCCAGGCGGCCCTGTCGGAATTCCTTTACGTCCTCTCCGTGCCGGTGGAGAAGACCGCCAAGGTCTTCCAGGAGAAGCTGGAGGCGCTCCAGAGCGAGGGGAAGGTTCCCGAGAAGTCCCGGGACTACTATCAACTCTGGCTCCGGATCCTCGAGGGACACTACATGACGCTGTTCCAGTCCCCCGAGTACCTGGAGGCCCTGCGCAACGTGCTCGGCCAGCTGGATTCCTTCATTGCATCGAAGAACCTGGTCCTGCAGGACGTGCTCCAATTCCTGCCGGTGCCCACGAACAGGGAGATGGATGAACTGATCAAGGACCTGCATGTCTTCAAGCGGCGCGTCCGGGACCTGGAACGAAGGGTGAAGGCCCTCGAAAAAAGATCCGCCCCCGCCGCCGGATAGGAGGGAACGATGGAACAGCCGAAGATCTCCCTGGACCTGATCCTGACCAGCCTGGCGGAAGACGCCGAAAAGGCGCAGGAGCGCGTGACCAAGGCCTCGGAAGTCCTCCTTAGCCCGCTCTATACCGACCTGGCCACCACACCCTACGACGTGGTCTGGCAGGAGGACCGGGTCAAGCTCAAGCATTACCGGACGGACATCGAGAAGTCCCTGAAGACCCCGCTCCTGGTGGTGTACGCCCTTATCAACCGGGAGACCATGCTGGACCTCCAGCCCGACCGGAGCGTCGTCAGGACCTTCATGAACAGCGGGCTGGATCTCTACATGCTGGACTGGGGCTACGCGACGCGCAAGGACCGGTATCTGACCATCGACGATCACGTGAACGGCTACATCGACGGGGCCGTGGACTTCATCCGGGAGCGGACCGGCGTGGAAAAGATCAACCTCATGGGGATCTGCATGGGCGGTACGTTCTGCGTCATCTACTCGGCCCAGCATCCCGAAAAGATCCGGAACCTCGTCACCACCGTAACCCCCTCCAGCTTCGACACCACGAAGGGGCTCCTGCACAGCTGGATGCGGGCCATCGACGTGGACCGGCTGGTGGACACGTTCGCAAACCTGCCCGGCGACATCATGAACCTGGGATTCCTGCTCCTCAACCCGGCCCGGCTGATGATCGACAAGTACATCGGCTTCTTCGAGAACATGGACAACAAGGCCTTCGTGGAGAATTTCGTCCGGATGGAGAAGTGGATCTTCGACAGTCCCGACGTCCCCGGGGAGACCTTTCGGCAGTTTGTCAAGGATCTCTATCACGGGAACCTCCTCATCCAGAGCAAAATGATGGTGGGCGGGAAGCGGGTGGACCTCAAGCGGATCACCATGCCGCTCCTCAACTTCTACGGCCGGTACGACCACCTGGTTCCCCCGGAGGCCTGCGAGCAGCTGACCAAGGCGGTGGGAAGCAAGGACACGGAAGACATCTGCCTGGACACGGGGCACATCGGGATCTACGTCAGCTCCAAGACCCAGCGGGAGTTTGCCCCGAAGATCATCCGGTGGCTCAAGGAGAGGGACGGTGCTCCCGCAGCGGCTGAGAAATCCGCAAAACGGGCGGGCGCGCTGGTCGTGAAAGCCGCGCCGGCGGCGAAGGCAGCGAAGGGGAAGGGGAAATCCAGTACGAAACCGGCGAAGCCGCCAGCCCGGGGCGGCCGTGCGCCGGCGGACCGGACGACGGGCCGCGAATCCATGGAAGCGAGGTAGAGACGATGCCTGCGAAGAAAAAGGAAGGGAAGGATTATTTCCAGACGATCAAGACGGTGAGCCGCGCCCTGGGAACCACCATGGAGAGGGATAAGCTTCTCGACCTGGTCGTCCGGAGCGCCGTGGAGACCATGGACGGCAAGGCGGCCGCCCTGTTTCTGGCGGATGAAAAGACCAATCGGTTTGTACCGGTCGCCCAGAAGGGACTCTCCCGGAAGTACCATCACGCCGGTCCGGAGAGCGTGGGCCAGGTCCCGCGGGAGATCATGAAAAAAGGTTACCTTCACTACCGGGACGCTGTGAGCGACAAGCGCCTGGCGAACCGGGACCTCAAGAAGGCTGAGGGGATCGGCTCCATCCTGGCGGTACCGGTCCTGGTGAAGGACCGGCCCATCGGAATCCTCTCCCTCTACACGGCAAAGATCCGCGACTTCTCCGACGATGAAATCGAGTTCCTCACCACGCTGGCCGAGCAGGGGGGGGATGGCGATCGAGCATGCGCGTCTCCTGGAGACGATCCGCGCCTACATCCGCATCTCCCTGGAGCTGATATCGGACATCAACTCAAGCCTCGACATCCGGGTGATTCTCCAGACCCTGACGGAGAAGATGGCTCGGGCCCTCGACCTGAAGGCCGCCAGCATCCGCCTGCTGAACGACGACAAGACGGAGCTGCGCCTTGTCGCCAGTTACGGCCTGAGCGAGAAGTACCTCCACAAGGGTCCGGTCTACGCCGAACAGAGCATCGCCGAGGCGCTCTCGGGGGTGCCCGTGATCGTCCGGGACGCCGCCAAGGACAAAGGAGTCCAGTACCGGAAAGAGAAGAAGGAGGAGGGCATCGTTTCGATCCTCTGTGTCCCCATCAAGGCCAGGGAAGGCGTCATCGGCGTGCTTCGCCTCTACACGAACGCTCCCCGGGAGTTCTCGGACCAGGACATCCAGCTGGTGTCGGTCCTGGCCCATCAGGGTGGACTGGCGATCCAGAACGCGAGCCTCTTCATGATGCTCCAGGATGATTTGAAGGGGATGAAGGACGACGCCTGGAGCCACCGCTGCTGGTTCTGACGGGCCGTTGAAAAACGCCCGTCTGCTTCGTTTCCCTTGCCCCTCGCCACTCGACGTACGGAAAAAGTACGCCTCGCGGCTCGGGTCTTCGGGGGCCTCGCATCCGGGCATTTTTGAACGGCCCTCGGACGATGGGGCATGAAGCCCGGATGCTGCGTTGCGCTGCATCCCTCGTCGCTGCGACGTACCGGTAGTACGTCTCACTCCTCGGGATTTGCGCGCCTTGCCTGCGGGCTTTTGCGAGATCGTCAGGAAGGCCGGTTCTTTCGCAGCCGATGGATGAAACAGGAAAGGCCGTCTGCGGCGTTGACCTCGTCACGAGCCACTCAACGTACCCACAAGTACGCCTCGCGGCTCGGGTCTTCGGGGGCCTCGCATCCGGGCATTTTTGAACGGCCCGGATGAGCGCTTTCTGCAGAACCTTCCCGGCGGAAAAAATCATCTGTCCGGGATGATCGCTTGAAAGGAGAAAGGACATGTTGGGCATCACCATCGACCGGATGAAGGTCGGAGACG
>CAZODI010000019.1:34568-57889 GCA_964578535.1 uncultured Syntrophaceae bacterium
GAAAGGAGAAAGGACATGTTGGGCATCACCATCGACCGGATGAAGGTCGGAGACGCCGCCGAGCTTTCCAAGACCGTCTCGGAGACGGACGTTTACCTGTACGCCGGCATCAGCGGCGACTTCAATCCGGCTCACCTGGACGAGGCCTATGCGGGGAAGACCTTCTTCAAGGGCCGCATCGCCCACGGCATGCTCTCGGCGGGTTTCATCTCGGCCCTCCTGGGAACGAGGCTGCCGGGGCCGGGGACCATTTACCTGCGCCAGGAGTTGAATTTTCTGGCGCCCGTCCGCATGGGGGACACGATCACGGCGCGGGTGGAGGTGGCGGAGCTGATCCCCGAAAAGAACAGGGCCCGCCTGAAGACGACCTGCCGGAACCAGGATGGAACCGTCGTGCTGGACGGGGAGGCGGTCGTCATGCCGCCGAAGGCTCCGAAATCGTGAAAACGGGGATGTTTCGCAATGACCCGGCCGAGGTGACGCCCGGGGAAAGCGGGCGCCCCCCGGCCACTGCAACCGGCCGGGAGGGCGGCGACAGAAAGGTCCGGGTGGCCTTTTTCCAGAGGAGCCTGTTTCTCTTCCTGGCGATGGGTGTCATGGCGGGTTGTGCTCCCCTGTCGGGGCAGCCGGTGACGGATCCGGCGGCCTGGCCCGGGCGATGCGAGGCCCTGCGGCGGGACCTGCAGAAGGATCCATCCGCCGCCGTCGTGGCCACCCCCCGGCCCGACCGGTCCTATTCCGTACCTTACTGGGTTCTCGTGGTCGACGGCGTCTCCATTCCCATCCCCCCTGTTCCCTATCGGGACATCCGCGTCATGCGCGCCGGGTTTTCCCGTGGCCTGCCGACGGTTGTCCTCGTCGGCGCGGAGCCGCCGACCGCCGTATCGCTGACTTCCATGCCTCCGCCGCCTCCCTATGAAGACCTCTTCGCCCTGGCCGGAGAAGACCCGACGGACGAGGGCCGTGCCCTGACGAAGCGCCTCTTCGGCGGGCCCGTGAAGCACGACCGGCTCCTCGAGATCGGGTACGCCGGCCGTCCGGCCGACCTCACCTGCCGCCCGGAGAACCGGGAGAAGGAAATCCCCCTGGCCGTGGCGCTGATCCTGAAGACCGTCGGCAGCCCGCTGGAGGAAGTGCATGAAGGGATCGCCGGCCGGCGCGGCTGGGTGACCCTCACGACGGAAAAAGGCAGGGCCGCCCGCTGGCAGGCGACACTCCCGGCCGATGACCGCTGGCTCCTCGTCGACATCCGCTCGGCCGCCGGGGGGCCTTTCCGGGACGCGGGCCTGGCTGTCGGAAGAAACGACGTGGTGCGGGCCCTGGGCAGGCCTTCCTGGCTGGCCGCCCTGGCGGCGGTCCTGGATGACCCGGAAAACGGAAGGCTCTGGGAAGTCCTGGCGGACGAGCTGGAAAAGGCGGACTTCCCGCCGGAGTCCGTCCGGCGTGTCCGGCAGATGGTCCCGGGGGCGGAGCGGTGAACGACCCGGGAGCCGGCATGAACCCTTCGCCGTTCCGTCGGGTGGCGCGAACGATCCTGACCGTCCACGTTTTTCTCGGCGCGTTCCTCCTGTTTTCCCTGGAGCCGATGACGGGGCGTCTCCTCCTGCCCATCATGGGCGGGACGATCCAGGTCTGGCTGGTCTGCCTGATGTTCTTCCAGGGAATGCTCCTGGCGGGCTATCTCTATGCCCATCTGTGTGCCGCCCGGGCCGGCGCCGGCCATCTCCTGCTTCTCCTGGTCCCGCTGGCTTTTCTTCCCCTGTCGATTCTCGCGGCACCCGACCCGGCGGCGCCCCTGGCGTCGCTCCTCCGTTTGCTCGCGCTCCATGTGGCCGTCCCCTTCGGCATTCTGTCCACCACCGCCGTGGTGGCCCAGCTCTGGCTGTCCCGGTCCGCCCTGGGCGGCGGGACCAATGTCTTCGTCCTCTACGGCGCATCCAATGCCGGATCGCTTCTCGGGCTTTTGGCCTATCCCTTCCTGGTGGAGCCGTACCTCGGCCTGGCAGCCCAGGGACGGATCTGGACCGCCGGCTACGTTCTTTATGGCATCCTGGCGGCGGCCGCCTGGCTCCTCCTTCGACCGCGGAAGCGGATGCCGGAGGAAGCGGAGCCGGCAGGTCCGGCAACCGGTCCCGCTTCGGAAGGGGGGAACTGGATTCCCTGGATTCTCTTGAGCGCACTGCCTTCCGCCTTCCTCCTGACGGTGACGAACGTCATCGCCGTGGAGGTCGGCTCCTATCCGCTTGTCTGGATCCTCCCGCTGGCCCTGTACCTGGCCAGCTTTGTCGTGGTTTTCCGCGACGGGCCGGGACTTCCGGGGATTCTCCGACGCCTGTGGCCGGAGATCCTGCTGGCGGCACTCCTGCTCTTCCTGCTGACGTCGCCCCGGGTGACGTACCTGGCGGCGCACCTGGCGGTCCTGTTCGTTCTCTGCCTCCTGGCCAACGATGCGCTGTACCGGCTCCGGCCGGCTCCGGCCTGCCTGACGGGCTATTACTTAGTGATCGCCTTCGGCGGTGCCCTCGGCGGTGCCGCCGTCAGCCTCGGTGCCCCGCTCGCATTCGGCGGCCTCTACGAATACCCGCTGACGGTCCTTGCCCTGGGAGGGGTCCTGGCATGGCTTCAGCGAAGGGACCTGGAGGAGTTCTGGCGGAAGTCGACGGGGGCGATGAAGAGCCTGCGGGCGGCGGGCCTGGGCATCCTGGCGGGAATGATCCTGCTGGGCGCCTGGTCGGTGGGCTCCTTCCAGGAAAAGGAGCGTCTGCGGAATTACTACGGCATTCTCCGGGTGGTGGAAGAGGCCGCCGGTTCCGACGCCCCCCGGGGGGTCCGGACGCTCATCCACGGATCCACGCTCCACGGCACCCAGTTTCTCGACGAGTCGAGGCGCAGGAGACCGACACTGTACTATGGAGAAAACCGGGGATTGGGGGACGTCTTTGCGGAGCTGCCCGTTCCCCGGAGAGTGGGCGCCGTCGGGCTCGGGGCGGGAACCGTGGCGGCCTACGGGCGGCCCGGGGACCGGATCGACTTCTTCGAGATCGACCCCGACGTGGAGACGGTCGCCCGGCGGTGGTTCACCTACCTGGCCGACACGCCGGCGCGGATTCGGGTCTTCCCGGGGGACGGACGGTTGTCCCTGGAGCGGGCCGCGGGGGGAGAAGAAGGCTATGATCTCCTGTTCGTCGATGCCTTCAGCGGCGACGGCATCCCGACCCACCTGCTGACGGTGGAAGCCGTCGAGGGATACCGGAAGCGGCTGTCCGCGGACGGATGGATGGTCTTTCACCTCTCCAACCGCTATTACGACCTCCGGCCGGTTGTGAAGGCGATTGCCGGGAAAACCGGCCTGAAGGGGGCCGTGAAGGTGGCGGGCCCCGATCCCGCAGAGGGCCGCTACCGGCTGACGACGGTGTACGTGGCCCTGGCGGCGGCGCCCGGCCGGCTGGATGCGCTCACAAAGCGGGGATGGATTCCCTTCGGGCCGGACGACGGCATTCCCGCCTGCCGCCCCTGGACGGACGATTACGTGAACGTTCTGGTGCCGCTGGCCGCGAAGATTCGGGCCGGACAGCTATGACGGGAGGGGCTTCTTTTTTTTCTCGAGATGCCGCCCCATGCTTTTCATGAGATCCTGAAACTCCTCCGTCTGCTTCTGCATCAGGCCCTGGAGCCCCTCGATCATGCCGGATGGATCCAGCCCCTTCTCCGCCAGGAGATTCTGCTGCCGGCGAACGGTTTCTTCCAGCCTGGCGACCGCCTGCTTCAGATCCTCGTTTTCCCGCTGCAGGGCCTCCAGGTCTTCCCGGGGGGCGACATTGAAGAGGGCCAGGTATTCGTGGAGGGATTGAAGGAAGGATTCGCGGGTCTGCCGCCAGAAATCGGTGATGTCCGCATCCTTCTCCCGGTCGAGTCCGTAGGCCTTGCGAAAGAACTCCGTCAGGCTCTCGGATCCCTGGAAGCCCTGGCGCATCCAGGTCGTCACGTCCTCGAACTGCTGGCGGCCCCGGGCCAGGGCCAGGAAGTAGCGTCCCCAGAATTCATAAAAGCTTCGGTCCATCGGGTCACCTCCCAGGGGCATCCTCAAACTTCCGGATGCAGGGTCTTTATCCTCCCGGCGTTCATTCTTCCGGGAGGGGCTTTTCCATTTCTCCCGTCTCCGCGTCGAGATCGAGCTGGAAGCGGACGGGACCCCGGTATCCCTTGCCGAAACGGGTGTGGAGAGCGCAGGCGGATTCGGGATCGGACCAGGACGTGGCAATGGCGCCGTGGCCCTTCGGGAAGGGCGTCACCTCCACGTTGTCGAGGTGGTCCAGAGGCGCCAGGGCTGCATCGCGGTCCACCAGGTCGTCCCCTTCGGCGTAGCAGATGAGCCAGCGGATCCCCTTCTCGCGGATGCCCCGCAGGTTGAGGGTCCGGCCGAAGAGCGTCACCGGGAGCGTGCCGTCGGCGGTGATGGGGATCGTGTAGGAGTCGAAGCTGAGCCGGGTGATTCCCTCCGGCAGGTCGTTCCGGTCGTAGATCAGCCAGTGGTTCATCGCCGCCGCCGTCTTTCCGATGTGTACGGGTCCGCCGTCGCGCTGGAAATTCGTCATGTCCCGGTAGAGGGTCACCAGGGGCGCCTCCTTCTCCATGCTCTTGAGCTTGTAAACCCAGCTCATGACCTTGCCGTCGACGATGCGGTTGCCGCCGGGCATCTCCTTGACGGCATAGTCCAGGTCCCGGAAACGGGGAGGAAGGTGCTGCATGTATTCCACGAGCGACCTGCTCCGGGTGCCGTCCATGGGAGCGACGCAGGTGATCAGCGCATCCGCCAGCCCATCGAGTTCTCCCGACAGGATGTCCAGGAGAGCGATGAATCCGCCCTGGCAGAAGCCGTTGAGCGTGACGGGGCGGCCATGGGCGGCCTTCAGGGTCTCGCAGAACCGCCGGGTGTCCAGGGCGTCGTCCTCTCCGGTCATGACCTGTACGGCCGGATTCGTCTTGATGTCCTTGAGGATCCGGATGTACGTCGGAACGCCCTGGTTAGCGAAGGCGTGGACGTAACTCTTGTTTTCCCCGGGCAGGAAGGCCAGGATGTTGGGGCCCAGGACGTAGGGGTGCATGATCAGGACGGGCTTGCCGGATTCCCGGGTTTTTGCGCCCGAATCCCGCGGCAGGACCCGGTACAGGAAAAAGCGGTCCGTTTCGTCCGCCAGGACGTATCCGCCGTCGTCGAAATGAAAGCCGAACTCCGGCTCGATGGCCCGGATTGCCTCGGGGTAGCGGTACACCAGCGCGTCCATCAGTCGGGCTATGCCGGCGCTATAGTCCCTGAGTCCTTCCTCCCGTTTGCCCAGGAGGCTGTTGAGAACCGCCCTGCCAAGACGGAGAGCCTCGCGGCGGTGGAAGTCTTCAAGCCCGCCCATCGTCCCTTTCGCGCCCTGCTCGGCAATCTGGATGTTGAACCGGAGCAGTTCGAAATAATCCCAGGCACTCTGCAGAGCGGGCGTCCGGACGAGCTTGTCCTTCTCCAGCGAGCTGAAGGAGCTCAGGGCCGTCCAGTAGGGGTTCATAAACTCGTTGAGATAGGCCAGGACGCCGACGCCGTAGTGCTGTCCGGCGATGACGGCATCGGTCGCCGTCTCCACGACCCGGAGACAATGATCCGTCTGGAGATCGAGAAGGGAACGTGCGGATTCCCAGAGGGGGACCGAGACGCCGGCGGGGTATGACAGGGCGCTCTTCAGGAGCGAGGTGTTGGCCCGCCAGGTCTCTGTGAAAGCTGCGAACAGCTCCATGTGTGTCTCGGCGAGCTGCCGGCGGCAGCCGCGGGTGATGGAGAAGGCGGCTTCGGAGACGGTTTCCGGTGCCTCTGCGGTTCTTTTGTTCATGGCGAATCCCAGGATCGGTTGCATAAACGAATCCCGGCGGTCTCATGGCCGCCGGGATCCGAAGTTCAGGAATTCCGAAGTCGAATGAATGTCCCGGGCGGGACGCCTCGGACTACTTCGCCTTGGCGAAATATTCCTCGACCTTCTTGTAGTTGGCGTCCACGATGCCCTTGTAATCTTCGCGGCCCTTCTTGTAGGCCCGGACCCACTCGCTGATGAGCTTCTTTCCCTCCTCGGGAAACCACGGGGCCTGCTCCATGTACATGTTGACCATCTTTTCCGTCTGGTCCTGGAGGACCATCATGGCGTTGAATGTGTTATCGAAGGCCGTCTTGTTAAAATCGATCATCTGTTTGGTAATCTGCTTGGGATCCATCTTCCAACCTCCTTTCGTGGGGGTACGGGTTCTGCCGGCACGTTCCGGCGGTGCTTACTTCGTTTTGCCTGCCTTCACTGCTTCCTTTGCCACATCCTCCCAGGTCTTGGAGGCGAAGAATTTCTCCACTTTCCCGTAGCTCTCGTCCACGGCGCTCCGGAAATCCTCCCGGCCCTGGCGGTAGGTCTTCATCCACTCCCCGACGATCTTCCGGCCTTCTTCGGGAATCCAGGGTGACTGGTCCATCGCGGTCTGCATCATCTTCTCCGTCTGCTCCTGCAGAATCGTCATGGCGTTGAAGCTGCTGTCAAAGGTTGTCTTGTAGAAACCAACGATCTGTTTTACGATTTTTTCCTGTTCCATGTTCCGGGTACCTCCCTGCGCTCCTGCGCTTGATTTTTGCCGCTAATATAACCCGGCGGAAGGGCATGTCAAGGGAAATTGTTGCGTTGCAATATAAACCGTCCGGATGTGATCCTTGGCGGAAATAACAGAACATAATGATATTATTGATTTATTTATCGGCACAATCTTTCTGTTCAGAAGAAAAGATAATTTATGTTGCAATGAAACAATCTTCCCGGTAGATTGTTTCCACACCGGGAGAGGAGACCATGGCCGAAACACTGCTCATCAAAAAATATGGAAACCGCCGCCTCTACGATACGGAGCGGAGCACCTACATCACGATCGAGGAACTGACCCGCCTGATCAAGGAAGGCCGGACCGCCACCGTCGAGGATGCAAAGACGAAGGAAGACGTGACGGCCTTTGTCCTGACCCAGATTCTCCTGGAGGAATCCCGAAAGAGGGAGTTTCTGCTTCCCGTCCCGCTTCTTCACCTGGTGATCCGCTTCGGGGACAACCTGCTCTCGGATTTCTTCGAGAACTACCTCCAGCAGATCATGAAAAACTATCTTGCCTATCGGGCCGTCGCGGACGACCAGTTCAGGAAATGGCTGGACCTGGGGACAGAATGGTCCCAGGCAGCCGGGAAATCCGCCTCCCCCCTGTCCCCGTTCCAGAGCTTTCTCGACCTGTTTTCCGAGACCCCCGGCAGGGGAGAGGCCTCAGAAAAAGGGAAGGAGCCTTCGCCGTGAACCCCGAATGGACGAAAAAGGTTGATGCCGTCCTCGATCGCGTCCGGGACCCCGAGAGCGGGCTTCCCGTCGCGGAGCTCGGGATTGTGAAAAAGGTGCGGCTGAGCGAACAGGAAAAAACACTGTACGTGTTCCTCGACACGTACGGGCACCTGCCCCGTTGTGTCACCTGCGCCGCTATTGCCCAGACGGTCCTGGCCGGCATCGCCCGGGATCTCGAGACCGCTTTTCGGGAGGCCTTCCCGGGAATCGCCGTGGAGATTGTTCCTGCCGGAGCGCCATGAAGAAGGGCCGCTCCAAAGGGGTGAATGCAAGACTCCCGCGGTCCTGAGCCGTGAATCGTACGTTTATGAACGTCGATCAGAGAGGGACAGGGGAACGAAGCAGACAACCTTTTTTGAACAGTCGTCTAGAAAAAGCGTCCAAAGGCCAGGGCCGCGTACGCCGGATCGTGATCGGCCCGCAGATTCCGCACCATCACGACGTGGGACTTCTCTTCCTTGACAATCTTCTCGAACAGCTTCTTCTGGTCCTTGTCGCGGGACAGCCTTGCCAGTTCCGTATATAAAAGGATGGCGCTCTTCTCCGCCGCCATGGCCACCGCGGCGGCCGCAGCCGGGCTGTCCACCCGTTCCAGCCGTTTATTTACTGTCTCGCCCTTGGGGAACAAGCCGTCCTGGACGACGGCCTCCAGGTAGTCGTCGATGTCCGGATCCTTCAGGATCTGGTCGATATCCAGGGTGTCCGCTTTCATTTTGAGTTCCGTGAAGAGTTTCAGGTGGACCGCCTCTTCCTTGGCCAGCTTCAGGAAGAGATTTTTCATGTCGGAGTCGGCGAACTTCTTGGCCGCCTTCGTGTAGAATTCGATTCCTTCCTTCTCCGCGCGAATGGCGAAATCGAAGACGTTCAACGGTTGCCTTTTGGCCATGGTTCTTCCTCCTTATGGAAAGCGGGTCTATGATTCAGGCGGTACGGTCCGCCCCCTGCATTGCCGGTGGAAGAATCGGGCTGACTCGGATCGTCCGGGACAGGACGTCCGGGAGTGTGAGATTGCGCTCTTATGGTCTGAAGTTGCCTGACAGGAAACGGCATGTCAAGGAAAAACTCCATGAGGATAAGGACTTCGTGACGCAAGAGAGCGTCCCCGGGCGTTCCGGGATGTGCATCGCGTCCTATCGATCCTTCTTCCTGTTCTTGGGGGAATCCTCTTCCGGTTTCAGGACGGAGGGGATCCAGCGATAGACCGGATCGAAGGACCGGGCCACCGTGTTCTTCCGGGGAATGAGGAAGATGAAGCATTTCCGCTGCTCGGGAACGAGGGCCACATGGCGGATCTGGCCGGGATCTACCTGCTGCTCGACAAAGCGCCGCAGGTGTCCCCGCATGGCTTCGCTGCCGTAGTAGAGCAGGAACCTCGTCGCTCCCCAGGCGATTTCTTCCCGCTGGAGCCTGTCCGCATTGGCGATCTTCGGTCCCCGGAAACGGGCATAGCCCGTTTCGATCAAATGCCCTTCCCCCAGGGGATTGCGCCGCAGGTGAATGGTCACGAAGAGCCGGTCGTATTTCCGGAGCATCTTGGATACCGGCATCCAAAGCCAGGAGTGGCGGGGAAGAAACGTGATGGTGGCGTCGATCCGCTCGAAGGGGGACCGTTTCGGCGGCGTAAGCTGGGCATGGTATCCGATGACCCCGCCGATGTTGGTGAAGGTCTGGTCGATGGGTTTCACGACGTCCACGAGACCCTGGAAGGATTCCCGGAAGAGTCGTTCGTTGTAGCGCTTGCCCCAGAAATAACCGAAGCTGAGCAGCGCCGAAAAGGCGATGAAGAGATAGAACAGAGGCTGGCCGGCAAGGTAATCGTGTTCAAACATCGACGCCTTCCATGGATGTGAGGTGCTCGGTGAGGTCTTCCGGCAGGGAAAACATGCCTGCCGAAGCGTCCTCCGGCAGGGATTTCTGCAGTCCCACCCGCTGGAGAGGAATTCCCGGCGGGACCTTTTCCCGCAGGATCCGGGACGTGCGGTCCGCCGTCGGGCGGTTTTCGTCGGTGACCTTGTTCTGGATCAGGAGCCGCAGGGGCAGCTTCAATTCCTTCAGCCCCTCCAGGAGCCGCTCCGATTCGCGCAGGGACAGCAGGTCCGGGTTGAAAACGAGGACGACGCCGCAGCCCCGGCCCTGGAGAACGCGGTTCAGGGCGATGTAGTTGGCATGGAGCGCCTTGAGCCGCTTCAGGATGTCGTCGTCATCCTCCCGGTAGTTGAGGACGATTTCCCGGCTTTTCGCCTCGCTGTCGGCGGTGCCTCGGATCTTCTGAATGGTGTGGCGCTTCTTGAGGATCTGCCGGCGGATGACCGCGAGGCGCTCGATCCAGGTGATGGTGACCTGGGGCAGGGCCAGGAAGCGCAGGGTCAGGCCCGTGGGCGGTGTGTCGAAGAGGATGTAGTCGAATCGGGTGTCCTCCCGAATCGTCTTCTCGATGCTCGTGAGGAGGGCGTATTCCTCGATGCCCGGTGAGTACTGAAGGACCGAGAAATAAGAGTCCAGGTTGAGGACCTGCAGGTAGTGGTAGGTCTCCGACAGAACCGTGACCTCGCGCTTCAGGTAGGCCCGGGTCAGCTTCTTCAGGTCGATTTCCTCCAGGTACAGATTCTCGCTGAACCGTTTCCGCCGGCCCCGGAGGTCCACGCCGAAGACGTCCCCCAGGTTGTGGGCCGGGTCCAGGGAGATGACCAGGACGCGGTGGTGCTGAGAAAGCTGCCAGGCCGCCGCCGCCGCCATGGTCGATTTCCCGACGCCGCCCTTGCCCGTGTAAAAGAGGATTTTCATCCGTCGACCCCTAAGATTCCCATCATCTCCGCCAGGGAGTCCGGGGCGTCCTCCGCCCGCCGGTGGAGGACCTGCAGCTCCCTTTCCATGAAGGGGAGGAGCTCCACCGACAGGAAGGTCGGCGGCGCCGGGAGGCCGACAAAGGACCCCAGGAGGAGAAGGGCGAAGATGTTTTCCAGCTCCCGCTCCTCGATGCAGGTCAGCGCCGCCAGGCGCTCCCGCTGGGATGCCCCCAGGCCGGAGGCGATGTCGCGGCAGTAGCGAAGAAAGGAAGAGCGCATGAACACCGGGCCGGGAAAGGGAACCGGCGCGGAGTTCGCCCCGCGCCGGTTCGTCGTTCAAAAGGCGGTTGTCGATGCCGTCCTACTTCTTCCCCGACTTTGCGAAGTCGACGATGAAGAGGATGTTCAAGAGCAGCATGATCCCCATGATGATCTGGACCGTCCAGCCCGGGCCGGGTTGCTTCGCGATGGCCCCTGGCATGACGACGTACATGAACCAGATGATGGCCGCCGTGACGGTGATCCAGAGGATCCACGCAGGCACTGTGGCCATGATGGCAAACTTGGACTTCAGTTTCTTGGACGCGTAGGCCGCTCCGGTCATCAGGGCGATGGAGGCGATGAGCTGGTTGGCGGCGCTGAAGGACGGCCAGAGGATGGTGAACTGATTGCTCCAGGCCAGGTAGATGCCGATGGCCGCCGGGATCAGCGAGGCGGTCCAGCGGAAGGTGAGGGCGTTGTAGAGGCCCTCCGCCTTGTCCTTCAGGGGCTGCAGCATCTCGACGAGGCAGTACCGGGCGAGCCGGTTCGTCGTGTCGAGGGTCGTCAGCGCGAAGGCGGAGATCCACAGCCCCGCGATGATCTTGACGATCTTCACGGGGATGAAGGCCAGGAAGGTGGCCGCCACCATGTCGGAGAAGCACTGGACGATCATGTTCGGCGGCGAAAGTTTCAGCGCGCCGGTCGTCTTCGTGTAGAGGTCTCCCCAGTTGTCCAGGGTCAGGGCCAGGGTTGGGGCCGTGAAGGCGGCACCCGCGGCGGCGGCCTTGGCGGCGTCCGCGGCGACCTGTGCGGCGTGGGCGTTCTGGATGGCCGTGTAACCGAACCCGCCGATGGCGCAGATGATCACGGTCGAGAGAAACCCTTCCGTGAACATGGCTCCATACCCGACGAAAAGACCGTCACTTTCCTTGGACAACTGCTTGGATGACGTTCCCGATGCGACCAGGGAGTGGAAGCCCGAGAGGGAGCCGCAGGCGATGACCAGCGGGATGGCGGGCCAGAAGGGCGTCGGCTTTCCGCCCAGGAGGATCGGGGAGAACGTGGTGACCATCGGGTACTCGAAGCCCCGGAAACTCACGACGGCGGCGATGAACCCGATGGCGATGCCGAAATAGAGGAGGAAGGAGTTCATGTAGTCGCGGGGCTGGAGGAGGATGTTCACCGGGATCGACGCAGCGATGATGATGTAGACGAAGAGGACCACCATCCAGACCTCGTAGCTGCCCGGGATCGGGATCTCCGATCCCAGCCAGATGGCCAGGGCCATCAGGACGATGCCGATGACCGTTGCCCCGGGCAGGTTCATCTTCACCCGGTAGATCAGGGCCCCCAGGATGAGGGCGGCGATGGTCATGTAGATGGAAGCTCCGGAGATCTCAGGGGTTTTCGCGAACATCAGGCCGATGATATTGGCGAAGGCCGCCACGACCAGGATCAGCAGGAAGAAGACGATCCAGTAGAAGGCCGTCCCCGTCCGCTTGGAGATCAGGTCGGTGGCTACGAACTGGACGGACTTGCCGTCGTAACGCACCGAGGCCATCAGGGCCAGGTAGTCGTGGACCGACCCGATGAGAACGTTGCCGATCCAGACCCACAGGAGGCCCGGCAGCCAGCCCCAGCAGAGGGCCATGGCGGGTCCGACGAGCGGTCCCGCTCCGGCGATCGAGGAGAAGTGGTGCCCGAAGAGGACCGCCTTGTGCGCGGGGATGTAGTCCACGCCGTCATAGAGACGCTCCGACGGCGTCTTGTTCTCGTCCGACGCCCGGACGACGTCCCGTTCGATCTTTTTCCCGTAGGTGAAGTAAAGACCGACGTAAATGAGAAAACCGATGATGATGATCACTGTGGTGGTCATGCGCGACCTCCTTTCCAGAACAACGGGCTATGCCCGGAAGACTTGTTCCGCCGCAGGATTCCCGGCCGTGCTCCACCTTCGAGCAGGAATGCCGGGGACCGGCGGCCCGAAGAATAATGAATTGCGGAGAAAAACTACTCTCCCGGCACTTCGCAGTCAAATGATTTTTTCTCCTTGAACCATTTTCAGAGTATTCCACAGGCAATCAATACATACTTTCATCGTTCTGTGTGCCGCCGCTTTTCCGATCCGCATGATCGGATTCGATTTCTGGAAAAAGATTTGGAAAAAATGTTTGGAAAAAAAGTTGACATCAAATGTGTCCGGAGTACTCTGATCGGCAGGGACGCACGCTGCGTCCATCCTTTCATCCGCCCGGCATCGCCATCGAGGTGCACCATGAATCAGGAACAGGCAATGGAGTCGTTTGAAGGGCTCAAGATCGGTGCCAAGATCCGGGAAGCGAGGGAAAAGAAATCCCTGACCCTGCAGGATCTGGCGGCCCGATCGGGCATCACCCGGGAGAGCCTGGAGAAGATCGAGGCCGGCGAGCTCGTCCCGCCCGTGGCGACCCTCCTGAAGCTCGCCCGGTCGCTTGGCGTGGGGATGGCCCGCTTTTTCGAGGACGACCAGCCCGCCGTCAGGGTGTCCATCACCCGGCTCGCCGACCGCCGACGGATCGCCCGCCGGCCTCACCACGGCGAGGGGGAGGTGGATTACGCCTACGAGTCGCTGGAGACCCGCAAGCCCGAAAAGCACATGGAGCCGCTCTTCGTCGAGTTTCAGCCACTGGAGACGGGGGGCATGGTCTTCGCGTGCCACGACGGCGAGGAATTCGTCTATGTCCTGGAGGGGCGGCTCGAGTTCCGCACCGACGACCGGGTGGAGACGCTGACCCCCGGGGAATCCCTCTACTTCGATTCCAACCAGAACCACAGTTTCCGGGGTCTCGACGGACAGCCCGCGCGGGCCGTCGTCGTCGTCTGGAGCCCCTGAACACGGGAGACGGGACATGGTGGAGATCCGGTTCCACGGCCGCGGCGGCCAGGGGACGGTCGTGCTGACGATCCTCCTGGCAAAGGCCTTCTTCCAGGCGGGCTGGCAGGTCCAGAGCTTTCCCTTCTTCGGGGTCGAGCGGCGGGGGGCGCCGGTGGAGGCGTATCTCCGGCTGGACCGGACAAAGATCCTGGCCCGGACGAACGTCACCACGCCGGACCACGTGGTTGTCCAGGACCGGACGCTCCTGGCGAGCATCGACGTGACCCGGGGGCTCAAGCCGGGGGGATGGGTTCTTCTCAACAGCGCAACCGATCCGGAAACCCCGGGGATCTACGCCGGCCAGCAGCTCGCCTGTGTGGACGCGGGACGGATCGCCCTCGGTCACCGGCTCGGAAGCCGGACCGCACCCATCGTCAACACGGCCATGATGGGGGCCTTCGCCCGCATGTTCGGCGAACCACCCATGGAAGCCATCGTCGCCGCCATCCGCGAAGAGGTTCCGTCGGAGCCGGACCGCAACATCGCAGCGGCCGAGGAGGCCTTCCGGGAAGTCCGGATCCTCGGCCGGATCCCCGTGTCCTGACCCACCGGGAGGGGAACGCATGAACCGAGACCAGAGCAGGGCCGAGGCGCTGTTTCTGCCCCGGTCCTTCACCACCACGGAAGGTAACCTGACGGGATCGTGGCGCTACCTCCGACCCCGCTTCGAGGAGAAGACGGCCCCCTGCAGCGCCGCCTGTCCCGCCGGAGAAGACATCCCCCGCATCGAAATGCTGACCACTCAGGGCGCCTTCCGGGAGGCCTGGGAGACGATCCTGATGGAGAATCCCTTTCCGGGAGTCTGCGGGCGGGTCTGTTTCCATCCCTGTGAAGGGGTCTGCAACCGCGGCGGATTCGATTCGGCGGTGGCGGTCCACACGGTGGAGCGCTTCCTGGCCGACTCGGCCGTCCGCAACGAATTCCGGTCCGACCTGGGACGGCTTCCGGCCCGGAAGGAGCGGATCGCCATTGTCGGATCCGGCCCCGCCGGCCTGTCGGCGGCGTGGTTCCTGGCCCGCCTGGGATACAGTGTTCGTGTCCTGGAGGCCCTTCCGGAGCCGGGGGGCATCCTGCGCTGGGGCATCCCTGCCTACCGCCTGCCGCCCTCGGCCCTCCGGCCGGAGATCGCCCGCCTGGAAGCCCTGGGCATCGAAATCAGGACGGGCTGCCGGATCGACCGGGCGGGCCTGGAGTCCCTGGAGCGGGATCACGACGCCGTCTTTCTCGGCTGCGGATTCGGAAAGGACCGGCCGCTGGGGATTCCCGGGGAGGGAGAACGGGGAGTGGAAGACGGACTCGCCTTCCTTGCCCGGGTTCGCGGCGGCGAGGAGCCGCGCCTGGATGGCGTGTCGATTGTCGTGGGCGGGGGAAACACCGCCGTCGACGTTGCCCGGACCGTCGTCCGCCTGGGCGGACGGGCGGTCATCGCCTACCGGCGCCGCCGCCGGGACATGCCGGCCTTCGACGAAGAGCTGCAGATGGCCCTGGAGGAGGGGGTCGAACTGCAGGAACTCCTGGCGCCCGCGGGCGTTGCTCGCCGGAACGGGAAGCTGGCGATCACGTTCCGCCGGATGAAAATCGAGGGCGAGGACGCCGACGGTCGGGGGCGCATCGTCCCGGACGGCGAAGCGACGCTGGAGGTGGAGGCCGACCGCCTGTTCACGGCCGCCGGCGCCGGTGCCGCCGAGGACTGGCACCGGCCGCCCCGGGAGGGGACGGGCCTCGTCCGGCTCAGCCACGCCGTTCTCGAAGTGGCGGAAGGCCGACCGGTCCGGGTGTACGGTGGGGACACGACGAACGACGTCCAGATGGTCGTCACCGCCGTGGCCTCGGGCAAGCAGGCCGCAATGGCCCTGGACGTCCTGTTCCGGGAGGGGCCGGCGGCCGTCGCGGAGAAGCTCTCCGCCTGCGCCGTCGGGCCGGGGCCATCGCTTTCCATGGAGATCTACACCGGCGGCCCCCGTTGTCTCCGGACCCGCCATGTCGTCCTGCCGGAGGAGATCAACACGGACTACTTCGCCTTCGAGCCCCGGATCACCCAGCCGCGCCTCCTGGTGGACGAGCGGTCCCGCTCCTTCTCCGAGATCGACCTGAAGATCTCCGCCGGGCTGGCCATGCGGGAAGCGGGCCGGTGCTTCAACTGCGGCATCTGCAACGGCTGCGACAACTGCTACCTCTTCTGCCCCGACGTCTCCATCGCCCGCGGCCGGGAAGGGGAGAACCGCCGGATCAACTACGACTACTGCAAGGGGTGCGGGCTCTGCGTGGTGGAGTGCCCCCGCAACGCCATGACCCTGGAGGGGGAATCATGAAACGGGTCCTCGAGGGAAGCCATGCCGTGGCCGAGGCCGTCCGGCTGGCCAAGGTCCAGGTCATCTCGGCGTACCCCATCACGCCGCAGACGCACATCGTGGAGATCCTCTCGGACTACTGTGCCTCGGGAAAGATGAACTCCCGCTTTCTCCGGGTCGAGAGCGAACACTCCTGCCTGGCGGCCCTGATCGGCGCCCAGAGCACCGGCGTCCGGACCTTCACCGCCACCTCCTCCCAGGGGCTGGCGCTGATGCACGAACTCCTGCACTGGGCCTCCGGGGCGCGCCTGCCCATCGTCATGGCGGAGGTGAACCGCGCCCTGGCGCCGGGGTGGAACATCTGGACGGACCAGAGCGACAGCCTGGCCCAGCGGGACACCGGCTGGATGCAGTTCTACTGCGAGGACGCCCAGGAGGTCCTCGATACGATGCTGATGGCCTACCGCCTGGCGGAGACGGTGAATCTTCCGGCCATGGTGGTCCTGGACGCCTTTTTTCTCTCTCACACGTACGAGCCGGTTGACATTCCGGAGCAGGAGGAGGTGGACCGCTTCCTGCCGGCCTACGCGCCGGGCTTTCGCCTGGACACGGCCCATCCCTTCGCCCTGAGCCCCCTGGTGGCGCCGAACGCCTACATGGAGATGCGCCGGGAGATCGCCGCTGCCATGGAGGACGTCCTGGTGAAGCTCGATGCCGTGGAAGAAGAGTTCGCCGGGATCTTCGGCCGCCGCTACGGTGCCGTGGAGGCCGTCCGCTGCGAGGACGCGGAGATCGTGCTGGTGACCAGCGGAACGGTCACGAGCACCGCGCGGATTCTCCTGGAAGAGCTGCGGGCGAAGGGGGAAAAGGTGGGCATTCTGAAGATCAAGCTTTTCCGGCCGTTCCCGGTGGAAGCCATCCGCCGGGCCCTGGCGGGGGCGAAGAAGGTCGCCGTGGTGGACCGCAACTTCTCTTTCGGGGCGACGGGCATCTTCGCCCAGGAGGTGCGGGCCGCCGTGTGCAATGTGCCGGACCATCCGCCTGTCTTCGGGTTCATTGCCGGCCTGGGAGGCCGGGATGTCACGACGGCGGTGCTGGCGTCGATGATCGAACAGACAAAGACCGCCGGGGTTCCGCCGGCGGAGAGCATCTGGATCGGGCTTACGGAGGCGGCCTATGCAACTGGACGTTCTTGATCAGGAACTGATGTGCTCGGGCCACGTGGGCTGCCCGGGATGCGGGGCCACCATCGCCATGCGCTTTTTCCTGAAGACCCTCGGGGAAAAAACCGTCATGGTCCTGCCGGCCTGCTGCTGGTCCGTCATCGCGGGACCCTATCCCCAGTCCACCCTGAAAATCCCGGTCATCCACTCGGCCTTCGAGACGGGGGGAGCCACCGCCACCGGCGTCCGGGCGGCCCTGGACATGCTGGGGGACACCGAGACCACCGTCGTCACCTGGGCCGGCGACGGGGGGACCTTCGACATCGGGTTCCAGGCCCTGAGCGGCGCCGTGGAGCGGAACGAGGACTTCATCTACGTCTGCTACGACAACGAAGCCTACATGAACACGGGGATCCAGCGCAGTTCCTCGACGCCTTACGGGGCGTGGACGACGACGACGCCGGGCACGCACTGGAAGCATCTACGGAAGAAGAACATCGTGGAAGCCCTGGTGGCGCACCGGATTCCCTATGCGGCGACGGCGAACATCGCCTTCCCGGAGGACCTTGTCCGGAAGGCCCGAAAGGCCAAGTCCATCAAGGGCTCCCGGTTCCTCCACATCTATGCGAGCTGTCCCACGGGCTGGCGGATTCCCTCCGAGATGTCCATCAAGATCGCCCGCATGGCCGTCCAGACGAATATCTTCCCTCTCTACGAGGTGGAGGACGGCGTCCGGTACACCATCAACTACAAGCCCAGGGAGTACCTGGTCCGGGAATACTTCAAGCTCCAGGGGCGGTTCCGGCACCTGACGGACCAGGATCTGGACGCGATCCAGGAGATGGTCAACGAGGACTGGCAGCTCCTTCTCCGAAAGGCCGGGGAGCACGCCTGAGCGGCGGGGCCTGGGGGTCGGTCATTTTGCCGGTTCGATGCTCCCCCCGGGTGTCGCTGGCGGTGCCGCCTGCGGGAGGGGGGAAGCAACCGTCATTGCCGCCGGAGGCTCGCCCGGCAGCCGCCCTCCCATATCCAGCACCATGTTCCGGAAGGGCTCCGACGAGAGAAGCAGTCTCTCCGCGACGCCGCGGAGGCGGTCCACCTCGCCCGCCGGCAGGTAGAGGGATGTGGGGATGGACTGGAAATATTCCCGTTCCGCCTGGTCCGGCAGGTAATCAAAACTCAGCTCGACGACGTAGAACTCGATGGGCGGCATGCCGGCGACTCGCAGCTCTTCGGACCAGTCCCGCACGTACCGCCTCAGGAGATCGACGGTCTCGAAGTTGTAGCGGTTGATCATGACGGTGGAAGACGCCCCCACGATCGCCGCCAGGCCCGGGACCTCGTCCAGGAGGCGCCACCGCGGCTTTTCCCGGGTCTCGGCGTTGACGATGATAAAGGCCATCCGCCGGACTCTGGTATAGCCCTGCTCCCGCAGGGATTCCCGGATTCCGCCCCTCACCGCCAGGTACTCCAGGATGCTCCGGAGCCCCAGGTTGTCCGAGACGCCTCCGTCCAGGAGATGAATGTAGGGCTTGCTGCTCCGGTCGAGATAGGATGCCATGCTCCTGGCCATGTGGTAGCCGCGGCTGGCCGGATCGGGCCTCTCCAGGGCCTTGTTCATCCAGTCGGGGGGGTTCCAGCCGCAGTCCCCGGCGTAATTCTTCAGGATCACCGGGGTGAAGGCGCCCGGGAAGGCCGCCGAAGCCGCGACGGCGCGCGCCACGGGGAAGCGCTTCCAGTCGGAGCAGATCAGGGAAAACTGGAGGGTCGTGAAGGGAAAGACCTGGCCGTTGAGGATATCCGTCGCGAGGATCATGACGGCGGGCCGGTCCCGCTTGGGGATGTCTCCCAGCGTCGCGCCGTCGAAGAGGATCTGGTCGTAGTATTCCTGGGCCATGTCGCTCCTTCCGAAGCGGGGCGACCAGAGACGGGCCCAGTTGAAGGGGCTGAGAAATCCGGCGATCAGGTGGGACTGGTGGTCCCGGAGGAGAAAGCGCTCGCGGTAGTCGAGGAACATGTCCCGGCCGCGGAGTCCGTAGGTGGCCGCCGTGAAGCTTCCTCCGGAGACGGAGGTGATCAGGTTCACTTCATCCAGGAGGGTGCGGCGGCCCGAGCCCTCTTTCGTCCCGATCTCGACGCGGTCGAGGGCCTCCAGCACGCCGTAGGACAGCGCCGCCGCCCGGGTTCCCCCGCCGGAGAAGGCCAGGATGAGGAACAGGGGATCGTCCTTCTCGATGACGACGCGGGCCTGGGGAGCAACGGTCTGCCGCGGTCCCAGCACGGGATTGAGCGGGTACTGGGCCGTGCAGCCGGCCAGGACCGAAAGGATTCCAAGGATCAGGAGACCGAGCGGGAACGGCCCGCTGCGGAAACAGGAACACCGCTCTGCGTGCCGGCGACGACCGGGCAATCTGGAAGGATCCATCACTATCCCCCGGACTCAAAGTGGAGCGGAGTATAGGCCGCACGGCCGGGTCCGTCAAGGAGAAGCATTCAATTTCCTTGCCTTTCGGCGCCCGATGCCTGTATAGAGCGACCCAGGACTCGAAAGGACGAGACGCATGGCGACGGAAGGGGATACGTTTTCCAAACTGAAGGTCCGGGAACGGGAAGCCAGGAAGAACCTGATCGTCAACGCCGCCGAGCGGTCCTTTGCCGGCAAGCCCTTCAACAAGGTGAGCATGCGGGACATCGCCCGGGAGGCCGGCATCTCGCCCGCGTCCATCTATCGCTATTTCCCGGACCAGCAGACCCTCTTTGTGGAGGCCTTTCTCAGGGGCTCCCGCCGCGTCATCGAGTCCTTCCGGGTGGCCGTTGAGGAGAACAGCGGCGTGTCCCTGGAGCGCATTGCCGGAGAGTTTTTGGACTTCCTGATCGAAAACGATCCCTATTTCCGCATGATGACCCACTTCATGCTGGACGGCTCCCTGAGCCCGACCCTGGTGGAGCGCCTCAACGAGGAGTCCCGCCTCCTCATCGACCAGTTCGACTTCCTCTTCGAAACGATGCACGCCACGGGCGACCGCCGCCTCCTGGCCCATGCCTTTTTCTCGGCCATGAACGGCATCCTCATCACCTTCCGGGACTATCCCGGCCGCTCGAGGGAAGAGGTGATAGAGCACATGAAGCTGGTCGGCCGGGTGATTGCTAGGCTCTTTACGCTGAGCATCACATCGAACGGCTGGGACCGCGGGCTGGGCGTCCGGGCGTGACAGGGGTACGGAATCAGGCCTGTTCCCCCTCTTCCATTCCACCTATCCACAAACCAGTTGACTTTCGGCAGCGGTCCCGGTTAACAGTGAACACTGTTTACATCCAGGAACAAACCGCCGGAAACGTACCCCAAAGGAGGTTGCCATGACCCTGCCGAACCGAAACAATCCCTACAAATTCGATGCGTTCTTAGACTGGAGAAAGTCCGTTGACTACTATGCCGACGACCCCTTCATCCAGAAGGTCGTCCGCTGCTTTACCGGCGCCGAGGCGGAGGCGGTGGACCGGGCGGCCCGGGAGATCTCGAAAAAGGTCTCCTTTCGATGGCGGGACCTGACGGAGCGAATCTCCTGGCCCGAGCGGCGGCCCTTCATGATGCACTACGACGGCCACAACCGACGCATCGACCGGATCGTCCGCCCGGCGGAGACGGAGACCCTGGAGCGGGAGATTTTCGCTGAGGCCCTGTATTCCGAGAACACGCCGCTGTGGGTGCGGCTCGTCAAGATGTATCTGATCTACCAGAACGGCGAGGCCTGCGTCGCCTGCCCCGTCACCTGCACGGAAGGATTGGTGGCCCTGCTCGACCGATTCGCCGACACGCCGGAGACGAAGGAGATTCTGCGCCATACCAAGGAGGGCATCGACGGTGAGTTCGCCATCGGCGCGCAGTACCTCTCAGAGATCCAGGGCGGCTCCGACGTCCCGGCCAATCTCCTGGAGGCGGTCCGGGAGGACGGGGGCTGGCGTCTCTACGGAACGAAGTTCTTCTGCTCCGCCGCCCACGCCGACTACGCCGTCGTCACGGCAAAGCCCGCAGGCTCGGAGGACGTGGCCCTCTTCGTTATTCCCTCGTGGCTGCCCGGAAACAAGGAGAAGGAGATCCGCAACGGCTTCACCATCGACCGGATCAAGTGGAAGACGGGAACGAGCGAGCTGCCCACGGCGGAGATCACCTTCAACGGCGCCGTGGCCTACCCGGCGGGACCCCTGGACAGGGGGCTGGCCAACGTGGTGGGGATCGTCCTGACCTACTCGCGCCTCACCGTCGGCCTCTCCTGCGCCGCCTTCATGACCCGGGCCGTCCGGGAAGCAAAGCGGTACAGCGAGTTCCGCAGCGCCTTCGGCATCGTTATCGGTCAGTTCCCCATGGTGGCCGGCCAGATCGGCTGGATGGAGCAGTCTTCGAAGCGGACCACCGCCGGTGCCTTCAAGCTGTACCGGGATTTCCTGACCCTCGAGGGAGGCTTGAAGGGAGGCCTGGAGACGGGCGAGTCGGAGGCCATGAAGAAGAAGCGCTTCGACATCCGGGAACTCATCATGCTCCAGAAGATCACCGCGTCCTGGGACTGCATGGATGTGATCCGCATGGCCATGTCCATCTTCGGCGGCCACGGGATCATGGAGGACTTCTCGTCGCTCCCGCGGCTGTATCGCGACGCTGCCGTGAATGAGCTCTGGGAGGGGCCGCGGAACGTGCTGCTCACCCAGATGCACCGCGATTTCCAGCGGGCGGCGAAGTGGTATCCCCCGGCGGAGTTCGTCGGCAGCGTCCTCAAGGGCGCCGATCCGTCCTTCATCGACAAGATGTCCGCCGAGATCACGGAGCTCCTGGCCCATCCGCACCTGTTTGCTCCCGACGAAAAGACCCTCGATGTCTGCCGGCGCTGGGACGCCTTCTGCGCCGACCTGACCCACGCCTACCAGGACCTGGCGATGAAGGAAGTGGAGGAAAGCCGGTAGCGCCCGGGAAGGGGCGTCCGGTCGAAATGAAAAATGCTCCCGGCGCTGCAACGCGCGGCTGCGGGAGAAGAAAAGAATCCTGAAGGGGAGGTTGCCATGTTCGATTACGTATTGACGCCGGAACAGATCAAAATCCGCGACGAAGCGCGGGACTTCGTCAAGTCCATTCCCCGCCAGATGGTCCTCGACATGGACCAGGACAAGATCAAGTTCCCGAAGGAGTTCCTCCGGGAGGCGGGCCGGCGGAACCTGATGGGCTGCCGCTACCCGAAGAAATGGGGCGGCCGGGACCTGGACTGGGTCACCACCGGCACGGTCATGGAGGAGATCGGCACACTGGGCTACGAGTTCGCCTGTGTCTTCGGCGTCGGGGCGGAGCTGGTCTGCGATGCTATCATCCAGCACGGCACCGACGAGCAGAAGGAGAAATACGTGAAGCCCCTCCTGGCGGGCGACCTCTTCGCCGCCGAGTGCCTCACGGAGCCCCGGGGTGGATCGGACTTCTTCGGCGCCACGTCGAAGGCGGAGGACAAGGGGGACCACTTCCTCCTCAACGGCCAGAAGCGCTTCATCGTCGGCGGCGAGGGTGCGGACTTCTTCTTCGTCTACGCCCGGACGAACTTCGATCCCAAGGCGAAGCCCCAGGACTGCCTCACGGCCTTCCTCGTCGACCGGGGCCCCGGCGTGGAGACGAAGTACCTTTACAACCTCCTGGGCTGCCGCGGCGGCGGCACGGCGCGGCTCGTTTTCAAGGACGTGAAGGTCCCGAAGGAGAACGTCGTCGGCCGGGTAAACGGCGCCTATGATGTCTTCAACACGATGATGATCCCCGAGCGGCTGGGAACGGCTCTCATGACCATCGGCCCCGCCCGGGCGGCGCTGGAGGTGGCTACCCACTACACGGCCCGGCGCAAGGCCTTCGGACAGATCATCGCCACGTTCGAAGGCGTCAGCTTCCAGGTGGCCGAGGCGGCGATGCTGCTGGACGCCTCCCGGAGCCTGGGATACGCGACCTGCCTCGCCGTGGACAATAAGGTGGAGCGTGCCCGAGTCCGCCGGATGATCTCGGAGACGAAAAAGTTCATCACCGAGAACTGCCAGAAGGTGGTCCACAATTGCATGCAGGTTGTGGGCGGGATCGGGTACACCAACGTCTATCCCCTGGAGCGGATCTACCGCGATATCCGCCTCGCCTCCATCTGGACGGGGACCAGCGAGGTCATGTCCATGATCGTGGCGCACGAGTGGTACCGGGAGTACTTCAAGGCCCGCATGGCGAAGCTGACCCGCGACATCGAGGAGGACGCCGAGGAGGCCTTCGCCGAGGACGAGAAGATCTACGAATAAGGATGGACGGGGCGGATTTTCAATCCGCCCCACCTTCCTTTATCCCCTTTTTTATTAACAAGAACCGGCCGCCGATCGGGGGCTGGGAGCAGGGCTTCCCTCGCGCTCAGAAGCGTTTTTTCGACCCTGCAGCGTCTCGCTCCGCTGCGACGGCAGAGTGCCCCGAAAAAGCCGCTATTCGCGCTCCGGGAAGCCCCCCTCCCCAACCGACC
>CAZODI010000020.1:0-57093 GCA_964578535.1 uncultured Syntrophaceae bacterium
GGGGCGGCGTGGAGCGGTTCATGTCACAGCTCCCGCGGCCGGGAGCCGCGCGCGGGTGGGGCCGAGCGAAGGGCACGGGGAGCGGAGGGCGAGGTGCGGGGCGGTCGGCGGCCGTCGCGCGCGCGGGGGGGAGGCGGAGCGGCGGAAGGGGAAAAGGGGCGGGGGAGGACGGGGTGGTCGATGGGGGCGGGGCGGGGGGTGGGGGGGGGGGGGGGGGGGGGGGGGGAGGCTGGATTTTCCATTAACGTCACATCAAAGAAATAGGACGTGAAAAGGAGGAAATCATGGCTCTGAAGACGGCGAACGAGTTTTTGGACACCATCCGGAAAATGAAGCCCCGCGTGTACATCGGCGGGAAATGGGTAACCGGCCTGCTTGACAACCCGGTCACGCGGTCCATGGTCATGGCCAACGCGGCGATGTATGGTCTGGCCGAGGATCCGGCCAACAAGGAAGTGATGGTGGCGACGTCCCACCTGACAGGTGATCCGATCAACCGCAACCTGAACGTCGCCCGGAACATCCATGACCTGGACATGCGGCAGGAAATGGCGCTCCTCACCAGCCAGACGGTGGGCACCTGCAATTACCGCTGCGTCGGCTGCGACGCCCTCAACAGCGTGGCCGCCACGACGTGGGAGATGGACCGGGACCTGGGGACGAAGTACGAGGAGCGGTTCAACAAGTGGCTTGCCTTTGCCCAGGCCAACGACCTGGCCGTGTCCGGAGCCATCACCGACGCCAAGGGCGACCGGAAGAAGAGGCCCTCCCAGCAGGACGAGATCGACACCTTTGTCCACCTGGTGGAGAAGCGCGACGACGGCATCGTCGTCAGGGGGATCAAGGTGAGCCAGAGCGGGGCGATCGGCTCCCATGAAACCCTGGTGCTTCCGGGCGGTGCCCTCAAGGAGGGGGAAGAGAAATTCGCCCTGGCCTTTGCCGTCCAGAACAGCGTCCCGGGGCTGTCCTACATCTGCCAGTACAACGCCTACTCGGCGGAGCGGGAGATGTTCGGCGACGAGGAAGGCGAACTGGGGAACCCGATATACGGCCAGCGGGAGACTTCGACGATGGTGTTCGACAACGTCTTCATCCCCTGGGAGCGGGTCTTCCTCTGCGGCGAGACCAAGTATTGCGGACGGATGGTCACCCGGTTCGCCAAGGCCCACCGCATGAACTGCGGCGGGGCCTGCAAGGTGGGGTTCGCCGACCTGATCATCGGCGGCACCATGCTGGCCGCCGAGTACATCGGTGTGGAAAAGGTCCCCCACATCCAGGAGAAGATCATCGATATGGTCCGCTTCAGCGAAACCTCCCACGCCTGTGCCATCGCGGCCGCTATGAGGGGCCGGGAGGAGCCGAAGGGCTCCGGTGTCTACCTGCCGGACGACCTGTTCGGCAATGCCGCCAAGCTGAACATCGCCCACGGATTCTGGGAGATCATCAAGAACGCCGGGGACATCGGCGGCGGCCTGGTGGTGACCATGCCGAGGCTGAAGGATCTGGAGGACCCGGAAGTCGGCCCCATGCTGAAGAAAGCCTTCGGGGCCGCGGCTCCTGCGGAGAAGCGGATGAAAGTCGCCAAATTCCTGCAGCACTGGTCGGCGGGACTTCACGGGCCCGGGACCTGGCACGGTGCCGGCGCCCCTCAGACCCAGCGGTTCATGTTCACGGTGCTCACGGATTTCGACGCGAAGAAGAAGATGGCCAAGAAGATTATGGGGATGAAGGACTGATCCCGCATGGGCCGGAACGGAAAGGCAGGGCACAGAGCCCTGCCTTTCTTCTTTGGGGCAGCGGATGGTACCCGTCGCCGCTGCGCCGGTAAAACCCTTCCGGTTCTCCCTGCCAGGGTTCGAAGCGATGCGGACGTCGATGGGGGGGCAAAGCATTTCCACCTTGTCGTCTGCCTGGAGTTGAGAAGGATCACCGATGCATTGTCGTGGGATCCTTCCACAATGATTCGGGAAGATGCCTGTTTATGCCCGAAGCAACAGCCGATCCGGTGCAGAAAGGACTTGCAAGCACTTCCCCTTTGCACTATGATCGCGGGCTGTAAAATATAAGTATTTAAGATTCTTGGGATATTCCCATTTCGGGCCGGTCCGGCGGTTCCCTGGCCATGCCACCGTCGTTCGGCTTAGAAGGTGTACGGGGGCGATGAAGGGTTCGTTTTCCCAGGCATTCCGCAACAAGCACCGGGGAAATGCCGGAGCCCGGGAATCGGAGCAGGTTGTTCCATGAGCAGAAAAAAGAGGATCGTTGTCCTGGCGGCAATGCTGGTTCTGGTGTCCGCCGCCGCGGCGTATGCCCTGCGGGGAGAGATCGTGGAGGTGGCCCTCTACCGGAATGCGAGAATGGTCAACGGCGTTCCGGCGGGCTGGAAGATCATGCGCCATTCCGGCACGCCGGTCATCCGGCTGGAGAAATTCGGCGATGCCTACTATGTGCGAATGATCAGCGATTCCCGGTCGGGTTTCGGCATTGAAAAGGAAGTCAGTGTCGACCTCAGGGAATACCCCTACCTGAACTGGACCTGGACGGCGACGAAGCTGCCCCGGGGTGGCGACGTCCGGAAATCCTCCACCGACGACCAGGCGCTCCAGATCTATGTTGTCCTGCCAACAACGGGATTCCCGGAGCAGCTGAACTACCCGATCCTTACGTATGTCTGGGACAATGAGGCCCCGAAGGGGCTGATCACCAAGAGTCCCAAGCCCCTCATGAAAAAGATCCGCTACGTCGTCGTCCGCAACAAGACAGACCGCCTCGGCACCTGGTACACGGAGAAGCGGAATGTGTACGAGGACTTCCGGAAGGTCTTCCGGGACGTGGACGGCGGGGAGCCCCGGGGGGCAACGCACGGGTTGCGCTTCTACATCAACTCTCAGAACACCAAGAGCCAGGCGGAAGGCTACATCGGTGAAGTCTTCTTCAGCAAGTCCTGACAACCCCCCGTTTTTTTCATTTCCTGACCTGCAAGAACACCGGACCGGCTTTCCACTCCCGTATGCCGGTCCCTTTCGTTTTCTCACTCTCCCGCCGCCACCCGGATCCGGTTTACCGCCCGGTGGGCCTGGCGGACCGGCTCCGGCAGGCGATAGCCCCGGCAGCAGGAAAGGACGATCCCGACGGCCCTCTCCAGGCCGATCCGGTGCCCCTGGGAGACGTACACGGGCTTTACCCGGTCGCGCGTCCTGAGTACGGTGCCGACAAGGGCGCCGTCCGCCAGGAGATCCGCCCTGTTTCCCTTCTCCATGCCCACTTCACCGTGTATTCCGCAGAGCCGGGTCTTGGCGCAGCCGATCGCCGGCAGGTCGAGAAACAGACCCAGGTGGGAGGCGAGGCCGAATCCGCGCGGATGGGCGATTCCCTGTCCGTCGAAGAGAATCGCGTCGGGATTGCGGCGAAGCCGCCTGAATGCCTTCAGGACGACGGGACCTTCCCGGAAACTGAGGAGACCCGGAACGTAGGGGAAGGAGGAACGGTCCTCGGCGGAGGCCTCTTCCAGCAGTTCCAGGGATGGGTAGGCGAGAACGACAACTGCCGCGAAGAAGCGGTCGCTCCCCCGGGCGTAGGAAACGTCGGCCCCGGCAATCGTCTGCAGGGAGGGGGGGATGGACCGGTCGTCTAAAATCAGCCGCTCCCGCAGCTTTTGCTGGAGGCCGATGGCCTCCCGGCAGGACAGGTCCCAGGGATGGAGGCTACGGGCCCTCATCGGGATTTTCCAGCCAGTCCGCCAGGATGCTCTCCGCTTTGGCCACATCGGCGCGGATCTGCGTCACCAGCGCCTCGGGGCCGTCGAACTTCATCTCCGGCCGGAGGCGGTCGATGAAGAGGATCTCCAGCGATTCCCCATACAGGTCGCCCCGGAAGTCGAGGATGAAGACCTCCACCGACAGCTCCGAGTCTCCGAACGTCGGATTGTAGCCGATGTTGAGAACGGACTTCATGGAGCGGCCGTCCATCTTCGTGACGGCGGCGTAAACGCCCCGGGCCGGCAGGAGATCCTTCTCGGGCCGGACGTTTGCTGTCGGGAAACCCAGCCCTGTGCCGCGGCGGTGGCCATGGACAACCCGGCCGGCCACGTTGTAGGGCCGGCCGAGGAGACGCCGGGCCGTGCGGACGTCGCCGTCGAAGATGGCGTTGCGGATCCGTGTGCTGCTGATGACGTCTCCGCTCCCGGAGACGGCCCCGAGGGCCTCCACGTCGAAGCCGAGGGTCTTCCCCCAGCGGACCAGGAAGGCCTCGTTGCCCTCCTTGCCGCGGCCGAAGCGGTAATCGTGGCCGATCAGGATCTTCCGGATGCGGAGCCGCTTCCAGAGGACGTCCCGGACAAATGACTCGGCGGACAGGGCTGCGAAGTCCAGGTCGAAGGGGATCATCAGGAGGGCGTCGACACCGGTGGCGGCAATCTCCCGGATCTTTTCCTCCGGGGTCGTGATCAGGTAGAAGGGCCGGCGGTCGGCCCGGAGGACGCTTTTCGGATGCGGTTCGAAGGTGATGACCAGGACAGGCGCCCCGGCAGGGCGTGCCTCCTCGATGAGTCGGTTGAATATGGACTGGTGGCCCCGGTGCACCCCGTCAAAATTGCCGATGGTGACGAACGCTCCCTTCAGATCTCCGGGGATTTCCTCCAGACTGCGGATGACCTCCATGTTTTCCCTTTCCGCTGGCCGACCCCGTCCGATTCATCGTGAATCCGCCACTGGCGCGGCCCGGGCGGATCATTTTCCTTGACAGGGGATTGGCGATTCGTGTAGAAACAAACGCTCTTTTGAGATGCACCAGCCTTTTTGCCGAAGTGGCGGAATTTGGTAGACGCGCTAGGTTCAGGGTCTAGTGGGCGTACGCCTGTCCGGGTTCAAATCCCGGCTTCGGCACCATATATACGGACGGGGGCGCACTGTCAAGCAGGCGCCCCCTTTCCGTTTCCGGTCCTGTCTGTTCCGTGGTGCCGTCTCCCGGCTGCCGTCTCCCGATGCCGTCATCAAGGCCGTAGGGCGAGGCCTTCCTGATACGTGGCGTATAGAAGAAATGCCGCAGCCGAGGCAGGCAGGTACTTGTCCCTGCGATAGGCGCAGTGAAACGACCGCTCCAGATTGATGCCTGACAGTTTCGGAATCGCAAGCAGCCCCAGCCGCTCTTCCCGCAGCATCGTCCATCTCGACAGGATCGAGATCCCCAGCCCCGCCTCCACGCCCTTCTTGACCGCCTCCGTGTTTCCGAATTCCACGACGTCCCGGAGGCGGATCCCGACCGCTTCGAGCCGCTCCTCGACGACCTTCCTGGTCCCCGACCCTTCCCGCGATACGAGGAATGTCTGTTTCAGGAGTTCCCGGGGTTCGATTTCAGTCCGCAGTGCCCACTCGTGACCGGCCGGAACCACAACGGACAACTCATTCTTCAGGAAGGGAATGGTCGTGAGGCGCTCGTCTTCGGCGAAGGCGCCGAGAAAGCCGATGTCGACGGCATTGGCCAGCAATTTCTCCACGATCTGACGGTTCAGGGCAATGTCCAGGCTGACGGTGACAAAGGGAAACTGGGACCGGAAACGCCCGATCATGGCGGGAAGCACGTGAATCCCCGTCGTGACGCTGTTGCCGACGGTCAGTGATCCGCGCCCGAGCCCGCGCAGATCGTCCACCACCTCCTTCAGCAGATCAACCATGCGGAAAATGGCGGCCGTTTTTGCGTAGACCGTTTCCCCCGCCTGCGTCAGGAAGACCTTTCTGCCCATCGGCCGGAGCGCCGTTCCCCTTCTATCCCCAGAGGATCAGCCCCATCTCCTGGAGTGTTGCCAGCTGAGGATGGAACGGCAGTACGCGGATCCCGTAGGAGAACATCCCGTTTTCCCGAACGGTGTACTCGCCGGAAAAGACCAGCATGCCGTTTTTCTCCACGTCCGCGACTTTCAGGGGAACCCGTTGAGGAGCGCCGGTAAAGCCATGGCTGTCCCGGAGGCCGACGACCATCTCCACGAGAATCTCCTCGGGCGCCATCTTTCCCGGATCGATCCGGACCTGGACGGACAGGGGCTGGTCCACCACGATCGTGTCCCCGTGGATGCCCCCGATGGACACTTCCTGGAGCTTCATGGAGGAGAACCGCATGGGCACCTTGCGCTTCCAGTCGACGATCGTGCGGGCCAGGGCGAACCCCTCCGACGTCAGCTCCTGATCCCGCTGCGCCGCAGGCCGGTACATCAGGTTGTAATACTCGGAAAGCATCCGCTCGGTGTTGAATTTTGGAACCAGGGTCTGCATGGAGCGTTTGACCGCGGCCATCCAGCGTTCCGGAACCCCGGAAAGATCGCGGTCATAGAAGGTGGGGATCACGGTTTCCTCGAGGAGATCGTAGAGATCCCGCCCGTCCTCCTCGTCGGCATTGGGCCGCTCTTCCACCTGCTGCCGCACCAGCGGGCCCATCGTCCAGCCGTTTGTCCCGTCGAAGCCCTCGGGCCACCATCCGTCGGAGACGCTCAAGTTCAGGACGCCGTTGGCTGCCACCTTCATGCCGCTCGTACCGCTGGCCTCGTAGGGGCGCCGGGGTGTGTTGAGCCAGAGATCGACTCCCTGGACCAGCATCCGTGCGCTGCCGAGGGAATAGTCTTCGATGAAGAAGATGCGGCCCCGGAACCGGACGTCCCGGCAGACGTCGATGACGCGCTTCACGAGGTTCTTCCCCATGTCGTCGTTGGGGTGGGCCTTGCCGGCGAAGAGGATGTGCACCGGCCGGGTCGGATGGTTGACGATGCGGTCCAGCCGGTCCAGGTCCGACAGGAGCAGGTCCGCCCGCTTGTACGGCGCGAAGCGGCGTGCGAATCCGATCAGGAGCGCCGAAGGATTCAGCCGGGAAAACATGTCCTCCCTCCAGTTTTTCCAGGAGGGAAACTTTGTGTCCGTCGCGGCGGTATAATCCCGGAGGTAGTCGAGCAGCCGCTGTTTCATCTCGTGGCGGATCCGCCAGAGCTGGATGTCCGGGATGTCCTGGATGCGCCGCCAGCGCTCCGGATCCGTCAGGTGCTTTTCCCAGTCCATTCCGAGGTACGTGTCGAAGCACTCCTTCATCCGGGGGGCGATATAGGACATCACATGGACGCCGTTGGTGATCTGTCCGATGGGAATGTCCGAATCGTCGAACCCCTTCCAGACGTCCCGCCACATGTGCCGGGCCACCTGCCCGTGGAGGTTGCTCACGGCGTTGCTCCGGTGGGACATCTTGAGGGCCAGGATGGTCATGAAGAACGGCTTGTCGTCGCCCCGCTCCTTCCGGCCCAGGTCCCAGAACCGGGCCCAGGTGAGGCCGAAGCGCTTCAGGTATCCTCCCAGGTACGACTCGATCAGGTCCTTCGAGAAGCGCTCGTTTCCCGCCTCCACGGGGGTGTGTGTGGTGAAGACCGTGCTGCCGTGGACGACCTCCGCCGCCTCCTCCAGGGACAGCCCCTCCCCGCTCATCAGGTCGGCGGTCCGCTCGAAGATCAGGAATGCCGAGTGCCCCTCGTTGATGTGATAGACCCGGGGACGGATGCCCAGCCTCTTCAGGAGGCGGACTCCCCCCGCTCCCAGCAGGATCTCCTGCTCGATCCGCACTCGCGGGTCGGCCCCGTAGAGACGGGACGTAATGGAGCGGTCCTGGAGCGTGTTCCTCGGAACATCCGTATCCAGGAGGTAGAGCGAAAC
Organism: uncultured Syntrophaceae bacterium; assembly: GCA_964578535.1. Lineage (GTDB taxonomy): Bacteria > Desulfobacterota > Syntrophia > Syntrophales > PHBD01 > PHBD01. Next base: position 7,683 of record CAZODI010000020.1, read on the forward strand.
CCGGCCCACCTTGATTTCCCAGATGTTCGCGTACAGGGTGCGCCCGGGGAGTTCCAGGGAGATCTGGACATCCGCTCCCAGATCGTCACGGACGATCTGCACGGGCAGGCTGGAGAAGTCGTTCTCGGGATACTCGGCGACCTGGATGCCGTTCCGGTCGATGAGCTGCCGGAAGTAGCCGTTTTTGTAAAGCAGCCCGACCCCGACGAGGGGGATGTTCATGTCGCTGGCGGTCTTGAGATGGTCCCCGGAGAGCGTGCCCAGGCCGCCGGAATAGATGGGAAGGCACTCGTGGAGACCATACTCGGTCGAGAAATAGGCCACCGGGCTGGACCAGCGGATGCCGTTTGCGGCGTAGGGGTTGCTGTCGGAGGTCTTCTCCTCCATGTAGTCGTCGAACTGGCCCATGATCTGGCCGTACAGGGCCATGTAGCTCGGGTTTTCCGCCGCTTCGGAGAGCCGCTCGGAGCTCACCGTTTCGAGCATCCGCACGGGATTGTTTCCCATGTCGAGCCAGAGCTTCGGGTCCAGCGTGGCGAACAGGTCCAGGGCCCGGGGAGTCCAGACCCACCAGAGGTTGTATGCCAGCTCGCGCAGGCGGCCGATCTTTTCCGGAAGGTGGGCCACTGCGGTGAAGGTACGGAAATGGGGCTGGGTAGAGGCGGTGCCCGCAAAGACATGCTTCTTTTCGCCATCCTCGGTCACCGCCATCTTGGCGGACCGCTCGAAGGCCGTTCCCAGGGCCCGGTCGTAGGCCGCCAGGTAGGCCCCGTAAAAATCGTGCCAGCCGGCATGCAGGGCCAGGAGGCGTGCGCCCTTGCGCATCCGGAGCCAATCCGGCTCCGTCCAGGTAAAGCTTTCCCGGAGGATCTCCTTGAGTTCCTCCTCCACGGTCGCCGGTTCCTGGTTGCGCCGGTCCAGGATCCTCACGCCGTCATAACCGCCGCTCATCTGCCGGACCCACTGCCCGAACCCGGCCAGATCGGTGGAGACGGTCGGTACGGCAAAGGCGGCGCACTCCAGGGGGGTGTATCCCCATGGCTCATAATAGGAGGGGAAGACGCCCATGTCGCATCCCTGGAGGGCTTCATAGTAGGGAAGGTTGAGAAAACCGTCTTTCCCATCCAGCGGGGCCGGAACGAAGATGACGCTGACCCGGTTTTCGGGCATGTTTCGGAGACCCAGCCGCTTGCAGGTCTCCATGACAGGATCCGAGGCCCCGTAGTGAAGGCGGTGCGTGGCGATGGGAAGCGGACCCGAATCGGTCCGCGCATAGTGCTCCTTGAGAGAGGGAAGCAGGTCCATGTGGCCGCCCATGACGAAGAGGAAGGCCACGGCCGACTGTTCCGCTTCGAGTTCCCGTTCGAGGCGGCCCAGGGCTCCGAGGAACACGTCGATCCCCTTGTTGTGGAACTCGTAGCGGCCGGATGTCAGGAAAATCCGCGAGCTTTGCGGGAGGTCGCGGCGGAGGAACCGGGAGGCCGCCTCCAGCAGGATCCTTCTCGACGTCTCCGACGGTTCCCGGTCTTCCGTCAGGTCCGGGATGGTTTCCATGTCCAGCCCGTTGGGGGTGATCACGTCGGGTGACCGGCCGAGGATGTTGCGGGCCTCCAGGGCGGTGATCTCGCTGACCGTCGTGAAGCAGTCGGCCTCCCGGGCCGCCACCTGCTCCATGGAAAATTTCGCGCTGATGTTGTGGACCACGGCCTCTCTCTGGGGAGACAGGTGTTCCATCGAACCGTACAGGTCCATGCCGGTGCCCGAGAGGGTGCGGCCCAGGATGGTGGCGTGGGTGGTGAATACGGTGGCCATCTCGGGAATCCGCCGCTTCAGGTAGAGAAGGCCCGCTCCGCACATCCATTCGTGAAAGTGGGCGATCGCGGGGTTGCCGGCGGGCCTGGCCAGGACGTTGTATGCCGTTTCGATGACCTCTCCCGCGGCACTGCTGAACATGACGGGCTCCACGTAGTCCCAGCCGCCGGTCATCGAATCGACGCCCCAGTTTTCCCAGATCCGGAAGAGAAGCTGGTCCTTGTCGTAGCGGTGGCGGAACTCCACGAGGATGACTTTCGGACGTCCCGGAATCCGCCACCGGCCGAAGCGGCAGGGGAGTTCCTTGATGGCCGTCGCTTCGCGGATCCGGTTCCAGCATTCCTCGTCCGTTTCCTCGAACTCGGCATAGTTCTTGAGGTCCGGACCCAGCAGGATGCAGCGGTCTCCGAAGGTGCGTAGGACCTCCCGCATCTTGCTCGTGAGGACGGTGTGGATCCCGCCTACCTTGTTGCATACCTCCCAGCTGACCTCAAACAGGTAGGTGTTCCGGTGTTCCGTCATGAATCGTGCTCCCTGCGCTTGCTGGATCGGCTTCCCGTTCAACCCCCGGGGGGCAGGAGCCGGTAGATGCCGTCAATGATTTCCGCCGCGGCCTGCCACCGGACCGCCTCCGCCTCCGTCCGGACCGATTCCGCCAGGTCCGCGGCCCCGGCCGGATCGGCCAGGAGGTCGAGAATGTTCCGGGCCAGTCCCTCCGTGTCCCAGAAATCGAACTGCCGTGCCGATTTCAGCACTTCCGCGACCCCCGACTGGCGGGATACGATCACCGGGATGCCCCGGCGGGCCGCTTCCAGCGGGGCGATTCCGAAGGGCTCGGAAACGCTGCTCAGCACGAACAGATCGCACGCGGCCAGGGCGTTCTCAACCTCACGCCCCTCGAGAAATCCGGGGAAGCGGACCCGGTCGGCGATTCCGAGGTCCCGTGCGTGCCGCTTCGCGTCGTCCAGTCCGTCCCCGTCTCCGGCCATGATGAAGGTCGCTTCCGGCATCTCCCGGAGGACATGCCCGGCGGACTCCAGAAAAAACCGGGGGCCTTTCTGATACGTGATCCTTCCCAGGAATAGAACGGTTTTCCCGTCCCGGTCCCGAACCGGCAGCGGTCCCGCCTCCATGCACGGGTCGGCCGCGTTGTGCGCGACGGTGACCCGCTCCGGCGGGATCCCGTAGCGGCTCACGATCATGTTTTTCAGAAGGGCGCTTACGGCGATGACGTGATCCGCCTGCTCCATCCCGTATCGTTCGATTTCAAAGATGTTTCGGTTGATGTCCTCGCCCCGGCGGTTGAACTCCAGGGAGTGGAAATGGAAGACCAGGGGCCTGCCGGAGGTCTCCCGGGCCCGGACCGCGGCAAAGGCCGTCATCCAGTCGTGGGCATGGATCACGTCAAAAACGAGGTCCCGGGCCAGCCAGGACGCCTCTTCGCCGTAGCGGATCACCTCCGAGAGGAGATCCGGCCCGTAGCTGCTCTCCGGAGCCGGATCGACCGCTCCCTCTTCGCGAAGAGGCGGCGGCCGGTAGGATGCCGGCGTCTGGTAAGGGGTCAGGGGGGATGGTACGGGCCGCACCTCCATCTCCCGGCTGCCGGCGCCGGTTGTGCCCGATGCCGTGTCACTGCGTGGAAAGACGAGGATCACCTCGTGGCCCATCCCGGAAAGAGCGTCCGTGATTCCCCGGCAGGCCGGACCGATGCCGCCGCTTGACCGGGCCGAGAATTCCCAGCCGAACATCAGAACGCGCAAGGGCCTTCCCTCCGCTTTGTCGTGTTGAGAAATTCTGTCACAGTCAATCCGGGTTGTAAACGGAATTCCCGGCGCGGGTCAGCCGCCTGGAAGCCGCTCATGCCGCCGGCTTCCCGTCCTCCTCCATCCCTGTCTCCCCCGCCTGGAGGAGGGAATGAAGATGAAGAACGGCGGCGACGCTCCAGGCCTGGGCGATGCAGCCGCCCGGGCGGTAGGGGGGATCGCCGTCGAAGACCTCCGAGATGCTTCCGATGCCGGCTTCGGGGAGGTGTTCCCGGATGAAGATGCGCAAGTGCCCGAGCAGGAACGCCTCGGCTTCCCGCCGGTCCGGGGAGGTCCGCAGAAGGGCCAGGCCGAAGGGAAGGAGAAGCCACGGCCAGACCGTTCCCTGGTGATAGGCCCGGTCCCGGGATGCCTCGTCTCCCTCGTAACGGCCATGGTAGCGGGCGTCCGTCCGGGCGAGCGTGCGGAGACCACGGGGAGTCAGGAGGGATCTCCGCACGGTTTCCACGACCGCCGCCATCCGATCCGGATCGAGGGGAGAGAAGGGAAGGGCGGCTGCGATGATCTGATTGGGCCGGACGGACGTATCCAGCCGGCCGCCCTGCAGAACGTCTCCCAGGCAATTCCCTTTTTCGCTCCAGAAGACCTCCTGGAAGGAGCGGCGGATGCGCGACGGGAGGCCGCCCAGGGAGAAGTCGCGTTCACCGAAACGATCCGCCAGCTCGGCGGCGAAGCAGACGGCGTTGTACCAGAGGGCGTTCACCTCCACGGCGAATCCGCCCCTGGGGGTCATGGGGACACCATTGACCCGGGCGTCCATCCAGGTCAGGTTCATCTCTTCCGATCCGGCGTGAAGAAGGCCCCGGCTGTCCATGTAGATGTCGAAGGACGTTCCTTCGATCAGGTGGCGGAGGATCCGCTTGAGGACCGGCCAGAAATGCTTCCGCACGAGTCCCAGGTCGCCCGTTGCGGCCAGCATCTCCTGCACCGCCCAGAAGAGCCAGAGCGGGGCGTCGACGGCGTTGAACGACCCGGGATGTCCGTCGTCGGAGTGGAAATTCGGGAGGAGCCCCCCGTGTTCCTGCTCGGCCAGGCCGGTCAGGATTTCCGTTCCCGTTTTGGCCCTGCCCGCCCGGAATGTAAGCCCGGGGAGGGAGATCAGCGCATCGCGGCCCCAGTCTGTGAACCATGGGTAGCCGGCGATGACGGCCGGCCGGCCGGCGGGGGTGCGGACCAGGAACTGCCGTCCCGCCCGGAGAAGGGAGTGCATGGCAGGCCGGTCCCCCGGATCGCACCGATCGAGGAAAGACCGGTCATCCGCGGTCTCCCGTTTCCGCCGGTTCGACTCGATCTTCCAGAGGCCCGTCAGGTTCCGGCGGCAGAGGTTCAGGGAGGAAGAGAAAAAGACGGGTTTCCCCGGCTCCAGGGGAACCGTCAGTCCGCCGGGGGTGAACAGGTCTTCCTTCCATTCATAACCCCGCTCCCGCTCCCGGTCGTATACGAAATGAAAATGCCAGTCCGGGGCATGGTCCTGCGAGGGGGGGAGGCTGGTCTGGAAAAAGATGGAGGGCATTCCGTCATAGGGCTGGAGGGAAAAGCCGTCCGCCATCCGGTGGGGCCGGGCCTGGATGTATCCGTTTTGCCGGGCCAGGGCATGGATGCCTCGATATGCCAGGAAAAGACGGATCACCAGCTCTCCACCCGGCGGACCTTCGAGAAGCTCGTAACGGACGAGAACCTGGTCCTCCTCGAAAACCATCAGGATCTCCTTGCGGAGCAGAAAGCCTGCAGCGGCGAACTCAAAAACGGGTCCCGGCATCCAGCGGAAGGCCCGCAGGGGCGGTTTCTCCGCGGGGGCAAAACAGCCGGGGAAGCGGTGGCAGAAGAGGGGGATGCTCCGTTCTCCACATTGAAAGGATTCCTCCAGCTTGGAGAGGAGGACGAAACGCCCCGGTGGCGTCTTCAGATTTGCCGCCAGAAGCGCGTGGTATTTTCTCGTATGGCAGTTCAGGACCGTACTGGAGGCGTAACCGCCCCGGCCGTTGGTCTCCAGCCACTCCAGTCCAAGAAGGGATTCGCGGGAGAGGACAGAAAGGTTTTCCAGCGGCGGCGTCGTCATGGCGGCCCCCTGCGGGTTGCGGGGTGACGATGATAAGAGGCAACGGTTCCCGTCGGATTATGGAAGGTGGAGAACCTCGACGCCCTTTGGGGGTTGGAAGGAAAACGTCCGGTCGGGTATCGAAACGTTCTCCCTGAGATCCCGAAAGGCAACCCGGGTGAGATTCCCGAAGGAATCGGTGAATCGAACCTCGTGAACCTGGAGATCATCCCTGCCTACGGTCAGGTTAAGCCGGGAGACGCCCAGGCCGGCATCGCGGGGCGTAAGGACGAGCAGCAGGTTTCCGTCCCGGTCGACGGCATTGGGCCTGGCGTACTCGATCTGGAAATCCTCCCGCAGTTTTCCCAGCCCGGTGAAGAAGCGGATGGTCAGACGGGATTTGAGCAGGCTTTCGGCCTTCTGGACGTAAACAGCCCGGTCATCCGGGACGTAAAGCCATGAGGTCCTGGGGCCGATGATCAGTTTCTTTGCTTTCGGTTTCTCGTAATGCCAGGCCATCCGGCCGGGATTCCGGAAGTAGACGGTTCCTTCCTCCCGTTCGGCCTTTTTCGATCCTTTCACTGTCACTTCCTGGATAAAGCGCCCCTTCAGGGATTCGGTTTTCTCATATCGCTCCTGCATGTCCGCCAGGAGCTTTTCCAGAGGCGGCGCCTCCGCTCCGCGGACTGCTGCGGGCAAAAGGAGAATCCCCAGGAGCGGCAGCCACAGAAGGGACAGGACAGCCGTGAGCCGGCGGAGAGAACGCCGGCTCCGGCCGGAGCGCAGGCGTGCCCCCGGTGATAAATCCGTTGAAACAGAAAGGGAATTTCGCTTCACAGAAAAAACCTCATCATTTATCCCGTAGCATGCTGTCGCTGGCATATTTCTTTCAGTGGGTTTCCGGAAGGGGCATCCTGCATGCGCTAACCGTCCGAAATTCTGCCCTGCTTTGTAACCACTTGTTATGAATCACGATTTTCCATGCCTACACCTTGTGCAAGGCGGTATAAAATCGTGACATTTGAAGCCTTAGGGTTTTTATCCACAGAGTTGTCAACAGGTTCATCAACAGCTCTGTGGATTCCGTCGTTAACTCCCCGGATCAAGGGAAAGAACCCGCGGAATAACAGTTACCCTGATATTTTCAGGCGCCAGCCGAAGGGATCTTCCTTCTGGCCGTACTGAATCTGCAGGATTTCGTTGTAAAGCCGCTCCGTCAGGGGGCCTGTCTTCCCGCTGCCGATCTTGTGCTCCTTCCCGCGGAAGAACATTCGGCCGATGGGCGAAACGATGGCGGCTGTTCCGGAGGCGAAGGCCTCGTTGAGGAGTCCCCGCTCTGCGGCTTGAATGACCTCTTCCATGGCAATGGGGCGCTCCATGACGGGAATCCCCCAGCTTCGCGCCATCTCGATCACCGAATCCCGCGTCACGCCGGGCAGAATCGTTCCGCCCAGGGGCGGTGTCACCAGTTCGTCGCCGATCAGGAAGAAGATATTGCTGGTGCCGACTTCCTCAACGTATTTCTTGTGAACGGCATCGAGCCACAGGACCTGGGTATAGCCCTTGTCCTGGGCGGCCTTGCTGGCATAAAGGCTGGCGGCGTAATTGGCCGCGGCCTTGCAGTAGCCGATGCCCCCCGGAGCGGAGCGGACGTAGTGCTCCTCCACGTAGATCTTCGTGGGGCTGAATCCCTCAGGATAGTAGGCACCGACGGGGCCCACGATGATGAAGAAGAGGTATTCCGGGGAGGCGTGAACGCCCAGGGCCGGCTCCGTGGCGATCATGGTGGGCCGGATGTAGAGGGACGTGCCCAGGCCTTTGGGGATCCAGTCCTTCTCGATGAGCACCAGTTCCCGGACGGCCTCCAGGAACAGGTTCTCGTCGACCGCTGGCATGCAGAGGCGTCGAGCCGAGTTGTTCATTCGCCGGGCGTTTTCGAGGGGACGAAACAGAAAAATCTCGCCGCCCTTGCCCCGGTATGCCTTCAGGCCTTCGAAAATGAGCTGGGCATAGTGCAGGCAGATGCAGGCGGGATCCAGGGCGAACGCCTGGTAGGGCTCGATGGCCGGATTGTACCAGCCTTTCCCATCCCTGTACTGCATGGTGAACATGTGGTCCGTGAAGATCTTCCCGAACCCCAGCGTTGCCTCGTTCTTGTGTTTCGGTTTGTGCTTTGCCGGTGCGGTCTTCGTGATCTTGATCTTCATGATTATCCCCCAGTATGATTTAACATCTCAAAAAAATTACAGATCGCTTTATCACGATTGGACCAGCCGATCAAGGCTTCTGTACTGGATCGCCTCGGCGACGTGGGAAGGCCCAATGGATACCGCCTCCTCCAGGTCGGCGATCGTACGGGAGGTCCGGAGGATTCTTGAGTAGGCCCGGGCGCTGAGACCCAGCCTGTCCATGGCCATTTCGAGGAGCTGCCGGGACTCCTCGCCCAGGGTGCAGTAACGGCCGATCTGGTCATTGTCCATCCGGGCATTCGTTGCCGCTTCGTCTCCTTCGAAACGTTCCCTCTGAAGCCGCCGTGCGCTGCGGACGCGGGCGGCGATGGCGGCGGAGTCTTCCCCCCGGGTTCCCATGGTCAGCTCCCGGTGTCGGACCGCGGGAACCTCGATATGGAGGTCGATCCGATCCAGAAGCGGTCCGGAGATCCGTGACTGGTAGCCGCGGATCGCCGCGGCGGAGCAGCGGCATCGTCGCCTTGTCTCCCCGAGAAACCCGCAGGGGCAGGGATTCATCGCCGCCACGAGCATGAACCGGGCGGGAAAGGTGGTGCTCACGGCGGAGCGGCTGATGGTGATGACCCCGTCCTCCATGGGCTGGCGGAGGGCTTCCAGGACGTTCCTGCGAAATTCCGGGAGCTCGTCGAGAAAAAGAACGCCGTGGTGGGCCAGGCTGATCTCCCCCGGCCGGGGCTGCTGGCCGCCTCCCGCCATCCCCGCATCGGATACGGTGTGGTGGGGTGATCGGAAGGGCCGCGTCGATACCAGGGAGCGGCTTCTCTCCAGAAGGCCGGCGACGGAAAAGATCTTCGTCGTCTCGATGGCCTCCGGCAGTGTCAGTTCCGGAAGAATGCCGGGAAGCCGCTGGGCGAGCATGGTTTTCCCAGACCCGGGGGGGCCGATCATGAGGATATTGTGTCCTCCGGCGGCGGCGATCTCCATGGCCCGCTTGGCCTGCTCCTGGCCCCGAATCTCGCTGAAGTCCGGGAAAGCCCGGAAGTCACGCCGGAACAGGGACTCCTGCTCCACCCGGTGAGGTTCGATCGGTTTCGTCCCGGACAAACCGTCCACGACGTCCGACAGAACGTCCACCGGCAGGACATCGAGGCCTTCGACCATGGCCGCTTCGTCTGCATTTTCCCTGGGCACGACAATTCCCGGCCTGCCGGAACGGTATACCTCCTGGGCGATTGGAAGAACCCCCGGGACTCCCTTGACCGCCCCGTTGAGCGAGAGCTCTCCGGTAAACACACAGCCGTCGAGCATCGCGGGCTGGACGATGCCCTCGGCCGCCAAAATGCCCATGGCGATGGGCAGATCGAACCCGGTGCCCTCTTTGCGGATGTCCGCCGGCGCGAGATTGACCGTTACATGATGACGGGGAAAGGAATAGCCGGCGTTTCGAATGGCCGCCCGAATCCGGTCCCGGCTTTCACGGACGGCCGCATCGGGCAGCCCGACCATGGAAAAATGAGGAATGCCGTGGGTTACGTCCACTTCCACGTCCACCAGGCGGCAGTCGATACCAATGACCGCGGCGCCGCAGGTCTTGACGATCATGTTTCCCTCAAAAATGGTCTGTGGCGGGTGTTCCGTAGAGGAAACAAGGGGATGGGAATACTGTACCCGGCAGGGAAGTCTTCTTTAATTCAGAACACCAATGAATGCAAGGTCTTTCTCTCTCCTGCCGAAGTCCCGCGGAACCGGCTTGACGGCGGGAAAACCCTGTGTTAAATTCCATCCGCTTTTGCTAATCCGTTCACTTTCACTTTCCCGGAGTCAGCCCATCACAGCAAACGCAATGACCCGCATGACCCATTTGGATGAATACGGCCGCGCCCGTATGGTTGACGTCACACGGAAGAAAGAGACCGTGCGTGTGGCGGTTGCCAGGGGATCGGTGCTCATGAAGCCGGACACCCTGGCGATGATCTCGCGGGGCGAGATGGCCAAGGGGGATGTCTTTTCCGTCGCCCGGATTGCGGGGATCATGGCGGCCAAGAATACGTCCGGCTGGATTCCCCTGTGCCACCCGCTGCAGTTGACGGGTGTCGAGATCCGGTTCTCCGTGCGGGACGAACGCACGCTGGAGATCGAGGCGCAGGTGACCAACCGCGGGAGAACGGGTGTGGAGATGGAGGCCATGACGGCTGTCAGCGCGGCGGCCCTGACCGTCTACGATATGTGCAAGGCCGTGGACCGCCGCATGGTCCTGACGGAAATACGCCTGATCTCGAAAACGGGGGGCAAGAGCGGATCCTTTGTACGGGAACCATGATTCCGCGAGACCGGACGACCCCATGACACAGACAATTTACCGGATCAAGTCATCCTTCCTGATTCCCCTTGGCCTGGATGTCGCTCTTCTGCTGGTACTTCTCGGGTGGTCCGTCCTGGGATCCGGAACCTATACGGAGCGCGTGGTTTTGGGTGTTTTCTTTCTCCTGGCGCTGGCGGTCTTCGCCGAAGCGGTGTCCCGGAACGTGTCCGCCGACGAGGAAGGGATCTCCATCCGGAAATTCTTCCGGGGGACCCGTCTTCTCTGGCCGGAGATCAATTATGCCGGAACCCTGATCATGCGCGGCAAGGCCTATATCCTCCTGACCACGACAAAAGGATACCATGTCCTGTCCAGTGCCTACGGGAACTACGAAAAACTGGTCGACCACATGGTCCGTCACCTGGATGCGGAGAGGGTGGAGGAGACGCTTCGAGCGCAGATCGACCAGCCGGTTCGCGGCAGGTCGGATGCGGCGTCGGCATGGTTCGCAGCGGCTGTGATCCTCGGTATTCTTATCCTGAAATTGATGAAGATTTGACCCTTCCAACGGAGAAAGCCCCAAGACCATGAAGACCAGGAAATCCACAGCCGGCAGCCGGATGGAGAAAGCGGACGATCCCGTCCGGGTCGTGGAACGGATGATGGAGATGAAGCTCGAAGATATCGCCACGGTGCTGGGCGCGTCGGGCAATGGAAAAAGCCGGCTCCATGAAAATGTGATGACGATGGTGGAGCGGAGCCTCTTCCGGATCGCCCTCGGCCGTTCCGGCAATGTACGCAGCAAGGCCGCGGCATACCTGGGGATCAACCGGAACACCTTCCAGAAAAAGTTGATCCGGCTTGGTCTGGACGGCAATCCGGAGGAGGAATGAGGATGCCGGGGGAGAATCCGGACCGGACTTCGGTGCGGGAGAGGCCGGGAGATGGATGATGCTTTCCTGCCCGCCGCCATTCGCAGGCTCCTCGATCAAGGCGTCCGCATCCCCCAGCCCTGGACCGTCGAGGTCGGGGATGAGGTTTCTCCGGACCGCATCTCCGGCCGGGGCGTTGTCCTCCATGGCGGTGTCCGGCTTCACGGTGAACGGACGCTCCTCTGTGACGGGGTGAAACTGGGGGCGGAAGGCCCGGCCGTTGTTGAGAACTGCCTCGCAGGGCCGGACGTTGAACTGAAAGGCGGCTTCTACCGGGGGTCGGTTTTCCTGCGCGGCGTACAGATCGGTTCCGCCTCCCACGTCCGGGAAGACTGCCTCCTCGAGGAAGAATCCTCCGGGGCTCATGCCGTAGGACTCAAGCAGACCATCCTTTTCCCCTTCGTGACCCTCGGCAGCCTGATCAACTTCTGCGACTGCCTCATGGGGGGCGGCACGAGCCGCCGGAACCACAGCGAGGTGGGAAGCTCCTTCATCCATTTCAATTATACCCCGCGTCAGGACAAGGCGACGGCGTCCCTTCTCGGCGATGTTCCGCGTGGCGTCATGCTGGATCAGCCTCCGATCTTTCTCGGCGGGCAGGGAGGAATCGTCGGGCCCGTCCGGATGGGTTTCGGAACGGTCCTTCCCGCCGGCGCGATCTGCCGCCGGGACGTTCCGGAGGGAGGCGTGGCGATCGGCGATGACGGCAGGGACCGGAAAGAAGGACCCTTCCTCCCGGATCGGAGGGGGGGGCTTGCCAGAAAAGTGCGGAACAACCTTTTGTACATAGCCAATCTTTTCGCCCTGCGGGCCTGGTACGCACAGGTCCGGAGTCCCTTTTTCCTTGCCGCCTCGCAGGAAGCGGAGCTGTTGCCGGGTGCGCTGGGCGTCCTCGAAGGGGCGGTTGCGGAGCGGCTTCTGAGGCTGCGGAATGTAGCCGCAAAAATGCCGCCGGAGGGTGAAGCGACCGGACCGGCGGGGCTGGTGTCCGAGCGCCGCCGGCAGTTCAGGGAGCGGTGGACGGAAGCGGAGGAGGTCTTTCGGGAGGGGGCCGGGGATTGCGGGGATCCGATGCTCCGGGACCGGTTCCTGGCCGTCCTGGACCGGTGTGCGGGACGTCCCGCCGGATCGGCGGACTATCTTCCCTTCATCCAGGCGCTCGAAAAGCCGGAGCGCCTCCTGGGGACGGCCTGGCTGGAGAGCATCGTGAACGACCGGATGGAACGGGTTCTGGGTGTGCTGACGGCCTTCCGTTCCGGGCCTGTAGAGGCGGCATGACAGGGAAATCCATGACGAAATTCGTCCGGGACATGAATCGATTCGGCATTGGCATCGCCAGGGCTCTCTCGGCCTGGCGGGTTTTCGTGGGAAGGCGTCCTGAGGATGTCCGCGGTCCCGCCGTGATCCTTTTCCCTCTGCAGCCGGGGCTGCTTGCCTGCGGCCTTGCCGGCATCGTCACCATCAAACGGGCCGGTCCAGCCGGGGAGACATCGGATGTGGAGAGACTCGCGGCGACCTTCGGGCGGGTCCGGGCCAGGGGCATGAAGGCCCTGCGCATGGGAGCCCTCCTGCCGCAGGATTACCTGGAGCCTGAATCCCTGCGGGAGCTGGAGGCCGGGACATCGCGACTCAAGGAAGACGATTCCTATCAGGATTTCTTCTTCCGGGACGGCCAGGTTGCCGACATGAAAATTCTCTGCGAGGATCTGGCGGGCTTTGTCGTCGAGGAGGAGAAGGAGCTGGAGGAAGCCGCGACCTCCTTCAGCACCGCGGAGCTGGAGATCCTGGGGAGCCGGCAGATCCTGCTGAAGGACATCCTGTGGGCATTGGAGCAGGACCTGCTGGCAAACGTGGACCGGATCACCGCCCTGGCCGGGGCCGCCTCGCCCCGGGACGTCGATCCGGTCTCCTTCGGCAAGTACCGGAGAATGAACTTCCTTCTCAACTGCATCGACCGCCTGGAAGTGCGGGGCCGGGACTCCGCGGGCCTGACGCTGGCCATGACCTTCCCCGATGGCGACCGTCTTCACCGCCTGGAGGACCGCCTGCGGGAGGAAAGGCTATACGAAGCCTATTCCCGGAGAACGAGCGGGGGAGATCTCCTCAACGGGAGCATTTGCCTCTCGGAGCGGGGGGCCGGCGACGATTCCGGACGGCGGGATGTGACGGCCAATTTCGTCTACAAGACGTCCTCCATCATCGGGGAACTCGGGAGGAACGTCCGGGAACTCCGCAAGGCCGTTTCCGAAGACCCGGTCCTCCGGTTCTTCGTCCGGCAGGAGACGCTCCTGGAGACGTCCATGACCCATACCCGCTGGGCTTCCGTCGGTTCGATCACGGAAGAGAACTGCCATCCCGTGAACAGCTTCACCCTGGCGGACCGGACGGGACGCAAGGCATGCCCCCGGTATGGCGCTGGAGACTGGGCCATTCATGTCGTCCTCAACGGCGACATCGACAATTATCCGGAGCTGCGGAAGGAACTGGAGACCGATCAGGAGCTCATTGCACCGGCGCTCACCACCGATACGAAGATCATCCCCCTCCAGATCGAACGCTACCTGCTGGAGGGGTACGACCTGGCGGAGTCGTTCCGGCTGGCCGTGAGCAGTTTCGAGGGATCCCATGCCATTGCGATGACGAGCGACCTGGAGCCGGGCAAGGCGTTTCTGGCCCTCCGGGGAAGCGGCCAGACGATTTACGTGGGCCTGGCTCCGGACCAGTATGTCTTCTCCTCCGAGCTGTACGGCATCGTGGAGCGGACGCCCTGGTTCATCAAGATGGACGGGGAGGCGCCGGCCGATCCCGATATCCCCGAATCGACGGGACAGGTTTTCATTCTGCACCAGGAATCGGAGGGGGGGCTGGCCGGTATCCGGGCTTTCGCCTACGACGGAACACCTCTTGCTGTCGGCGAGTCCTCCGTCAAGCGGGCCGAGATGACCACCCGGGACATCGACCGGGGAAGCAACCCCCACTTCTTTCTCAAGGAAATCGGCGAATCCACCCTGTCCATCCGGAAGACCCTCCGGGGAAAATACCGCATTCACCGGGCAGATGGGGGGGATCCCCGGGTGGCCTTCAACATCGGCGAGGACATCGTGCCGCTCTCCGTGCAGTCGGACCTTCGGGAGGGCGCCATCCGGCGCATCCTGGTCATCGGGCACGGGACGGCAGCCGTGGCGGGCTCCGCCGTGGCCGACGCCATGGAGCGGTATCTCCGGGGGACCCGCATCCGCGTGGAAGGGAAAGTGGCCTCGGAGCTCAGCGGATTTTTCCTGGAAGACGACCTGTCGGACACGCTCCTGGTGCCCATCACCCAGTCGGGCACCACGACGGACACGAACCGGGCCGTGGCCATGGCCCATGAGCGGGGGGCCCGGGTGGTCTCCATCGTCAACCGGCGGCAGTCCGACATCACCTCCAAGTCCGACGGCGTTTTCTATACCAGCGACGGGCGGGACATCGAGATGTCCGTGGCGTCCACGAAAGCCTTCTATTCCCAGATCGTGGCCGGCCATGTCCTGGCCCTTTTCATCGCCCAGCTCATGGGGTCCCTGACCGATGAAGAGATCGCAGGGGAGCTTGCCGGCCTCGAACAGGCGCCGGAGATGATGAAGCGGGTGCTGGCCCGGAAGGATCTCATCCGGTATTCCGCGGATCTCCTGGCGAAGCAGAAGCGCTACTGGGCCGTCGTGGGCAGCGGCCCCAACAAGGCCGCGGCGGACGAGATCCGCATCAAATTGAGCGAGCTGTGCTATCGAACGATTTCCTCGGACGTGACGGAAAACAAGAAGCACATCGATCTCTCGGCGGAGCCCCTGATCATCGTCTGCGCCGCCGGCAACCCGGAAGCGGTCGTGGGCGACCTGGTGAAAGACGTGGCCATCTTCAAGGCCCACAAGGCCGCCGTGGTCGTCTTTGCCGACGAGGGGGAGGAGCGGTTCGATTCCCTGGCCGACTCGGTCATCCCCATCCCCGGTGCCCGCATGCCCCTTCCGGTGATCCTCAACACCCTGGCCGGCCACCTGTGGGGCTATTACGCCGCCTGCAGCATTCACAAGGACTCCCTGTTCCTCAGGGACTTCCGGAACCGGATCCACCAGGCCATGGTGGACCCGTCCGGACGGCCCGTATCGTTCTATGAATGGATGGCCGACCGGACCTTCCGCCGCATGATCCGCGACTTCTCCCACACCTTCAACAAGCTCCGGGACGAAGGGTCCTTTTCCGCCACCAGCGTCAAGGCCGTTTCGGATCTCGTTCTCCTCCTGAAGTACGCCATGGGCAAACTCCCCCTGGAGGATTTCTGGAACGACTTCCGCGGCGACAACGGGCCGGCCTCGCCGCTGGACCTCCTGGACTTCACCCTTGCCCAGGCGGCGGAGGATCTCTCCCGCCCGGTGGACGCCATCCGCCACCAGGCGAAGACCGTCACCGTCGGGACGAGCCGCAAGGCCGCACCGCTCCGGGGGATCTTCTTCGACCTGCTCAGGGAGCTCGGTTTCACCGTGAAGGACCTGTCCTCCAGGGACATCATCGTCCTCAACCGGATTCAGCCGGGGGTGGAGGCGATCAAGGGGTACACCCTCTACGGGATCGACCGCCTGGACGACGACGGAAGGCCCGCCGACCAGACCACGATCACCATCCGTGCAAGGGGCGGGGTTTCCCTCGGCATGGCCTCCCGCGCGGAAGGAACGAAAGCGCTGATGGGAACGAAGCGGATGATCGTCCGCATCGGCCGCCTGTACGTGGGCAGGGGAAAATCCGACGGGGCGCCCATCGTGATCATCCCCCTGCTGAAGGGAGGGATGGTCCGGAGCCTGCTCCTGATCCACGTCCGCTACAATGAAGCCCTGGCTCTCCGCGAAAAGGTGGAAGTCATCGGCTACGCCTACAACGACATCCGGAACCTGGTGAACGAGTACAACCTGGCGTGGGATGATCGTTACCTCGAGACCTTCACCCTCGAATCGCTCCTGAGCGAGCCTCCCGAGGTGATCGCAGGAAAAATCAAACAAATGCTGGAGCCGGTATGAAAACAACCAAATTCATCTTCGTCACGGGCGGAGTGCTTTCTTCCCTGGGAAAAGGGCTGGCCGCGGCGTCCATCGCGGCGCTCCTGGAATCGCGGGGACTCCGGGTCACGAACCAGAAACTGGATCCCTACATCAACGTCGATCCGGGCACCATGAGCCCCTTCCAGCACGGAGAGGTCTTCGTCACCGACGACGGCGCCGAGACCGACCTGGACCTGGGGCATTACGAACGGTTCACCACCACGCGCATGGGCCGCGGCAACAACCTCACGACCGGCCAGGTCTACTACTCCGTCATCGCCAAGGAGCGCCGGGGCGACTACCTGGGCAAGACGGTGCAGGTCATTCCCCACATCACCAACGAAATCAAGGATTTCATCCGGACCACCGCGGAAGGATTCGACGTGGCCATCGTGGAGATCGGCGGGACCGTGGGCGACATCGAGAGCCTGCCCTTCCTGGAGGCCATCCGCCAGTTCCGCAATGAGGTGGGAAGGCAGAACGCCATCTTCATCCACCTGACCTGGGTTCCCTTCATCAAGACGGCGGGGGAGGTGAAGACCAAGCCCACCCAGCACAGCGTCAAGGCCCTCCGGGAAATCGGCATCCAGCCGGACATCCTCCTCTGCCGGACGGAGGATATCCTTTCCGAGGACATCAAGGCGAAAATCGCCCTGTTCTGCAACGTCGAGGTGGCCTCCGTCTTCACCGCCAAGGACGTGCGCTGCATCTACCAGGTGCCGCTCAATTTCCACCGGGAGGGGCTGGACGGCAAGATCATCGACCTCCTGAACATCTGGACGGGCCAGCCCCACCTCGATGCCTGGGAGTCCGTGGTAGACCGGATGATCGGCCCCTCCGGCGAGGTCTGCATCGCCATCGTGGGAAAGTACGTCAACCTGACCGACTCCTACAAGAGCCTCAACGAAGCCCTCATCCACGGCGGCATCGCCAACGACTGCCGGGTGAACCTCCGGTTCGTCGATTCGGAAAAGATCGAGAAGGAAGGGCTGGGACACCAGCTCGACGGTGCGGACGGGATTCTCGTTCCAGGGGGGTTCGGAAACCGGGGCATCGAGGGCATGATCATGGCCATTCATCAGGCCAGGACGAAGGGGATTCCCTTCTTCGGGATCTGCCTGGGGATGCAGATGGCGGTCGTCGAGTTCGCCCGGTTCGTCTGCGGGATGGAACGGGCCAACAGCTCGGAGTTCGACGAGGAGACTCCCTACCCGGTCATCGACCTCCTGCCCGAGCAGAAGGGCGTGACGGAGAAGGGGGCCACCATGCGCCTCGGTTCGTATCCCTGCATGCTGGAGGAAAATACCTTCGCCCACGAGGCCTACGGGCAGTGGGAGATCCAGGAGCGACACCGGCACCGCTACGAGTTCAACAACGACTTCAAGGAGACCCTGACCGGGAAGGGGCTCCGGATCACCGGCACGTCCCCCGACGGCCGCCTGGCGGAGATCGTCGAGATCAAGGACCACCCCTGGTACCTGGGATGCCAGTTCCATCCGGAATTCAAGTCCCGGCCCACGAGCCCGCACCCCCTGTTCGCCCGGTTCATCGAGGCGGCCCGGGCGTTCAAGAGCAAGGACGGGTGCTGAATTCCGTCCCCGGTGGACATGGACCTCCTGCTCCTGCACCTGGAAAACAACGTTACCCTCGAAGAGGACCGGCTGGTCCTGGTGGACCGGCGGCGGCTGCCCCGGGAGATCGTCCGGGTCACCTGCACCGGCTACGGGGACGTGGCGCGGGCCATCGAAGACATGGTCGTCCAGGGGGCGGGAGACATTGCCGTCACCGCCGGATTCGGGCTGTACCTGGCGGCCCGTGAGGCGGAGCGGCTGGACAGGCGGGAATCCGGGGCCTTTCTGGAGAGGGCCGTGGAGCGGCTGAAGGCCACCCGGCCGACGGGTTACCACCTGGCGGCGCTGCTGGACCGGCTTCTGGGGATGCTGGCGGAAGATCCGGACGATCCCTGCCCGGCGGAGAGAATCCTGTCCTTCCTGAAGAGCGTCCTGGACCGGCAGCGGCGGATCTCCGAAGACACGGGGCGCCACGCCGAGACGCTCCTTGTCCCGGGGGAATCGATCCTGACCCACTGTTTTGCCGGGGGCGCGCTCCTGTACATGCTGCGCTTCGCACGGGAAAAGGGGAAGGATGTCCGCGTTTTCTGCACGGAAACCCGCCCCTACCTCCAGGGCGCGCGGCTTACCGCCTGGTCGGTCAGCCAGCTCGGCCTCCCCGTCACGCTCATCACCGACAACATGGCGGCCCACTGCATGTCCCGGGGGATGGTGCAGAAGGTCTTCACCGCCGCCGACCGGATCGCCCTGGACGGAACCGTGGCCAACAAGGTGGGAACCCTGCAGCTGGCGATCTGCGCGGACCGGTACAAAATTCCTTTCTGGGTGCTTGCCTATGGAGGGCCGGACCGCCGGACGGCCCGCGGGGAGGACATTCCCATCGAGGAGCGGGATCCGGTGGAGGTGCTGACGTTTCGGGGAACTCCCATCACCGGGGAGGATGTGAAGGGATATTATCCGGCCTTCGACCTGACGCCGCGGGAGTTGGTGACGGGCATCGTCACCAGCCGCGGGATCGAGACCTGGAAGGGCTGATCCTACTGGATCGTCTGCGGTGGATCGTCGCTGCGCGGCTCCATCTTCAGCATGGAGCGGGGGATCAGAAAGCTCCGCATCCGGGAGGGAACGTAAACGAGCATCCACAGGTCGTCGGGAACCCGGAGGCCCCTCCTGCCCACGATCTTTCCCTGCAGCCCGTTCAGGGGATGCCGGGGATCATTCACGAGGACGAGGTCGCCGAGGTCCATTCGATTCTCCTCTCATGGAGCGGATCCGTCCGGCGGCGGGATCAAGGGCGGGCGGCGGAGCGCGGGATCGGACGGTGGGATCACCCGTGACTGACGCGACGATAGCACAAAAGACCGCGCACTGCATGGAGAATCATACCCACTATGACATTTCATACGGCATGTGATAAGAAATGACGACCCGACACAGGAGGGAGAGCCGATGAAGATCCGGATGCCCATCTCGTTTCACGGCAATTACCTGGTCCAGATCCGCCTGGGGGAAGAGGAGAGCCGGGAGCGGTGCCAGAAACTCACCGTCCGGGAACTGTCGGCGGAGGAAAGGGCCCAGTCTTTCCCGGGCATGCCGGAAGACCGGATGCCCACCCACCAGATCACCTTCTATGACTTCGGCTGCAAGCGGGTCATCGAGGGAAAAATCACGGCCAACGAGGAGAGCCGGATTGCCTTTGCCGTCCGGGACAAGGAGTACATCTTTTCCCCCTTCCGTCCCCGTTCGGCGTGAACACGGGCTGGACGGACCGGGCGCTTCGAACCCGACGGGCCGGGAGCCTTTGACCTATGAGCATTTCTCCGGGGAATGCCAAAATCCCCATTCTGTCCATTGTCGGCAAGTCCAACACGGGAAAGACGACCCTTATCGAACGGCTCATTCCCGAACTCGTGCGGCGGGGCTGGCGGGTGGCGACGATCAAGCACAACCGCCACGGCTTCCAGATGGACCACGAGGGGAAGGACAGCTGGCGCCACCGGAACGCCGGAGCCCGCATGACCGTCGTCGCATCCCCGCATGAGGTGGCCCTCGTGGCGGACGCCCCCCGGGACTACACGATGGCCGAGCTCAGGGACCTCTTCATCCGCGACGTCGATCTCGTCCTGGCGGAGGGATTCAAGAAAAACCCCCACCCCAAGATCGAGGTGTTCCGCCCGGAGGTCCACTCCGAGCGCCTCTGCGGCACCGATGACCACTGCATCGCCGTGGTCACCGGATCCGACCTGGCACCGGCGGTTCCCCGGTTCGGGCCGGATGAGATCTCCGCCCTCTGTGATTTCATCGAGAAGAGCATCCTGGGGGGGCCTGCGCCGTGACGGACATTGCCGCGTGGGATATCCTCAAGTGGGTGCTCCTGGTTCTGCTGGCGGGGTTCATCGGCCAGTTCGGAAAGACTTTCGCACAGGCGGTCATGACCCGGGTTCGGAAAAAAAAGTCCGTAAACGGGGTCTCTCCCGGCCGCGCCGAACCGCCCGCAGCCGTGACAGGGTCCGGTGAGCCGGGAACGCTGACGGCTCCCGCAAACCCGGCCGAATCGAAATCCGGGGGTATGATGGAAGAGCCGGCCTCCGGTTCGGATGTGGATAAGAAAGCCCTGAAGACCCTGGCGAAGACGCAGAAAAAAGAAGCGAAACTCCGTTCGAAACTCTCGAAGTAGCCTCCGGCACCGTTGCGGAATCACGATGACCCAGCAGCCCCCTCCCCCGATGCATGCAGACACCGTCGCCGTCGCCTGGCACAGCGGCGAGGATCCCCTTCCGGGGACCTTCGAAGCGGTCTCGGCGGCCCGGTTCTTGAGCACCGCTCCGGCGGGGGGGACCGTCGTCGCGATATGCGGCGCCAGCCCGGAGGCGGCCGCCCGCAAGGTTGCCGCCGATACGGGACTGCCGGTATTCGCCCTTCGGGGATCGTCGCTCGATCCCGCCGCCGGGGACGACGCCGTCCCGGCGCTGGCCTCGTTTCTCCGGGATCTCGATCCCGCCCTGGTCATTCTGGTCCATGATTCCCGCGGAGCCGACCTGGCTCCCGCCCTGGCGGTCCGCCTGGGGGCCGCCTGCATCACCGCCGTGGAGGAGTTTTCTTTCCGGGACGGCCGGCGGACGTTCCTCCGCCCGGTCTGCCGGGGGCGGATGCGGATGGAGATTCTGCCGGAGACGGCGTGTACCGTCCTGACCGTCCTGCCGGGAGCCATCCACTCCG
Source organism: uncultured Syntrophaceae bacterium (assembly GCA_964578535.1). Lineage (GTDB taxonomy): Bacteria > Desulfobacterota > Syntrophia > Syntrophales > PHBD01 > PHBD01. The sequence continues at coordinate 28,632 of CAZODI010000020.1, forward strand.
GCTTCCCGGAGGATGATCATGCCGGTGGTCGAAACGGAAAGGCGGTTTCCGTCCGGATCCGGGACGCGGAGCCCGGGCGCGGCAGGATCGCGCTGCGGGGTGAAGTCTGCGGCGAGGAAGGCGGTGTGGACCTGACGGAGGCGGATGTGATCGTCTCGGCGGGACGGGGAATCGGGCGGGAGGAGAACCTGGAGCTGATCCGGTGCCTGGCGGGCCTGTTCCGGAACGCCGCCGTGGGCGCCTCCCGTCCTGTCTGCGACCAGGGCTGGCTCGGGTATCGGCACCAGGTCGGCCTTACGGGCCGGACCGTTGCTCCGGACCTGTACGTGGCCTGCGGGATTTCCGGAACGTCGCAGCACCTGGCCGGAATGAAGGGCTCCCGCTGCATCGTTGCCGTCAACCGGGATCCCGCCGCCCCGATTTTCCGGGCGGCCCATTACGGAATCGTCGAGGACCTGACGGTCTTTCTTCCCCGGCTGATCGAGGCAGCGAAGGGTTGACCCGGCCCGCCGCGTCTCATTCCCATCCCAGCGGTTCGTAACCCCGGTCCTGCAGGCATTTGTCGACGAACTTTTTATACAGCGGGGAGGGACGGGAGGCCCTGGCGATTCCATGAACCAGGCCCGACGCCGCGCCGACGGCAGCGCCCACGCCGATGCCCCGGCCGAGGCTGCCGGTGACGGCCCCGGCGGCCCCCCCCACGATGGCCCCCGCCGCTCCGCCCGCCACGGTGCTCTTTGCCGTCTCCATCTCGGGGTGTTCCTTTATGTATGTTTCCGCCAGGACCTCGCATTCATCGATGTCTTTTTGTGCCTGTGCCTCTCCGACGGCCTGGAGGTGCGCATTCGGGTACAGGACCGGACCGTACCGGGCGGCGCAACCCGCCGTCATCCACAGGAAGACCGGGAGGGCGGTGAGACAGAACAGGGGAAAACCCGCCGGCCGTTTCCTGCCGCTGCTTCCCTCAGACGGGTCCCCGGTTTTCCGGACGATCCAGAGCATCGCAACACTCCTTAGAAGTGATACTTGAGGCCCACGCCGAGGGCGTTGGACGCCCCGTGGACGCCGTTGAAGAGGCCGTAGACCCCCGAACGATGATGGATACGCCAGACCATGCTCCACCGGGGCTGCTGCGGCAGGGAAAACGTCAGTTCGAAGAGCATGTAATCCAGGAACTGATGCGTCTTGTCGTGCTGGATCTCCTCGATCCGCGGCGTCCGGGTGGCGTAGGAAAGGCCGTTGCCGACGGCGAAGCTCGTGTCGAGGTAGGAGTCCCAGGGAAAGGTGAGCCAACGCGCGATGAGAAGAACATTGAACTCCATGTGGTTCTGATCGCCGAAATGCTTGACCGCCTGTCCTTCCACTTCCCAGTCGATGTGGCGCGTCATGGACCCGATCCGGCGGGATACGGCCGCGGCCAGGAAGTGATAGTCACTGTCGAAGTCGGGGTTGAGGAATGTCCCCCCGAGGTCGCTGTGGGTCTGAATCGCGCCGTATACGGTGACCGCCCAGTTCTTCTGCTCATCCCCCAGGGCGGGCGATGATGCAAAAATCACGGTCGCAACCATGATCAGGGTGGCAATCAGGACCTTTTCCCTCGATTTTTTTACAGACATGAGACACGACCTCCTTGAAGTACCGTTGTGACCGGGTGCTGGAAGGGGGATTTCCAAGTCGGGTTCTGACAGTCCATCGGCCAACCGCCGGGCGATCGCCCGAGCGCGGGCTTGAATGCAGGAGGAGCGCGCCGCCTCCGGCGTTCGTTCCATCCCCGAATTCCGTCCCGTGCAGTTCCCGCCGGCGGCCGAGGAAAGAGCTTCATGCGACCGGCGGCTGCTTATCTTGATGCCTGGAAGTATAGCATTTTTACCATCCTTTGCCTACCGAATCGTGTCTCTCGACAGCATCCACCCGAGCCGGCCCGCCTTCCCAGGGAAAAGGGACATCGGGCGGGGATCTCTAATCATAACAGTATTTGTGTGAAATTAGTGAGTTAAGGAGATCAAGCCATTTTTTTCTTGACAGAAAGAGAGGGGTTGGTTAGGCACTAATCATTTGATGGAACCATCGGATGGAACAACCCGATGGAATAATTCGATGAGATTCGTTCGGGGGTCCACCTGCCGGGACCCGGTTCCGGTTCGGCCGGAACGCGCTTTCCACCGGATTCCGGGGCGACCGGGACGTTTTGCGAACCATGCAGGGACGGCGCCGCGACGGGATGCCTTCATCGTTTCGACGGGAAGGTTCCGTACCTGAGCGCCGGTGACTGGAAACGATCATTCAACAGGAGACAGAAGATGGACATTCTCAATTACACGGAAGAGCACGGAATCTTCCGCGACATGGCACGAAGGTTCGTTGCGAACGAACTGACCCCTCACGCCGAAGAATGGGAAGAGGCCGGCATCGTTCCCCGGAGCGTCTGGCTGAAGATGGGACAGCAGGGATTCCTGGGGACTTCCGTTCCCATGGAATATGGCGGGCCGGGAGCGGATTTCCTCTACTCGGTGATCGTGATCGAAGAGCTGGCGAGGGCGAACCTGGCGAGCTTCTCCACGTGGCTCCACAGCGACATCGTCGTCCCGTATATCGTCTCGTTTGCGACGGAAGAGCAGAAGCAGAAATACCTTCCCGGCTGCGTGAGCGGCGACATCATCACCTCGGTGGCCATGACGGAGCCCAACGCGGGCAGCGACCTGGCGGCCATGAAGACGACGGCCGTGGAGGACGGCGACTTCGTCGTCATCAACGGCCAGAAGACGTTCATCTCGAACGGGATCAACTGCGACCTGTGCGTTCTGGCCGCCAAGGACCCGTCCGAGAAGAATCCCCACGCGTCGGTGGACCTGTATCTCGTGGAGGCGGATACGCCGGGCTTCGAGAAGGGAAAAAGGATCATGAAGGCGGGCTGCCACAGCCAGGACACGGCGGAGCTCTATTTCACGGATTGCCGGATTCCAAAGCAGAACCGGCTGGGTGAAAAGGGTACGGGATTTTTAAAGCTGATGCAGAAGCTCCAGCAGGAGCGACTGGTCTGCGCCGTCGTGGCCATCGCCGGGGCGGAATACATGCTGGACATCACCATTCCCTACTGCCGGGAGCGGACGGTGTTCGGAAAGCCGATCTCCAAGTTCCAGCACAATCAGTTCGAGATCGTGGAGATGGCGACGGAAATCAAACTGGGCAGGACCTTTATCGACAAGCTGGTGGCCGACCACATGGAGGGCCGCAACATCGTCATCGAGACCTCCATGGCCAAGTACTGGATGACGGACATGGCCTTCAAGGTGGCCGACCGATGCATGCAGCTTCACGGCGGCTACGGGTATTGCGACGAATATCCCATCTCGCGGGCCTGGCGGGACTGCCGGGCGGCCCGGATCTTTGCCGGCACCAACGAGATCATGAAGGTCATCATTGCCCGGTTCATGGGGCTGTAGGAAAAACGATGGACCGAGGCCGCCGGCGCATCGGCGGCCCTTGAAAAATCCGGGATTGCCTGACCGGAAAAGGAGGAACGATGGCTGAGAAGGCTCCCTTCAGGGTGGAAAAGGAAGGGCATGTGGCGCGGCTGATCCTTGATCGGCCGGAGAAGCGCAACTGCATGACGTTCGATTTCTTCAGGGGACTCATCGAGCACTTCGGGCGGTTCAATGACGATCCGGCGGTCCGGGTCGTCATTGTCCAGGCCGAGGGCAAGACGTTCTGCGCGGGCCTGGACCTGGTCGAAGGGGCCGCGATCCTCGGGGACGGATCGGCGAAGGAGCGGGAGAAAACGAGATGGAAGATCCGGTGGCTCCAGGACTGCATCAGTGCCGTGGAGCGCTGCCGGAAGCCCGTCATCGCCGCCGTTCACGGCTTCTGCGTCGGTGGCGGCATCGACCTGACGAGTGCCTCCGACATCCGCCTGGCCTCCCGGGATGCCATTTTCTCGATCCGGGAGACGCGCATCGGCATCGTGGCCGACGTGGGCACCCTGCAGCGGTTTCCCACGATCGTGGGCCAGGGGCTGTTTCGGGAGCTGGCCCTGACGGGAAGGGACTTCACCGCCGAGGAGGCCTTGCGGATCGGTTACATCAATCGGCTCTACGAGGACCGCGACGCCCTGCTCAAAGGCGCCTGGGAGCTGGCGGAGGAGATCGCCGCCAATCCCCCCATGACGGTGCAGGGTGTCAAGGAGTCCATCCTGTTCAACCGGGACAACGGTGTTTTCCCGGGGCTCGATTACATCGCGCAGATGAACTCTGCGATCCTGCCAAGCAAGGATTTGATGGAGGCCGTGGCGGCGTTCATGGAAAAGCGCAAGCCCAACTTTGTAGGAGATTAGCAATTGGCGAAACGGAACTCTTTGCGGATGGCATGAACGTCCCGGGCACCGGCCCGGGCAGCCGCTGAGTGTTGAACTTCATTACGGATAACGGTTTGAAAAGGATTTTTCATACGGTTTGTAAAGGAGGAATACATGTCAGGAAAAGCAACGGGATCTTTTAACATCGGCAATTATCCGAAAGTCGCAGCTGCACGTTACGGTGACCGGGAGGCAATCTCCTGCATGACGACAGGCCGGCGTTTTACGTTCCGGCAGGTCAACCGGCGGATCAACGGCCTGGCGAACGGGCTCCTGGGACTGGGCATCAAGAAGGGAGACAACACCGCTTTTCTTTCCTACAACCGCCACGAAATCGTCGAAACCTATCTTGCCCTGGGCAAGATCGGCAGCATCGGGCTGCCGCTCAACTACCGCCTGTCGCCCCAGGAGATGGCGGAACTCATGAACTTCTGCGGCACGGAGAACCTGATCTTCGATGCGTCCTTCACGGCGCTGGTCGAGGGATTGCGTCCGCAGCTCCCGTCGATCAAGCGTTTCATTTGCTTCGGCAGTGAGATTCCGGCTTTTGCCGTGTCTTATGAAGACCTGGTCAGCCAGTCCTCGCCGGAGGAGCCGGACGTGGAGATCAGCGAGGAGGATCCCCAGTACCTCAACCTGACCTCGGGGACCACAGGGCTCCCGAAGGCCTACATGCTCTCGCAGTACAACAATGCCGGCGCGGGCGCGACGATGATCTACATGCACGACGTGACGCCGAACGACGTGGTCATGACCGTGTTTCCGATTTACGGGCGTGTCGGCTTCGCCTGGTCGGCCTGCGCGCTGTTTGCAGGGGCCCGCAACGTCATTCACCAGTTCGACCTGACGAAGATCCTGGGGGTCATTGAGCAGGAGAAGGTGACCATCTCCAACTGGGTGCCCACCATGGCGAGCTTTGTTCTCGCCCTTCCGGACGTCGAAAAGTACGACCTTTCCTCGCTGCGAGCGCTTGTCTTCTGCTCCTCGCCGTTTTCCGTGGCGCTTCAGGAGCAGGTCCGGAAACGCCTGTGCACCAACCTGTACGAGTTCTACGGGCTCCAGGAGACCGGCCTCCTGGTCAACCTCGGGCCGAAGGACAAATTGCGCAAGCCCGAGTCCGTGGGAACGCTCTATTTCGGGGCGGACGTGCGGATCGTGGACTTCCAGGGAAAAGATGTCCCCACGGGCGAGGTGGGCGAGATCATCGGCCGGGGGGTGGCCGTCACGGCAGGCTATTACAAAAACGAGGAAAAGACGCGGGATATGTTCAGGGATGGCTGGTTCTACACCGGCGACCTGGGGCGCTTCGACGAGGACGGGTTTCTCTACCTCGCCGGCCGGAAGAAGGACATGATCATCACGGGCGGCCAGAACGTCTATGCGATCGAGGTGGAGGAGATGCTCATGGGGCACCCGGCGGTCCTGCAGTGTGCGGTCATCGGCCTGCCCGACGACACCTGGGGCGAGATGGTCACGGCTGTCATCATCCCTTTCCCCGGCCGGAACGTGACGGAGGAAGAGCTCATCGCCTTCGGCCGCGAGCGGATCGCCCATTTCAAAGCCCCGAAAAAAATCATTTTCGTGGACAACCTGCCCATGACCCCGACCGGGAAGGTCCAGAAGTTTCTCCTTGTGGAGAAGTTTGCCTCTGTGTGAGCGGGGGCGGTTTCAGAATTATTTCTGATCAATATTCAGGACGGATCGCGCGGGCATCCGCCGGTGTGAGCGTCCCACCAGCACTCCTGCGGAATCGGGACGTCAATGACTCCCGCTGATCCGGTGCGGCGCGGTCCGTGAAGGAGAGTGACATGAGTGATGTATACGCGGCAAAACCCTGGCTGAATCATTACGATCCGTCCATTCCGAAGAAACTCGAATATCCTTCCGTATCGTACGCCGAAGCACTGCAGAAGGCGTTTCAGGAGGTTCCTTCCCGGGTTGCCCTCATTTACGTGGGGACGGAGATCACGTACCGGGAGCTGGATGAGCTGTCCAACCGGTTTGCCCGGTTTCTGATTGAAACGGGGTGCCGGCCCGGCGACGTGGTCGGTTTCCACATGCCGAACATCCCCGCCAGCTATATTGGATCCGCCGGAACCCAGAAGGCGGGCTGCATCTTCACGGGGGTGAGCCCTCTGCTCACCGCCGAGGAGCTTGCCTACCAGCTGAACGATTCCGGAGCGAAAGTCCTGATTACGGCGGATCTGCTGTTTCCCGTCGTGAAGCAGGCGATCGGCGAAACGGGCGTGAAGGTCGTCGTGGTGGCCTCCATTTTCGACTATATGCCCCAGGATGTTCCCGCTTCGCCGCTGGACCCGATTCCCGGGGTCGAGACGCTCGGCTTCAAGGATGCCATCGCGTCGATGCCCGCCGACCCGGTCGATGTGAAGGTCGATCCGGGCGCCGCCTGCCTCATGATGTACACGGGCGGGACGACGGGACCTCCGAAAGGGGCGCTCCTCACGAACAGCAACATCGTCGGCCACATGACGCAGCTGAACGCCTGGCTTGGCTACCCGATGGGAAAACACGTCGCCATGTCCGCCTTTCCCATGTTCCACCAGGCGGGGAATTTCATGGTCATGTGGAACATGGCGATGGGATCCACAAACATCATCATTCCCAATCCGCGGGATCTCCAGTTCTTCGTGAAAGCCATGGAGACCCACCGACCGACGATGACCGTCAACGTGCCCACCATCTACCTGGAATTGTTAAAGCTGCCAGAATTCCGCGCCCTCGATTTCTCCGGGGTTCAGTTCTTCGTCAGCGGCGCCGCGTCGTTCCCGGCTGAGAATATCCGGCAGTTCGAGGAGGTGGTCGGGAAGGGAAAGGTGATCGAGGTCTGCGGCATGACGGAGACCAGTCCGGTCATTGTCGCCCTGCCGCTGCACGGGGTCAAGAAGGTCGGGTCCGTCGGCATGCCCGTGTGCGACACGGAGGTGAAGCTGGTGGATCCCGAGACCGGAAAGACGGTTCCCCTTGGAGAGCCCGGGGAAATGGTGGCAAGGGGTCCCCAGGTTTTCTCCCTCGGATATCACAACAAGCCCGAGGATACGGCCCACACCCTCCGGGACGGGTGGATCTATACGGGGGACGTGGCGGTCATGGACGAGGACGGCTATTTCTACATCGTGGACCGGCTGAAGGACATGGTGAGCGTATCCGGATTCAAGGTGTTCACCCAGGTCGTGGACGACGCCCTGCATGCTCATCCCAGCATTGATCTTGCCGCAACGATCGGCCTGCCGGACCCGAAGCGGCCGGGCTCGGAGCTCGTGGCCTGCGCCGTGGTCCTGAAGGCGGGCTCTGCCGGCGACGAAGGGATGCGGCAGGATATCATCGAATACATGAAGAAAACGGTGGCCCCCTACAAGGTGCCGAAGGTCGTCCGGTTCATGGACGCCCTGCCCATGAGCTCCGTAGGCAAGGTGCTCAAGCGGGAGCTCCGGAGAATTATGCAGGAAGCCCCGTAAAGCGGGCTTTCTCCACAATATTTGCAGGAGGATTGGGTCAATGGCTTTTGAGAGAATCTGGCACAAGTCGTATGCCCCGGGCGTACCCCCGGAAATTGAATTTGAAAAGATCACCACGGCGGCGGCGCTGATCCGGTCGGCAAAGAAGTTTCCCGACCACACCGCTTTCATTTACATGGGACGGCGGTTCAGCTACCGCGAAATCGACTCCCTCGTGAACCGCTTTGCCAACGCGCTCAAGGACGTGGGTGTGAAAGAGGGGGACAAGGTGGGGATGCTTCTGCCCAACCTCCCCCAGATGATTATCGCCTGCCACGCCACGCACCGCCTCGGGGCGGTGACGGCGATGAACAACCCCCTGTACACGGAGCAGGAGCTGGCCCACCAGTTGAAGGACTGCGACGCCCGGTTTCTCATCACGCTGGACCTTCTCCTGCCCCGGGCGCTTGCCCTGAAGGGGAAGACCGGCGTCGAAACGATCATCACCTGCCACATCAACGACTACCTGCCCTTCCCGAAGAAGCAGCTGTTCCCCTACGTGAAGAAGGCCATGTACCGGAAGGTGGAGCCCCGGAAAGACGTCCATGAATTCATGACCCTGATGGGCAAGGCCTCCTCGAATCCGGTCCCGGACCGGTCCCGGTGGGACAAGCTGGGCGCGCTGATCTACACGGGCGGGACCACGGGCGTGTCGAAGGGAGCGATGCTGACCCACGCGAACCTCTCCGCCGTCGTCCAGATCTTCCGGGCCTGGCTTCCCGACCTCAAGGACGGGGAGGTGCACATTGTGGGAACCTACCCCATCTTCCATTCGGCAGGCTACACCGCCAGCCAGAACCTGACCATCTGGAGCGGCTGGACCTCGACGATTATCCCGCGGCCGGAGCCGGGTATCCTCATCGAGACCGTGAAGAAGTTCAAGCCGAACTTCCTGCCCGGCGTGGCCTCCATCTTTGTCGGGCTCTTGGCCGACAAGGAGTTCCGCAGCATGGACAAGTCCTTCCTCAAGGGCTTCTTCACCGGGGCGTCCCCCATCGCCGCCGATACGGTGCAGGATCTGAAAAACCTGACCGGCAAGGACGTCTACGAGATCTACGGAATGACCGAAAACACGGCCTTTGCCACGGCGACCCCCTGGGGAGGGAAGGTGAAGCAGGGCACGGTCGGCCTGCCGCTGCCGAACACGGAGCTGAAGATTGTCGACCTGGACGAGGGCAACACCGTCCTCAAGCCCGGCGAGGCCGGCGAGATCTGCATCAAGGGCCCCCAGGTGATGACGGGCTACTACAAGCGTCCCGACGAGACGGCCGCGACCATCCGCGACGGCTGGCTCTACACGGGGGACATCGGCATCATGGACGAGGAGGGGTATTTCCGGGTCGTGGACCGGAAGAAGGACATGATCGTCGCGGGAGGCTACAATATCTATCCCAAGGACATCGACGAGATCCTCTTCCAGCACGACAAGATTCTCGAGGCCTGCGCCATCGGCGTCCCCGATACCTACCGGGGGGAGACGGTCAAGGCCTTCGTCGTCCTGAAAGGGGGCGAGAAAATGACGGAAGACGAGGTGATGGCCCACTGCAAGGCGCACCTGGCCGCCTACAAGGTTCCAAAGATCATCGAGTTCACGAATGAGCTGCCGAAGAGCAACGTGGGAAAGATCCTGCGTCGGGAACTGCGTGATCGCGAGCTAAAAAAACAGGCCAAAGGATAGAAAGATGAAAGATTTTCAGACATTTCGATTTGACGAGGTTGAGCCCCGGGTGGGGCTCGTCACCATGAACCGGCCGGAGCAGCTCAATGCGGTCAACATCGCGATGCTGGACGATTTCGGCGAGCTGTTCTCGATCCTGTCGAAGGACGACGCCATCCGGGTCCTGATCCTGACCGGTGAAGGCCGCGGATTCTGCGCCGGCGCCGACCTGAACGACGCGGTCGTCCACAAGGACACGGATGCCTTCTCCGATCCGGCGAACTTTCTCCGGATCGTCCAGGAGCGCTACGGTTCCCTGGTCCTGGGGCTCCGGCGGATTCCCCAGCCGGTCATCTCCGCCGTCAACGGACCGGCTGCCGGCGCGGGGTTCTGCATGACCCTGGCGAGCGACGTCCGGGTGGCATCTCCGGAGGCGTCCTTCATTGCCTCCTTTGCAAACATCGGCCTGACCGGCGGTGAGCTTGGGACATCCTATTTCCTGCCCCGGCTGATCGGCACCGCCCGGTCGTCGGAGATCCTGTTGACGGGAAGGAAAGTAAGGGCGGACGAAGCGGAGCGGATCGGGCTGGTCAACCGGGTTGTGCCTCGGGAGACCCTTCTGGAGACGGCCCTGTCTTATGCACGCCCCATGATCGCCAAGTCCGTGGAGGCGCTGAAGCTGACGAAGCGCGTCCTGGACCAGAACATCGACGCGCCGTGCCTGGAAGCGGCGGTCAATCTGGAGAACCGGAACCAGGCGGTCATGGTCTTCTCCGGTGAGTTTTTCAAGCTGGTCCAGCCGTTCTTCAAGGGAGGCGGAAAAGACTGAACCGCCGCCAAGTCGACGGAATGCGCGGCCGAGGGCGGGTCGATCCGCCCCGCCGCGCTTCGTTTTTTTTATGCGGGGAAAAGCATGCACGCGGTTCCCGGAGACAGGAAGCCGGGCTCCGGGAACCGCCGTCGGGGAAGGTGGGATTTTCAGTCCGGTCCATGGATCGGGAACCTTCCAATTGACAGGGGAAACGGTTTCTGGTTAGGTTTCATCATCATGCTTCAATCATTAGATGGAACAATCTGATGAAGACCGCTCTCGACAAGGCCCGCCAGGATCCCGAATCGATGAAAGCGCGGATCCTTGCCGTCGCCCGGCGCATCTTCGGCGATTACGGCTACCACGGGACCACGACCCGGATGATCGCCCAGGAGGTGGGCATTGACGTTTCCACCCTCCACTATCACTGGGGCGACAAGAAGGGCCTGTACGAGGCCGTCGTTCTGGATATCAACAAGGACCTCGGACAGAGTCTCCGGGATGTGGAACGGATGATCCACGGGAGGCCCCTGGGCGAGCGGCTGGCCATCTCGATCGACGTCATGACGGACTACCTGTTCAAACACCCGGAAATCGCCAACCTCATCCTGCATCGCTATTTCGGCCGCACCCGGGAGGAGGCCCTGGAGGAGATCCAGGTTCCCGAGTTCACCGCCGACATGGCCCGTTCCATGAATCTGATCGAAAGCAGGAGGAAGGCAACGCCGCGGGCTCTCATGGAGGTTCTGGCGGTCATAAACGGGATCTACAACTTCGTGTCCGGTGAGACCTTTTTCCGCTCCATCGTCCAGATCGACCGGGAGGAGTACATCACCCAGGTCAAGGAGGTCCTGAAATTTATTCTGATCCCCGCCTTTGCCCAGAGGGAGGGCAAGGGCGATTCCGAGCCGGCGTGATGCTTCCATCCGCCTGACCCCACTCACCATTCTTTCCGTCCGACGGCCCAGCCGATCCGGACCTTCTCCCGCGACAGCCGGGACCGACCGTACAAAATCGAATCTTCAGGAGGAAAACGCAACGCTCGGAGCGCGAGCACCCATGAAAACAGGACGGCTCCCCGGGGGGCCGGAAAGCAGGGGTGGCATCCCCTGTGACTTCCGTGAAGGGATTCATCCTTCACGAGCAGCATCCGTCACGGATTCCCGTCAGGATCCTTCCGGATCCGCGGGAGCGGTTTCATTGTCCATCTTTCTGAAACGTTGAAAACACGAAGGGGAGGAGAGCAATGGAGATTCTGAAGTTCACGGAGGAGCACAAGATTTTTCGCGAGAGCCTGCGGCGTTTCCTGGAGAAGGAGATCGTTCCCCACATCGAGGAGTGGGAAGAAGCCGGAATCGTCCCCAAAAGCTACTGGAAGAAGATGGGTGAGAACGGCTTTCTCAGCACCTGGGTGCCCGAGGAGTACGGCGGGGTGGGAGCGGACTTCCTGTATTCCGTCATTGTCTGCGAGGAAATGGCGAAATGCAATTTCTCGGGCCTTTGTGCCTCCCTGCACAGCGACATCATTGTGCCCTACATTGCCTCCTTCGGAACGGAAGAGCAGAAGAAAAAGTATCTCCCGGGATGCGTGACCGGAGACTGCATCACCGCCGTGGCCATGACGGAGCCCAATACGGGAAGCGACCTGGCGGCGATCCGGACGACCGCGGCGGAGAAAAACGGCGAGATCGTCATCAACGGACAGAAAACCTTCATCTCAAACGGCATCAACTGCGACGTCCTCGTCCTGGCGGCGAAGGACCCCGCAGTGGAGAACCCCCACCGGGCCGTGGACCTCTACCTCGTCGACGCGGAAACGCCGGGCTTTGAAAAGGGCCGGCGCATCAAGAAAGTCGGCTGGCACAGCCAGGACACGGCGGAACTCTATTTCACGGACTGCCGGATCCCGGCGGAGAACCGCCTGGGAGCGAAGGGCTCGGGATTCCTGAACCTGATGATGAAGCTCCAGCAGGAGCGCCTCATCTGCGCCATCGGGGCCCAGGTGGCGGCGGAGTGCATGCTGGAGTGGACGATCAAGTACTGCCGGGAGCGGACGGCCTTCGGGAAGCCCATCGTCAAGTTCCAGCACAGCCAGTTCGAATTCGCGGAGATGTCCACGGAGGTGAAGATCGGCCGGACGTTCGTCGACAAGCTCATCGCCGATCACATGGAAGGGAAGAACGTCACCATCGAGGTGTCCATGGCCAAGTACTGGGTCACCGAGATGGCCTGCCGCGTCGCGGACCGGTGCGTCCAGCTGCACGGAGGATATGGGTACTGCGAGGAGTATCCCATCGCCCGGGCGTGGCGGGATATCCGGGTGACCCGCATTTTTGCCGGCACCAACGAAATCATGAAAGGAATCGTGGCGAAGTTCATGGGACTGTAACATCGGCGCAAGGCTGAAGAAAGGAGACCGTCATGGCCGGACCTCTTCAAGGACTGAAAGTTCTCGATTTTACAACCCTCCTGCCCGGACCTTACGCCACCATGCTCCTGGCCGACATGGGGGCGGAGGTGCTTCGCATCGTCTCTCCCTCGCGGCCGGACCTGGTGGATTTCTTCCCCCCGTTCGTTCCGGGAACCAAGCTCTCCGCGGCGTCGGCCTATCTGGGCCGCAACAAGCGGAGCATGGCCCTCAACCTGAAAATTCCCAAGGCCGTCGAAGTTGTTCACCGCCTGCTCTCCGACTATGACGTCGTCGTCGAGCAGTTCCGCCCCGGCGTCATGGCCAAGCTCGGCCTCGATTACGACTCCCTCGGGAAGGTGAATCCCCGCATCGTCTACTGCTCCATCACCGGGTACGGCCAGACGGGGCCCCTGCGTGACCGGGCGGGGCACGACATCAACTACATCGCCCGCTCCGGGATATCCTCCTACACGGGCAAAAAAGCTTCGGGACCGTCCCTCGTGAGCATGCAGATGGCCGACGTGGCCTCGGGCTCCAACCATGCCGTCATCGGCATCCTGGCGGCGGTCTTCGGCCGGCGGCAGACCGGGGAGGGCCAGTTCGTCGACATCTCCATGACGGACGGGATGATCGCCTTCAATGCCATGTTCGGCGCTGCCTTTCTCGTCGATGGAAGAGAGCAGAAGATGGAGGGAAACCTCCTCAACGGCGGCTCCCTCTACGACTACTACGAGACGAAGGACGGCCGCTGGATGAGCTGCGGTCCCCTGGAGCCCCAGTTCTTCTCCAATTTCTGCAATGCCCTGGGCCGTCCCGACCTGATCGCCGGCACCGTGGCCCCGAAGAATCTCGCCGAGGTGAAGGAGGAGGTCCGGGCCGTCTTCCGGACGAAGACGCTGGCGGAATGGAAGACCGTGTTCGCAGCCACGGACGCCTGCACGGAACCGGTCCTGACGCTGTCGGAGGCCTTCTCGGACCCGCTGGCGGTCGAGCGCGAGATGGTCGTGGACGTTCCGCTCCCGGCGGGTGGCACGGTGCGCCAACTCGGCTGCCCCATCAAGTTTTCCTCCATGAAGCCGGAGTTCCGCCATGCCGGGGCGACCGCCGGAGTCGACACGCAGGCGGTCCTTAAAGAGGCAGGGTACACGGACGGCGAGATCGGGGAGATGGAAACGGCGGGGGTGTTCCGGTAAGAGCCCGCGCCGTTCCGTCAACCGACGCGATCAGGCGGATCTCCAGCGGTCAAGGAGACTCCGCTGTGTCGGCAGGCAAGCATGGAGTTTGCCGGAGAGGGGATCATGAAGGATGCCGTCTCCGGTCGTTCTTTGAGGGACCCATTTTTTGCACAAAGGAGGATCAGGATTCATGAACGTGAAGGATTGCATTGCCGTAGTAACGGGAGGGGCTTCCGGACTGGGGGAAGCCTGCGTGAGAACCCTCGTGAAGGAGGGCGGGAGGGCGGTCATCTTCGATCTTCAGGATGAGCGCGGAGCCAACCTGGCCGCCGAACTGGGCGCAAGCTGCCTGTATACCAAGACGGATGTGACAAGCGAAGAAAGCGTCCAGGCCTCCATCGCCAAGGCTGTGGAGGCCTTCGGGACGATCAATGCCGCCATCAACTGCGCCGGTGTCGGAGCCGCCGCCAAGGTTCTCTCCAAGAAGGGTCCCTACCCGTTGAAAGCCTTCAACTGGGTCGTCCAGATCAACCTCATCGGAACCTTCAATGTGATCCGCCTGGCGGTGGAGCAGATGGCGAAGAACACGCCGAACGCCGCGGGTGAGCGGGGCGTGATCGTCAACACCGCCTCGGCGGCGGCCTTCGACGGCCAGATCGGCCAGGCGGCCTACAGCGCCTCCAAGGCAGGTGTTGTGGGGATGACCCTGCCCATCGCCCGGGAATGCGCCGAATACGGCATCCGGGTGATGACCATCGCCCCGGGGCTTTTCGACACGCCCATGCTGGCCCTCCTGCCGCAGGAGGCCAGGGATGCGCTCGGAGCGAGTGTTCCCTTTCCGAAGCGGCTGGGAAACCCGATGGAATACGCCATGCTGGCGAAGCACATCATCGAGAACACGATGCTCAACGGGGAAGTGATCCGCCTGGACGGCGCGATCCGGATGGCGGCGAAATAGATCCATGAATGGAAAAGGAAGGGAAAAAGCATGAGTCATCACGATAAAGACGAAATCGTCATTGTCAGCGCCTGCCGGACGCCCTTCAGCCGGTTCGACTCGGCCATGGCGGACATCGCCAGCATCGACCTGGCGGTCATCGTCATGAAGGAAGTCATTGCGAGGGTCGGCGTGAAGCCGGAAGAGCTGGGCGAGATCAACTACGGCAGCTGCGTCATGGCGGAGATGGCCCTGGAGACGGACATCCCCGTGCGCCAGGCCGCGCTCCTGGCGGGCTGGCCTCCCGAGATCCTCTCCGTTACGCTCGACCGGGCCTGCTGTTCTTCCCTGACGGCCCTCCGCCTGGGAGTCCGGGCCATCCGGGCCGGGGAAGCGGAGATCTGCATGTCCGTCGGCTCCGAGAACATGCCCCGGATGCCCCACCTGGTCCCGGGCCTGCGAAAGGGCGTGCGGCTCGGCCATATCAGGATGCTCGACGGTCTCTTCGAGCTGGGTTACGGCGCCAAGGGTTTTGCCCCGGTGGCCGTCGACGCCGGCGAGGTCGCCCTGGAGTACGGGGTCACCCGTGAGATGCAGGACACCTGGGCCTGCCAGACCCAGGAGCGCTACGCGCAAGCCTTCTCCGCCGGAAAGTACAAGGTGGGCGAGGAGATCGTACCCGTGGTCATCCCCCGGAAGAAGGGAGAGCCCATCGTCATCGACCGGGACGAATCGCCCCGGCAGACAACCATGGAGATCCTGTCAAAACTGAGGACCGTTTACGGGAGCCCCACGGTTACCGCCGGAAACGCACCGCCCATCAGTGCGGGATCAAGCGCGATTCTTTTTATGACACGACGGCAGGCAGAGGCAAAAGGCCTGAAGCCCCTGGCCACGATTCTCGCGTCCATTGGAACAGCCACGAAGCCGCGGGATATTCCCGTCATTCCCGCCCTGACCATCCAGGAGGCCCTGAAGCGGAGCGGGCTGACCATCGACCAGATGGACCTGATCGAGATCAACGAGGCCTTCGCCGCCATGCCGCTAGTATCGACGAAGATCCTGGCGGACGGGAGTGAGGCGAAGTGGAAGGCCCTCCAGGAGAAGACCAACGTCAACGGCGGCGCCATCGCCATTGGCCACCCGGTGGGTGCCAGCGCCGGGCGGATCACCATGCACCTGGCTTACGAGCTACAGCGCCGGGGCGGCGGCTACGGCGTCGCCTCCATCTGTGGTGGCCTGGCCCAGGGCGAGGCAGTGATCCTGAAAGTCTAAAATGAGCGGAAAAGACCAGAAGGAGGTGGTTTCAGAAAGCATTTCAAAGAAATGAGGAATCGGGATTCCCGGCCAGATACGACCGGCGCAGCAGCCCCGATTTCACACGTTGTCGAACAGAGATCCTTGCAGCCGAACGTTCCACAGTGAAGGAAAAGGAGGGAACCTATGTCTTTCCAGCGGATCTGGCACAAGAACTATCCGTCGGGCATCCCGGCGGAGATCGATTTCGACCGGATCACCATGCCCGAGGCCCTCACAAGGTCGGCCTCGCGGTTTCCTGACAACCCCGCCCTGATTTATTTCGGCACCGTCATCACCTACCGGGAACTGGAAAGCCTGGTCAACCGGTTTGCCAAGGCCCTGCGCTCCCTGGGGGTCAAAAAAGGCGACAAGGTGTCCATGGTCCTGCCCAACATCCCCCAGATCGTCATCGCCGAATACGCGGCGTTCCGCATCGGGGCGGTCAACGTCATGAACAACCCCCTGTACACGGAGCACGAGCTGGCCCACCAGCTCAACGACTCCGAGTCCACCGTCCTGGTCACCCTGGACCTGTTCCACGCGCTGGCCAGGAAACTCCAGGACATCACGGGAGCGAAGAAGGTCATCCTCTGCGGCTTGGCCGATTATCTCCCGGAACCGCTGAAGCCCTTCTTCCCGCCCGCAGATGTCCCGGCTGCGGACGGGGTCTACAAATTTATGGACCTGATCGGTCCCCAACCGGACGACCCGGTGAAAAACGAGGCTACCCTGGAGGACCTGGGAGCCCTTATCTACACGGGCGGGACGACGGGCCTCAGCAAGGGCGTCATGCTGAGCCACGCCAACATCTCGTTCAACACCCAGCAGTTCCGGAGCTGGTTCGTCGACTCCAGGGACGGTGAAGAGAGAACGCTGGCTATCTTCCCCTTCTTCCACGCCGCCGGCTGGACAGGGCTCCAGAACACGTCCATCTATGCCGGCTGGGCGGATGTCCTCGTCCCCCGGCCGGAACCGGACCGCATCATGGACCTCCTGGAGAAATTCAAGCCCACGTTTCTCCCGGGCGTTTCCACGATTTTCGTGGCCCTCCTGAACAGTGAACGGTTCCAGAAGATGGACCTGTCCTTCGTGAAGGCCTACCTCACCGGGTCGGCACCCATGGCGGTGGAAACCATCAAGATGCTCAAGGATCGCCGGAACGTGCCTCTGGTGAACGTGTACGGCCTGACGGAGATCACCCCTA
This sequence comes from uncultured Syntrophaceae bacterium, assembly GCA_964578535.1. Classification (GTDB taxonomy): domain Bacteria; phylum Desulfobacterota; class Syntrophia; order Syntrophales; family PHBD01; genus PHBD01. Next base: position 45,991 of record CAZODI010000020.1, read on the forward strand.
TGGGGACGGCGACACCCTGGGGCGGTGACGAAAAGCCCGGCACCGTCGGGATTCCCTTCCCCAACACGGACCTCAAGATCGTGGACCTCGAGACGGGAAAGACGGAAGTGAAACAGGGCGAGGCCGGCGAGATCTGCTTCAAGGGGCCCCAGGTCATGATGGGGTACTACAAGAATCTGGAAGAGACTTCCAAAGTCCTGATCGACGGCTGGCTCTACACGGGCGACATCGGGGTCATGGACGAGGATGGGTACGTCACCATTGTGGACCGGAAGAAGGACATGATCCTGGCCAGCGGGTTCAACATCTATCCCAAGGAGATCGACGAGCTCCTGATGACCCACCCGAAAGTCTTCGAGGTGTGCACCATCGGGGTCCCGGACGCCTATCGGGGAGAGACGGTGAAGACCTTCGTGGTCGTCAAGCCGGGGCAGACCATGACGGAGGAAGACGTGACGTCCTTCTGCCGGCAGACCCTGGCGGCCTACAAGATTCCGAAAATGGTGGAGTTCCTGGAGACGCTGCCGAAGAGCGCCGTCGGGAAGATCCTGCGCCGGGAGCTCCGGGACCTGGAGATGAAGAAGATGGGAAAGGCCTGACGGCCGGGGCCTTTGAACGATTCCGCCGGCCCTTCGGGGGCCGGCCTTGCGCAGATTGAAAGGAGAATACGATGATTCTGGCATCACAGGAAACGATCCGCCGGTGGACCGACGCGGGAGCGTGGGGACACAAGACGCTGCTCGATCACTTCCGATTTCACGTCCGCAAGACGCCCGACAAGATCTGCCTGGTCGATCCGCTGAACAAGGAAGCCCTGGTGGGCCTGAAGCCGGAGAAGCTGACCTACGAGGAGCTCGCCAAAGCCGCCGACGCCGTGGCCGAAGGGCTCCTGACGAAGGGGTACGGGAAGGACGACATCTTCATGGTCCAGCTTCCGAACACCTGGGAGCTGGCCATGCTCTACCTGGCCATCTCGCGCATGGGGGGGCTCATTTCCCCCATGCCGATGCAGTGGCGGGCCTCGGAGCTGGAGTTCATCGCAGGGATCACGGAGGCCAAGGCCATCCTGACGGTCGAATCCTTTGGGAACTTCAGCCACGGGGAGATGGCGGAGAAGGTCAAGGCGAAGCAGGCCTCCATCCGGGAGATCATCTACCTGCCGGAGATCCGGGAGATGACCAAGGGGCCCGTGACGGGGAAACTCAACGATATCGTAATCGACGCGAACGATGTCTTCACCCTTTCCTGGTCGTCCGGGACGGAAGCGGAGCCCAAGGGATGCCCGCTATCGCACAACAACTGGATCTGCCAGGCGAACCTGTGCTTCGAAATGGCCCCCATCTCCTGGGGAGACAACCTGATCACGGCGGGGCCGCTGGTGAACATGGCCTCCATCGGGACGGTCTACATTCCCTGGCTCATCGGCGGCGGGAAGCTCGTCCTTCACCACCCCTTCGACGGCCCCTCGTTCGTCATGCAGCTCATGGCGGAAGAGATCCACTACACCCTGCTGGTGCCGGCGGTGGTGAATGCCCTCCTGAAGCACCCCATGGTGGACAAGTTCGACTTCAGCAAGATGAGGGCCATCACGATCGGCGCCGCCCCGCCGTCCCTGTGGTCGGTGCAGGAGCTGAAGCGCCGCTGGGGCATCGACTTTGCCAACATCTGGGGGCAGAACGAGGGGACGGCCAACGTGGCCAGCGGCTACGACATCCCCGACATGGAGATGCGGCTGGACCATTTCCTCTTCAACGGCCCGGGGAGCAAGTGGACGAAGACGGGCACCCTGATGTCTAAGTACGTCTCCATGAAGCTCGTCAACGCCGGGATCCCCGGAGGACCCAAGAAGGAGGGAGACGTCGGGGAGCTGTGGTACCGGGGTCCCAATGTGATCCCCGGCTACTTCAAGCGGCCCGACCTGACGGCCAAGGCCTTCGACGCGGAGGGCTACTTCAACACGGGCGACCTCTTCCAGCTGAAGGACAACGAGTGCATCGGCTTCTTCGAGCGATCCAAGGACATCATCATCCGGGGCGGCTTCAACGTCAGCGCCCAGGAGGTGGAGAACATGGTCCTCGGCCACCCGAAGGTCCTCGACGCCGCGGCCGTGGCCATGCCCGACGAGGTCCTCGGGGAGCGGACCTGCGTCTATGTGGTTCCAAAGCCCGGCGAAACGGTGACCCTCGAGGATGTCGTGGCGTTCATGAAGGATAAGGGACTCGCGGTATACAAGATTCCCGAGCGCCTGGAGATCATCGAAGCCATCCCGCGCAATCCCGTGGGAAAGATCCTCAAGAAGGTCCTGAGGGAGGACATCAAGAAGAAGATGGGCACACCCTGACACCCGCCGGGAGACCACGGGAGCACGGCATCGGGGCGCGGCACAAATAGATGTGGGAGGGGGCTTCCCTCGCGCTCCGCTGTCGACGCCCGGGAAAGCTGGAGGGATGGGGAAAAAGTCCCAATTGTTCCTCTGGGAGCCTCCGGTCGTACCCCCCCGCTGCTGGCCGGTTCGACCGAGGCGCAGGGGCTGCCACGGGGGCTCCCGCCGTCGCGAAAACGTTTCCGCTCTTCGCCTTCTGAAACCGAAGAGCCTGGGGTCCGGAAACGTTTTCTAATTGCTCCTCTGGGAACCCCCGGTCGCGCCCCCGCGAACGTCGGTCGGGGAGGGGGGCTTCCCGGAGCGCGAATAGCGGCTTTTTCGGGGCACCCTGCCGTCGCAGCGCAGCGCCCGCAAAGTCATCTGTCTGAGCGCCCCCGGGCGCGAGTTATGACTTTGCAGCGGAGCGAGACGATGCAGGGTCGAAAAAACGCTTCTGAGCGCGAGGGAAGTCCCTCTCCCGCCATCCGACCATCAATTGGCGGCTGATTCTGTTTAACAAAAAAGGAAAAAAGGTAGGGGGCGGGCTTGAAAGCCGTCCCTTTCTTCAAAGAGCGAAGGATACGGCGCAACGCCGTATTTGGGTTTTCACAAGGTTGAGAAAGGAGGACGACGCCATGATGGATTACCCGCTCCTGCTGACGACGTTCATGACCCGGACGGCGAAATTCTTCCCGAAAAAGGAGATCGTCTCCGTCTATCCCGAGGAGAACTTCCGTTACACCTATGCCGATTATTACCGGCGGACCTGCCAGCTGGCCCATGCCCTGAAGTCCCTGGGATTGAAGAAGGGCGACCGGGTGGCCAGCATGGCCCTCAACAGCCACCGCCACCTGGAGCTGTATTTCGGCGTTCCCTGCATGGGGGCGGCCCTGCACACGGTGAACTTCCGCCTGCCGCCGCATCACCTGGCGTACATCCTGAACCATGCAGAGGACCAGGTGGTCTTTGTGGACGAGGACCTGGTCTTCTTCCTGGAGATGATCAAAGACCAGCTCAAGACGGTGAAGCATTTCGTGATCCTTTCGCAGACAGGCAAGATGCCGCAGACGTCGCTCAGCCCGGTCACGCTGTACGACGACCTGATCGCCCCCTTCCCGGAGACCTTTGACTGGCCGATGGACCTCTCCGAGTGGGATCCGGCACTCATCTGCTACACCTCCGCCACAACGGGGGATCCAAAGGGAGTCGTTTACAGCCACCGGGGCATTGTGATGCACACCTATGCCGCCTGCTGTACCCTCGGCACCATAGAGAGCGACTGCTGTCTCCACGTCGTGCCCATGTTCCACGCCAACGCCTGGGGCGTTCCCTTCGCCTGCATGGCCCTGGGCTGCAAGCAGGTCCTCCCGGGGCGGGAGCTTCTGAACATGGAGAAGATCTGCCGGATGATCGCCGATGAGAAGGTTACCTTCACCGCCGGCGTGCCGACGATCTGGATGATGCTCTACCAGTACCTGGAGGCGGGAGGGTGGTATGACTTCTCCTCCCTCAAGGGCATCTTCTCCGGCGGCTCCGCCTGTCCTCGATTCCTCATGGAGGGCCTCAACGAAAAGTACGGATTTCCCATCCATCAGGCCTACGGCATGACGGAGACGACACCCCTGGTTCTGGCGGCGATCCCGAAAAGCGACATGCAGGGCCTGTCCCAGCAGGAGATGTACGACATCAAATCCAGCGCTGGACTCCTGGTGCCGGGGCTGGAGATGCGCATCGTTGACGAGCGGGGCCGTGATGTCCCCATGGATGGCAAGTCCTGGGGGGAGATCCTGCTCCGGGGCCCCTGGATCGCCCGTGAATACTACAAGGATCCCGAGCGGTCTGCCCCCGTTTTCGCCGGCGGGTGGCTCCACACGGGAGACGTGGGAACCATCGACCCGAACGGATATGTCCGCCTGGTAGACCGGACGAAGGACCTCGTGAAAAGCGGCGGCGAGTGGATCTCCTCGGTGGATCTGGAGAACCTCATCATGGCCCATCCCAAGGTCCTCGAGGCGGCAATCATCGGGATTCCCGACGAAAAGTGGTCCGAGCGGCCCCTGGGCTGCATCGTCGTCAAGCCCGGGGAGACACTTGCCACATCGGAGATCAAAGACTTTCTCAAGAACCGGGTCAAGGCCGACTGGTGGATTCCCAAACAGTTTGCCTTTATTGATGCGATTCCCAAGACGAGCGTCGGCAAGTTCAGCAAGCGCGACCTCCGGCAGATGCATGCGGAGGGGAAGCTGACCCTGACATCCTGAATCACGGGCAGGAGGGAGATATATAAACCGTGGCGCTCATATGAGCGCTTTCATGTGCTCCATTTTCATCCAGCCACAGGGGAACGGCCGGGAGGGCAGAGGGAGCATCTGGGGAGCTTACCCACAACGGGTCTCGCGAAGGCCGATTTTCCCTTGCCTGCGGAAGGGTTTTTCCCTATAATCGGCGCGCTTCCGCAGGAGGGACCCCGGCCTGGGAAAAGGCTGCGCCATCCGGTTGGTGGCGCGAGGGGTGCGGCAGCGAATAAAACCATTCACACGGAGGCATCATCATGAAGAAAGCGTTGGTTTTTTGTGCGGCGATCCTTTTCCTTCTTGGATCGACGGCCGTCGCGGCGGAGTTGAGGGTCGGCGCCAAGGCTCCGGATTTCAATTTCAAGGACTCGAAGGGGAAGGCCTATACCCTGAACTCCCCCGAGCTGGCCGGCAAGGTTGTATCATTCTTCTACGCCGACCCGGGCTCGAAAGACATGAACAACGAGGCCCAGGCCGCCCTCAAGGCAGCCCCCGGCATCGAGCGGAACACGAAATACAAGGGGCTCGGCGTCGTCAACCTGAAGGCCAGCATGCTGCCCGACTTCCTTCTCAAAAAGGCCATCGCCAGCAAGCAGAAGGAAGCGCCCGATGCGATCATTCTCATGGATCCCGATTACTCCATGCTGAACGCCTGGGGCCTCACGAACAAGGTGTCCAACGTGATCGTCCTCGACAAGCAGAGGATCTGCCGCTACATCTACAAGGGCAAGCTTCCGAAGGCCGAGATCGACAAGCTGATCAATGTGATCAAGGAATATCAGAACAAATAACGGCCCGCGGGCCGATGGGAACCAATCCCCCTTCCTTCAGCCGACATAGCGGAAAAGGAAGGGGGATTTCTTTTTCCCGTTCCTTTTGATACAGGGAGCGGACGGATTCGGACAAAGGAGTCGGCAAAATCCATGGCGGCCATCATTGACGGAAAGGCGGTGGCGCAGGCGGTCCGCGAGGAATTGCGGGAGAAGGCGGCGCTCCTGAAGGCAACAAAGGGCATTGTCCCGGGTCTGGCGGTCATCCTCGTAGGGGATGACCCGGCATCCCAGGTCTACGTCCGGGGAAAAAGGAAGGCCTGCGACGAGGCGGGGTTTCTCTCCCGGGAATACCGGCTGCCGGCGGAGACGCCGGAGACGGAGGTGCTGCACATCATCGGGGAGCTGAATGCGGACCCGAAGATTCACGGGATCCTCGTCCAGATGCCCGTTCCCCCGCAGATCCGTCCCGAGGCGGTCGTCGAGTCGATCGACCCGCGGAAGGACGTGGACGGCCTCCACCCCTTCAACGCGGGGCGCCTTTTCTCAAGCGATCCCTTCCACAAGGCCTGTACGCCCTCCGGTGTCATCGAACTCCTGGACCGGTACGGGATCCCCATCGAGGGGAGGGAGGCCGTCATCGTGGGTCGGAGCAACCTCGTCGGCAAGCCCCTGTCCCTGCTGCTTCTGGCCCGGCACGCCACCGTCACGATCTGCCATACCCGGACCCGGGATCTCGGAGCGGTGTGCCGCCGGGCGGAGATCCTGGTAGCAGCGGCGGGCAAAGCCGGGATGATCCGTGGCGACATGGTCCGCGACGGCGCCGTCGTCATCGATGTGGGCATCAACCGTGTCGAAGGAAGGCTGCTGGGCGACGTATCCTTCCAGGAAGCGGAACTCCGGGCCTCCTGGATCACCCCGGTGCCCGGCGGCGTCGGTCCCATGACAATCGCCATGCTCCTGGCGAACACGTACCGGGCGGCGGAGCGGGTGGCGGAATAAAGATCGCGGCGGGACGGAAGCCATGAAATCGCTCAGGAATCTCTTCGACCGGCGGAAGGACGCCTTCTATACCCGCGACTGGCTCCGGGAGCCCTACGCGGAGATCGGCGCCCATACCTACGGAAAGCCGGAGGTGGTGCAGTTCCATGGCGCCGAGGCCCGCCTTGTGATCGGGAAATTCTGCTCCATCGCCGGATCTGTGACCATCTTCCTCGGTGGAGACCACCGGACCGACTGGGTGACGACCTATCCCTTTCCCGTCCTGTCGACCTTCTGGCCCTCCGTGCCGTCAATCCCCAACTCGGCCGTCACCAAGGGCGACGTGGTCATCGGCAACGACGTCTGGATCGGCTTCGGGGCCATGATCCTATCGGGCGTGACCATTGGCGACGGCGCCGTCATCGGTGCCCGGGCCGTGGTGGCCTCCGACGTCGAGCCCTACACGGTGGCCGTGGGCAACCCCGCCCGGCTGGCGAGCCGGCGCTTCGACGATGCAACCGTTGCCCGGTTTCTCCGGATCCGCTGGTGGGACTGGCCCGACGAGGTCATTGCCGAGCGGATCCCCATTCTCTGCAGCGGCGACATCCAGTCGTTTCTCGACCGCTTCGACCCGGACGGCCGATGAAAGGCCGCCTGCGAACCATCCTTCTCAATGCCTCGCTGTTCCTGATCTCGATGGCGGCGGCCCTGGCCGTCGCCGAGTGTTCCCTCCCCCTGGTCAAAAACCGCAGCCTCGACGAAGCCGTTTACCAGGCCCGCCGGCCCGTGATCCAGGCCCGGTACGGGGCTTTCCATCCGGTTCTCGGGTTCACCCTGCAGAAGAACCTCCGGGGTGTCCGGCAGTTCTATCCGGGACAGCTCGACTACACCGTGGACACGAATTCACAGGGATTCCGGGGACCCGAATGGGACCTGTCGCGAAAGCGGAAAAACGTCGTCGTCCTGGGAGATTCCTTTGCCTTCGGCTGGGGTGTTGCCTGGGGGGAAACCATGGGGCAGGTCCTGGAACGGGAGCTTTGGAAGTCCGATCCCGCCTGGCAGGTGATCAACCTGGCCATGCCGGGATGGAGCATCCGGGAGGCCGTGGCGGCTCTCGATCTCTATCGGGACGCCCTGAAGCCCGTCGCCGTGATTTATATCTTCTGCCCCAACGACATCGACGGGATGACACCGCCGCTCCCCGACGGGACCTACGACCTGTCGTATCATCCGCCGCCGGGTGCGGAGAAGATCTTTGCCGATCTCGTCCGGCGGAACCAGCCGCAGTACCGGTCCCTGAAGAAATGGCTCTACCGGTCCTACCTGAAGGCCTTCCATGCCCGCTTCATCCGGCCGCTCTTGAGCAGCCGGATCCGGACGTCCATGCGCGTGGATAAGCCGCCCGCCGGCTTCGATTTCCCGCCCCCTTTGAAAACGGCAAACCCGCCGGACAGTCCCGAGGCCCGTTTCCTCCGCTATGGCCTGCAGCGCCTCCGGGTGACGTCAGATGGGGCGGAGCTGATCCTGACGACCACGTCCGACAAGTCCATCGTCTACAAGGCGGACCGGCCGGAGAACCTCCGTTGGGTCCTCAGGGACTTCAGCATGAGGGTCCCGAGGACCCGTTTCGTCGATTTCGAGGAGTTCATCCGGCGAACGCCGGATGGGCGGAAATTCTACCTGGACTTCGACGACCACTGGTCGCCGGCGGGACATGCGGAGGCCACAAAGATGATTCTTCCGGCCCTCCGGTCGGAGAGCCGGTGAATCGATTCTGTTGAGATTTCCTGAGCAGACGGCATGTCACCGCGGGCAGGACAGGACGATCTTCTTCCCGAAGCCCGCTTCCGGTCTGCCGATCCTCCGAGGTTTGCCTCCGCCTGATAAAGAGAGGAAGGGTTTTCTCCCGAAGACCGCTCTATTTCTTCATGTCCTGCCTTGCCGCCAGGAAGGCCGCAACGGCCGCCTGAATCGCGTCCTTCTCGCAGAGGAAGGCGAAGTGGCCGCAGTCGCCCGCAAGCTCCAGTGTCTCCGCACCGACGAGCCGCGCCCACTCCCGGGCGGGCCCGGGCTGGACCATCCGATCCTCCTTCGCCCAGACGACGAGGTTCCGCGCCTTCACGGTTCTCGCGGCCTCCGCCGGCGAGTTCCCGAAACTTCGGTAGACGTCCTGGGACATGATCGCTTCGACCTGGGACGCCCAGTTTTCCGCATCGTACTGCATGATGATCTTTTCGGATTCTGCAAGGAACCGGGGCATGTCTTCCGGGCGGATGCGGGTGTTCAGGTTTGCCGGCGTCCAGGCGTTGAGGTTGTGGACGGCCGTGATCGTTTTCATGGCCTTGAGCCCTCCCCCTTCGATACCCCGGGTTGAGCGGATGATGTCCATCTGGGCCTGCCAGAGGAGGAGGTCGTACGCCGTCTGCCGGGGCGTACCCGCGACGGCCACGACCCAATCGACGGACCCGGGATAGGAGACGGACCATTGAAGAGCGTTGATGGCTCCCATCGAGATGCCCATGATTCCCTGCAGGCGAGGCAGCCCCAGGTGACGGGTGACGAGGCGGTGCTGGGCGGCCGTGAGGTCCCGGATCGTGAAGCGGGGGAATGCTTCTCCCGGCTGGCCCTTGCTGTTGGACGGCGAGGAAGAAATCCCGTTTCCGAAGGCGTCCACGGCGACGATGAAATACTTCGAGCTGTCCGCCATGTTCCCGGGGCCGATGTATCCGAGTGCGGCAAGGTCCCCGCTCGTCCCGGACAGCCAGGTCGCGAACAGGACCGCGTTGGATTTTTCCGCGTTCAGGACGCCGAACGTGCGGTAGCCCATCCGGCAGTCCCGGATTGTCTGCCCGCTTTCCAGCGTGCAGTCGCCGAGGTCCGCGTAACGCAGTTCTCCGTCTGCCAGAACCACTCCGGGCAGGATAAAAAGTGCCGTGACGATTGCCAGAACCAGCCGGATCGATTTCATTTTTTCGTCTCCTCTTTTTCGTCCAGGATGCCCAGAATTCCGAATATGGTCTCCAGCCGCCGCTCCCAGGTGTGATCCCGCCTGGCCCGCTCATAGCCCCGCCGGCGGATTTCTTCCGCCTCCGCCGGGTGGGCCAGGAGATGGCGGACTTTTGCCGCCAGGTCCTCCGGGTCGCGCCAGGTGACGATCTCCCGGCCGATCTCGTAGGCCTGGGCCAGCTCCGGGTGGTCTTCCGTCAGATAGAGACCGCCGCTTATGGGGATCTCGAAGTCCCGCCCCTTCAGGCAGAACGTTGCCGTATGGCCTTCGACACCACCGAAGCCGAGGTTGATCCGGCTCCGCGAGTAAAGCTTCACCATGTCTTCCAGGGACAGCGGACCTGCGGGCCATCCGGGGCCGAAAGCCTCCGCGGCGATACCCTGTCGCTGAAGGTGATCGATCACAGCGGGCCGGTTCCCGTAACGCTGGCCGACAAAGGAGACATCGATGTTTTTCTCGATTTCATAGGGCCGGTGAACGGAGGGATTCGCCCCCTCGGGCAGGTAAATCGGCCTCCCCCCGTCGACGCAATACTTGATCAAGGCATCCCCGGTACTGGTCCAGGATAGGTCGATCCAGCGGCAGATGTCACGGTTGCCGGCAGCCAGCCCTCCCCGGATGCGGCCGACGAAGGCCTCCTTGTCGTTGAGGGCCAGGTTGACCGACGGGATAGCGAGACGGTGGACCGCCTCCATTGTGTCCGGGAAGACCTGCTCTCCCGACAGGTAGAAGAAGATCGCATCGGCCTCTCCGGCTTCCTGTCTCTCCCGGATCCAGGCGAGGAGGTCCCGGTTCATGGCGGCCTTCATCCCGTCATGCCAGTCATCGCCCTCGGCATCGAAACGGCCGGACCAGTCGTAGCGGTGGACCGTTCCGAAGGAGGCGAGCGACGGGGTGAGGGCTTCGTCTTCCCAGTTGAAGCTCCGGTAAACGGCCAGGATGTGGAGGGCCCCCTTGGGTTTGGATTGAAGGTCGGGGAAGCGGGTGCGGAAAATGCCACGGAGAGCCGTCTCGTCGGGGATCGCGAGGTTGCGGTGTCGAAAGCGATCCTCGTACTCCGCCTGCTCCCGGACGAGCCGCCGGTCGTTTCTCCACCGCCAGAATCGGTTTCGCAGTGTCCGGAAAGGGTCGGTCATGGATGGCCTCCACGGGCCGGGATCACATGCTTCAGCCGTCTCCCCGCTGATGCCGTCTATACGCGAGGGCTGTTATGGGGTCTTGCCGCCGTAACAGAAACGTTTCTGGACGGGCTGCTGAAAAACGGCCGTCTGATGCGTTTCCCTCATCCTTTTCCCGCAGCCGAATATGATCTTCCGGGGCGCGGGGGCTGCCACGGGGGCGTGCCGCCGTCGCGGAAACGTTTCCGCACGGGCTGTTGAAAAACACCCGTCTGCGGCGTTTCCCTCCTCCTTCGCCATTCGACGTACCGAAAAGGGTACGACTCATGGCTCAGGATATCGGGGGCCTTGCATCCGGGCATTTTTGAACAGCCCGCCACCTGTTTCCGGCAGGGGTGTTTCAATTGCTCCTCTGGGAACCCCCGGTCGCGCCCCCGCGGATGAAGGGGAGAGGGGGAATACAACCAGAATTCCCGTCTCGTGTGGGTCCTCCCCCCGCGAACGTCGGTCGGGGAGGGGGGCTTCCCGGAGCGCGAATAGCGGCTTTTTCGGGGCACCCTGCCGTCGCAGC
>CAZODI010000021.1:0-27162 GCA_964578535.1 uncultured Syntrophaceae bacterium
AGCGAGACGATGCAGGGTCGGAAAAACGCTTCTGAGCGCGAGGGAAGCCCTTCTCACGCCTGCCCGAAGGTAACTTGTATGTGGATTCCTGCGTCCGGGGAAAAAGGGAAAACGGTGGAAAAGGTGGGGGGACAGACGAATGCCTGTCCCCCGAGTTTTGTTCAGCCGAGGTTGGCGACGGCCTTGGCGATCCGGCGCAGCCCTTCTTCGATGTTTTTCATGGAGGTGGCATAGGAGAGGCGGATGAACCGGTCGTCGCCGAAGGCGCCGCCGGGAACGACCGCCACGTTCGCCTCCTCCAGGAGGAATTCCGTCACGTCCGTGGACCCGCCGAGGGTCTTGTCGCGCCACGTGCGCCCGAACAGCCCTTCCACGTTCGGAAAGACGTAGAAGGCGCCCTCGGGCAGGCGGCAGGAGATGCCCGGCACCGCGTTCAGTCCCGCCGTGATGACGTCGCGCCGCTTCTGGAACTCCACGACCATGGCGCTGACAACGGACTCATCGCCGTTCAGGGCCGCCACGGAGGCCTTCTGGGCGATGGAGGTCGGATTCGAGGTGTTCTGGCTCTGGAGGTCCGTCGCCGCCTTGATGGCTTCCCGGGGACCGGCGGCATAACCGATCCGCCAGCCCGTCATGGCATAGGCCTTGGACACGCCGTTCACGACGATGGCCTGGTCCTTCAGGCGGCCGTCGACGCTGACGATGTTGGCGAACTTCCGGCCGTCGTAGAGGATCTTCTCGTAGATGTCGTCGGTGATCACGAGGATCCCGGTATCCAGGACGACCTCCGCCAAGGCCTTCAGCTCCGCCTCCGTATAGGCCGACCCCGTCGGATTGGAGGGGCTGTTCAGAATGAGGGCCTTTGTCCGTTCCGTGACGGCCTTCCGGAGCGCCTCCGGGCGGACCTTGAATCCGTCCTTCTCCTCCGTCGCCAGGATCACCGGCGTCCCCCCCGCCAGGACAACCAGATCCGGATAGGACACCCAATAGGGCGCCGGGACGATCACTTCGTCCCCCTCGCCGAAGAGGACCTGGGCCAGGTTGTACAGGCTGTGCTTGGCCCCGCAGGAGACCATGATCTCGGGCCGGCTGTACGCAAGGCCGTTATCGCGGCTCAGCTTGGCGATGATGGCGTCTTTCAGGTCGTCGATGCCCCCCACGGGGGTGTATTTCGTGAAACCGGCCCGGATGGCCTCCACGGCAGCCTGCTTGATGTGCTCCGGCGTGTCGAAATCGGGTTCTCCGGCTCCGAACCCGATGATGTCCCGGCCGGCCGCCTTGAGGGCCGCGGCCTTTGCCGTCACGGCCAGGGTCGGAGACGGCTTGATGAGGGTTGCTCGAGGTGACAGGTTCATGGTTATCGTTCCTTCTCTATTTCTTGGCGAATTTTTCCTGCAGCTTTCTGTAGATGAGATCGGGCACCAGGCCCCGGACGGAGCCGCCGAGACTCGCCGCCTCCTTGATGAGGTTGGAGCTGGTGTAGAACCACTTGTAGCCCGTCATGAGGAAGACCGTCTCCACGTCCCGGTTCAGGCGCCGGTTGATGAGGGCCATCTGGAACTCGTACTCGAAGTCCGACACGGCCCGGAGGCCTCTCAGGATGACGGCGGCGCCGGTGTTGCGGGCGTAATCCACCAGCAGCCCCGCGAAGCTGTCCACGCGGACCCGCTCCCAGTCGTGCACCGATTCCTTGAGAACCTCGTGGATCAGGTCCATCCGCTCCTGAACGGTGAAGAGGGACGCCTTGTTGGGATTGTACGCCACGAGAACCACCAGCTCGTCGAAAATCCGGAGCCCCCGCTCGATGATGTCGATATGTCCGTTCGTGATGGGGTCGAAGGAACCAGGATAAACAGCGATCTTTTTCATGCGTAATCTTCTCCGCGCGCAGTCGTTTCGTAAAAGGATAAAACCGTGTCTCCGTATTGTCTCGTGTCCATAAGGTGCCAGCCTTCCGCCGCAGCGGCCGCCTTTTCCTCCCTGGATGAATGCTGGATCACCAACTGTCCCTCCGGGACCAGGAGAGGCCACTCGGCCGTCTCCTTCAGGATCCCGCCGGTCCGGTTCCCGGCATAAGGCGGATCGGCAAATACCAGGTGGAAGCGCTCCCCCCGCCGGGAGAGCCGCCGGATGCCCGTGAAGGCATCGGTTTCCAGGACCTCCGAGGATCCGTCGAAACCGCACTCCCGGATGTTTCTCTTCAGGAACCCGGCCATTCGCGGGTCCTGCTCCACGAAGACCGCCCGGGCGGCGCCCCGGCTCAAGGCCTCGATGCCGACCGCCCCGGAGCCGGCGTAGAGATCCAGGAAGGCGAATTCCCGGACGTCCCGGAGGATGTTGAACAGGGCCTCCCGGATCCGGTCGGACGTGGGCCGGGTGCGGTTTCCCTTCGGGACGAAGAGCCGCTTCCCCCGGGCCGTTCCGGCGATCACCCTCATTCGCCCAGCCTCCCGAATCACCGGGCCGGCCGGTCCGCCGCCGGCATCGCCCGATGGTTCACAGGTACTTCCGGATCAGGATCTCGGCGATCTGTACGGCGTTCAGGGCCGCCCCCTTCCGGAGATTGTCCGAAACCACCCACAGGTTGATCCCGTTGGCGATCGACTCGTCCTCGCGGATCCGTCCCACAAAGGTTTCGTCCTTTCCGGCGGCATGGATTGCCAGGGGATACTGCCGGCTCGCCGGATCGTCCACCACCTTCACGCCCGGCGCCCCGGCAAGAAGCTCCTTGACCTCGGCAGCGGTGATCTTCCGCTCCGTCTCGATGTTCACCGATTCCGAATGGCTGTAGAACACGGGCACCCGGACGGTCGTCGCCGTCACCGCGATGGAGGGGTCCATGATCTTCTTCGTCTCGTTGACCATCTTCATCTCTTCCTTGGTGTACCCGTTCTCCACGAAGACGTCGATCTGGGGCAGGCAGTTGAAGGCGATCTGATGGGGATAAACCTTCACCGTGGGCTCCTGGCAGTTCAGGAGCGCCCGGGTCTGCTGCTCCAGCTCGTCGATGGCCTTCTTACCGGTTCCGGAGACGGCCTGGTAGGTGGAGACGACGATCCGCCTGATCCGTGCGGCATCGTGAATCGGCTTGAGGGCAACCACCATCTGGATGGTGGAGCAGTTCGGATTCGCGATGATTCCCCGGTTCTTGTACCCGGCGATGGCCTCCGGATTGACCTCCGGAACGACCAGGGGGATGTCCGGCACCATGCGGAAGGCGCTCGTATTGTCCACCACGACGCAGCCCGCCTGGGCCGCGATGGGGGCGAACTTCTCGCTGATGCTCCCGCCGGCGGAGAAAAGTCCGATCTGGACGCCGCCGAAGGAATCCTCCTTCAAAACTTCCACGGGGTAGGACTTCCCCCGGAACTCCAGGGACTTGCCCAGGGATCGCTCGGATGCCAGCAGCTTGAGCTTCCCGACGGGAAAGTCGCGCTGCTCCAGGATCCGGATCATTTCATTGCCCACGGCGCCGGTGGCACCGACCACTGCGACACTCCAAGTATTCATGACAAACCCTTTCCGAACAAAGTAAAAGGGCAGAGCTCCGGAGCGGGGCATGTCGCCGCATTCCTTTGCGCCTACCCTTCCTGATGGCGGTTACTTCTTGGTCATTGGATGCGTATCGGCATGACCGGCCGGATTCTTTCCCTCTGCACCGTAAATCGCCCTCCGGATCAGCTTGTAGACCAGCCAGGCCGGACCGGAGAGGCTGTACCCGGTAAAGAACGTGAACACCATGATCTGGGGCTCCGCGACGACGATGACCAGAATGAGCACGATGAGCACGAAGGATATGAACGGCTTCCGGGCGAAGAAATTCAGATCCTTGAAGCTGTAGTACTTGATGCTGCTCACCATGAACAGCGATAGGCAGATGACGCCGACCAGCACCCCCGTATTGGGATACATCCCCTGGAAGCCCATGTAATGGTACAGGAGAACCCCCGTGGCAATGACGGATGCCGCCCCCGGAATCGGCAGTCCGTTGAACACCTTGCTCTCGATGATGCCGATCTGGATGTTGAACCGGGCAAGCCGCAGGGCTCCGCAGGTGACGAACAGGAAGGCCGCCAGCCATCCCCACTTGCCGAAGGCGGAGAGCGACCAGGTATAGGCCAGGATGGACGGGGCCACCCCGAAAGCCACCAAGTCCGCCAGGGAATCGTACTCGGCCCCGAACTTGCTGGTCGTGTTTGTCATCCGGGCGATCCGGCCGTCCAGGCCGTCCAGGACGAGGGCCGCCATGATCGCCCAGGCGGCCGTCTCGAAATGGCCGTGGGTCGAGACCACCACCGAGTAGAAGCCGCACAGCATGCTGGCCGTCGTAAAGAGGTTCGGAAGAACGTAGATTCCCTTTTTCATGCCGTCGCGCATGCGACCGGTTTTCTCGCTCACGGAAGCACCCCCAGGGGGGTCTCCCCGGCCCGGGTCACGTCCCCGACCTTCACGGAGATCGTGGACTCCAGGGGCAGGAAGACATCCAGGCGCGAGCCGAATCGAATCAGTCCGAACCGCTCGCCCCGGGTTACGGTCATGCCCTCGTTCAGCCAGCAGACGATCCTCCTGGCCACCAGCCCGGCGATCTGAATCGTCAGGACCTTCTTCCCGTCTTCCGTCCGGATCAGGACGGCGTTGCGCTCGTTGTCGGACGACGCCTTGTCCAGGCTCGCCACGAGAAACTTTCCCTTGTAGTAGCGGATCTGCTCAACCGTCCCGGAGCAGGGTGCGCGGTTCACATGGACGTTGAAGACATTCATGAAAATGGAGATCTTCTTGGCCCTGCCCTGCAGGATATCCGCCTCTTCCGCCTCGCCGATGAAGATGACTTTTCCGTCGGCGGGAGAAATGACCAGGCCCGCCGCATCCGGCGTTTTTCTCTCGGGATTCCTGAAAAACCAGAGAACAAAGAGGGTGATGAGAGCCAGGATCGTCGCGGAGACGGGGTATCCGGCAAACCAGGAGGTGAGCGTGAAAAAGGCCGGAACGGCGATGAAAGGGATCCCTTCCGGTACGATAATGCTGTTTCGGCTCATGAATTCATTCTCCCGGCGGGCGTCGGCCGACCCCGGACTATGATTTGCCTAATATCCGAGAATGGCTCGAATGTCAACGGGGTTCCCGCCCGGCGGGGCCTCACCCCCTTGTCTCGGCCTCGGATTTCCGCAGGTAGGCGGGGATGAACGTGAGGGGGTCGGCGGACCGCCCTTCCCGGTAATGATGAAGCGCCAGCCAACCCGCTGCGGAGGCCCGGATCCCGTTCAGCGGAGGCGGGGCGAAGCGGGCATATTCCCCGAGCCCTTCGCGGATCTTCTCCCGACAGACGACAGCCCCCTCTCCCAGGAAGAGAACCGGTTCGCGAATCTTTCCAAGAAGATCCGCCAGGTCAATGGTCGCGTCCGGGATAACGGAGCAGGGAACCCCGTTCCCGGCAAAGCGGTAGAGGCCCCCGTAGACCTGTCCCTTCCGGGCGTCAAGGAGCGGACAGACGGGAATCCCGGATCCGGCGGCATTCACGGCCAGGGCCTCCAGAGTCGAGACCGGCACAATGGGCTTTCCCGTGGCCAGGGCCAGCCCCTTGAGGGTCCCGGCGCCGATGCGGAGCCCCGTGAACGATCCCGGCCCGCCCGTTCCGGCCAGGAGGTCGATCTTTCCGATGTCAACGCCTGCCAGGTCGAGGATGGATTGTACGAAAGGAAGGACGGAGGTGGCGTGATGACGGTCCAGGTCCGCATACCCCTCCGCAAGGATCCGCTCATCCTCCAGGAGGGCCGCGGAGACCGTTTTGGTTGCCGTGTCCAGGGCCAGGATATACATTATTTTCCGGTGAAGAAACGCACGAATCCTTCGTAAATCGGGTTGTCCGCCAGGAGCCGGTCGATGTCGAGCCCGAAGACGAAGAGCATCAGGAGAATGAGAAACGCGAAGCCCACCTGCTGGGCGAACTCGCGGACTTTCACGCTGACCGGACGCCGCATGACCGCCTCGATGACGTAAAACAGCAGATGCCCGCCGTCAAGGACGGGGATCGGCAGCAGGTTGAGGACCCCCAGGTTGATGCTGAGGAGGGCCATGAGCAGGAAAAAGGGAACCAGGCCTTCCTTCACCTGGGTACCCGCAAGCTGGGCGATGAAGATCGGGCCTCCCAGCGTCTTGGGGGACAGCACCCCCTCGAAGATCTTGACGATGCTCACCAGTGTGAGCTTGCTCAGCATCCAGGTCTTCTGCAGGCTGACCCAGAGCGCCTCGGCCGGATTCAGCCGCTCCGTCACGAACTTCGGATCCGGACTGATGCCGATCTTCCAGGTGTCGATCTCCTCCCCGAAGAGGTTTTTCCCCTTCATGGAACGGGGTGTTACGGACAGCTCGTGCTTCGCGCCCGCCCGATCCACGGTGATCTGCAGCGTTTTGCCCCCGCTGGCGTTGATGATCTCCGCCAGGTGCTCCCACTTGCGAATCTTCTTCCCGTCGATGGCCACCACGGTGTCCGCCGGGCGCATCCCCGCCTCCATGGCCGCCGAGCCCTCCTGGATCGTCCCGATCGTGCCGGTCAGGGTCGGGACCCCGGCCATGTAAACACCGGCGAAGATCAGAACGGCGAGGATGAAGTTGAAGACGGGGCCGGCCAGGACGATGCCCATCCGGACCCAGACGGATTTGTTCGAAAAGGAGCGGTGGCGCTCATCCTCCGGCAGGAGCTCCGCCTCCGATTCCCCCAGGAGTTTCACGTATCCCCCCAGGGGGATGAGGGAAAGAAGGTATTCCGTCTCCCCGATTTTCCGGCTGTAGATTTTCCGGCCGAAGCCCAGGGAAAACTTCATAACCCCGACGCCGGACCACTTGGCCGCCAGGAAGTGCCCCAGCTCGTGGGCGAAGATGAGAACGCCCAGGAGGATAATGACCGATATGATGCTGATGCCGATCAAGCGCCTTGCCTCTCGATGATGGTTTGGGCCGCTTCCCGCGCCCAGCGGTCCGCCCGCAGGACGTCCTCGACGGACCGGATTTCCTCCCTCCCGTGACGGGAGAGAACCTCTTTAATCGTCGCGGCCATGTCTGTAAAGCGAATTCTTCCCTCCAGGAAGGCCTCCACGGCAACCTCGTTCGCCCCGTTCATGACGGCCGGGGCAGTCCCACCGGCACGCCCGGCGGCATAGGCCATATCCAGGCTCGGGAAGCGCTCCCGGTCGGGTTCCAGAAACTCCAGTACCCCCGCCCGGGTCAGGTCCAGAAGCGAGCCGGGCTGCTGGATCCGCTCCGGCCAGGTCAGGGCATAGGCGATGGGGATCCGCATGTCCGGCACCCCCAGGTGGGCCAGGATGGAGCCGTCCCGGAACTCCACCATGGAATGAACGATGCTCCGGGGATGGATGACCACGTCAATCCGGTCGTAGTCCACGTCGAAGAGCCACCGCGCCTCGATGACCTCCAGACCCTTGTTCATCATGGAGGCCGAGTCGATGGTGATCTTCCGGCCCATGGTCCAGTTCGGGTGCTTCAGCGCCTCCGCGGGCGTGACCGCCTCCATCTGCTCCCGGGTATGGCGGAGAAACGGCCCCCCCGAGGCTGTCAGGATGATGCGCCGCACGGCCCCTCTCTGCTGTCCCTCGAGGCACTGAAAGATGGCGCTGTGCTCGCTGTCCACCGGTATCAGCATGACCCCCTTCGCCCGGACCCGCTCCATGACGAGGGATCCCGCTGTAACAAGGGTCTCCTTGTTGGCCAGGGCGACGGCCTTTCCCGCCTCTACGGCTGCCAGGGTCGGCAGGAGCCCCGCCGCCCCAACCATGGCCGACAGGACCATGTCCGCGCCTTTCAGCGAGGCGCAGCGGCAACAGCCCTCCGTGCCGGACAGGATGTCAGCCCGGACGGGGCCGGTCATCTCCCGCAGCCGCCGGGCATGCTCCTCGTCCATCACGGAGACGACCTCCGGGTTGAACTCCGCGATCTGCTCTTTCAGGAGGTCCAGGTTTCGCCCCGCGGCCAGGGCGACGACCTCAAAGCGGGCGCGGTTGCGCCGCACCACGTCCAGGGCGCTGGTTCCGATGGAGCCGGTGGATCCGAGAATCGAGAGTTTTCTCATGGAAGCAGGAAGAGCTTGTAGTAGTAGACAAACGGCCCGATAAAGATCAGGCAGTCCAGGCGGTCCAGGAAGCCTCCATGGCCGGGGAGGAGCGTACCCGAATCCTTCGTTCCCGAGGCCCTCTTCAGGGCCGATTCGCACAGATCGCCGAGCTGCCCGATGACGCTCCCCGCCAGGGCCAGCGCCACCGTGTGCACCACCGGGAGATCCGGAAGGAGAAAATACCGGTAGATCAGGCAGCACACCACGCTCCCTGCGAACAGGCCAAGGGTCCCCTCGACGGTCTTCCCGGGACTCACCAGGGGAAGCAGCTTGTTTCGTCCGAAGGTCCGGCCTACGTAAAATGCCGCCACGTCTCCCGAAAACGCCAGGACAAGGACGAAGAATATCCACAAGACCCCGTCCGGGGCCTGCCGGATCATGATGATGTGGGACATCATCAGGGGAATGTAGAGGATACCGAAGGCCAGTTTCTGTACCGGCAGGATGTCGAAGCGGTCCTCCCGGATCCGGGGCAGGTAGGTCATGAATACAATCAGGATCGAAAAGACCGTCACAGCCATGAGGATCCGAGGGTCGCCCGTCCGGGCGGCGAGACAGATCGCCGCAGCGAAGAGAAGGCCCTCCCACCGCTCCCAGGGGTGCCCCTCCCCGAAGGACATGCGCGTGTATTCCTCCATGCCGAGGAGGACAACGGCCAGGATCAGGAGGAAGAAGAGGATCTCCCCGCCAAACAGGACCAGGGCGAACAGGATCGGCACGGCGACGATCGCCGTGAGCCAGCGCTGTAAGTGTGAGCTTGCCATGACACCTCCGGTCTGTTGAAAAACGCCTGTCCCTTGCGTTTCCCTCTTCATTCGCCAATCGACGTACGAACAGGGGAACTTGCCATGATATCGACTCGATCAATGAGCATTCAGAAGAAGTTCTTCAAATCGCCGCTTTTCAGGCTGTTCAAAAAGGGTTGGATGCAAGGCGCCCGAAGTCCCGGGTCGCGAGGCGTACTTTTTCGTACGTCGAGCGAGACGGAGCGAGGGGAACGCAGCAGACAGCCATTTTTCAACAGCCTGAAGTCTAAAGTTGCTCGGATGTAAGCCCAAACCTCCTCTCCCGCTGCCGATAGGCGGCAATGGCCCTCAGGAGCTCGGCGCGGTCGAAATCGGGCCACAGGACGTCCGTAAAGTAGAATTCCGTGTAGGCCATCT
The DNA here is from genome assembly GCA_964578535.1 of uncultured Syntrophaceae bacterium. Taxonomy (GTDB): domain Bacteria; phylum Desulfobacterota; class Syntrophia; order Syntrophales; family PHBD01; genus PHBD01. The sequence goes on from CAZODI010000021.1 coordinate 9,289, forward strand.
GCCAGAGGAGAAAATTGCTGATCCGGAACTCGCCACTGGTCCGGATGAGCAGGTCCGGATCGGGCACTCCGGCGGTCTGGAGGTGCTCTTCAAACACTTCCTTCGAGATGCCTTCGGGGTGCAGGAGCCCGGCCGAGCATTTCGCCGCCAGGGAACGGGTGGCTTGCAGGATCTCGTCCCGGCCGCCATAGCTCAACGCCAGGATCAGGACCATGTCCCGGCCCTCTTTCGTCTCCTCCATGGTCTCCCGGAGGAATCGCTGCACCGGCTCCCGGAGCGCCGCGGTATTTCCGATGGTCTGCAGGCGGATCCCCCGCTCCCGTAGTTCCCGGGCCTCCGACTGGAGGTAGTCGATCAGGAGGTCCATCAGCGCCGAAACTTCCCGGGCCGGGCGCATCCAGTTCTCCACCGAGAAGGCGTATAACGTCAGGTATTGAATGCCGATCTCCCGGCAGGTCCGCACGGTGGTCCGGACCGCCTCTGCCCCCTTCCGGTGGCCGGCGATTCTTCCCAGGGCGTGCTTCTTTGCCCAGCGGCCGTTGCCGTCCATGATCACGGCAATGTGCCGGGGAAGATTATCTCTATCAATCCCATTGAAATCGCTCACAGTTGGACCCGTTTCCCTTTATCAGGCCGTAGCACATCCCCGGGGTGATTGCAATCTCCCGCACCTGCCGGACTTCCTCACCGTTCCGGGCCGGCGATACGGTCTGGACGCAGTGTCCCCGAAATCCCGAGTTGCAGGGCACAGGGGAGAGGTATCTGCAATCCCTTCCCCTGCCGCGCTGCGTGGGATGAGGGAAACGCCTCCGTCAGATCCTTTTCGACAGCCCGAAAAAAAAGGGAGCCTCCGCTCCCTTTATCGTGCCGGCCCTGCAGGGCCTGTAATCCATTTGATCCCTGACCGCCGGAAGCCTGTCCCGGAGCGATGCGATCGAAACACGCCCCGTCAGATCTCCATGATCTCCTTTTCCTTTGCCGCCAGGAGGGCATCCACCTTCTCGATGGCCTTGTCCATGCGCTTCTTCACATCCTCCTGCTGGGTGAACATCTCGTCCTCGGAGATCTTGTTATCCTTCTTCAGGGTCTTGAACTCCTCATTGGCATCGCGGCGCGCGTTCCGGAGCTTGACCTTGCATTCCTCGGTCATCTTCTTGACAACCTTCACCAGTTCCTTCCGGCGCTCTTCCGTGAGAACCGGAATGGCCAGCCGCACCACTTTTCCGTCGTTCGTGGGCGTGAGACCGAGGTCTGCCTTCTGAATCGCCTTCTCGATGGCCCCGATGACGCTGGTGTCCCAAGGGGAAATCAGGATCATCCGGCTCTCCGGGATCGAGAGATTGGCCACCTGATTCAGCGGCGTGGGCACCCCGTAGTAATCGACCTTGATCCCGTCCAGGAGCGCCAGGGAGGCACGTCCCGTCCGCACCTTGCTGAACGACTTCTCCAGGGCGCTGGTGGACCGGTCCATATCTTCCTTCAGCGTGGCAAATACCTTTTCTTTCATGATTTACGCTCCTAACCGGGTCCCTACCGGTTCCCCGCAGAGTACCCGCTTGATGTTTCCACGTTTCTGGAGGTTGAAGACGATCACCGGCATGCCGTTGTCCCGGCAGAGGGAAACGGCCGTGCCGTCCATGACTTTCAGATCCTTCACCAGGACATCCGCGTAGCCGATGCGCTCGAAGAAGACCGCATCCGGATGGCCGACAGGGTCGCGGTCATAGACGCCGTCCACCTTCGTGGCCTTGAGCAGCACCTCGGCCTTGATCTCCACGGCCCGGAGCGCCGCCGCCGTGTCGGTGGTGAAAAAAGGATTTCCCGTCCCTCCGGCCAGGAGAAGGACGCGGCCTTCGTCGAGATAGCGGATGGCTCGCCTCTGGATATAGGGCTCGGCCACCCCTTTCACGTCCAGGGCGGAGAGAACGCGGGCCGAAACTCCCTGGGCCTCCAGGGCGCTCTGCATGGTCAGGCCGTTGATGACCGTGGCCAGCATCCCCGTGTAGTCCGCCGACGTCCGGTCCATGCCGCGGGCGGCGGCAATGCCGCCCCGCCAGATGTTGCCCCCGCCGATGACGAGTCCCATCTGGACGCCCAGGGCCGTAACCGATTTGATTTCCCGGGCGATTCCCTCGATCACCTCGAAATCGAAGCCGAAGCCGCGGCCCCCGGCAAGGGCTTCCCCGCTGAGCTTCAGGAGTACCCTGCGAAATACCGGCTTTTCCAAATCAGCCCTTCAACTCCTCTCCCAGCTGGAACCGGGCGAAGCGACGGATGATGATGTTCTCACCCGTCTTGGCGATCATTTCGTTCAGAAGCGTCTTCACCGTGATGTCGGGATTCTTGATGAATTTCTGGTCCAGGAGACACACATCCTCGTAATATTTCCTGAGTTTCCCCTCGATGATCTTGTCCCAGATCTTCTCGGGCTTCTTCTCCTGGGCAAGCTGATCCCGATAAATGGCCTTTTCCCGCTCGAGGTCGGCCTCGGGGATCTCTTCGCTCTTCAGGTACAGGGGGTTCGACGCCGCCACATGCATGGCGATGTCCTTGACGAAACCGGTGAAGTTGTCCGTCTTCGCCACAAAGTCGGTTTCACAGTTGACCTCCACCATGACGCCGATCTTTCCGCCCATGTGGATGTAGGAGCCGACGGCGCCGTCCTTGGCGGCCTTTGAGGAGCGCTTCGTCGCCGCCGACATGCCCTTCTTGCGCAGGAAGTCGATGGCCTTTTCAAAATCGCCGCTGGAGGCCTGCAGGGCTTCCTTGCAGTCCATCATGCCGGCGCCTGTTTTATCCCTCAACTCTTTTACCATTGCGGATGTAATTTCCAATGTTCAACCCTCCATCCTTGTATCTTTGAAATCAAGCAGTTGCTTCCGTTGATCCGGCCTGTCCCTCGGGACTCTCCTTCTTCTCCACGCTCTCCGGAACGTCCGGCTCGGCCTCCTCGACGGGGGCCTCCTGTGCGCGTGCGTCCTTGTCGCTCTCCGCCTGGATCTTTTCCTCGTAACGCTTCTTCCCCTCCATGACCGCATCGGCGATACGGGAGGAAAAGAGCTTGATGGCCCGGATGGCGTCGTCGTTGCCGGGGATCACGTAGTCGATCAGGTCGGGGTTGCAGTTCGTGTCCACGATGGCCGTGATCGGAATTCCCAGTTTCCGCGCCTCCTGAACGGTGATGTCTTCCCGTTTCGGGTCCACGATGAACAGGCCGCCCGGATGCCCCTTGAGCGTCCGGATTCCTCCGAGAACCTTGAGGAGCTTGTCCCGCTCCTTCTGGAGCTTCATGATCTCCTTTTTCGGGAAGGCCCGCACGCTTTCATCCTGGAACATCTTGTCCAGCATGTTGAGGCGGTCGATGCTTTTCTTGATGGTCGTGAAGTTGGTCAGCATACCGCCCAGCCATCGCTGGTTCACATAAGGCATGCCGCAGCGCCCGGCCTCCTCGCGGATCGCTTCCTGGGACTGTTTCTTCGTTCCCACAAACAGGATGGTTCCGCCGTTCGCCACGGTGTTCACGACAAAGTCGTAAGCCTTGTGGAACATCTCGACGGTCTGCTGGAGATCGATGATGTAGATGCCGTTTCGGGCGCCGAAGATGTATGTTTTCATCTTCGGGTTCCATTTGTTGGTCTGGTGACCGAAGTGGACTCCCGCCTCGAGCAGGAGCTTCATGGAAATCAGTGCTGCCATAGTCTTTCTCCTTTTGTTTTGTCCTCCACCCCCATCACCCCGCCAGGGAACTTTTCCAAGGAAAAGCAACCCCCTGCCGGTCCGGGGATGTGCGAAATCTGCCGGCCATTAGCATAATGGGTTCCCCTTGGCAAGGGAAAACCCTGCCTTCTCTCCATTCTTCCGCGAGGGCGGCATACCCCGTGACAGCCCCCGCGCCCCGTTCAAGCCGTTGTTCGCGGGGGCGCGGCCGGGGGTTTTCAGAGGAGTCGCCGCTCAGGTCGTGTAATGGGCGTTGATCTTGACGTAGTCGAAGGTCAGGTCGGAGGTCTGGAGGACGAATGCCCCCCTGCCCACGGACAGGTTGATCCGGACATGAATCCGGTCCGAGGCCATGACGCGGGCCAACTCCGCCGTCGCCGCGGGAATGCCCCGGCCGCCCGCAAAGACCGTCACCCCGCCGAAGGATACCTCGACGGCGTCTGGATTCACCGGCACGCCGGCGGCGCCCACCGCCCCGATCACGCGCCCCCAGTTGGGGTCTCCCCCGAAACAGGCCGTCTTGAACAGGTTCGAGTTTCCAACGGCGTAGGCCACCCTCCGGGCCTCCGCCTTCGTCCTCCCGCCGGACACTTCCAGCGTAACGACCTTGGTCGCCCCTTCCCCGTCCCGGACCATGGCCAGGGCCATCTCCTCCAGGACCGCCGCCAGCATCCCCCGGAAGGTACGGCCGTCGCGGTCCCCTTTCCGGAAAGGGCGGTTCCCCGCCCGACCATTGGCCAGGACGAGGACGGTGTCGTTGGTGCTCATGCAGCCGTCCACGGAAATGGCGTTGAAGCTCCCGGCCACCCCTTCCCGGAGCAGCTCTCCCAGGAGGCGGGGCTCCACGACCGCATCCGTGAGAACGTAGGCCAGCATGGTCGCCATGTCCGGCTGAATCATGCCGGCGCCCTTGGCCATCCCGAGGACCGTCACGGGCCGGCCGTCGATGCTCTCCGCGCGGAGGGCCATCTTTGGAAAACGGTCCGTCGTGAGCATCGCCTCCTGGGCCTCTTCCATCCCGTCGACCCGCAATCTCCCGGCCAGCGGCCCGATGCCGGCCAGGATCTTCCCGACGGGCAGGCGCCGGCCGATGACCCCCGTGGAGGCCAGCAGAATCATGCCATCCGGAATGCCCAGCTCCTCCGAAACGGCCCGGGAGGACGCCCGGGCGTCCTCGATGCCCTCGGGACCCATGGCGGCGTTGGCATTGCCGCTGTTGGTCAGGATCGCCTGGGCACGGCCGGACCGGATGCGCTCCATGTCCACGATCACCGGGGCGGCCTTGAACGCGTTGGTGGTGAACATGCCCGCCGCAGAGGCCGGCTCGTCCGAAACGATCAAGGCCAGGTCTTTCCGCCCGTCCTCCTTGATCCCCGAAGCGATCCCCGCCGCCCGGAATCCCGGTACGGTCCAGTTCGCATCCCTGTTCATGTCATTCCCCACCGGCTGTATGTCACGTCGCCGCTTCTCAATTTGCACCACAGCATCTTTTGTATTTCTTCCCGCTTCCGCAGGGGCAGGGATCGTTCCGGCCGACCTTTTCCCCGGTTCGCTTGACCGGCGCGGCCGCCGCCCCATCGCCTCCCCGACTCATAACGTACTCCTGCTCCTGCCGCCGCTGGATCCGCTCGACCTCGTCCTCCCTCTGGATCCGGATCATGCAGAGCTTCTCCAGGCTGTCCATCTTGATCCGTTCGATCATCTCCATGAACATGTCGTACCCTTCCTTCTGGTACTCCCGGACGGGATCCTTCTGTCCGTATCCCCGAAGCCCGATCCCCTCCTTGAGATGATCCATGGCCAGCAGGTGGTCCTTCCACTGCGTGTCGATGGCGTTCAGCATGATGACGCGAAGGAGGTATTCCATCAGCTCCTTCCCGAACTCCGCCTCCTTGCCCCGGAGGAGCCCCATCACGGCCTGGTGGATCTCCTCCTGGATCACGGCGGGCCGCAGGTCTTCCCGCTCGGAGAAGTTCATCTTCAGGGAAAACTGTTTGAAGACCATGTCCTCCAGCCCCTTCAGGTCCCCGTCCACCGGATTCCCCTTCTCGTCGATGAAGTCCGGAATCAGGTCGTCCAGGACGTCCCCCAGCATTTCTTCCAGGTCCGACCAGAGGCCTTCGCCTCCCCGGAGGACCTTGCGGCGCTGCTCGTAGATGACCTGCCGCTGGCGGTTCATGACGTCGTCGTATTCCAGGAGGTGTTTGCGGATCTCGAAGTTCTGGCCCTCCACGCGCTTCTGGGAGTTCTCGATGGCCTTGGAGATCATCCGGTGCTCGATGGGCTGGTTTTCCTCGAGGCCGATCCGGTCCATGATCGAGGAGATCTTCTCGCCCCCGAAGATGCGCATCAGATCGTCCTCGAGAGAAAGGTAGAACCGGGAGGAGCCCATGTCCCCCTGGCGTCCCGAGCGGCCCCGGAGCTGGTTATCGATCCGCCGGCTCTCATGGCGCTCCGTTCCCAGGATGTGGAGGCCCCCCAGCTCCGCCACGCCCTCGCCCAGCTTGATGTCGGTTCCGCGACCCGCCATGTTGGTCGAGATGGTCACCATGCCCCGCTGGCCCGCCTGGGCGACGATCTCCGCCTCCCTGTCGTGCTGCTTGGCGTTGAGGACGTGGTGCTTGACCCCCGTCCGGGAGAGAATCTTGCTCAGGTGCTCCGACTTCTCGATGGAGATGGTGCCCACCAGGACGGGCCGTCCGTTCTGGTGCATCTCCTTGATCTCCTCGATGACGGCCTTGAACTTCTCCTCCTCCGTCTTGTAGACCACGTCCGTATGGTCCTCCCGGATCATGGGCATGTTCGTCGGGACGACCACCACCTCGAGGCCGTAGATTTTCTTGAACTCTTCCGCCTCCGTGTCGGCGGTGCCGGTCATGCCCGCCAGCTTGTCGTACATGCGGAAGTAGTTCTGGAAGGTGATGGACGCGAGGGTCTGGTTCTCCCGCTCGATCTTGACCTTCTCCTTCGCCTCCAGGGCCTGGTGCAGGCCGTCGCTGTAGCGCCTCCCCGGCATCAGCCGGCCGGTGAACTCGTCGACGATGATGACCTCGCCGTCCTTCACCATGTAATCTACGTCCCGCTTGAACAGGGTGTGGGCCTTGAGGGCCTGGTTGACATGGTGGACGATTTCGATGTTCCCGGGTTCGTAGAGATTCTGGACCTTCAGGAGGCTTTCCACCCGGGCGACGCCCTCCTCCGTCAGCACCACGGTCTTGCTCTTCTCCTCGATGGTGTAGTCCGTGTCCTTGCGGAGGCGCGGGATGATCTGGTTGATCCGGTAGTACTTGTCCGTCGATTCGTCGGAAGGTCCGGAGATGATGAGGGGCGTCCGGGCCTCGTCGATGAGGATGCTGTCCACCTCGTCGACGATGGCGTAGTGGAAGTCCCTCTGGACATAGTCCTCGAGGGTGAACTTCATGTTGTCCCGGAGGTAGTCGAAGCCGAACTCGTTGTTCGTTCCGTAGGTGATGTCCGACTGGTAGGCTTTTCTCCGCTCCGCGTCGTCCATGCCGTGGACGATGACGCCGACGGTCAGGCCGAGAAAGCTGTAAATGGGCCCCATCCACGAAGCGTCGCGGCGGGCCAGGTAGTCGTTCACCGTAACCAGGTGGGCGCCCCGACCCGTCAGGGCGTTCAGGTACATCGGCATGGTCGCCGCCAGGGTCTTCCCCTCGCCTGTCTTCATCTCGGCGATCTTTCCCTCGTGGAGGACGATGCCGCCGAGGACCTGCACATCGAAGGGGCGCATCAGGAGGGTCCGCCGGGACACCTCCCGCGCGACGGCGAAGGCCTCCGGGAGGATGTCGTCCAGGGTGGCTCCGTTTTCCAGCTTCCCCTTGAAATACGGGGTTTTCGCCTGGAGTTCGGCGTCGCTCAGGGCCAGCATCGCCGGCTCCAGATCGTTGATTTCATCGAGGATAAAGGAAAGGCGCTTCAGGTCGCGGTCGTTCTTGCTGCCCACGATTTTCTTCAGAATGGATTCAAACATCATATCGCATATCCAATAAAAAAAACCGGTGTCACACCGGTGTCAGACGGTAGGCGCCGCGAAAAAGACGGAAGGAAACCCTCCCTATCGGCGCAGATAATTCCTCGGATTCACGGCAACTCCGCTGAAATAAACGGAATAGTGAAGATGGGAGCCGGTGCTGCGGCCGGTGTTCCCGACGTACCCGATGACCTCGCCCCGCCGCACGATTGTCCCTTTCCGGACGGCGATCCGGGACAGGTGCCCATAAAGCGTGGAGAGCCCCCGGCCGTGATCGAGCTTGACCACATTTCCATAGCCGCTCTGCATGGACGCCTCCAGGACGACCCCGTCCGCGGGCGCGCGGACCGGCGTTCCGTGCTGTGTGGCAACGTCGATCCCCTCATGATATTCCCGACCCCCGCCAAAGGGGGAGGAGCGATATCCGAACTCGGAGGTTACCAGCCCCCGCACCGGCCAGAGGGACGGCGTTGCCGCGACGACGGACCGCTGGCGGTTCAGGAATTGCAGGATCTGGACAAAGCTCTTCTCCCGGGCGGCTGCCTCCTGCTCCAGTCGGTCGACGCCCTGGACGACCTGCGTCAGGATGGCCTGCCGGTCTCCATCCAGGCGCGACGGGACCATCCTCTCGTCCGGCACGGCGCCCCCGATGCCCAGAATCACCTGCTTGTCGCGGCTGCCCTCGATGTTGGCAGCAATGCGGATCTTCCGGTCGAACTCGCTCAACTCGTTCATCCTGTTGCTGTATCGCTCCAGGCGTCCGACGAGATCGACGATCTGCTTCTCCTGGTTGCCCGTGACCGCCCGCAGGCGGGCCAGCTCGGCGGCGTCCCGGCGGACGGAAATGTAATCATAGGCAAAATAGAGCGAAGAGAGAACGACGACGGCCAGGACTGCGGCCAGTCCCTTCAGGAGGGATCCGTGAATCCCGAAGGTATGGACGGGACCGTCCTTTCGGGGGATGATCAAGAGCGTAAAGCCGCGTTTCGCCATCCTGACTCCCTGCTGTTTTGCGTTTCCTCACAGTGCCGCCCGGGGGCACATGAACACGCCTCTATCGGATCGGATGTGGACGGATCACCGGGGCGCGAGCGGAATGAGACTGGAACCGTTGGATACCGGGATTGAAAAAAGGCACGAAACAGTACCACGCATGCCGGGAAAGTCAAGACGGAAATCCCGAATCCGTTTGTTTCTCCTTTTCTGTCAACCTGTTACGGTCCGGCAGACGGTGATCGGTGCCGGCGCCGCCCTATTCCTTCCGGACCGTCATGAGGGGATCCCCCACCTCGACCTTGTCCCCGGGTGACACCCGGATCTCCACGACCTGTCCCTTCAGGTCGGAAGCCACATTGTTGAGCATCTTCATGGCCTCCAGAATAATCAGGACCTGCCCCGGCTCTACCTGGGCGCCTTCCGTCACGGGGATCTCGTTGACCGTTCCGGTGATATGGGAGCGGATGTCGCCCTTCTTGGCCAGTTCACCGATCTCCTTGGCCGACAGGGCCATCTTCTTTTTCGCCTGCCCGGACGCTTCTTCCTCCAGTACGGTGAGGACGGGCTCGGTGTGATGGTCGATCACCATGTAAGTCACCATGTCGCCGCCCTTGGTCTTCCGCTGCGGGCCGATCTCGATGGTGTGGAGCCGTCCGAAGGCATCGGGGAAATCGAATTTCTCGCCCTGGGAGAAGCCTCCCCGGTTGAACCAGATCTTGGGCGACAGGACCCAGGTCTTTCCAAATTTTGTCTCGAACTTGAGGAAATTGACGGCGTCGTTCGGGTGCTGCAGGTAGAGCACCAGTTCGTCTTCCGTGGCGTGACGGCCCAGGCGTTTTTCCAGGACCTTCTTCTCCACGTCGAGGTCGACGTCCTCGATGCGCTGGTAGCAGGTGTCGCATTCCCGGATCTCTTTCCAGTCCGGCCCGAAGACGGCCCGGTAGATCTCGTCGGATGGCCAATAGAACGGCAGGTCCCCGTACCTCCCCAGCATCAGGCTCTTCAGGTCGTCGTTGGCGTCCTTGTAACGAACGCCCTTCAGGACGTTGTTCACCGCCGTGGTCCAGAGGATCTGCGAGCCCGGGGTGACGCTCCACCAGTTCCCCAGTTCCGTCTGGACGCGGGGAAGCTCATGCTGGAGGATCTCCGGCATCCGGTGGAGGAACCCGCCCTTCACGGCCTGCTCGAAACTCGAGCCCGTGGCCCCGCCGGGAAGCTTGTGGACCTGGACGGATGGATCGAACCCCAGGAACTGGGACTCGAGGTCCTTGTAGTACTCCCGCTCCGGACGCAGCATGCTGGAGGTATCCAGAACGGCCTGCTTCTCGATGCCCATGGCCCGGTGTCCGTACTCTTCCAGGGTCTCGATGACCGTGAGCAGCGGCGGGGGCCCGTAGAACCCGGTGAAGGCATGGTCCGCCGCGTCGGCGATCTTCGCCCCGTTGCGCACCGCCTCGACGATCCGGCCGATGTCGTTGCCGTCGGTGTTGTGGCCGTGGTAGTGGATGATGAGATCCGGATACTTGTCGAGGATCGCCCGCACCAGGTCCCCGATGCGCTTTGCCGTTCCGAGACCCCCGTGGTTCTTGATACACAGGAGGATGTCCGGACCCGTCACCTCGAGGATCTCCCCCACCTTTCCCACGTAGTATTCATCGGTATGCTCGGGCCCCGTGGAGAAGCAGATGGACGGCTCCAGGATGCACCCCGACGCCATCACCTCCTCGAAAACCGCCCGCATGTTGGGGATGTAGTTGAGGAAGTCGAACACCCGCCACACGTGGACATACCGGGCGAAAGTGCGCACCGTCAGGCGGACCACGTTTTCCGGGTAGGGACGGTAGCCGAAGAGGTTGATTCCCCGGCAGAGCGTCTGGAACATGGTATCGGGCATGCGTTCGCTCAGCACCTGGAGCTTCTCCAGGGGGTTGATCTGCTTGCGCAGCATGTCCACGTGGACCGAGGCCCCGCCGGTGATCTCGAGGGAGAAGTAGCCTGCTTCGTTGCGCGGACGGGCCACGAGAAGCTGGGTATGGGGCATGATCCGGTTCTTGAAATCGGACTGTGACTGGTCCCTCTCCGTATTGGTCAGATAGTACCCGTCGGCCTGCCGGATCTTGTCCAGCACGAACCGGACCCCGTGCTCCCGCAGATCCCCCGGGGTGATCCGTTCGTCGAGCAGGTTCTGGGAAATATTCTTCAGCATGGGTCCTCCCTGTCTCCCTTCTCCGGCCGGCCCTTCCGGATACTGCCACCGGCGCGGGGAGACTCAGTATGCATAAGGGTTGATCTTGCGGGCATGGATCTCCGCGATCAGCTCCGCCAGCTTCGCCACCTCGCGCTCCGGCTCGGGGTAATCGAAAACCCCGGGATGCGTATCGAGGTAACTCGTATCGAACCGTCCCGCCTGGAAATCCGGCTCGTCACAGATAGCCAGGTAGAAGGGAATCGTGGTCTTGGGCCCAACGATGAGGAAACCCTGGAGGGCCCGTTTCAGCCGCTGGATGGCCTGCTCCCAGCTCAGCCCCCGGACGGTCATCTTGACCATCATCGAGTCGTACTCCGTGGGAATCTTGAATCCCTGGTAGACCACGCCGTCCAGCCGGACGCCGGGGCCTCCGGAGGACTGGTAGACCTCCAGCCTCTTGCCCCCCTCGGGCATGAAATTGTTTTTCGGGTCTTCGGCGTTGATGCGGACCTGGATGGCCTTGCCCCGAAGCAGCCCCAGCTCCTGGGGAATGCTCAAGACGTGGCCCTCGGCGATGTGGATCTGCTCCCGGACAATGTCCACCCCGGAGAGCTCCTCCGTCACGGTGTGCTCCACCTGGAGCCGGGTATTCATCTCCATGAACCAGAATTCGTTCGTTTTCGAGTCGACAAGAAACTCCACCGTGCCGGCGTTGACGTATCCGGACTCCCGGGCGAAGCGGATGGCGCAGTCGCAGATCGCCTCCAGGACATCCGGCGGCAGGTCCGCCGGGGCGATCTCCAGGAGTTTCTGGTGGCGCCGCTGGATCGAGCAGTCCCTCGTTCCGAGGTGGATCACGTTGCCGTGCTTATCCGCCAGGATCTGCACCTCCACATGGCGCGGCGCCTCGATGCACTTCTCCACGTAGATGTTCTCGTCGTTGAAGGCCGCCAGGGTCTCCGCCCGGGCCTGGGGAATCTGCCGGAGGAGGTCGGCCTCGTCGACCACCTTCCGGATGCCCCGGCCGCCGCCTCCGGCGGATGCCTTGAGCATCAGGGGATATCCGTGCATCCGCCCGAAATCGACGGCCTCCCGGACGCCCGCCTCTCCACGGAGCAGATCCTTCGTCCCCGGAACGCAGGGGATTCCCGCCTTCTGGGCGATCTGGCGGGCCACCACCTTGTTCCCCAGGTTGCTGATCACCCCGGGGGGGGGGCCGATAAAGAGGATGCCGGCCTTGTCGCAGGCGGCCGAGAAATCAGGATTCTCCGCCAGGAAGCCGTATCCGGGATGGATCGCATCGGCGCCGCTCTTCTTGGCCGCCCAGATGATCTTGTCGATGTCCAGGTAGTCCTTCCGGGGCCCGTCACCGATCATGATGGCTTCTTCGGCCAGCCGGATATAGTAGGCATCGCTGTCGGGACCTTCAAAAACAACCACGACATCCAGGGACAACTCCTTGGCCGTCCTCAGGATCCGGAGGGCGATCTCTCCCCGGTTCGCAATCATCACTCGCTTGATCTGCCGTACAGTCACTTTCATATTCCGCCTTTCCGAAGGAAAGCCCCTTTCCCCTTTTCTGTTCCCTTGCAACGGATAGATACTACGACATTTCGATAAACGCGGAGAGATCTGGACCCGCTGATTATGGAGCGTGACCTTATACTCAGGAACGATTTATAAGTCAAGAGGGATATCATCCCGATATTCCCATTGAAAATGCTTGCATTCCCTTCGGCGGTCTCATAGTATGCAAGCCTTGAGAGGTGGATATGCCGGCAACCAAGCACATGCTGCGGGGCGCCGTCCCGGCTCTGGCCCTGCTCCTGATCCTGACTGCCCTGCCGGGCGATGTCGCGGCGGACATCTACAAGTATGAGGACGAGACGGGGATCATCCATCTGACGAACGTCCCCACCGACGCAACCAAAAAATACACGCTGATCATGAGGGAGCCGCGGGTCATCTTCAACCGCAGGATCGCCCGGGACATCAACAAGTTCGATCCGATCATCACCAAGTCGGCCCAGAAGCACGGAATGGACCCGGCGCTCATCAAGGCGGTCATTAAAGCCGAGTCGAACTTCAACCACAAGGCCGTCTCGCCGAAGGGCGCCCAGGGACTCATGCAGCTCATGCCGGCCACAGCCTCTTCCCTCCAGGTGGATGATTCCTTTCACCCGGAGAAAAACATTGACGGCGGAGTCCGCTATCTCCGCTACCTGATCCGGCTCTTCAACGGCGACCTCCGGCTGGCGCTGGCGGCCTACAACGCCGGCGAAAAGGCGGTCATGCGCTACGGCGGCATTCCTCCCTACCGGGAGACCCAGGACTACGTCCAGCGCGTTCTGTCCTACCTGAACGGCTACCGAGGCAAGTAGATCCACCTCGCGACGGCCCGCCCTCCTCAAGGAAGTTCATCCGGCAAAACCGCCAGGTAACGACGCAGCGCCTCCAGCCGCTTCGCCTTGATTCCCCGGACGCCCTTCAGTTCCCCCAAGTGGCGGATTCGGCCCCTCTTTTCCCGAAACCGGACGATCCTCTCCGCCGTCTTCGGACCGATGCCCGGTACCAGCGCCAATTCCCAATCCTTCGAGCTGTTTATGTCGATGGGCAGTCCCAGGGCGAGACAACGGGCTGCATCCAGGGGACCGAACCGCGGCGTCTCGCCGGATCCTGGGCCTTTCCACAGGACGGACGTACCGGTTGCAAGAGCCCTGTCCGGACATGAACCGTGCCGCCAGGCTTCCACCGGGACGCCGATCCGCTCCCCGAACACCCTGCGGGTGGTTCCCGGCTTCAGGAAGTACACGCCGTCCGCCATTGAGCCGCCGTCGAGAACGACGGCGACGGAACCGGTGCTCTCATCCGTGTCGGACGCCGTTCTCAGGCCCTGTGCAGGAGGGGTGAAATGGAAAACGAGAATGACCGCCACGGCGATCAGCAACAGCGCCGCCGCACCGTCCCCTTGGCCGTCCGTAAAGGGAATTCCGCACCATTTCCGGAGCATCCGCGGGATGCGCATGGGGTCCGGGAAGGACTGTGCTGTCGGGAGGGGAATGACAGCCTCCCGGTGTCGGTGAGAACCAGCACCGGGAGGCGATTCAACATTCTATCACCGACCCGTCTTGGACGGATCGAAGCCGGGCCAGTGCAAAGACAGGGCGTGCGAGGCCCGAGGAGTGAGACGTACTCTTCACGTACGTCGCAGTACAAAGAATCGGTCCTTATGCCGGTGCTTTATCCACTCCGGGCGGCTCCGCAAAATGCCCGCAGGCAAGGCGCGCAAATCACGAGGAGGGAGGCGTACTCATTCGTACGCCGCACCGACGAAATCCGGATCGCCGGCGACCCTTCAAAACGGCCGCAGGCGAGGCGTGCGAGGCCCGAGGAGTGAGACGTACTCTTCATGTACGTCGCAGTACAAAGAATCGGTCGTTTTGCTGGTGCTTTATCCACTCCGGGTGGCTCCGCAAAATGCCCGCAGGCAAGGCGCGCAAATCACGAGGAGGGAGGCGTACTCATTTGTACGCCGCACCGACGAGAGATGCCGCGCAACGCAGCATCCGGGCATTTTCCGGTGCCACCCTAAGAGCGCTGCTCCAGCTGGAACGCCTCATGCAACGCCATCACGGCCAGCTCGGTGTATTTCGAGTGGACCACGCAGGAGATCTTGATCTCCGAGGTGCTGATCATCTCGATGTTGATGCCTTCCCGGGCCAGGGTGGCGAACATCTTCGCGGCGACGCCGGAATGGCTGATCATGCCGACGCCGACAATGGATATCTTCGAGACGCTCTCGTCCACTTCCACGCGCTCCGAGCCGACATCGCGGGCCGCCTTCTCGACGATTTCCCGGGCCATCTTCACCTCCTTGCGGGAAACGGTGAAGCTCAGGTCCGTGAAGCCCTCGACGCTGGCGTTCTGGATGATCATGTCCACGACGATATTCTTGTCCGCCAGGGGCGTGAACAGCTTGGCCGCGACGCCCGGCCGGTCGGGCACGCGGACCACGGTGATCTTGGCCTGATCCCGGTCGTACGTGACCCCGGAGACCACTTCCTTTTCCATGTCCTTGTCCTCCTTCGTCACCAGGGTTCCCCCCTCGTCCGTGAATGTCGATTTCACGTACACGGGAACATTGAATTTCTTTGCCATTTCCACGGACCGGGGCTGAAGGACCTTGGCACCCGCCCGGGCCATCTCCAGCATCTCGTCGTAGGAGATCTTGCTGAGCCGCCTGGCCTGGGGACAGATGTTCGGATCCGTCGTGTAGACGCCGTCCACGTCCGTGTAGATATCGCAGACGTCCGCACGGAGGGCCGCGGCCAGGGCCACGGCGCTGGTGTCCGAGCCGCCCCGCCCGAGGGTCGTGATGTTCCCCTCGTCGTCGACGCCCTGGAAACCGGCGACGACGCAGATCGTCCCCTGCCGGAGCTCGTCTTTCAGGACCTTCTGGTCGATCTCGAGGATCCGGGCCTTCTTGAAGGCCTGGTCCGTGTGGACCTTCACCTGCGATCCCAGGAAGGACTTGGCGCGATACCCCAGGCGGTTCAGAACCATCGCCAGGAGTGTCACGGTCACCTGCTCGCCCGTGGAGATCAGGGAGTCAAACTCCCGCGGATCCGGGTCGTCCGACGCCTTCTGGGCGAGGGCGATCAGCCGGTCCGTTTCGCCGGCCATGGCCGACAGCACCACAACGACCTCGTTCCCCGCCTCTTTCGTCCGGATCACCTTCCGGGCCACGTTTTCGATCTTTTCCAGGTCGGCCACCGATGTGCCGCCGTATTTATGAACGATCAGCCCCATACCCTAAAACGCCCTCCGGCATTCCGTTTAATGCCCCCTCAGGGGGTGCGGTTACATAGTTCAACAAGTTCATTTTTGCAAGGGATTTCCTCTTGTGCGGCGATCTCGATCCGCCGCGTCTCGTCGTCTACATAGGAGAGGAAAATCCAGAGTGCTCCCTCCGGGACGGCCTCGCGGATCTTCTCGGCCCATTCGATGACGACCACCCCGCGCCCTTCGGAAAACTCGTCGAAACCGAGGTCGTACAGGTCTGCCCGTCCGGCCAGGCGATAGACATCGACGTGGTAAAGGGGCAGGCGTCCCGGGTATTCGTTCACCAGCGTGAAGGTGGGGCTGGTGATGCGGTAATCCGCGGATACGTCCAGCCCCTCGGCGATTCCCTGGGTCAGGCAGGTCTTGCCCGTCCCCAGCTCCCCCGCCATGGCCACCACGTCTCCGGCCTTCAGGATCCCGCCAAGAATCCGTCCCAGAGCCCGGGTCATGCCGGCGCTCTTCGTTTCCAGGATCAGCGTTTCATTCCCGGACATGGCGCTTTCTCTCCGTCTTTTTTGCCGTTCCCGTCTCCAGGACCACCACGGCCGCCGCGTGATCCGCCGTGTGGGTCAGGCTCAGGTGGACCGCTGTAATGCCCCGCTCTCTCAGCATGGAGACAGCCTTCCCGTGCAGCACGAGGGCCGGCTTGCCGCGCCGGTCCCGGGAAACTTCAATCTCCCGCAGGTGCACGCCCATCCCCAGGCCGATGCCCAGGCTCTTCAGGAAGGACTCCTTGGCGGCGAAACGGGCCGCGTAATGGATGGCCGGGCGGGCCTTGGCTCCACAATAGGCGGCCTCCCCGAGGGCGAAGAAGCGGCCGGTGAAGCGGTCCCCCCATTTCTGCAGGAGCCGGTCGATGCGCCGGACCTCCACCAGATCGATGCCTACCCCGGCGATCACGTCCCCCCCTCCGGCGCCTCCGCTTCACCTCCCCGGCGGACCGCATCGGCGACGGCGGCGACTTTCTTCATGGCCTTCACATCATGGACCCGGATCATGGCGGCCCCGTTCAGGATGGCCGCCGTGACGGCGGCGGCGGTTCCCGGGAGCCGCTCCGCCGGGGGGTCCCCCCCCGTCGCCCGGCCGATGGAGGCCTTCCGGGACACCCCCACCAGGATCGGCCTGCCGAGGGACCGGAATTCCTCCAGGTGGCGGAGGATCCGCCAGTTGTCGCGGTCGCTCTTGCCGAATCCAAACCCCGGGTCCACCAGAATCCGCTCTTCCGGAACACCCGCCGACACGGCCGCTTCCATCCGCTCCTCGAGAAAGGCGATCATGTCCCCCGGCACCGAGCCATAGGGGACGTATTCCGACTGCATGCTCCGGGGCACGCCGCGGATGTGCATGAGCGACACCGCGGCACCGGTCTGCGCCACGACCCCGGCCATGTCCCGGTCGAACGTCATGGCGCTGACGTCGTTGACCAGGGCCGCACCGGCCTCGACGGCCCGCCGGGCCACCAGCGCCTTCGTGGTGTCCACCGACAGGGGGACGGGGAACTGCCGCGCCAGGGTCTCGACGATGGGGATCACCCGCCGGAGTTCCTCGTCCAGGGAAACAGGCTCCGATCCCGGCCGGGTCGATTCCCCGCCGATATCGATCCAATCCGCCCCCTCTTCAACCATTTGCCGCGCCCGGGCCACGGCCCCCTCGGGCTCCAGGAAGAGACCGCCGTCGGAGAAGGAGTCGGGGGTGACGTTCAGGATGCCCATGACGAGGGTCCGCTCCCCCAGGGTCATCTCCCACGTTCCCGCCCTGAGGATGTGGCGTTCCCGGAAGTGCCGCTCCAGGAGCGACGGGATCGCTTCCGCCAGCGCCTTCAGGCCGAAGGGCTGGAAGGCCATTTTTTCCGCGAACCGCCGGAGCTGCTTGACCGTGCCCATGAGAACCACGTCGGTGAAAGGCAGGCTGCAGGCCACGGTCCCCCGGGCCACCGCCGCGTCCCCGCCCACGGAAAGCATCTCCTGCTTGAGGATGTTGGCATCCCGGCAGGGCACCTTTTCCAGGAGAACGGCCAGCCCGGTCATTTTGGGCGCCATCGCGTCGATCCCCCAGGGGTCGCAGCCGGTGCGCCGGAGGATCTCCCGGGCGTCCGCGGGGATCGGACAATGGAGAATTCTTGGATTCCGCATACGTTTCA
>CAZODI010000021.1:27262-55925 GCA_964578535.1 uncultured Syntrophaceae bacterium
AGGCGGTGCAGGATGTCCAGGTGGTCCTGGAGCAGCTTCCGCGTCTGGTCGTAGCCGTCCATGACGATCCGGTTCACTTCCCCGTCGATGCGCCGGGCGGTTTACTCGCTGTAGTCCTTGTGGGTGGCGAACTCCCGGCCCAGGAAGATCTGCTCCTCCTTCTTGCCGTAGCTCAGCGGCCCCATGACATCGCTCATGCCCCACTCGCAGACCATCTTCCGGGCCAGGTTGGTGGCCCGCTCGATGTCATTACCCGAGCCGGTGGTGAACTCCTTGAGAACGAGCTCCTCCGCCGCGCGTCCTCCCAGCAGGATGGCGATGCTGTTGAGCAGGTAACCCCGCGGATAGGTGTGCTTCTCGTCGATGGGCAGCTGCTGCGTGAGTCCGAGCGCCCGCCCGCGCGGGATGATGGTCACCTTGTGGATCGGGTCCGTTCCCGGCAGGAGCCTCGCCACCAGGGCGTGCCCCGACTCGTGGTAGGCGGTGATGCGCTTCTCCGAGTCGCTGATGACCATGGACTTGCGCTCCGTCCCCATCAGGACCTTGTCCTTGGCGAACTCGAAGTCGACCATGAAAACCTTGTCCTTGTCCAGCCGGGCGGCCCGGAGCACCGCCTCGTTGACCAGGTTCTCGATGTCCGCCCCGGAGAAGCCGGGGGTTCCCCGGGCGAGGATGGCGAAATCGACGTCGTCGCCCATGGGGGTCTTGCGGGTGTGCACCTGCAGGATCATCTCCCGCCCCTTGATGTCGGGGAGGGGCACCACGACCTGCCGGTCGAACCGCCCAGGCCGGAGCAGGGCCGGGTCCAGAACGTCGGGCCGGTTCGTGGCGGAGACCAGGATGACCCCCTCGTTGGACTCGAATCCGTCCATCTCGACCAGGAGCTGGTTGAGGGTCTGCTCCCGCTCGTCGTGGCCTCCGCCGAGGCCCGCCCCGCGGTGGCGACCGACGGCGTCGATCTCGTCGATGAAGATGATGCAGGGGGCGTGCTTTTTTCCCTGGTCGAAGAGGTCCCGCACCCGGGAGGCCCCGACGCCGACGAACATTTCCACGAAGTCGGAGCCGCTGATGCTCAGGAAGGGCACGTCGGCCTCCCCGGCGATGGCCCTCGCCAGCAGCGTCTTTCCCGTCCCGGGGGAGCCCACCAGGAGCAGGCCCTTGGGGATCCGGCCGCCCAGTCGGGTGAACTTCTTGGGATCCTTCAGGAACGAGATCACCTCGGTAAGCTCTTCCTTCGCCTCGTCGATGCCGGCCACGTCGGCGAAGGTGACCTTCTTCGTCTTGTCCGTTACGAGGCGCGCCCGGCTCTTGCCGAAAGCCATGGCCTTGCCGCCGCCGCTCTGCATCTGGCGCATGAAGAAGATCCACACGCCGATGAGGAGGATCATGGGAAACCAGGAGATCAGGATTGTCATGTACCAGGGAGAGTCCTCCACCGGCTTGGCCGCGATCTGGATCCCTTTTGCCTGGAGCCGGGGGATCAGGCTCTCGTCCTTCGGAGCGAACGTCTTGAAGGTCGTCTTGCCGTCCTTGTACTTGCCGGTGATGTTATCTCCCTGGACGGTCACCTCGGAGACGTTGCCGGCTTCCACCTGGGCGATGAAGCGGCTGTAGATCAGCGTCTCCTGCCCGCTCTTGGGCTGGCTGAACATGTGGTACAGCAGCACGAAGACGAGGCTGATGATGAGCCAGAGGGCAATGTTTTTCTGCAGGGGATTCAAAGGGTTCGTTCCTCTCTGGCCGTTTCCGGCCTTGGGAAAAGTGTGGATGCGCCACGAAGACGCACCCCTGAATTTGCCCCTTCCTTACAATAACCGTTTCGCCATTTCAAACACTTTGCGACTGCGCCTCCTCCCGGGGCGACTCCTCGATCACCACCCGGAGGGCGCGGAGCGTATCCCCCGTTACAGGGGCCCGGTCGGCGCGGCAGACGCCCGCCACCCAGAGGATCCCTCCTCGATCTTCGAGAACCGGCACGACGGATCGCCGGGACCGGGGAATCTTGCCGTCGGTGAATACGTCCTGAAGCTTTTTCGTTCCCCCGAGCCCCAGGGGGCGTATCCGGTCCCCCGGACGGGCGGCCCGAACCGTCAGCGGAAAGGCAAGCCTGTCCGCATCGAACAGCGCGACCCGGCCGGTTCCCATCTCCCATGGAGGCTCGACCTGGGACACTTGGAGGCGGCATCCCGCCTCGGGAATGGCAATTCGGCCCGGTACGGCCACGGGATATTCGTATCCGGCGGTTTCCGGAACCCGGGTCAGGAGGATCAGCCGGCCGTATTCCCGGACGGCCGTGACGCCGCCGGGCAGGTGGAGCGACCCCTGGGGCCGGTCTCCCGCCGCCAGGGCCAGGACCGACTCCGCGTGCCCGTACCCGACCCTCCGTCCGGGGGCCAGGGTGTCCAGGAGCGTCTTCACGACCCGGAACCGGACGGCTTCGTGCAGGACCGCCAGGCCGTCCAGGGGCACCTCGATCCGGGAACCCGTCCGGGCCGGGACAAGCCGCTCCAGCACCTCCCGGACGGTTTCCTCCAGGAAATCGTTCTCCCGGCGGGCGATGTCCGCCAGCCGGGCCAGCCCCTCCTCCATCCGGAGATTGTACCGGGACGAGAGGTACGGCAGGAGGTCCCGGCGGAGGCGGTTCCGGAAAAACCGCTGGTCCCGGTTCGTTGCATCCTCCCGGAAGGGCAGTCCCTCCCTCTTAAGGAACTCCGCGATCTCCCGCCGGGATGCATAAAGAAGCGGACGCACGAAGAGGCCGTCCCGGACGGGCAGCATTCCCTTCAGGCCATCGAGGCCGGTTCCCCGGACCACGTTCATGAGCACCGTCTCTGCCTGATCCCCGCGGTTGTGACCCAGGGCGATGCGGCCGGCGCCCGAGGCTTCAGCGACTTCCCGGAGAAAACCGTAGCGGGCGTCCCGGGCCGCCTCCTCGAGGGACTTCCCCCTCCGGTCCCGCAGAGCCTCCTGCTCCAGGCGGCGGCAGGCCAGGGGCACGTTCAGCCGGTCCGCCAGGGACCGAACGAAGGCCTCGTCCCGGTCCGCCTCCTCGCCGCGGAGACCGTGGTTCAGGTGGGCCGCCGACAGGACCCATTTCCGGCCGGGGGCCAGGCGGCAGAGCACCTCCAGGAGGGCCGCCGAATCGGCCCCGCCGGAGACGGCCGTGAGGACCTGCTCCCCTTCCCCGATCATGGAGAAGCGGTCGATGGTCCGGGAAATCCTGCGCAGGAACGGGTCCATGCCTTGTCCTTGCAGCGGCGGATGAGGGCCGGTGCCGCGGGTCTCAGCGGATCAGCGTCACGAGCTCCGCCGGATCTTCGTATGTGCAGTCGGGACGGAGGGCCAGGAGCTTCTCCCGGGGTGTGAGCCCCTTCAGGTACGCACAGCTCAAGGCCCCGCCGTTTTGAGCCAGGAGCACGTCGTTGACGCCGTCCCCGATCACCGCAGTCCGGCCGGGGGAAACGCCGAACCGCCGGGTCACCAGGTCCAGCAGGCGGGGGTCCGGCTTGATGAAAGGGGTGCTGTCGGCACCGATCACCTCGTCGAAATGCCCCGTCAAGCCCAGGGCCTCGGCGATGGGCAGCGCAAAGGAATGGCGCTTGTTCGTCAGGATCACCTTGCGCTTGCCCGCGAAGTGGCACAGTGCCGCCTCGATGCCGGGGTACGGGCGGGTCGTGTCCAGCATATGCTCCCGGTAGTGGGCGCCGAAAAATTCCAGGGCCTCGTCGAAGCGCCCGCCGTCCAGCCCGCCCAGGCTCCGCTCGATCAGCACACGCACCCCGTCGCCGACGAACCGGAGAATCTCCGTGACGGGCCGCTCGGGCAGGCCCAGTTGCCGGAGGGTGGCGTTCACCGAGGCCGCGATGTCCCTCCCGGAAGACACGAGGGTGCCATCGAGGTCAAAAATCAAAAGGTCTGCTTCTATGGTCTGCATATCTCTCCCGCGGGGCGACCGGCGCAAACCGGTGCCCCTCCTTTCCTTATTTTATGTCATCCGACCCGGGCCAGTTCGAGCCGGCCGTGCCAGCGCTTCAAGAGCACCTCTTTCAGGAGGGCATGCTCCGGCCTCGCCAGCGCCGGATCCCGTTCGGCCAGCGCAAAGGCGTCGGCTCGCGCCTCCGCCAGGATCCTCCCGTCCCGGACGATATCGGCCACCCGGAAGTCCGGAAGGCCCGACTGCCGCGTCCCCAGGAACTCGCCGGGCCCCCGGATTGCCAGGTCCTCCTCGGCGATCCGGAATCCGTCCCGGGTCTCCTCCATCACCCGGAGCCGGCGGCGGGCGTCGGCGGAGCCGGCATGCCCCGCCAGGAGGATGCAGAGCGACTCCGCCTCCCCCCGTCCCACCCGTCCGCGAAGCTGGTGGAGCTGGGAGAGTCCGAAGCGCTCGGCATGCTCGATCACCATCACCGAGGCCTCCGGGATGTCGATCCCCACCTCGATGACTGTCGTGGAGACGAGAATATGGATGCCCCCCGCGGCAAAATCCGCCATGACGGCATCCTTGTCGGATCCCTTCATCCGACCCGTGATCAGGCCCACCCTGTATTCCGGGAAGATCTCCGCCTGCAGGTGCCCGGCCATGCGGGTGGCGTCCTTGAGGTCCAGGGCCTCCGACTCCTCCACGAGGGGATAGACGATAAAGGCCTGGTTCCCCTTCCGGATCTCCCGCCGGATCGCATCGTAGACCCGGGCGCGGTGATGCTCGTACACGACCCGGGTATCGACGGGCTTCTTCCCCGGCGGCATCTCGTCCAGGACCGACACGTCGAGATCGCCGTAAACCGTCATGGCCAGGGTGCGGGGGATCGGGGTGGCCGTCATCACCAGGACGTCCGGGTTGCCTCCCTTGTCCCGGAGGGTGGCCCGCTGGAGGACGCCGAACCGGTGCTGCTCGTCGATCACCACCATGCCCAGCCGCCGATATTCCACGCCCTCCTGGATCAGGGCATGGGTCCCGACCACGACCTGCACCTCCCCCCGGGCAATCGCCTCCAGGATTTCCTTCCGGTCGTTTCCTTTCCTTCCGCCCGTGAGGAACCCCGCCCGGAGGCCGAGGTCCCCCGCCCACCGCTCGATGTTGGAGAAGTGCTGCCGGGCGAGGATCTCCGTCGGGGCCATAAAGACGCCCTGGAAGCCGTTCTCGCAGGCCGCCACGACGGCCGCAAAGGCAACCACGGTCTTGCCGGAGCCGACGTCTCCCTGGAGCAGGCGGTTCATCCGGTGCGGCCGCTCCATGTCCCCGGCAATCTCGCCCAGAACCTTCTTCTGGGCCATGGTGAGGCGGAACGGAAGCCCGTTCAGGAACCGCTTCACCAGCGGACCGCCGGTCCGGAAGGCGATGCCCTTCTCGATGGCCTGGCCGCGCCGGCGCAGGGCCATCCCGAGCTGCAGGAAGAAGAATTCGTCATAGATCAGTCGCCGGTGGGCCGGGGAGGCAAACCGGTTGAGGTCGTCAGGGTCGGATTCCGGCCCCGGGAAGTGCACCTCCCGGACGGCCTCGGCCATCGCCGGGAGGCGCCGGTTCTGCAGGATGAAAGACGGGATCGGGCTGATCAGGTGGCCCGCGTACTCCTCCAGGACCTCCGCCAGGATGCGCCGCAGGACCTTCTGGTAGAGCCCCTCCGTCTCGGAATAGACGGGTACGATCCGCCGGAAATGGAGGCTGTCCGTCCCCTCCTCGTCGTCGATGACCTCGTAGTCGGGGTGGATCATCTCCTTGCCCCCCAGGAAGCCGCGGACCTCGCCCGTGAGGATGACCGTTCCCCCCTCCCGGAAAACCCTCTTGAGATAGGCCGATCCGCCCTGGAACCACTTGCACAGGAGCGTCCCCGTCCCGTCCTCCACGGCGGCCTCGAAGATGCGCCGGCGTCCGTACTGGCGGAACCCGGCGGCGGTGACCTTCCCGACTACGGTCTCCCGGCGGCCGAAGATCGCCGCGGCGATTTTGCGGATCTCCCGCCGGTCCTCGTAGCGCCGCGGCAGGAAGTACAGCAGGTCCTCCACCGTGGCAAGTCCCTTCTTTTCGAGGAGGGCCGAGATCCGGGGGCCGACCCCCCGGACATAGCGGGCGGGGGTGGACAGCTGGTAGAGGGACAGCCGGACATCCTCCGTCCCGGGCAGGGCGGGCGCCGCGTCGGGGATGGCGGCCGTACGGCGGGGGATCCAGCGCCGGATTTCGTCAAGGAGCCGCACGGCCCGGACGATGCGGCCCTTTTTCTCTTCGTCCGGCAGGGCTTCGTACCCGCGGAAGACCTCCCCGAGATCGTCCAGGAGACCCGAGGGCGGCGGCAGTCCGGGGGAGACGGACTCCCAGTCTTTTCCCTTCAGCGCCGCCACATGGCCCGCCATGAGCGGCTCCAGGTCACGCAGCGCGGACACGTGCCGGTATCCCTCCCGGGAGGCGAACCGGAGCGGGCTTTCCATGCGCTGGAGGATTTCTTCCACGGATTCCATGATTCCCGTGGATATCAAAAGGGGAACCGCACCTCAAGGGAGAATCCGGTGGTGATTGACTTTTCAGCGGTTTCACGCTACACAGGACGGCATTTCCAGGGGGTGTGCATGTCCAATTCAGCAACATATCGCGAGGCCGGTGTCGACATCGACAAGGCCAACCTTTTCGTCGACAGGATCAAGCCCGTCGTCCGGAATACCTTCCGGAAGGAGGTCATGAGCGGCATCGGGGGATTCGGGGCCCTCTTCCGGATGGACCTGACCCGCTGGCGCAAGCCCATTCTCGTGTCCTCCACCGACGGGGTCGGGACCAAACTCCGTGTCGCGCACTGGATGAACCGGCACGATACCATCGGCATCGATCTCGTGGCCATGTCCGTCAACGACGTCCTCGTGCAGGGTGCGGAGCCCCTGTTTTTCCTCGACTACCTGGCCACTGGCCGGATCGACGTGGAGACGAGCGTGAAGGTCGTCGAGGGAATCGCCCGGGGATGCCAGGATGCGGGATGCGCCCTCATCGGCGGCGAGACCGCCGAGATGCCGGGCTTTTACGGTGACGGCGAATACGACCTGGCGGGTTTCTGTGTCGGCGTCGTCGAGGAGGACCGGCTGATCGACGGCTCCGAAGTCCGGGTGGGCGACGTCGTCGTCGGGATCGCCTCGACGGGACTCCACAGCAACGGCTATTCCCTGGCCCGAAAGGTCTTCTTCGACCGGCAGGGGCTGTCGGTCCAGGACCGGGTGGCCGGCCTCGAGGGAACCGTGGGCGAAGAGCTCCTGAAGCCGACCCGGATCTACGTGAAGTCGGTCCTGAATGTCCTGAAGAACTTCCCGGTCCACGGGCTCGTCCACGTGACCGGCGGCGGCTTCTACGACAACATTCCCCGCATCGTCCGCGGCTCCATCCGGGCCGTCATCCGGCGCGACTCCTGGGTCATTCCGCCGGTTTTCCGGGTTCTCCAGGAACTGGGCCGGATCGAGGAGGGGGAGATGTTCCGGGTCTTCAACATGGGCATCGGCATGATTCTCGTCGTGCCGGAGCAGGACGCGCCGGAGATCCTCAACCGGCTGCGGCAGCTCGGCGAGACGGCTTGGCCCATCGGCCACATCGACCGGCGGGAGGACGATCAGCCCCCGCTGGAAATGGTCTCCCCCTGAAGCGACTCTCCGCTCCCTCCGCCGGCAAGCCCGGCCCGAATTCCGGGCCTCCCGGCGCCTCCGAGCGAACGAACGGTGAATCCAGATGAAGAAAGTGCCCATCGGCGTCCTGGTATCCGGAAGCGGCTCCAACCTGCAGTCCCTGATCGACCGAATCGAAGAGGGAACGCTGGACGCCCGGATCCGGATCGTCATCAGCAACAACCCGGACGCCTTTGCCCTGAAACGCTGCGAGAAGCACGGGATTCCGACAGCGGTCATCCGGCATGCCGACTACCCGGACCGGGAATCCTTCGACCGGAAAATGGCGGAGATCCTCAAGACCGGCGGGGTGGAGCTGGTGGTCATGGCGGGATTCATGCGCATCCTCTCCTCGTGGTTCCTCCGGGAATTCCCCATGCGGATCATGAACATCCACCCGGCACTTCTCCCGGCCTTTCCGGGACTGCACGTCCAGCGGCAGGCGGTTCTCCACGGGGTCAAGTTTTCCGGCTGCACGGTCCACTTCGCCGATGAGGGCGTCGATACCGGCCCCATCATCATCCAGGCGGTCGTCCCGGTCCTCGACGACGACACGGAAGACACCCTGGCCGCGCGGATCCTCAGGCAGGAGCACCGGATCTACCCGCAGGCCGTTCAGCTTTATGCCGAGGGAAGGCTCCGGATCGAGGGGCGGCGGGTCGTCGTCGTGAACAATCCGGCCGGCGGCGACACGGCTTTTCACAATCCTCCCGTCACGAATTTCTGAATGCCGGTACCGAGAAACGGCATCCGAAATTCCCAGAAGGAAAGGATTCCATGAACGAGACAGGCTACGATTTCAGCATCACAAACCTCGGCGAGCGCACGATTCCCTCCCCGGTCATCGCGAATTACTACACCCCGGATGACCGGCGGATCCTCTTCAATATCGATCCGCTGCGCTTCGCCGAATGGAAGGCCCCGGACGGATCGCCCCTGGCCATGGAAGTCGCCGGCCCCCGGGAGAGAATCTTCTTCGATCCGTCGAAAACGAAGGCCGCCATCGTAACCTGCGGGGGACTCTGCCCCGGCATCAACGACGTCATCCGCGCCGTCGTGATGGAGCTCCATCACCGCTACGGCGTCCATAACATTCAGGGAATCCGCTACGGATTCCAGGGCCTGATCCCGAAGTACGGGCATGCCATGCTGGACCTGACCCCGGATGTGGTCAAGGACATCCACACCCTGGGGGGGAGTTTCCTGTCGTCGTCCCGGGGGCTTCAGGATGTGTGTGAAATGGTCAACGCCCTCAAGCGCATGAACGTGGACATCCTGTTCTGCATCGGCGGCGACGGGACCATGCGGGCCGCGGAGCAGATCACGTGCGAGATCCTGAGCAGACACCTGAACATCGGGGTCATCGGCATCCCCAAGACCATCGACAACGACCTCAACCTGATCCAGAAGACCTTCGGCTACGACACGGCCATTTCGGAGGCGGTCCGGGTCATCCAGTGCGCCCATGCGGAGGCCAAGGGAGCGCCCCTCGGCATCGGCCTGGTGAAGCTCATGGGGCGCCTCTCCGGCCATATCGCCGTTGGGGCCGCCCTGGCCCAGAACGACGCCAACTTCGTCCTGATCCCGGAAGTGCCATTCGACCTTGACGGGGAAAGGGGTTTCCTGAAGGCCCTCGATCAGCGCCTCCGGGAACGGCAGCACTGCGTCATCCTCGTGGCCGAGGGCGCCGGCCAGGACCTGGTTCCCCACAGTGGGAAAGAGCGGGCAACGGACGCCTCGGGAAACATCCGCCTCCTGGACATCGGCCTGTTCCTCAAAGATCGGATCGAGCGGTACTTCCAGGGCCTGGGACAGGACATCAACCTGAAATACATCGACCCAAGCTATACCCTGCGGAGTGTTCCCGCCAGCGCCAGCGACAGCATCTACTGCGGCGCCCTGGGCCAGTACGCCGTCCATGCCGGCATGGCGGGCAAGACGGGCATGCTCGTGGGGCTCATGAAAGACGAATTCGTCCACCTGCCCCTGAAGGCCGTCACGTCGGGCAAACGGGTGGATCCGGCGGGAAACCTGTGGATGCGCGTCCTCGAGTCGACGGGCCAGCCGCCGTCCATGAAGAACGTCCTGGCCTGAAGAACGGTCCGGATCCTTTTCTCGTCGAAGCGCAACGAAGCATCCCGACGTTTTTCCGCCGCGTCGCCGGCAGAACCACATGGGCGGCCCTGCAAAATGGCCGCAGGCGAGGCGCGCAAAGATCGAGGAGGGAGGCGTACTCCCCGTACGCCGCACCGACGAGGGCGAAGCGCAACGAAGCATCCCGATGTTTTTCCGCCGCGCCGCCGGCAGAACCACATGGGCGGCCCTGCAAAATGGCCGCAGGCGAGGCGCGCAAAGATCGAGGAGGGAGGCGTACTCCCCGTACGCCGCACCGACGAGGGCGAAGCGCAACGAAGCATCCGGCCATTTTCCAGGGCCGCCAGTTTTTCCTTGCAATTCGGGGTCTAATAGTTTAGGGGAGCGTTTCCATTCTTTCAGGAGGCATTATCGAAATGGCCAGGGTATGTGATGTGTGCGGCAAGAGGCCCGTTGTCGGAAATAACGTGAGCCACGCCAACAACAAGACCAAGCGGATCTGGTATCCGAACCTCAAGAAGATCCGTGCCGTGGAAAAGGCTACCGGCGCCGTGAAGCACATGAAGGTCTGCACCCGCTGCCTTCGCTCCGGGGTCGTCCAGAAGGCGGCCTGACGCCGTCTCTACAGGGGAAGCCGGAAGCCCGTATCCTGGACGGCGTCCAGGACGGGCTCCAGAAACCCGCTGCTGTCCCCGGTCGCATCCAGGGCGAGCTCCATCAGCGCCCGGACTCCCTCCCAGGTATCCCGATCTTCCTGATCCAGGAAAAATTTACCGATAAATCCGGCCGTCCGTCCTTCAAGTCTCAGGAATCCCTCCATACGCGGCCGGTCGTAGGTATCCCGTCCCCGCTCCACCGCCTCGGCGACCGTGTTCCCTTCAACCCCGATCAGCCTCCCCATCGTCCCGGAAAAGCCTTCCAGTCCGTTCCGGACCGTCTCGTCCAGGGCCGCCAGGAACAGGTCCAGGAGGCTCCCGTTTCCCCGGAGATACAGGTTCAGGTCGAAAGCCATCTCGATCATCATGTGCGACTGGTAAACGGCATCGGACCTGGAAATTTCCCGGCCGATCCGCCGGTGGAGCTCCTCCAGGCGCGGGACGAGGAACCGTCCCTGCCGGTAGGAATAGCCGTCGGCTCCGGGATCGAATTCCCCGGGCGAATCCTCTCCGACCCGGCCGTAGTGGGACATGTCGTCCACCAGGAGGTGAAACTGGGCATAGGCCCCCTTGGCGTCTTCCGGGGGAAGCGGGTCCAGCCGCGGGATCCTGTGGGTCATGGCGGAGGTGATGTCCGGATGGATCGTCAGGAGGTCCGGGGCGACATTGTAGATGTAGGCATCCGGCTCCCGGGGATCCTTCCCGATACGTCGGCAGAGTTCCCGGAGAACCCAGGTGTGGGTGAGCATCAGCATGGGCGGGTTCCGGCCCGGAGGGCTACGATTTGCGGAGGGTCAGCTTCTTCAGGTCGACGAGTTGGATCTGAAACGTCCCGTAACCGGTCATCCCGTAGGCCCGGTGTTTCTTGTCGACCGTCAGCTCCATCGTCTTGCCGTCACCCAGCCGGACCGTGGCGATCAGGCTGTTCCCGTTCAACCGGAACAGGACGGAGGTGATGTTCTGAAACGGAATGGTGACGGTTCCCCCGCCCCGCTTCCCCTCCAGAAACGTGATCCCCTCGATGGTGACGTCGCTGCACTCCGTCACGACGTCCATGTGGTCCACGAAGACGGCGGAATACTTCTTGTCCGGCTTCGGGATCTTGCCCGGCGCACCCCCCTGGGATCCCAGTCCCATCAGCAACGGAACGGCCATCAGAACCACAACGATCGACAGGATTCGCTTCCGCATCGGTCCCCCTGCCGGCGCATCCGCCGGACTTGGCGTGATGGGGCCACCATAAGACGGGCCTCCCCCTTTGTCAATCCCGTTATTCCTGCATCCGCCGGCATCACCGCCCGGGCAAGCGGATGTTTGACTTCCGCACCCGCTTCCGGTATACGACGTCAATTCTTCAGAATGTTTCACGAATCCAACGGATCCAAGGATCCGTACCGAAAGGACCGCCTGTTTCGGCATATCCCATGGCAACCTCCCCTTCCCTTCCGCAGCCCGGTTCCGTCCGTGCCGTCGCCCTCTTTTCCGGCGGTCTGGACAGCGTCCTGGCCGTTCAGGTCGTTCGTCTCCAGGGCATCGACGTCCTGGGCGTCACCTTCGAAACTCCGTTCTTCAGCGCCCGGAAGGCCCGGGAGGCAGCCCGGCAGATCGATCTTTCCCTCCGGGTCGTGGACTTCGCCGACGAACACCTCGAGATGGTCAAGGCCCCCCGGTACGGATACGGCAGGAACATGAACCCCTGCATCGACTGCCATGCCCTGATGCTGCGCAAGGCCGGCGGGATCATGGAGGAAACGGGTGCGGCGTTCGTCCTGACCGGCGAGGTCCTCGGACAGCGTCCCATGTCCCAGGGAAAGCAGTCGCTCTACGTGGTGGCGAAGAACTCGGGGTATCTCGACCGGGTGGTCCGCCCCCTGAGCGCCCTGCTCCTGCCGGAGACAGAACCGGAACGGGAGGGTAAGGTCGACCGGGAGCGGCTTTTGGCGATCCAGGGACGGGGAAGAAAGCCCCAGATGCAGATGGCCGCCGACATGGGCATCACGAGCTACGAAACCCCGGCCGGCGGCTGCCTGCTCACGGATGTCTCCTTCTCCCGGCGCCTCCGGGACCTCTTCTCCCACAACCCCGGATGCACGCCCCGGGACGTGGAAATGCTCAAGCAGGGCCGACTCTTCCGGATCGACGAGCGGACCCGGGCCGTGGTGGGGAGAAACCACCGGGACAACCTGGCCATCGAGCGAGCCGCCGGAGACCGGTACACTCTGATCCGCATGGCCGGGTATCCGGGTCCCCTGACGGCCCTGTCCCCCGGCTGGAGCGAGGAGGGCCTTCGCCTGGCGGCCTCCCTGTGCGTGCTGTACAGCGATGCCCCGAAGGACCGTCCGGTGGCGGTGAACATCCGGACGGAAGCAGAATCCCGGTCGCTGGAGGTGGCGGCCGCAGCCCCCGACGACGCCGCCGGCCGGCTCGTCTGATCCCCGAACCATGTGCGGACGTTTTGTCCTTCTGACAGACCTGGCCACCCTGGCCGGGGACTTCGGCTTCGAAGCCCCGCAGGGTTTTACCCTGCCCGCGGGGGAGCGCTTCCCAAGCCAGGAGATCGCGGCGATCCTGCGCGATCCGGTTCTTCGGCCGGCCCTGTTCCACTGGGGCCTCGTGCCCTCCTGGGCCAGGGATCCCTCCATCGGCCGGAGGCTCTTCAACGCGCGCTCGGAGACGGCCGCCGTCAAGCCGAGCTTCCGTGACGCCTTCCGCCACCGTCGCTGCCTGATCCCGGCAGACGGGTTTTTCGAGTGGGACCGCACGGGGAAACCGGCGCGCCCGATCCTCTACGGCCTGCGCTCGGAGCGGCCCATGGCCCTCGCCGGACTCTACGAGTACCGGAAAACCACACCGGGAGATCCCTCCGCCGCCACCTGCACGATTCTCACCACCGAGGCCAACGACCTGATCCGGCCCGTCCACGACCGGATGCCCGTGATCCTGGACCGGGACGGCGCCGCCCTCTGGCTGGCCCCCGCCCCGGCCGCCCCTTCCATCCTGCAGTCGCTGTTTGCACCCTTCCCGTCCTCAGGGATGCGGATCCTCCCTTAACTCCCGGCCCGGCTGCCCCGATTCAGGCGTCTTTCCCTCCAGATCGCCTCCAGGTTGGGGGCAGCGATCCCCGCCACGATCAGCGCCATGCCCGCCCACTGCAGGGCGTCGACGGTCTCGCCCAGGACCACCGCGGCCAGGGCGACCGTGGCCGCCGGCTCCAGGGTCGAGAAGACGGATGTGTAGGCACAGCCGATCTCCTCGATGGCCCGGTACTGGAACACGATGGCCACCGCCGTGGGAAACAGCCCGAGCGAAACGGCGATCAGGAGCTGCGTTCCATTCATTCCCAGGATTTCAAGCGGATTGTGGAGGAAGAGGAAGGCCAGCCCGGTGAATACGATCACGTAGAAGGCCACGGTGAGGGGCCTTTCCCCCTTCATGAAAACCTGCACCAGGATCAGGTAGACGGAGAAGGTCAGGGTCGTGCCGAAGGCGAACAGAAGGCCCAGGAGATCCATCTCCCGGAGGAAGGCGTCGTAGAAGACGAGGCACGAGCCGGCCGAGAGAATCAGGAGCGACAGGACGAGCGTCCACCCCACCTTCAGGCCGAGAAAGGCCGCCGAGAGGACCGTCACCGTGACCGGGTAAATGTAGAGGATGAGCGACGTCGTGGACGCCGGGATGTAGTTGAGGGCCTTGAAGAAAAAGGTGCTCTGGAGGACGTGGAGGACAAGGCCGAGGAAGGCCGCCTTCCCCAGGACGGCGGGGCGGATTTTCAGGAGCGACGGGTCCACGAGGAGGAGAAAAAGGAAGAGGAGGGCCGCGCCGAACAGAAATCGGCACTGGAGGAGCGCCATGTCGGAGAGCCCCGCCCGGTAGCCCAGCTTCGCCAGGATGGCCAGCGACGCGAAGCAGGCGGCGGAAAACAGAGAGAAGGCCAGCCCCCGGAACATCATCATCCGGCCTCAGGCGTTCTCCTGCGGTCCCAGGAGACGGAACACCCGGTTGCTCCCGATGGCGTCCGTCGGCTCGACCGGCGTCACCTCCTCGACCCGGTAGTTGGACTGGGCCGAGCGGCGGGTCTTGCCGCTCAGGAGGATAGAGTCGGGATGGATGTGGCAGAGATCCTGGATCCGGAAAAGAACGTTCACCGCGTCGCCGATGACGGTGTAGTCCATCTTCTTCTCGAAGCCGATGTTGCCGACAACGACCTCCCCCGTATGAATGGCGATGCCCACGACCAGGGTGGCCGAAAAGCGGTGCTGGAACTCCGAGTTCAGGCCTTCCAGCCGCGACATCATCTCCAGGGCCGACCGGATTGCGTTTTCCGCGTCGGCGGCGCTCGAGACGGGCGCCCCGAAGACGGCCAGAAAACCGTCCCCTAAGTACTTGTCCACGATCCCGCCCTGACGGAACACGATCTCCCCCATGACGGAGAAGAACTCGTTCAGCAGGGCGACCGTCTTCTGAGGCCCCATGTCCCGGGAGAGGAGCGAGAAATTGCGGATGTCGATGTTGAGCAGCGTCACCGTCTTGAATTCCTCGACGTGGGACCGCCCCGACTCGGCACCCAGGATGATCTCGTCCACCACCGCCTTGGGCACGAACTTCTGGAAGACGCTGCGGATGCTCCGCTCCTTGTCCGCCATGCTCCGGGTCTCGCGGTACAGGTGGGCGTTCTCGATGGCAATGCTCACCGAGGAGGCGATGGACTGGAGGAGGTGCTTGTCGCTCTCGTCGAAGGCCGCCCCGATCTTGTTGATCACCTCGATGACACCGATGACGCGGCTCTGGGAGATCATGGGCACGCAGAGGATCGAGCGGGTCCTGAAGTTCGTCCGCCCGTCGATCTCGTCATAGAAATGCGGGTTGTTCTGGACGTCCTCGGCGAGGATCGCTTCCCCCCGGGAGGCGCAGTACCCGGCGATCCCCTGCCCCAGCTTGATGCGGATATCCGGAACGGTTTGGAGATCGGTGTTGAAGGCCGCCTGGAACCGGAGGTCGTCCCCCTCGACGAGGAACAGGGTTCCGGCCTCCACGTTGACGGCCACCCGGATCATATCCATCGTGTAGTTCAGGACCTTCTCCATGTCGAAGGTCGCCGTGGAGAGGGCGCTGCCGATCTGGCGGATCGCCGCAAGCTCCTGGTTCCGCTTCAGGGTGGCCGAGATGAGCCGCTCCTTCTCCAGGGCCAGGGACAGGCCCTCGCCGATTGCCTCCAGGTATTCCCTGTACTGGGTGAGGGCATCCGGCGGAACGCCCTGCAGGACGAGGGCGCCGGTGGAGCCTCCCTCCGCCTCGAGGGGGATCAGGATCGAGGCCGCCTCCGGGTCGGCTCCGAACAGCAGCCGGTCCAGGGGATGCTCCGAAGCGCCCCCCCCGCGGACGGTCGCCAGGTTTTTCATACGGAGGGTCCGCTCCAGGACGGACCCTTCCACTCCGGGCAGCGGCCCGGCGACTATGCCCGTGGGCTCGAACGCGAGGACTTCGCTCACGTGAAGGCCTCCGGAATTCGACCGGTCCTGGTGGAGGAGGACAGCCACGCCGTAGGGCACGGCCCCTCGGATCTCTTGCAGGATCGACTGCACCAGCTCCGCCGGCTTGAGGCTCGAATTGATGGACTTGATCACGTTCTGCAGCGAAGCGAGGTGAACGTCCTGGCTCTCGCTCCGCTCGATGAGCCGTAGGTTGTCATAGGTGAAGGCGGCATTGCTGAGGAGGGGGCTGAGCAGCTCCGCGTCCTCCGGGCGGAAGGCCAAATCCGTGCGGCTCCGGGAAATCGTGACGACCCCGATCACGTCGTGGATGGTCTTCAGGGGCATGCAGATGAACGACTTCGTCGCGTACTGGTTCCGGGACATCCGTCCGAACCGGGTGTCGGTCTCGATGTCCTCCACCACGAGAGGCGTCTTGTTGATGACGGCGTACTTGGCGATGCTCCCGGCGTAGGAGATGCGGTCGCCCTTCTTGACCATGCCGCCGAGGCCGATGGAGGCGACCACCTGGAAAACATCCCGCCGGGGGCGCTCCAGGATGAGAACGGAGCCGATGTCGGCGTCCACGAGCTTGAGGGCCCGCTCGAGGGTGATGTGGAGCAGGTCGTCCGGGTTGAAGGTGATGTAGCAGAGGTCCGCCAGCTCCTTCAGCGTCGTGATGTCCTGGCTCTTCTTGTCGAGTTTCTGAAAGCTGTACCGAAGTTCCTGCTCCAGGGTTTGAAACGAGGAGATGATCCCCTTCATCTCATCGGTGTGGGTGGGCACCGGCGCCTTCCCTCTCAGATTCTCTTCGAGGGCCCGGTTCGCGTGCCGGGACAGGCCGATGATGTCGTCCGCCAGTTTGCGGAGCAGGAGGAAACCGAAGAAGAACAGGAGCAGGAGCGTGATGAAGTAGATGGGGATGAATTCGTCCTGGAGGATTTCGTATTTGACGGCAAAATAGAGGAATCCGAATACCGGGACGAGGAAGAACAGCCCGAAGACGATGTAAAGTTTGTAGTACAGGCCCTTGTTCTCTATGGAAAACCAGTCGAACAGGCCCTGCAGGTGCATGCGGTTTCCTCTTTCCGGTTTCGGTTCAGGACGTTGTGACGGTGAGCATTCTCAAGCCTTATAAGCCGGGGGGGGAATTTGAGCAAGGGAAAAGAGGGGCATCGGACAGGGAGGGCTCCGGTTCCAGCAGCCCCGATACCCATGCCATTCTTCAGTTCAGGACGGCCGGACGCGTTCCCTGGCCGATCGGCCTCTTGAAGGTGAAATAGAACGGCTCGCTGATCAGGGCCTTGGTGACCTTGTCCATGCTTCCGCTCGGCAGGGCGAATGGAAGAGCTATGATGGTCGCCGCCAGTCCCGCCACGCAGGCAACCAGGCCGACAGGCCGGAGGATCACGACGTCGATGAAGGGGGGGATCTCTTCCATCTGCTGCTCCTGCTGTGCCGGCTGCGCCGGCTCCGGCCGCGTGTCCGCGGCGCCCTGCGCGCATGACAGGACCGGAATCGCCAGAATCACGAAGAAAACCAGAACCACCGACAGGATACGCCTCATCCGTTTCTCCTCTTGTCGACCCTTTGTATTTTTTTGTATTTCTGTCATATAGAAATTCTGCTCATCCTGTCAACCTGTGCGAGGCGGTCGGGATGCGGGCGGACCGGACGCCGGAAGGCATGACTTCATCGATTTGTAACCCGTTTGTCATGATTCTGTAACAATCCGCGCCTAAAGTCGGCGCGCCGGACACAAACGAAGGGCACCCCGAAATTTTTCAGTTAGCGGCGGAGGCGAAAGCACCTCACGACCGCGGAAACCGAGGTGATGGACATGAATGGTCCGAACACTTCATTTCAGGACATCTCCATCCGCCGCCGGGTTATCATCACGGTCGGGATCTTCACGGTCCTGACCGTCGTCACCGGACTCTACGGCCTCATCGCCATCATGGAGACCAACAAGCGCCTCCATCAGGTCTCACAGGACGGACAGGCGCTGATCCGGGCCGTGGACGCGGGACGCCAGGCGGAGGTCCATTTCAAGAAGCAGGTGCAGGAATGGAAGGACATCCTCCTCCGGGGCAACGATCCGCGCCTCTATGAATCGCATGTGCGGGCCTTCGAGGCGGAGGAGAAGCTTGCCCGCGAGCATCTGCAGTCGCTGCTGAGCATGGCACCGGCCCTGGGACTTCCGGTTCCGGAGATTTCGGAGGCGATCCGGGTTCACCAGCAGTTGGGGCACCGGTACCGGGACGCCCTGGCGCATTACAACCAGGCCGACCTCAAGAGCGCCGTTCTCGTCGACAAGATGGTTCGGGGCATCGACCGCGAACCGACGGACCGGATCGACGCCATCGTCGATCTCATCAAGGTCCACGCGAAGAACCGGCTGAACACCGCGGAGACGATGGCCAAAACGCAGATGGAAGCGTACCGGAGCTTTTCCATCTTCCTGATTTTCCTCGTCCTGGCGGCCGTCGGCTTCGGGATCTACAACGCCATGTCGATCACCCGCGACCTGCCGCCCGAAAACGAAGTCGACGGCGCAGATCGAGAGAATGAACGGCCATGATCGATGTCTCCCTGGCGGTCGTCATCTCCATCGTCATCGTTGCGTTGATTTTCGACTACATCAACGGATTCCACGACTCCGCCAATTCGATCGCCACCATCGTCTCGACACAGGTCCTCAAGCCCCACCAGGCCGTCGTCTGGGCCGCTTTCTTCAACTTCGTGGCCGTCTTCCTGTTCGACGCGCATGTGGCGAAGACCGTCGGAACCGGCATCATCAACACGTCCATCGTCAACAACACACTGATCATATCGGCCCTTGGAGGCGCCATTATCTGGAATTTATTGACCTGGTGGTTCGGCCTCCCGAGCAGTTCCTCCCATGCACTGATCGGAGGCCTCATCGGCTCCGGACTCGCCAGAGGGGGCATGGACGTCCTGGTCTGGAAGGGAATCGCAAAGACAGCGAGCTTCATCGTCTTCTCCCCGGTCATCGGCCTGATCCTGGGACTCGTTCTGATGATCGTCGTCCTCAATCTCACCCGCTTCGGCAGCGTGAGCACCTCCAACATGCTTTTCCGGCGGCTGCAGCTCCTCTCCGCGGCGATTTACAGCATCAGCCACGGCATGAACGACGCCCAGAAGACCATCGGCATCATCGCCCTGGTCCTCTTCAGCGGCGGCTATCTCGGCCCGACCTTTCGCATCCCCTTCTGGGTGATCATCGCCTGCTACACGGTCATCGCCCTGGGAACCATGTCGGGGGGGTGGCGGATCGTCAAGACGATGGGGACAAAAATCACGAAGCTCCAGCCCATGGGCGGATTCTGCGCCGAGACGGCCGCAGCCGCATCCATCATCGGCGCCTCCCTGGCGGGGATTCCCGTGAGCACGACCCACACGATCACCGGGGCGATCATGGGCGTGGGGGCCACGAAGAGGCTGTCCGCCGTCCGCTGGGGGGTCGCCGGAAACATCATCTGGGCCTGGATTCTGACCATCCCGATCACGGGTGTCCTATCCGCCGGCCTGTACCTGCTGCTGACGACGATCTTCGAGTGAACCGCCGGATCCCGCCTCCTCCCGCCGCCCCTGTCCGGATCGTGAGCCATGAGAAGCCAGGACCTGATTGAGAGAATCGTTCCGCTTCTGTATAATGCAGCCTGACCCACGCTCGAATCCTCCGAAAAAGGGAGACTGCACATCATGGCGGCACGGATCCTCATCGCCGACGACGAAAAAGACATCGTGGAACTGATTGCCTTCAACCTGGAGAAGGAAGGGTTTCCGGTCCTGAAGGCCTACGACGGCGAGACCGCCCTGGAGATCGCCAGGAGCGGCAGGCCGGACCTGCTGCTCCTGGACCTGATGCTGCCGGGCATACCGGGGCTCGATCTCTGCCGGATCCTTCGGAAGGACCCCCGGACGGCATCCCTTCCCATCATCATGGTCACCGCCAAGGGCGAGGAAATGGACCGGGTGCTGGGCCTGGAGATGGGGGCCGACGACTACGTGACGAAACCCTTCAGCGTTCGGGAGCTCACCGCCAGGGTCCGGGCCGTCCTCCGCCGGAAAGCGGAGCAGGAAAAGCCGGCGGAGGAGATCATCGAGGGAGGCCCGCTCCGGATCAACCTGTCCACCTGCGAGGTCTCCGTGGGCGGACGCCGGGTGGAACTGAGCGCCAAGGAGCTCCGGCTTCTCGCCTTCTTCGCCCGCCGCCCCGGACGGGTTTACACCCGGGAACAGATCCTGGACCAGGTCTGGGGAGACGAGGTCTACGTCGAGCCCCGCACCGTGGACGTCCACATCAAGCGCCTGCGCGCCCGTATCGAGGAAAATCCGGAAACGCCGCGGCTGATCCAGACGGTCCGGGGGATCGGATACCGCCTGGCCGACGGCGTTCCGGAATAGGATTCAGACGTCACCGATCTTTCACCGCGCTGTCATCCTCCTGTAACATTGTTTCCTTAAACTGCCCCCATCAAACGTGAAGGAGGACATCATGAACATCCGGAAAGCGGCAGCCCTGGCAATCCTGTGCTGCCTGACCGTGGCGGCGCCCGTGCTCGCCGCGGAGAACATTGTCATCAAGGGATCCACCACGGTCCTGCCCATCGCCCAGAGGGCGCTGGAGGCCTACATGAAGGCCCACCCGGGGGTCCAGATCTCCCTGTCGGGCGGCGGCTCCGGGGAAGGCATCAAGGCCATCGTCGACAAGACGGCGGACATCGGAAACTCCTCCCGGGAGATCAAGAAGGAGGAGATCGCCCTGGCCCAGAAGAAGGGCGTCAAGCCCGTCGCCCACGTGGTCGCCTTCGACGCCCTCGTGCCGGTTGTCCATCCGTCAAATCCGGTCCAGGGCCTGACCGTCGAGCAGCTCAGCCTGATCTACCAGGGAAAGATCACGAACTGGAAGGAAGTGGGCGGCAAGGACATGAAGATCGTCGCCATTTCCCGCGACTCTTCGTCGGGAACCTTCGAGTCCTGGGATCACTTCGTCATGAAAAAGGCCAAGGTCTCCCCCCGGGCCCAGATGCTGGCCTCCAACGGCGCCGTTTACACCGCCGTTTCGAAGAACCGT
This sequence comes from uncultured Syntrophaceae bacterium, assembly GCA_964578535.1. Taxonomy (GTDB): domain Bacteria; phylum Desulfobacterota; class Syntrophia; order Syntrophales; family PHBD01; genus PHBD01. Next base: position 48,214 of record CAZODI010000021.1, read on the forward strand.
TACAGCATCGGCTACCTCGGGATGGGCTACGTGAAGAAGGGCGTGAAGGCCCTCGCGGTGGCCGGTGTCCAGGCGACCCCGGAGACGGCCCTGTCGAGGCAGTACCCCATGTCCCGGGAGCTCTACATGTACACGGGCGGTACGCCTGCAGGCGAAACGGCAAAGTTCATCGACTTCGTCAAGAGCCCGGCGGGCCAGAAGATTGTCGCCGCCGAGGGTTTCGTGCCGATCCAGGGAGCTGCTCCGGCAGCGAAGGGCAAAAAAAAGTAGCGCGGGAATGAAACGATGAACAGGAAACAGAAGGAGGCCGCCATCCGGGCGGTCTTCTTTTCCTTTGCCCTCATATCGATCCTGATCCTGGGACTGATCGTCGTGTCCCTCTTCCGGGAGGGACTGCCCCTCTTCAGGCAGGTGTCCGTGAAGGACTTCCTCTTCGGAATGGAGTGGTATCCGACGTACGATCCGCCCTCCTTCGGGATCTGGCCGCTGATCGTCGGTTCCGTCATCGTGACGGTCCTGGCGACGCTCATCGCCATTCCCGTGGGTGTCCTGTCGGCGGTCTACATCGCCGAGGTGGCGCCAGGCGCCGTCAAGGACGTTTTCAAATCCGTCATCGAGCTTCTGGCGGGGCTTCCCTCGGTGGTCCTGGGCTTCTTCGGCATGGTCGTGGTGGCACCCTGGCTCCAGGACACCTTCGATCTGCCCACGGGGCTCAACATCATCAACGCCTCCCTGATCCTCGCCCTGATGGCAGTCCCCACCATCGCCAGCATCTCCGAGGACGCCCTGTACGCTGTCCCCCGGGAATACAAGGAGGCGTCCTACGCCCTGGGGGCGACGACCCATGAGACCATCCTCCGGGTGATCATCCCGTCGGCCCTGTCGGGGATCTCGACAGCGGTCATCCTCGGGATGTCGCGGGCCATCGGGGAGACCATGGTGGTGCTGATGGTCGCCGGCGGCGCCGCCGCCATCCCGGAGAGCCTCTTCGATTCGGTCCGGCCGATGCCCGCCAGCATCGCCGCGGAGATGGGCGAGGCACCGTTCCGGAGCCCTCATTACCAGGCCCTGTTCGCGACCGGCATGGTGCTCTTCTTCATCACCCTGGCCTTCAACTTAGTGGCGGACTACATATCCAACAAGTTCAAGGAGGTCGGATCGGGAACGCTATGACCACGACCGCCATCCGATACCGCTACATCAAGCAGACCGTCTTTTTCGGGCTCGTGCGCCTGTCGGCTTTCGTCCTCGCCCTGGCCTTGTGCGGCATCCTGGCCTATATCATCGTTCACGGGATCGGGGCGTTGAGCTGGGAATTCATCACCCAGCCTCCCCGGGACGCCATGACAAAAGGCGGGATCATGCCGGCCATCGTCGGGACCTTCTACCTCACCGTCGGCGCCATCCTGGTGGGTCTTCCGCTGGGGATCGTCTCGGCGGTGTACCTGACGGAATACGCGAAGCAGGGGCCGGTCATCCGGGTCATCCGTATCGGCATCAATTGCCTGGCGGGCGTTCCTTCGGTCGTCTTCGGGCTCTTCGGCCTCGGCCTCTTCGTCGTCTCCCTCAAGTTCGGGTCCTCCATCCTGGCGGGGTCCCTGACCCTGGGGTTCCTGATCCTGCCGACGATCATCGGCGCCTCGGAGGAGGCCTTGAAGTCGGTCCCCCAGACGTTCCGGGAGGCATCGCTGGCACTGGGCGTGTCGAAATGGCAGACCATCCTGCGCATCGTCCTGCCCGCGGCCCTGCCGGGAATCCTGACGGGCTCCATCCTCGGCCTCGGCCGGGCGGCCGGCGAGACGGCGCCCATCATGTTCACGGCGGCGGCCTTCTTCACAGCCAGGCTGCCCTCCTCGATCTTCGACGAGGTCATGGCGCTTCCCTACCACATCTACGTACTGGCGACGGCGGGAACTCACATCGAGGAGACGCGGCCCCTCCAGTACGGGACCGTGCTCGTGCTCATCCTCCTCGTCCTCGGGATCGACCTCGTGGCCATCCTGATCCGGGCCACGATCCGCAGGAGAAAGAAATGGTGAATCAGGAAGACCGGATCATCATCCGGGCGGAAAACATCAATTTCTACTACGGGTCCTTCAAGGCCCTGACGGACGTCAGCATGGCCTTCGAAACGAACCGGGTGACGGCCCTCATCGGCCCCTCCGGATGCGGGAAGTCCACGCTGCTCCGGCTCCTCAACCGGATGAACGACCTGATCGACGGGTCCCGGGTGGAGGGCCGGATCCTGTTCGAGGGCCGGAACATCTACGACCCCGACGTGGATCCCGTGGAGGTCCGCCGCCGGATCGGCATGGTCTTCCAGAAGCCGAACCCCTTCCCGAAGTCGATCTTCAACAACATCACCTACGGTCCCCGCCTGGCCGGCGTCACCGGCAAGGGGGATCTGGAGGCCCTGGTGGAGCAGAGCCTCCGGCGGGCAGTCCTCTGGGACGAGGTGAAGGACATCCTCGGCCAGTCGGCCATGATGCTCTCCGGCGGCCAGCAGCAGCGCCTCTGCATCGCCCGGGCCCTGGCGATGAAGCCGGACATCCTCCTCATGGACGAGCCGACCTCGGCCCTGGACCCCATCTCGACGGCGAGAATCGAGGAGTTGATCGAAGAGCTGAAAAAGACGTATACCATCATCATCGTCACGCATAACATGCAGCAGGCGGCCCGCGTCTCGGACTTCACGGGGTTCTTCTACCTGGGAAAGCTGATCGAGTTCAACGCGACGGAAACGATCTTCACGAAACCCGACGTGAAGCAGACCGAAGACTACATCACCGGCCGGTTCGGCTGAGAGAAGGAGCGGGGCCATGGAAGAGAAGAGGCACACCAGCAGCCATTACGAGCGGGAGCTCCAGGAGGTCAAGGAAGGCCTGCTCTATATCGGTGCCCTCACGGAGAAGGCCATCGAGCAGGCCATGGGGGCGCTCCTGGAGAGGGACTCCCTGCTGGCCCGCCGGGTCGTCGCCGAGGACGACCGGATCGACGCCCTGGACATGGAGCTGGAAGAAAAGTGCATCCGCCTCCTCGCCCTCCGCCAGCCCGCCGCCAAGGACCTGCGCTTCATCACGACGTCCATCAAGATCAACGGCCACCTGGAGCGGATCGGCGACATGGCCGTCAACATCGCGCAGAAGGCCATCATTCTCAACGATGAGCCCCAGCTCAAGCCCTACATCGACCTGCCCCGGATGGCCGAGATCACCCGGGGGATGATCAAGAAAAGCCTGGACGCCCTTGTCCGGGAAGACTGCCCCCTGGCGGAGGAGGTCCGCCAGGAGGAAAGCACGGTGGACTGCCTGAACGACCAGATCTTCCGCGAGCTCCTGACCTTCATGATGGAGGACCCCCGGACGATCCACCGGGCGCTCCTGATCATGCAGATCTCCAAGAACCTGGAGCGGATCGCCGACCACGCCAAGGGCGTCGCCGACATGGTCATCTACATGGTGACGGGTCAGAGCGTCCGCCACCAGTTCCCCCAAAGCCCGGACCGGAACGGATAATGAAAAACAGGCTGTTCTTCCGCACGCTTGCATCGTATATCGTCATTGTCCTGCTGACGTTCGGGATGATCTACGCCCTGCTGAGCCGGCAGATCCGGGAGACATCCCTGGAGCGGAACGAGGCGACGCTGACGGCCTACGCGCACATCATCGAGCTGGGCACGCTGTCCCGGATCGTCCTCCAGGTGGACGACCTGGCCCGCATCACCGGCGCGCGGGTCACCGTCGTGGATGCCTCGGGAAAGGTCCTGGCGGACTCGGCGAGGCACGATGGAATCATGGAGACCCACCTGGACCGCCCGGAGATCCAGGAAGCACGGCTGCGCGGCAAGGGTCGGGCCGTTCGCTACAGCCAGACCCTGGGCGTAGACATGCTCTACGTGGCTTTCCCGATCAAGAGCGACCGGGAGGAGGCCGGTTTTGTCCGCCTCGCCCTGCCCCTCACGGAGGTCCGCACGTCCCTTCAGAACCTCCAGGAATCCCTGCTCGCCACGGGCCTGATGGCCCTGGCGGCGGCACTCCTCCTGGCGGCTTTCTTCTCCTGGCGCTTCGCGGCCCCGATCCGGGAGATGGAGCTCTTCACCGAGCGGCTGCGGCAGGGCGAACTCTCCGGCAACCTGATTGTCCGGGGATCCGACGAGATGAAGCTCCTGGGGGAAAACATCAACCACCTGGTGGAGGAACTGCGAGGGCAGGTGGCGGAGCTCCGCGAGGAGCGGGCGAAGCTCATCGCCACCTTCGCCGGAATGAGCGAAGGGGTCATGCTCCTGGATGCGGGCGGCCGGATCGAGGGCTACAACCGGGCGTTCCGTTCCATGATCGCGGAACGCTACGGGGATGTGACCGGCAAGACCCTGATGGAGGCATTCCGGAACATCGACCTGCAGAACCTGTTCGAGGAGTTCCGGAAGGCGAGCGAACCGCAGACAGGGGAGCTGACCCTGGGGACGCAGCATTCCCTGGTCCTGGACGTCAGCATCGACCCGGTACAGGGAGATCCCGGGGAGGAAAAGACGGTCTTCGTCTTCCACGACGTGACGCGGATGAAGCGGCTGGAGCAGATGCGGATCGACTTCGTCGCCAACATGGCCCATGAGATCCGCACGCCCCTGACGGCCATCCTGGGATTCGTGGAGACGCTCCGGAGCGGCGATGTGGAAGACCCGGAGCAGGCCGCAAGATTCCTGGCAATCATCGAGGAGCAGGCCCGACGGCTGAATCGTCTCCTGGACGATCTGATGACGCTGTCCAACATCGAGCTCGGGGAGACGCGGTTCTCCTTCGAGGAGGTACCCCTCGGCGAGGCGCTGGACCAGGTCCTGCCGATGTTGGAAGAACGGATCCGGCAGAAGCGGCTCACCCTGGGGCGGGAAATCCCGCCAGAGCTGTCCCCCCTGCGGGCCGACCGGGACCGGCTCGTCCAGGCCCTTCTCAACGTCCTGGACAACGCCGTCAAGTTCACGCCGGAAGAGGGAAAGATCGGCATTTCCGCAGAGACCGACGCTACCGGATGGTCCATCATCCGGATCCACGACACCGGGATCGGCATCCCCGAGGGCGAAATCAACCGGATCGGCGAGCGGTTCTACCGGGTGGACCGGACCCGCTCCCGGGAGATTGGCGGCACGGGCCTGGGTCTGTCCATCGTCAAACACATCATGGCCGCCCATGGCGGCTTCATGCTCATCGACAGCCGCATGGGGCGCGGCACGACGGTCTCCCTTCGATTCCCCCCTTCCCTGCCCCTCTAAAAAACAGGTGAGATCGTGATTGGCCGAAATCATCCGTAAACCGATTCCGCCGGTTATCGACACAGGGCCTTTCGCTTTCCGACCATGCCGTTACAAAAGAAAGGATCCCGATATTCCGGATCATGGTGAAATCCGATCCGCTTTTTTTCACGGAAGGGGGACATCGATCATGAAGATGGACCGGAGCCAGGCCAACCAGACCCGCTACCGGCCGGACCAGACGAGAGGACACTATGAGAGCTTCTTCCAGCGGGCGAACCACCCGACGCGCCCCCTGGCCTTCTGGATCCGCTACACCATCTTCAGCCCCCAGGACCGCCCCCGGGACGCCATCGGCGAGATCTGGGCCATCTGGTTCGACGGTGAGACGGGCAGCCACACGGCCGTCAAGAAGGAGGTCCCCTTCCGCAAGTGCGCCTTCAGCGAGGAGGCATTGGCGGCCAGGGTGGCGGACGCCGTCCTGGACGAAGCCGGATTGAAGGGCGACGCGGCCTCCGGCGGCCACCGGATTTCCTGGGATCTCCGGTTTTCAGGGCGGATGGATCCTCTCTTCCTGCTGCCCCTCAACTCCTACGAGGCAGGATTTCCCAAGGCGAAAAGCCTGGTGGGGCTGCCCATGGCCGTCTACAGCGGGGTGCTCGCCGTGGACGGCCGGGAGGTCGCCGTCACCGACTGGGTAGGCAGCCAGAACCACAACTGGGGAAGCAAACACACGGACCAGTACGCCTGGGGCCAGGTGGCGGGTTTCGACACCCATCCCGACAGCTTCCTGGAGATCGCCACCGCGCGAGTCCGGATCGGCCCGTTCTGGACGCCCTACCTGACACCGCTGGTCCTCCGTCACAAGGGGGAGGAAATCGCCCTCAACGGATTTTTACAGATGTTCCGCGCCCGCGGCCGGTTCGACTATTTCACCTGGACCTTCCGTTCGGAGACGGACGCCGTCCGCCTGGAAGGCACCCTCTCCGCGCCCCGGGAGGCCTTCATCGGCCTGAATTATTACAACCCGCCCGGCGGCGGCAAGCACTGCCTGAACACCAAGATCGCCTCCTGCGAGATCCGTGTCACGCGCAAGGGAGACACAGCCACGGAAACCCTTTCCACTTTGAACCGGGCGGCCTTTGAGATCCTTACCGACGACACGGGACACGGCATTGAGATCAGCGCGTAGCAGGACGGCCGGGAAAATGCGGGTCTTCCATTTTATACAGAGGCACATCGTACCGGACGACGGACAATATATCCGTTGACACATGATTTGCGTCCCCGATATAATTGGAAACATTCAAATTCCGGCTCCACAACCCAGCATTTTCGCCCGTAAGAACGAAACATGGCCAGGCAGCACCCCATGAGAAGCCAAAGGAGGATACCGACATGGCAAAGTCACAGGATGCACAGAAAGCGGAGAAGAAAAAACCTCTGAAAACGGCAAAAGAAAAGAAGCAGGCAAAGCGGGAAAAGAAAAAGGGCTGAGAAAGACAGCACGCTGACGGTGACGACTTCGTCTGTGGGAGACCTTTACACGCCGACAGAAAGGAGGAATTGCAGCATGCCGATTTTCATGATGTTTGGGAAGTATTCGACCGATGCGATCAAGAAGGCTTCACCGGAACGTACGAAAAAGGCCATCCGAATCATCAATAGGAACGGCGGAAAGGTCATCTCCATGTACGCCGTATTGGGGGAACACGACCTTGTTTTAACGCTGGATTTCCCCGATATGGAGAAAGCGCTCTTAACCTCCATCGCATTGAAAGAACTGACGGGGATCACCTTTGTCACATCACCGGTGGTCGATGTGGAACAGTTTGACAGGCTGGTATCTGAAATCAAAGAGATGTAAACCCGTTCCACCACAACCTGGTACCATTCGGTTATTTTTCCTCGCAACCCAGAAGCGGCAGCAGATAGGCCAGGGAACTGATTTCCACGTCCGGCTGGGCAGGGAGACGCTCCCGGCGCTGCTTGAACCGGTTGATCCAGGCCGTCCGCAGACCCGCGTTCGCCGCCCCCACGGCGTCCCAGGAATTTGCGGAAAGGAAGACGATCTGCCTGGCCGGGAGGCCCAGGCGGTCGGTGGCCAGCCCGTAGACCCGCGGATCCGGCTTGTAGACACCGACCTCCTCGACGGACAGAACGGGATCGACCAGTTCGTCGAGCCCGCTGCTCTTCACGGCCGCCGACAGCATGTCAGGCGTTCCGTTGGACAGGATGACGAGCTTCCAGCCGCCGGCCTTCAGCGCCTCCAGGCTCGGCTTGACATCGGGGTAGCAGTCCAGCTCCAGGTACGTGCCGACAATTGCATCTCTCAAGCCCCGATCGGCAATTCCGAAGGCGTCCAGGGCATAATCCAGGGCTTCCCCGGTGACCTGCCAGAAGTCCGCATGTCTGCCCATCAGGCTTCGCAGCCACGTATATTCCAGTTGTTTGGTTCTCCAGAGGG
>CAZODI010000022.1:0-23505 GCA_964578535.1 uncultured Syntrophaceae bacterium
CCCAGCCCGGCGGCCTCGCAGGCCAGGTAGAGGTTCTGGCAGACGTGGCCCGCGTCCAGGGCGATGACCTTGTGGGCCGCCAAGCCATAGCGCCACTCCATGCGGTAGGGGATCGCGGTCCAGACGAAGGTGACCGCCGCCCGGCCGAGGCAGGGCTGGCCGAAGGCCGCGGCAACAAGTTCCGCTGCCGGGTTCTCCTCCCGGGACACCGGCAGGAGCTCGTGCTCCAGGGGAAGGTAACGGTAGATCCCGGCTTCGAGGCCCGCCACGTTGAGGGCGCACAAATACGTCTCCAGGGCGTGGCGGCAGCCCGCCGAGGGGACGTTCCGGAGGGCATGGCCGCGGTCGAGGACCTGCCGGATGCCCTGGGTGGCCCAGAGCAGGAACGAGAGCGTCTCCAAGGGTAGCGTCTCCGGAAGGAAGTCCCGGCGGCTCCGGCGATGGGCCACGGCCGCCGCGAGGTCGCAGGCGGGAGTCGACTCGCCGGGGCGGACGGACGGTAGGGCGATGCGGGAAGCCTCCGGAGGCCAGGGCTTCTCGACGGGTGGCGGGGGAACGCCCCGGTTCTGGTCGGTCCGGGAGAAGTCGGTGTGCCGGCGGATCGTGTCCTTGAGGAAAAACCGGAGTTTTTCCAGGAGCGGATCGGTCATGGCGGGTCCTTTCCGGAGCGGATCTCTGTCTGTCCGGACTGTAGGGAAAAGGGCGGGGAGTGTCAAGACGGCCGGGCGCCGCCGGACGGACCACGGATCGGCCTGCTCCCGGCCCCCGTTCCCTCCCTGCTTGACACGCAGCGCCCGCTTCCGTATAGTATCGATACCAAAAAACATCGTATTATTGAAAAGATATGAATGAATGCCGGGAGTTCCCATGACCCTTGACATGCTCATCGTACTGGGAGTAATCGTGCTGGCCGTCGCCCTCTTCGCGTCGGAGAAGCTTCCCGTCGACCTCACGGCGATTCTCGTCATGTGCATCCTTCTCGTGACGGGAATCGTGACGCCCACGGAGGGGCTCTCGGGTTTCAGCAACTCCGCCACGGTCACCGTCGCCGCCATGTTCATCCTCAGCGCCGCGCTGACAAAGACCGGGGCAGTGAATTTCCTCGGGGACCTGACGTCGAGGATCTTCCGCTTCAACTTCTGGGTCGGCCTCGTCGGAACCATGCTCGCCGTCGGCGCCCTGTCCGCTTTCATCAACAATACGCCCATCGTGGCCGTGTTCATCCCGATCCTGCTGGGGCTCTCGACAGCGAACAAGCTCAGCCCCTCCCGGCTCCTGATGCCGATCTCCTTCGCCTCCATGTTCGGCGGCGTCTGCACGCTCATTGGGACATCGACCAACATCCTGGTCAACTCCATCGCCGTCCAGCACGGCCTGCCGGCCTTCGGCATGTTCGAGTTCAGCTCCCTGGGGCTCGTCTTCTTCGCCGTCGGCATGATGTACATGACCGTCGTCGGCGTCCGGATGATCCCGGAACGGAGCGTCGCGGCCGACCTGACGGAAAAATTCCAGATGCATGAGTACCTGACGGACATCGTTCTCCTTCCCGAGGCGAAGTCCGTCGGCAGAAAAGTATCTGAATCCTCCCTCGTCCGTGAGGTGGAGATCGATATCATCGAAGTGATCCGGGGCGGCAGGCGCCTGTTGATGCCCCTGGAGGAGGTCGTGCTCCAGGAGAACGACCTCCTCCGGGTCCGGTGCGACATCCGGCAGCTCCAGAAGCTGAAGGAGCGGCTGGGGATCCGGATGATCTCGGACTGCCAGCTTCACGACGGCGATTTCCAGTGCGAAGACCTGGTTCTCACGGAGGTCGTCATCGCCCCGAACTCGAGTCTCGTGGGAAAGACGGTCAAATCGGCCCGATTCCGCAACGTCTTCCGGGCCACGGCCCTGGCCCTGCGGCATCGCGGGCAGCTCATGAACACGGGCTTCGCGGAGACCCGCCTCCGGGCCGGCGACGCGATCCTGGTGGAGGCGCGGAGGGAAAATGTCGAGGCGATCCGAAGCGACCGGAACTTCGTCGTCGTCTCGGAGATCGAGACGCCCCAGTACCGAAAGGAAAAGATCCTTCCCGCCCTGACGATCATCGCCGCGGTCGTTGTCACGGCGAGCCTGGGCATCCTGCCCATCATGGTGGGGGCGATCATTGGTGCCCTTCTCCTGGTCGCGGTCCAGTGCCTTTCCCTGGAAGAGGCCTACGAGGCCATCGAGTGGAAGGTGATCTTCCTTCTCGGAGGGATCATCTCGCTGGGGGTTGCCCTGGAAAAGACGGGGGCGGCCATGTTCCTGTCGAACCGGATGATCGATCTCCTCGCCGGCCTGGGTCCCGTGGCCGTTGTATGCGCCCTGTATTTTCTCACCTCGCTTCTCACGGAGGCGATGTCGAACAACGCCACAGCGGTTCTCCTGGCGCCGATCGCCATTGCGGCGGCGGGCGCCATGGGGGTCAGCCCGAAGCCTTTCCTGATGGCCGTCACCTTTGCCGCCTCGGCCAGTTTCATGACCCCTGTGGGCTACCAGACGAACACGATGATCTACGGTGTGGGCCAGTACCGGTTCGCCGATTTTCTGAAGGTGGGAACGCCACTGAACCTGATCTTCTGGATTCTGGCGACGATCTTCATCCCCGTCTTCTTCCCGTTTCAGGAGGGACCATGAACACGATCTCCGACATCGCGGGCCGCATCGTCGAGCATCTGAGCGTTCCCCTGTTCTCCCTGGCCGGGTCCACGTTCACCCTCTGGATGCTCGTCTACCTGGTCTTCTTTTCCGTCCTCCTCGTCTTTGCGGCGTCGAGGATCAACCGGATCGTCGCATACCGGATCCTGGCGAACAGCCGGATCGACCTGGGTGTCCGGATCGCCATCGGGTCCATCGTGAAGTATGCCCTCCTGACGATCGGCTTCGTCATCATCCTGCAGACCGCGGGGATCGACCTGAGCAGCATCACCATCCTGTTCGGTGCCCTCGGCGTCGGCATCGGCTTCGGTCTGCAGAACATCACGAACAACTTCGTCAGCGGGCTCATCATCCTGTTCGAGCGGCCCATCAAGGTGGGCGACCGGATCGAGGTTTCCGGCATCGCCGGGGACGTTGTGGACATCTCCATGAGGGCCACCACCATCGTCACGAACGACAACATCTCCATCATCGTCCCGAACTCGGAGTTCATCTCCTCGACGGTCATCAACTGGAGCCACACGGACCGCAATGTCCGCTTCAACTTCCCCGTCGGGGTGTCCTACCGGGAGGATCCCCTGAAGATCCGGGATCTCCTGCTGGACATCGCCCTCGACCATCCCGGCATCCTGAAGGAGCCCCGGCCGGACGTGCTGTTCACCGAGTACGGCGACAGCGCGCTCATGTTCAACCTGCGGGTCTGGACGAGCGAGTACGTCAATCGTCCCGGGGTCCTGAAGAGCCAGCTGTACTATGAGATCTCCCGGCGGTTCCGGGAGGCGGGTGTGGAGATTCCGTTTCCCCAGCGGGACATCCACATCAAGGAAATGCCGAAAGGGTAAGGAGTCGAAACATGGTTCGGAAAATCATGCATTCCCTGAAGCTGGACAGCGACATCGAGGATTGCGAGGTCATCCACGCAACCATCGAAAGGGACATCATCTTCAAGGGAACCAATCTCTGGATCCTGGCCTTCGCCATCATCGTGGCCTCCGTCGGGCTGAACATGAACTCCACGGCCGTCATCATCGGCGCCATGCTCATCTCTCCGCTCATGGGGCCGATCAACGGCATGGGCTACAGCCTTGCCACCTATAACTTTCCTCTTTTCCGGAGGGCCGTCAAAAATTTCTCCTTCGCCGTCTTCGCAAGCCTCGCCGCCTCCACCCTCTACTTCGCCATCAGCCCGGTCTCCGCGGCCCACTCGGAGCTTCTGGCGAGAACCAGCCCGACCATCTACGACGTCCTCATCGCGCTGTTCGGCGGCCTGGCCGGCATCGTGGCCATCAGCAGCAAGTCCAAGGGAAACGTCATTCCCGGCGTCGCCATCGCCACGGCGCTGATGCCGCCCCTGTGCACGGCTGGGTACGGCCTTGCGACGGGCCAGGCGACCTTTTTCTTCGGGGCCCTGTACCTCTTCACGATCAATACCGTTTTCATCGCCCTGTCCTCCGTCGCCGTTTCCCAGGTGCTGAATTTCCCCATCCGGACCCTTGTGGAGCAGGCGCAGAAAAACAGGGTCAACCGGATCATCACCTATGTGATTCTCGTCACGACCGTCCCCAGCATCTACTTCGGGTACGGCCTGGTCCAGAAGGAGGCTTTCATGGAGCAGGCCTCGAAGTTCACCCGGAACGTGACCATTGTGGAGGGGACCTACCTGCTGAAGGAGGAGGTCAATCCGGGCGACCGTTCGATCACCCTGATCTACGGTGGAAGCACCCTGACGGAGGCGCAGAAACGCGCCATCGGAGAGCGGGCGAAAGATTTCGCGCTGGACGAGACGAAGCTGATTTTCCGGCAGGGCTTTTCCATCGACGACGTGGAGAGGCGGGAAACCCAGGTGGACAGCCTGAAAGCGGAAATCAACCGCCTGAAGGCGATGCTGGGGGAGGAGGAAAAGCGGCGGGAGGCGGCGGGCCGGCGGGCGGCGCAGGGGAGGCAGCTCCTGGCGGAGATCAAGCCGCTCTACCCGCAGATCCTGGCCTGTACATATTCGGAGGCGAACACGTTTCGCCACGGCGCCGAAGCGCCCGAAAAGCAGGACGTGATCGTTTTCAAAATCAGGAGAGGTTCACTCAAAAAAGCGGACCGGAAAAAAATCGCAAACTGGCTCGCGTCGCGCCTGGAAAAGAAGGCGATCAAGGTGTTCTACGAGAACTGATCAGGCGGGAGCCGTCCGGGACGTCTCCGCTCCCGATGCGGGGTGCGCGGGAGAGTGGAGCTATCCATCCGGAACAGGGGGAAGCCATGGAGTCCAAGCGCAATGTCATGAACGTGCCATTCGATGAAATCCGGATCGGTGCATCCGAGGAGTGGACGGTCGTCCTGAACCGGACGCAGGTCGATCTGATGGCCCTCGTCTCCGGGGACGTGGATTCGTTTCATCTGGCCCCGGAGGCGGGCGGCGGGGACCCAAGGCGGATCGAGACGACAGAGGCCGCCGGCTCCGAGGCCCTTCTGTCCGATCTGATCGGAACGCGCCTTCCCGGCCCCGGAACGAAGATCCTGAGCCGGGACATGCGATATACCGGCGACGTCCGGGTGGGGGATTCGCTCACGGCCCGGGTCACCGTGACGGCGAAGGACGACATGGGCCGCCGCGTCGTCCTGGACTGCCGGGTCGTCAACCAGGAGGGCCGGGAGCTGGTTGCCGGCATAACGGTCGTGGAGGCGCCGGAGAAAAAGCTCGCCTACAACGAAGTCGCGCCGGCCCACCTGGAGCTCAGGCGGCGGGACGTCTTCGTGAATCTTTTCCGGGCCTGCAGCGTCTGTGGACCCGTCACCTGCGCCGTCGCGCACCCTTGCGACCGCGATTCCCTCGCGGGGGCGATCCTGGCGGCCGAGCGGGGGATCATCATCCCGGTTCTGGTCGGTCCCGAGGAGAAGATCCGTCAAGCCGCCGGGGAGGCGGGGATCGACTTGGGAGACCAGCGGATCGTCGCGGTTCCCCACAGCCATGCGGCGGCGGAAAAGGCCGTCGAGATGGCACGCCGGGGCGAGGTGGAGTCGATCATGAAGGGGAGCCTCCACACCGACGAGCTGTTGGGGGCCGTCGTCCCTTCCGCCTCGGGGCTTCGGACCGGACGGCGGATCAGCCACGCCTTTGTCCTGGACGTTCCCGCCTATCCCAAGATGCTCATGATGACCGACGCGGCGGTCAACCTCTTTCCCGGCCTCGAGGACAAGCGGGACATCATCCAGAACGCCATCGACCTGGCTGTGATGCTGCAGATCCCGACGCCACGGGTGGGCATCCTGTCCGCCGTGGAGACGGTCACCTCCCGGATCCCTTCCACGCTCGATGCGGCGGCCCTGTGCAAGATGGCCGACCGGGGCCAGATCCGGGGCGGCATCCTCGACGGACCGCTCGCTTACGACAATGCCATCAGCGCCCGGGCCGCGAAGACCAAGGGAATCGAATCCCCCGTCAGCGGCGAGGCGGACATCCTCCTGGCGCCGGACATCGAGTCGGCCAACATGCTCCTGAAGCAGCTCACCTACCTGGCGGGGGCGGAAGGCGCCGGGATCGTGCTGGGGACCCGGATCCCGATCATCCTCACCAGCCGGGCCGACACGGTGCGGACGAGGCTGGCCTCGGCGGCTCTCATGGCCATCGTCGCCCGGACGGCCCGGGCCGTCCGCCCCCCGGTGAAATGAGGGAAGAAGGCCGTCAACGGGGTCACAGAAGGGAACACCCATGAAATTTCTTCCTTCCGTCATCAGCTCCTTTCTCGACAGTGAGAGCACCCGGCAGAACACCCGGATGCTCCTGCGCTACTGCCTGGTCCTGTTCACCATGGTCACCGTCTACAGCGTGATCTTCCATCTGATCATGGCGGCGGAGGGACAGGATCATTCCTGGATCACCGGATTCTACTGGACCCTGGTCGTCATGAGCACCCTCGGGTTCGGCGACATCACCTTCCAGTCGGACCTGGGGCGCCTCTTCTCCATCCTGGTCCTCTTTTCCGGGGTGATCTTTCTCCTGGTCCTGCTCCCCTTCACCTTCATCAAATTCTTCTTCGCACCCTGGATCGAGGCGGAGACCCGCAAGCGCTATGCCCGCGAACTGCCGCCGGAAACGAGGAACCACGTCATCATCACGTCCTACGATGCCGTCACCACGGCGCTGATCGAAAAGCTGAAGACCTACAAGCGGGAATATGTCGTGATCGTCGATGAGTACGAAAAGTCCAAGGACCTGTACGACGCGGGCGTGCGGATCGCCATCGGCCACATCGACGATCCGGAGACATACCGGAAGATGCGGGCCGACCGGGCCGCTCTCATTGTCGCCACCAACCGCGACGAGGTGAATACCAACATCGCCTTCACCGTCCGGGAACTGACCGAGACGGTTCCCATCATCGCCACGGCCGATTCCCCCCATTCCGTGGACATCCTGTCTCTCGCAGGGTGTTCAAGGGTCCTCGAACTGACGGAGATTCTGGGACGCTCCCTGGCGGGGTGGACCCTGGGCGGCGACTTCCGGTCCAACATCCTGGGGCGCTTCGACAACCTCCTGATCGCCGAGGCCCCCGCCATAAGCACCCCCCTGGTGGGAAAGACCCTGGCAGAGAGCCGGCTTCGGGAGCAGATCGGGGTGGCCGTCGTCGCCATCTGGGAGCGGGGCCGGTTCGAGGTGCCCGGGCCGGATACGGTGATCCAGCGCTCCACGGCCCTGGTATTTGCCGGCACGGAGGAACAGATCGCCCGTTACGACGAGGTGTATTCTTTCTATCAGTTGAGCCGCCATGCCGGCGACCCGGTGATCATCATCGGAGGCGGGCGCGTCGGCAAAGCCATCGGCGAGCAGTTCAAGGAGCGGGGCGTGGACTTTCTCATCATCGAAAAGAACCCCCGGCGGACCGAGGAAGATACCCTTTACGTCACCGGCGACGCCGCGGACATCGGGACGCTGAAGAAGGCCTGGATCGAAAAGGCTCCCGCCGCCCTGATTACCACCCACGACGATGCGACGAACATCTACCTGGCAAAGTACCTCCGGAGCCTGCGTCCGGACATGCAGATCATCTGCCGGGCCAACGCGGACAGGAACGTCTCGACCCTGCATCGTGCGGGTGCGGATTTCGTCTTGTCCTATGCCTCCCTGGGAGCCGACGCGATCTTCCATTACCTGGAAAACGAAGACATGTTCCTCCTCGCGGAGGGACTCAACATCTTCCGGCTTCCCACACCCCCCTCCCTTGTGGGGAAGACCCTTGCCCAGGCCCGGGTACGACCGCAAACGGGGTGTACCGTTGTCGGCATCCGGAAGGAAAGCGGCGACGTGACCATCAATCCGGATCCGTTCCTGCCTGTGGAGGAAAATTCCGAGCTGATTCTGATCGGCACGTCGGATGCGGAGTTGATGTTCTCCCGCACTTTCCTCTGAGGATCCCGAAAGCCGGTTGAAAACATCCTCTCTTTCGGGTACCTTTTGAACACCCGTTTCTGTGGGGGGAAACAATCATGAAACAGCTGTATCTGTCGGAAACGAACCGGAAACTCGGCGGCGTCTGCGGCGGCATCGGGGAGTACACCGGACGGGATCCCACGGTGATCCGGGTTCTTTTCATCCTGGTGGCCCTGTTCTCGTTCGGCTTCGGGATCCTGGCCTATCTGGCCATGTGGCTCATCATCCCCCGGCGGTCCGAAGAGGGACTCTGAAACTGAACATGGCGGGACCGGACACGAATCGGCAGAGACCGCCCGATTTCACCGGACCTCGCAACAGGGAGGTGCGACATGAAGAGAATCGAGAGGCTGGCCGCCGTCTTGAGCGTCCTGGCGCTTCTGTGCGGCTGCGCCGCGTTTGCCGGGAAGGCCGGCCGGATCACGCCGGATCTGGAGGCGACCCGCATGTTTGAAGCGGACTCCTGCCGCGCCGATTATGCCTGGTATGCAAGCGGGTCCCACACCTATCCGAATGCGATCATCGGAATCCGGAAGGACCTGAAGCTCGTGGACGACACGCTGTGGCGGCGGCTGGACATGAATCCCCGGACCTGCGGGGAACTGGTAGAGGGTGTTCAGCGCAGGGCCCGGGATGTGAGCCAGGTGCCCTCCGGATTTTCAATCCTCAACGACCGGGGAGAGCGGATCGGAATCTGGTATTCCATCATGACGGCCCGGACGGGGGCCCGCATGCTGGACGACAGGACCGTGCTCCTGTACACACCCGACATCGACACGTACGATCGGTACGAAAAAGACCGCGGGGACTGAACCTGCGGAAACCCGGACAATCCGGTGGAAAGGAGGGAGGGAGGAGATGAAAGAGCGCCTGAACGCCCTGGAAGTGGCCCTGAACAACGAGCTTCAGGAACACCGGTTCTACATGGAGCATGCCCGGAAGACGGCCAATCCCGTGGGGAGGGTGATGTTCGAACAGATCGCCGTGGAGGAGATGGAGCACTACGCGCGGCTCCGGGAGTTGCACGGGAAATGGTCGAGAGAGGAAAAATGGCCCGAGACGGTTCCCCTGAAGGTGAAGTCCACGGTGGTGAAGGACGTCCTGGCAAAGATGATCCGCGAGGCCGGCCGGGGGCCCGCCGGCGACAAGAACGACCTGGAGGCGCTGGAGACGGCGATCGAATTTGAGGCCAACGGCGCGCTCTACTACGCCCGGCTCCGGGACCAGGTCACGGATCCCCGTGAGAAGGCCTTCTTCAACCTGCTTGCCGACATCGAGCACGAACACTTCGTCTCGCTGAAGGACACGCAGGAATACCTGACCGATCCGGTCGGCTGGTTCCGCATGAGGGAGAAAGGCGGTCTCGACGGGGGATGAGCACGGAAGAAGGTCCGGCGGTACGAACGGCCGGTTTCGCTACTTCCGGGTTCCCTTCATCTCCGCCAGCAGTTCGCAGGCCCGCCGGTGTTGCAGGGCGCAGGCGCTCTCCAGGTTGTGGCGTGCCTGGTCGAAGCGGCCCGATTTGCGGCAGGCCAGGGCACGGTTGTAGAAGGCTTCGCTGTAGTCCGGCTTCAGCCGGATCGCCGCATCGTAATCGGAGATGGCCAGGTCGGCGCGCTGAATCGCCTCGTAGGTGATGCCCCGTCCGTTATAGGCTTCCGCAAAGCTCGGATCCAGCTCGATGGCACGGCTGTAGTTTGCCACCGCGATCTCCAGCATCCCCTTCGCCACGTATTCGTTGGCTTTATCGAAGGATTTCCGGGCCTCCAGTCGATCGCCGGGGATCGCGGGAGCCGCCTGCCATTCGGCGTTTCGTACCGGCGCTGTGCCGGAATCGGCGCGCGTCGGCTCAACCGCCGGGGCCCGGGCTGCCGGTTGGTGCAGATCGTTTTCCCCCGCGGCGGGCTCCTCCTTCATGTCCCCCCAGGTGATGCCTCCCGCCCCGGCCGGTTCCTTCCTTTCCGGCCGTGCCTCGACGACCGCCGGTCGAGTGGGACTCGGAGCCGAGGCGGCCCGCGAGGCGCTTGCGGGAGGTTCTGTCAGCACGGGAAGGTCCCTGGATGCGGGCTTCGAGCGGCAGGAATCCCCTTTGCAGGGTTCTGCAGGGGAAGTTCCGACCTGCGCAGGTGTAACGGATGGGGATGCCGGTTTCGCGGCCGCGGGCGTTCGCACCGATTCGACCGTTCGGGAATGTCCGATCGGCTCCATTTTGGTCTTTTCGGGGAAGAGGATCTTTCCTTTTGGTGAAGCCGCCGGCTCCGGGGTTGGGGCGGTCCGTTCCGGGGTCCGGACGGTCTTCACGGCCGGCGGAGGAGGCGCAGGTTTCGCCTCGGCCGGCCCCGTCCGCTCGATGGCGGCATACCGGGTGAGTCCCTGTGCCTTCAGGCGGCTCGCCTGCCTGCCCGTTTCCGCCTCGCTGGTGTATGGTCCCACGTACACCCTCCACCAGGTTCCCTTCCGGGGCAGGATGACTTTCCGGTAATAGGTCGGCCAGCCCTTCGCGGCGAGTTGCCGCACATGCTTGATCGCGTTGATCTCCTCCTGGAACGATGAAATGTGGATGCTGTAGGGGCTGTCCGATGACGGGGCGGCCTCTGCGGTCCACATGCCCGCTGCGGAAGCGGCAAGGACCAGCAGGGCGGCACATATCCAGGGGCCGGCGGTTTTCAGGAACCCGCCGTGAAGGACGGGGGTGGTGTTCGATCGTGCCATGAATGATTCCTCCTGACTGCGGCTGCGATTCTTCGCTCCTATATCACAACGCGGCCGTTTCTTTACGGGTTTCGCGGACTTTCTGCCGCCGCTCCATTTGTCGGAGGGGCTGCGTCCAGGGCCTCGATCTGCTGGCCCAGGTCGCCCCAGCGTTCGTAGAGAGTGTCCAGTTCGTTCCGGATCTGCCTCAATTCGCCATGGAGCAGCCTTACCCGGTCTCCGTTCCGGAGGACATGGGGGTCGCACAGCATCTCCTCACGGGCCGCCCTGTCGGTCTCCAGGACTCCGATCCGCCCTTCCACCTCCGAGAACTCTCTCTTCAGGGCGGTCCGGGTGCGGGACAGACGGTTCCGTTCTTCCGCCGCGAGACGGCGCACTTCCTTCGGCGGCAGCTCGCGGACTCCCTCCGCCGCCGGCTTCATGCCCTCCGTTTCCGCGGCCCGTTCCAGCTCCCGCTTCTCTATGAAGTACGAGTAGTTCCCGGCATATTCACGGAGATGCCCGTCCCGGATCTCCAGGACCCGGTTCACCATCCGGTCGAGGAAGTAGCGGTCGTGGGAGACGATGACGACCGACCCGGTGTACTGGAGGAGGGCGTCCTGGAAAAGGTCTTTGGTCTTGAGGTCCAGGTGGTTCGTCGGCTCGTCGAGAATGAGGAGGTTCGTGTCCTCAAGGATCAGCTTCAAGAGGGCCAGGCGGGACTTCTCGCCGCCCGAGAGCACCCGGACGGGCTTGTGGATGTCGTCCCCGGAAAAGAGGAACGCCCCCAGGAGATTGCGCCGCTCCTGGTCGGTGGCGCGGCTCCCGGCATCGCAGACCTCTTCCCAGGCCGTCCGCCCGTAATCCAGGTTTTCCGCGCTTTCCTGGGAAAAAAAACCGATCCGGACATTCAGGCCAAGCTCGACCGTTCCCGCGGTCGGGTCCTCGTCTCCGCTCAGGATCCTCGTCAGGGTGGATTTCCCGGAGCCGTTGACGCCGACCAGGGCCACCCGGTCACCACGGCTGACGGAGAAGCGGAGATCCCGGAAAACCTCCAGCGGGCCATAGGATTTGGCGAGATCGCGAACGGTCAGAACCTCCCGTCCGCTCCGGGGGGCATCGGGGAAGCGGATCGTCACGGTCCTTGCCTCCGAGGGGTCCTCGAAGACTTCCAGCCGCTCCAGCCTCTTGATGCGGCTCTGGACCTGCCTGGCCTTGGTGGCCTTGTAGCGGAAGCGCTCGACAAAATCCATGGTCCGCCGGATCTCGCCATCCCGGCGCAGCCGCTCCTGTTCCAGGGCCTCCCGCCGGCGCTCCCGCTCTGCCAGGTAGGCGGTGTAACTGCCCTTGAAGACGGAAACCTTTCCGCCCGCCAGTTCGGCGATCTGGCCGACCATCCGGTCCAGGAACGTCCGGTCGTGGGAGACGGTGATCAGCGTGCCCGCGTAGTTCCCGAGATACCCCTCGATCCACTCCATGCTTTCCGTGTCCAGGTGGTTCGTGGGTTCGTCCAGGAGCATGACGGACGGGTCGGAGAGGAGAATGATCGACAGGAGGATCCGCATTTTCCAGCCGCCGGAGAAATCGGAGCATGCCTTGCCGAAATCTCCCTCGCGGAAACCGAGGCCGCGGAGCACCTGCCGGGTCCTGGCTTCGAAGCCGTACCCGCTCCGGTTGCGGAAGACCGTCAGCAGGTTTTCGTAACGCTCCAGAAGGGCCGCGGGCGGGGTCGACTCCCGGGAGATATCCTCTTCGCAGCGACGGATGTCCCGTTCGAGGTCCCCCATGCCCGTGCGGTCCTTGATGAAGTCCATCAGGGGCGCCGCTTCGAGTTCCACCAGGTCCTGGGGGAGATAGCCGACGGCGCGGTCCCGGCGGCCCGCGATCTCAATGGAGCCCCCGTCCAACTCCACCTGGCCCAGGATGGCCCGGAGCAGCGTCGTCTTGCCGGTTCCGTTGTCCCCCACGAGCCCGATCCGGCTCCGTTCGGTGATGGTCCAGTCGATGCCTCCGAAGAGGACCCTGGCTCCGAAGGAGAGGCTGACGTCGCGGAGGAAAATCAAAGGGAAGCCCGCCTTACTTGGTTTCCCGCATCTGGGCGATCAGGTCCTCGAGGGAGGAGTTCTCTTCGATGGTCAGCTGGTAGTCTCCCGATTCCCCTTCCAACGCATTGGCGGCGTCCTCCGGTCGTGCCGCGGGAAAGTGAATCACCCTCTCCTCAATACCGGCGGCTGGAGCTGCCGGAACGGGCCTGGGGACGGCTTTTGAATAGAGGAGGGGCGGCGCGTAATCCGGGTACTCCGGAGGCAGCTCGGAAGGACGGAAGACAGCCGAGGGAGGCACGAACTGGGTCCGATAATTCAGGTAGTCCGTCATATACGCTTCACTGGTGAACATCCCTTCTCCCTTGGCGGTCTGCATGGTGCTCTCGATCTGGGAGATCTTATTGTCCCGGATGAGGGACCGGACCGCCTGATTGTTGCGCATGATCGTCATCAGGGGGACCTGAAAACCGGTGCGATCCAGCAATTGCAAGTGCTGGACGGCGATCAGGATCAGGCTTGTCGAGAGCTGGTTTCGGACTTCTGTCTGGGCTTCAAGGGGAAAGGCGTTACAGATCCGGAAGATAGCCTCCTCGGGACTGGAGGAGTGGAGCGAGGCGATGACCAGGTGCCCCGACTCGGCCGCGTCCAGGGTCAGGCGCATGACCTGGCGCTCCCGGAGCTCGCCGACGAC
Organism: uncultured Syntrophaceae bacterium; assembly: GCA_964578535.1. GTDB lineage: Bacteria > Desulfobacterota > Syntrophia > Syntrophales > PHBD01 > PHBD01. The sequence goes on from CAZODI010000022.1 coordinate 13,526, forward strand.
GATGACGTCCGGGTCTTGCCGGAGGACGTCCAGGAGACCCTGCTCGAAGGAGGTCATGTGGGTCCCCAGTTCCCGCTGCTCCACGAAGGCGCGCTTGGAGACGAAGCGGTACTCGATGGGGTCCTCCAGGGTGATGACATGGGCAGATCGTGTTTCGTTGATTTCCTCCACCATGGCCGCGATCGTCGTGGACTTTCCGCTGCCGGTGGGACCGCAGACCAGGATCAGCCCCGCTTTATTCTGACAGTACTGTTGGATCGAGGGGTGGATGTTCAGGTTGTTCAGCCTCGGCACGGTTCCCGGCAACAGGCGGATGGCGAGGCTGAAGCCCCGAAGGGTTATGAACGCATTGATCCGCAGGCGCGTATTGCTGACGGTTTTGGCAAAGTCGACAGACAGACGCGTCCGGAGCCGGTGGAGGTGCTCCCCCTGTACCAGCCAGGCAACAAGGGCATCCACGGCTTCGTGTGTCCAGCGAAGATTGCGATCGAACTGGATGGAGCCGTTCTTTCGGAAAACCAGGGGGGAACTGCCGGCGATGTGAATGTCGGAATATCCCTCCTGGATGGCCATGGAGATCAATTCCTGAAACTGTTTTTCCAACGTCGAATAAGGTCCTTTATCGTTCATCATTCAAGCTCCTATGTAGGCCCGCTTGACGTCTTCGTTGTGAAGAAGACTGTCCGCCGTTCCTTCCAGCGTGATCCGGCCGTTTTCCATGACATAACCCCGGTGGGCCACTCGCAGGGCCATGTGGGCGTTCTGCTCCACCAGGAAGATGGGCGTTCCGTTTTCGTGGTTGATCTTCCGGATGATCTCGAAAATCAGCTTCACGTACATCGGTGCCAGTCCCAGGGACGGTTCGTCCATCAGGAGCAGCCGCGGCCTTGCCATGAGGGCCCGCGAGATGGCCAGCATCTGCTGCTCCCCGCCGCTCAGGGTGCCGCCGGGCTGGTGGCGGCGCTGGGCGAGGATCGGAAACAGGTCGAAGACGTACGCCAGGTCCTTCCGGATGCCTTCCCGATCCTTTCGCAGGAAGGCGCCCATGTCCAGGTTTTCCGCAACCGTCAGGTTTGGAAAGATCCTCCTCCCCTCGGGCACCTGCGAGAGCCCCATGGCGACAATGGCGTCCGGGCTCAGCTGCGAGAGGGGCCGGTTCATGAACAGGATCTCCCCCGAACGAGGGGGGACGATTCCCGAGATGGACATCAGGGTTGTCGTTTTCCCCGCCCCGTTGGCCCCGATGAGGGTGATGATCTCCCGTTCCCGGAGGATCATGCTCACGTCCTTCAGGGCCTGAATGTTGCCATAATACGTCTGGACGTTTCTCAATTCCAGCATGAATTCAACCAGCCGATCCGTATAGCAGGGGAATGCTATAAAACCAATTGCAGATTCCGTCAAGCATCGAACTCTTCCCCGAGGTACGCCTTGATCACAACCGGATTCTCCCAGATTTCCGCCGCGGTGCCCTCGGCGATTTTCTTTCCGTAGTCCAGGACGAAGATCCGGTTGGAGATGCTCATGACCATTCTCATGTCGTGCTCGATCATGAGAATGGCGATCTTCTCCTCATTCCGGATCTTCAGGATCAGCTCCTCCAGGTTCGCCGTCTCCCGGGGGTTCATGCCCGCCGCCGGTTCGTCCAGGAGAAGGAGGAAAGGCTCCGTTGCCAGGGCACGGGCGATCTCGAGGCGCCGCTGGTCCCCGTAAGGGAGGTTGCGGGCCAGGGTGTTGGCCGCGTCGGCCAGGCCGATCCGTTCGAGGATGTCATAGCTTCGGGTGACAATGGCCTTTTCCTCGTTTCGGGTGGTCCGGTCCCGGAACACGGCGCCCAGGACTCCCGCCCTCGTCCGGCAGTGGCGCCCCACCATGACGTTTTCCAGGACGGTCATGTCCGGGAACAGGCGGATGTTCTGGAACGTCCGCGCCAGCCCGCGGGCCGTCACCTTGTGGACCGGCAGGCCGTTGATCCGCTTCCGCTTCCCTCCCGGCGGGGAGATGAAGACGTCTCCTTCGCTGGGCGGGTAGATTCCGGTGATGCAGTTGAAGAAGGTCGTCTTGCCGGCGCCGTTGGGGCCGATCAGGGCGCAGACCTCTTCCTGGCGGACCTGCAGATCCACCCGGTCCAGAGCCGTAATGCCCCCGAAATTCATGGTCAGGTTCTTGGTTTCCAGGATCGCTTCCATGGTCCTCTCACGCCGGCGTGCCGGGCTCGCCGTTTGGTTTCCGGTCGAAATGGTACTCGTAGGTCCGGCGGATGTTTGTGATGATCCCCTGGGGGCGGAAGATCATCATCACCACCATGATCGTTCCGAACAGGAGCATCCGGTAGTCGCTGAAGGCCCGCAGGTATTCCGGCATCAGGATCAGAAGAAAGGAGGCCAGGATCACCCCCAGGGTCGAGCCCATGCCGCCCAGGACCACGATGGAGAGGATCATGGCCGATTCCAGGAACGTGAAGCTCGCCGGGTTCACGAAGGTCGTCTTGGCGGCGAAGACGACCCCCATCATGCCCGCCCAGGTGGAGCCGAGGGCGAAGGCCGTCATCTTTGCCATGGTCTTGTTGACCCCCATGGCCTGGCAGGCCACCTCGTCCTCCCGGAGAGCGAGCCAGGCCCGGCCGATCCGGGAGTCCTGGAGCCGGTTCGTGACGAAAATGGTGAACAGGACGAATCCGATCATGAGGAAATACAGGTAGATTGTGGATTGTTCCAGGTTCATCTCCATGCCGAAGAATCCCGGGCGGGGGATCTCCGAGATGCCGCTGGGGCCGGAGGAAAACTCGCTCCAGTTCTCCAGAATGAGGCGGGTGATCTCGCCGAATCCCAGGGTCACGATGGCCAGGTAGTCGCCGCGGAGGCGCAGGACCGGGAAGCCGAGCAGCAGGCCGAAGATCGTGGCCATCAGGGCGCCCAGGGGCAGGGCCGTCCAGAAACCGATCCCGAAATGCTGGTAGAGCAGGGCATACGTGTAGGCGCCCACGGCGTAGAAGGCGGCGTAGCCGAGGTGGAGGAGCCCCGCCTGGCCGACGACGATGTTGAGGCCCAGTCCCAGGACGACGTACATCAGAGCCGTCGTCATGATGTTCACCTGGTAGGTGGAGGAGAGGAAGGGGAAAGCCAGGGCCGCGACGGCCGCGGCGATCAGCGCACCCCGGGAGAACCGGGCGTCCCCGGTGATCCGGAGCAGGACGCCCTTCGGATCCGTTTCCTCCCCGCCGCCGTTCCGCCCGCCCGCCTTGGTCCTGCCGAGGAAATAGCGCCAGACGAACGACAGGGCGAAGCTCCCGATTCCTATGTAGAGCATGTTCTGCCAGCGCCAGATGATGGTTTTTTCAATGGTGTTCACCTGGATGACCAGGATGGGGAAGGTGAGGAACATGAACCAGAGGGCGATAACGAGGGATTCCCGGAGGCCGGCGAGCCGTTTCATGAATCCCCCCTATACCTTCTGTGTCGTGGACCGGCCCAGCAGGCCCGAGGGGCGGAAGATGAGGATCAGGACCAGGAGCGCAAAGGCAAAGACGTCTTCGTAGTCGCTGGAGACGTATCCCGTGGCGAAGCTTTCGGTCCATCCCAGGACAAGGGAGCCGAGGACCGCGCCGGGGATGCTGCCGATCCCGCCGAGGACGGCGGCGGTGAAGGCTTTGATGCCGGCGATGAAGCCGATGTAGAAATTGATCCGGCCGATGTGGGACGCGATGAGGATGCCGCCAATGGCTGCCAGGGAGGAGCCGATGATGAAGGTCATCGAGATGACGCGGTTCACATTCACCCCCACAAGCATCGCCATGTTCCGGTCCTGGGCGGTGGCCCGCATGGCCTTGCCGATCCTCGTGAATTTGATGAGAACGGTCAGCAGGATCATGACGACCGTCGTGGTGGCGACAATGACGAACTCCGTCGAGCCCATGACGTGACCGAGCGATTCCATGAACGGCACTTCCGGCAGCAGGTTCGGGAAGGGAAGGAAATCGGAGGTCTGGGCCAGCATGACGTAATTCTGGAGAAAGATGGACATCCCGATGGCGCTGATCAGGGGCGAGAGACGGGAGGCGCCTCGAAGGGGCTTGTAGGCGATCTTTTCCACCGTGAAGCCGTGGCAGGCCGAATACAGGACCGCCACGAGAAACGCCAGGATCAGCACGGAGATTCCGCTCATGCCGCTCATGGTCAGGACGGTGGCCGTGATGAGGGCCGTGAACGCCCCGATCATGTAGATCTCGCCGTGGGCGAAGTTGATCAGCTCGATGATGCCGTAGACCATCGTATAGCCCAGGGCGATCAGCGCGTAAATGCTTCCCCGGGTCAATCCTCCGATAAACAGTTCAAGAAAATAATCCATGATTCCTTCGGAAATAAGGGCCTTCCGGCGCACCCGGCCGGAAGGCCCATGTTCACGGTTCCCCGCCGGTGGCGGAGAACCCCTTCGGATCGTTTATCGGACTTCCACGTACGTCCCGTTTTTCACTTCGTACATGGCAAAGCCGACGCCGATGGCGTCTCCCCGGTTGTCAAACCGGATCTTGCCCACGGGGGTGTTTACGTAGTTCGTCCGGAGGGCTTTCACGAGGGCGTTGTATTCCGTGGATTTCGCTTTTTCGATTGCGCTCACGACCGCCAGGGCGGCGGCGTACCCTTCCAGGAAGAAGGCGCCCGGATCGGTGTTGTAGGCCTTCTTGTGGGCGGCGGTGGCGGCGATGGCCAGGGGGTTTTTCTTGGTGTCCTTCGGCCCGGAGGCATAGACGCCCTCGGCGTATCGGCCGGCGACCTTGATGAACGTGTCGTCCTTCACGCCGTCATCGGAGATGAACAGGGTCTTCATGTTCTTCTTCCGCATCTGGGCGACGATGGACGACGCCTCGGGATGATATCCTCCGTAAATCACCGCTTCCGCTCCGGACTGGCGGATCTTGTTGACCACGGCTGAGTAATCCACCGCCCCGGGTGTGACTCCCTCGAAGAGGACCACTTTGGCCCTTTTCCCTTCCTGGATGAATTTCCTGGCGAACTCGGCGAAGCCTTTCCCGTAGTCCCCCTTGTCGTGGAGGATGGCGATCCGGGTCACTTTCAGTCTGTTTACGGTGAACTCGACGCCCAGCTTTGCCTGGGCGTCATCGGAGGCGATGGTACGGAAAAAATTGGGGTATCTCCCGCTCTGGGTCAGCTCCGGGTTGGTCGCCGAGGGAGAGACGGTGACCAGTCTTGCATCCTTGTAGATGCCCAGGGCCGTCTTGGTCGCCCCGCTGCAGATGTGGCCGATGATCACGTCAGCCTTTTTTGAAACCAGTTTCGTGGCCGTGTTGGTCGCCACTTCGGGCTTGCAGACGTCGTCCTCGACGAGGAGTTCGATCTTCCGGCCCAGAACGCCGCCCCTGGCATTGACGTCCTTGACCACGAGTTCGACGGCCTTCACCGTCGGCAGGCCGTAGGAAGCCAGGTCTCCGCTGTGGGCGCCGGCCACGCCGATCCGGATCGGCTCGGCGGCCGGGGCCGGGCCGGCCAGGGCAAAAACGAGACAAAGTACGGATACTCCAAGAAGAAAGCGCTTCATCATGATAACCCTCCTTATCAGGATTTGAATTCCCGGCGATGATTGCTCCGCAGCCCCGGACAGACCGGCACACGACGGCCGCCGCCCGGGCGGAAGCGGGCCCCGGTCCGGCAGGTGTGTGACGCCGCTGTGTAAGGGGTGAGGAGAGAAGACCGCCTACCATATTTCGCTCCCTCCGTCAAACGGGATGGTGATGAATGTGCCGGTTATGACGATGCAATTATGCATCATCCCCCCGATGGCTTCTTGCTGGCGGGAGAGGCGGTTTTGTATTGTCACGAAATGATCGTTCATGTTACAGGGGCCGCCGGGCAGAACGGAAAGAGGAGGCGCAGCCGAAACATGCACATGGCCGATGCGTTGATCACGCCCGCCGTCGGCGGGACCATGTGGGCCGTCACGGCCGGCCTGACGGTTTATTCCGCGAAGAAGATCGGGGAGGATCCGGACGGGAAAATCGTTCCGCTCATGGGAGTCCTGGGGGCCTTCATCTTTGCGGCGCAGATGATCAATTTCACGATTCCGGCCACAGGCTCCAGCGGCCACCTGGGGGGAGGAATGATCCTGGCGATGCTCCTGGGGCCCCATGCGGCGTTTCTCACCATGGCCTCCGTCCTCGCCGTCCAGGCCCTCTTTTTCGCCGACGGCGGCCTGCTTGCCCTCGGGTGCAACATCTTCAATCTCGGCTTCTTTCCCTGCTTCGTTGCCTATCCCCTGCTCTGCCGGCGAGTCGTCGGGGGGAACCCCTCGGCGGGAAAAATCCTGGCCGGAGCCCTGCTGTCCTCCATCGTGGCCCTGCAGCTGGGAGCCTTTGCCGTCGTGCTCGAGACGGTCGCCTCCGGCATCAGTGAGCTTCCCTTGGCTACGTTCGCTCTCCTCATGCAGCCGATTCATCTCGCCATCGGCATCGTCGAAGGGCTGGTTACCGCCGCGGTCATCACGTTCGTCTGGAACGCCCGGCCCGAGATTCTGCAGGCGGCCCCGGTTGTGAAAGCCTCCGGGGGGGCCATGAGGAGACTCCTGGCTGTCCTGGCCTTGCTGGCCGTACTCACCGGCGGCGTCCTGTCCTGGTTTGCCTCCACGAACCCCGACGGGCTCGAGTGGTCCATGCTGCGCACGGCGGGGAAGGAGGAGCTGTCCGGGCCGGGAAGCACGGCCCATGAGGCACTGGCCGGGATCCAGGAAAAAATCGCGATCCTGCCGGATTACGGCTTCCGGATGGTCCCGGGAGGAACGGCCGCCAAGACCGGCGGGAACGAATCGTGGCCCGATGTCAGTGCCGGCCGCTCCGTTGCCGGCATCGTCGGCGGCGGGCTGACCCTGCTCCTGGCGGGGGCGGCCGGGGTCTTCCTGAGACGGGCGGCCCGGCCGGGAAAGAGCCGGCGGTCGCCCGATCGATGATGGATCTCCGGATGTCCGCCGGATACGGGAAGGACAGCATCCCCCCGGGAGAGTCGAATCCATGAGCGGTGCCGGTCAGACGCTCGACGCGGTAAACGGTCTCGACGGTTCCGGGAGGGCCGGCTCCCCCGCGCTCGGGGTGGACCCCCGCGCCATGATCGTCACGACGTTTCTCTACATCGCCGTCGTCTCATCCTTTGAAAAATACGACCTCCTCGGCCTTCTCCCGCTCGTCCTCTATCCCGTCTCCCTGGCGGCTCTGGGCCGCCTTCCCGTCCGAAGAATCGCCCGGCGGCTGCTCGTTGCGTCACCCTTCGCCGTCATGATCGGCATGTTCAATCCCTTCTTCGACGGCCGCATCGTCGCCGAGCTGGGTCCGCTGGCCGTTTCGGGCGGCTGGGTTTCTTTCCTTTCAATCCTGGTCAAGTTTCTCCTCACGGTGAGTGCGGCCCTCATCCTCGTGGAGAGCTGCGGCTTTGACGCCGTGTGCTTCGGCCTCGGGAAGATGGGCGTGCCAAGGATCCTCGTTTCCCAGCTTCTCTTCCTGAAGCGGTACATCCACGTGGTGGCGGACGAGGCGGGCCGGATGGTCCGCGCCCACTCCCTGCGGTCATTCGGCCGGCGGCACATCTCCTTCCGGGTCTTCGGGTCCCTGTGCGGGCAGCTCCTGCTCCGTTCCCTCGACCGGGCGCAGCGCATCTACCAGGCCATGATCTCCCGCGGCTTTTCCGGAAGGATTCATCTCCTGAGGGAGCGGTCCGTCGGGGCCGGGGACGTCCTCTTCGCGTCCCTGTGGATCGGTTTCTTCCTGCTTGTGCGCTGCTTCAACATCCCCCTCTGGCTCGGGATGCTCGTCCTCGGGAGGCCCGCTTGAGTCATCACATCGTCGAGCTGAAGAACCTCGAATTCGCTTACCCCGACGGCACGCCGGCGCTCAGGGGCGTCTCCTTCCGGATCGTTCACGGAGAGTCGGTCGGACTGGTCGGCGCCAACGGAGCGGGTAAATCCACGGTGCTGCTTCACCTCAACGGATGCCTCTTCCCGGCCGGCGGAACCGTCCAGGTGGGCGATTTCCCGTTGACCCGGAAAAACGTGGACGACGTGCGCCGCCGGGTAGGCATGGTCTTTCAGGATCCCGACGACCAGCTGTTCATGCCCCGCGTCTTTGACGACGTGGCCTTTGGCCCCCTGAATCTGGGCCTGCCGCCGGGCGAGGTGGAGGCCCGTGTTCACGGGGCGCTCCGGGAGGTCGGCGCCGGCCACCTGGCCGAACGGCCGCCCTACCGGATATCGGGAGGCGAGAAGCGCGCCGCCGCCATCGCTACGGTCCTGTCCATGTCGCCGGACATCCTGGTCATGGATGAGCCGAGCTCCGGCCTCGATCCCCTTTCCCGGAGGCAGCTGATCGGGCTTCTCCGCAACTTCCGGCATACGAAGATCATCGCCACCCACGACCTCGATCTCGTCCTGGATGTCTGCGAGCGGACGATCATCCTCAACGGCGGTTGCGTGGCCGCCGATGGTCCCACCATGGAGATCTTCCGGGACGAGGCCCTTCTTACCGCCAACCATCTGGAGATGCCGCTCCGGATGCAGCCTCTAGCGGACGGTTGAAAAACGCCCGCCTGCTGCGTTTCCCTCGTCCCTCGCCGCTCGACGTGTGAAAAAGTACGCCTCGCGTCTCGGAACTTCGGGGGCCTTGCATCCGGGCATTTTTGAACCGTCCGGGCGGGGTGATTCATGGTGGACGGTTGAAAAACGCCCGCCTGCTGCGTTTCCCTCGTCCCTCACCGCTCGATGTCCGGGAAAGCCCGTCCATCCGGTTGACATGCGGGGCCTTCCCCCCTTATACTCCCGCCCGCGGGGCGAGGTCGCCGGTGCGGCGCCGTCCGCCCCGTGCAATGTCCGGCGCTGAGCCGGCTTCCCGTATCCCCTTCGACAGGTGCGGACATCCGCATAGGAGCATCCCATGAAAAAGAAAATCCTGATCGCTGTCGGCGTCCTGGCCGGGGTCGCGATCCTGATCGCCGGCTTTGTCCTGGTTCCGTTCCTGATCGAGGTCCGGAAGATGACGCCGGTGGCCACCGGCGAGGTCGTTCCGGGCGTTTTCGCCATCCGGAACGACTACGTGAACCTCTACCTGGTCAAGGGAAAAGACGGTTATGTCATGATCGACGGAGGCGATGGTGCCGCCGCCGTCGAGGAAGGACTCCGGACGCTCGGCATCCCGAAGGACAGGATCAGCGCGGTCTTCCTGACCCATTCCGACAGCGACCACACGGCAGTCCTGGCCGTGCTCGGGGATGTCCCGCTCTTCGTCGGGTCCGGGGAAGAGCGGATCATCAAGGGTCCCGAGTACCGGATGTTTTACACGCGGAACTCGCTGCCGGACCGGCGGAGGCTCCTGGCGGGAGGAGAGACCGTGGACAGCGACGGCGTGATCGTACAGGCGATCCGTACCCCGGGACACACACCGGGTTCGCACTGCTATCTCGTCAACGGCCGCTGGCTCTTCACGGGCGACACGATCAGCCTGAAGGAGGGCAAGGCGGGTCCCTTCGTGGAGCGCTTCAACATGGATACACCGACGGAGGTCGTCTCCATCGGGAAGCTTGCGAAGCTGCAGGGCGTGGAGGCGGTCTTCACGGCGCATCACGGCTGGACGAAGGATTTCCGGGAGGCCTTCGCCGCCTGGCGGAAATGACGGGCCCGGTCGCGTTTATCGCTTGAACACGGGAGAGCGGGGTCCGAAGGGGGAATCATGGAAGAAAACAGGAGATTCGGTGGCCTGATTCTCGGCCTGTGCCTGCTGGTCGTGGCCTGTTCCGTTGCCACGGGATGGGGATACGACAGCGGCGTGACGGTCAGGACGGTCCTGAAATCGACCGCCGCCGGCAACGGCCAGCCGCTGGAATACCTGCGGACGGAGCGGCCCGAGGTCACGGCGGCCGTCGTCGAGATCGCTCCGGGAGCGCAGACGGGGTGGCATCTCCACAGGGTTCCCGTTTATGCCTATGTCATGG
>CAZODI010000022.1:23605-55284 GCA_964578535.1 uncultured Syntrophaceae bacterium
GGAGCGCAGACGGGGTGGCATCTCCACAGGGTTCCCGTTTATGCCTATGTCATGGAGGGAACCCTGAAGGTCCTCATGGGCGACGGAGCCGCGATCATCTTTGAAAAGGGGCAGGCGATCCTGGAGGTCCGGAACACCGCCCACAACGGGATCAATATCGGAAAAGACACGGTCCGGCTCATCGTCTTCTACACGGGAGCCGTGGGGGAGCCCCTCTCGGAAAAAGTGGAGCGCTGACCCCGGCGGATCATCCAGGAAGCATTCCGAACAGCCTCATCTAGAACTTGTCGATGTCGATTCCCGCCTCCATGGCCATCCGGTAGGACTTCCCCTTGCAGTAGATGCCGAGGCCGAAGAGGCCGATGGACGCGATCAGGGCGATGACGAGCCAGGAGATCCAGTCGCCCGCCGATTCGATCCGCATCCAGGCGTAAAACAGCGCCGGGATGCAGATCATCGTCATCAGGAGGCCCAGGTGGTACAGGCGGTCGCCCACGATCCACCAGGCGGCGGCCCGGGGCGCGCGCTTCTTCATTTTCTCGAAGAGCGGGTAATCCCTCGAAGGACTCACAGCACCGGAACGGCGGGTCACTTCGCCCTGACTTTATGGGTGTTGATCGTGGAGGCCGTCAGGCGGTCCCCCCAGCCCACGAGCTTTCCATCGATGAAAACAACGGGCGTACATTCTTCCTTCACCGACAGGACCGTGACGTTCTTCGTCTCGGTCTGATAATAAAGGATGCTCACCCTCTCTCCCCCCGCCGCCTCGTAAGACTCGCTCACCGTGGGCGGCCCCATGATTTTCACGGCCTCCGCCTGCGGCATCCCGACCTTGAGCATCATCAGGTTCTCGTTGTTCTTCCGGATGGAGGCGCCGCAGCCCGCCAGAAGGAGTAGAGCAACAAGGATCGCTAATACTTTTCTCATGATTCATTCCTTTCCCTGTCTTTTCTTTGCCTTCGATACTTAGCGAACACTTATGTTGAAATCAACAGAAAATGGCATGCGAGTGCTCCTATGTCAAATATTGCATAATGAAATCGATAAAATATGTCATGCTTTCCGCTGCTTTTTTTTCGTTAATATACCTAAAGCAACTTGACATTTTTCGCCCCGCCGGGCAGTATTCATCCACCCGGTAGCCCATTCGAATCTTCGTAGAGGCTGCTTGTTTTGATTATCGATTTGCTTGCCAGCGGGTGCTGTGGACTCCCTGTTCCCCGGTTTCATTCGGGAGGGGGTGATGTATTGCCGCCATCGCATCTCTTTAATTTATCAAAGGATGTCAAGCCAGTGCAGTTGTCCGCGCGCCGAATGCCGGCATCCGGATGCGGCAGCGGGCCTTTCTGCAATCCAAATTCAGCTTGATCCGGAAACGTGACGGGAAAGGGGATCTTCATGAAACATGGCATCGCACTCCGGTCGGACCACGGGAAAAGAACCTTCCGGTCCGGTCCGTTGGGAATCGGGACATTCCTGATCCTGACGCTGCTCTTATCTACCCATCCTTCCTTCGCCGTGGACCTGCTCAGCGCGTATGGGCTGGCCCTCAAGAACGATCCCCGGTTCGTCGGTGCCCGCTATGAGCGCGATGCCTCGGTCGAAAAGCTGAGCCAGGCCAGGGCAGGGCTTCTGCCGAAACTGACGGCCGAGGGGGTGTACACGCAGACGCGGCAGAACATCATCAGCAGCGACAACACCGTCTACGGCCAGGGTTCGTCGACCTTTCCCACAACGGAATATTCCATCTCCCTCGTTCAACCCCTGTTTAACATGGCATCCTGGGCCAGCCTTCAGCGTGCCCGGGCGACGGCCAAGGGGGCGGACCTGAAGCTGGAGACGGCGAAGCAGGACATGATGGTCCGGCTGGCAAGGGCCTACCTGGGAGCCCTGGCGACGCGCGACAATCTCGAGTTCATCGGTGTCGAGGAGACGGCGGTGAGCCGGTACCACGAACTCGTCACCGGCAGGTTCAGCTCCGGCCTGACTTCGAGAACGGACTTTCTCGACGCCAAGGCCAGGCTGTCGGATGTCCGGGCGAGAAAGATCGCCGCCCAGAGCAATCATGACGACGCCTTCCAGGCGCTCAGGGAGATCGTCGGGCAGGATGTCGAAAAGATTGCCGCCGTTCGTGAAGAGTTGCCCCTGGTCAGCCCGGATCCGAACAACATCGAGACGTGGATCGACGCCACGGTGAAGCAGAGCCCCTCCCTGGAAATGCAGCGGCAGGCCGTGGAGGAGGCACGCCACGAGGTCCGCCGGCAGCAGGCGGGGCATTATCCCTTTATCAACCTGGAAGCGGAATACGACCGGACGAAAACCGAGGGCACCCTTTTCGGGGGCGGCAGCGAAGTCGAAACGGCCTATGTTCTCGCCCGGCTGACCATTCCGATCTTCGAGGGCGGCGTTGTGGCGTCCCGCACCCGGGAAGCCAAGAGCCTGCATCAGGCCGCCGCCCAGGAAGAGGAGCGCCAGACGCGAGCCGCCAGAAAGGAAACCCGGGCCGCCTATCTCGGCGTCATCAGCTCCATCGACCGTGTGAAGGCCCTGCGGGAGGCCCTGGAGGCGCAGAAACTGGTCCTGGAGGCCAAGCGGGAAGGGTATCGGTCCGGTCTGTACACGATCCTGGCCGTTATGGACGCCGAGCGGGATCTCTACCGGGCGCGCCGCGATTACGCCGTGGCCCGATACGATTACATCATGAACAGCCTGCGCCTGAAGAAGGCGGTGGGCACCCTGAGCGACGGGGACATCGCCTCCATCAACGACTGGTTTGAAAAGGAGCCGTAAGGCGGTACGGGTTTGCATGAACCCCGGAACGCACCGTTGCAGCAGGTTGTGTGATCATCCCGGACCGGGAGCCGTTCAGGCATTCCGTTCCGGGACCCTGTTTTTTATAGCAGGCTTTTTCCCCTTATCTTCCGGCGGGGAAACCGCGCCGGGAAAGCGGCGGATTTCTTGAGAGGGCATCATGTGGCGATTGAAAGGCAGGAACGGAACGGCGGATAAATCGAAACGGGCGAAGAGCGGCCGGGGAAAGAAACCGCGGCCATACCGGTTCGAGGCCCTGGAGCCGCGCCTCCTTCTCTCTGCGGACGTTGGACTTCCCGTCGATGACCTGCAGGCCGTTCCCGGAATCGCGGCGCCGGTGATCGAGGAGGCCGCCCCCGCGGAAGTCGAAGTCGTCCAGGCCGGAGACAATCTTGATCCGACCGCGGCGACGGAAACCGCCGACGCCGGGACAGGCGAAGCCGAGGTCCAGGCCCCGACTGCAACGACGGATGCCTCGGCCACGGACGATGCCTCTCAGGCCACGGTCCCGGCCGCCCAGGACGGCCGCTGCGAACTCATCATCGTCGATCCCTCGGTTCCCGATGCCCAGTCCCTCATCGAGGCCCTGCTCGAAGACTCCGGGAAAGACTGGTCCGTCGTGACCGTCGTGGACGGTCTCCAGCAAGAGAACGCTGCCGCGACGGCCGCCGCCGAACAGGGTGACGCCGGTGCTTCCAATCCCGACACCACCGACCGGTCCGGCGTGTTCATCTACTATCTCGATGCCGGCCAGGACGGCGTCCGGCAGGTGACGGACATCCTCAAGCAGTACACGAACCTCGATGCCGTGTACATCCTGTCTCACGGAGCATCCGGCGAGATCAGCCTCGGGACGACGGCAGTGCTTCAGAACGTGCTGCAGGACCGGTCGGCGGAGATCACGGCCTGGGGCGACTCCCTCAAGGACGGCGCCGACATGCTCCTGTACGGCTGCGACGTAGCCTCTGGCGAGGCGGGCGTCGAGTTCGTCCGGACCCTGTCGTCGCTGACCGGCGCGGATGTGGCCGCCTCGACGGGCAAGACGGGCGCGGTCGAGGCCGGCGGCGACTGGGACCTGGAATACCGGACGGGCGCGATCGAGGCGGCGCCCCTCTTTGCATCCGGTGACGGCGGGTACCGCCACCTGATGCAGGATTTCGTCAGCACAAGCGCCGGCGAGACCCTGACGGGCACCAATTCGGGCGACAACTACATCTTCTCCGACGGCTGGGGCAGCGATACCGTCAGCGAGACCGGCACGACCGGAACGGACACCCTGAATTTCTCCGCCGTCACGGCGGATCTCACCTTCACCATTCATGCCGGCGGCACCGTCTCCGTGACCGACGGCACGAATACCCTGAGCGCCGTCGCTAATATCGAGCGGATCATCGGCGGATCGGGAAACAACACCTTTGTCTTCGAAAACGGCGCGGTCTTCGCGGGGACCATCGACGGCGGCACCGGCGGGACGAACACCCTCGACTACGCGGCCTGGACCACGTCCGTCACGGTCGACCTCGCCGGCGGGCTGGCCACGGGGACCTCGGGGGTCAGCAACATCCGGAACGTGCGGGGCGGTTCGGCCGCGGATACCCTGAAGGGCGACAGCCAGGCCAACATCCTGACCGGCGGCGGCGGGAACGACACGCTGACGGGACGCGCCGGGGACGACATGTACCGGATCACCGACGGCGGCGGCACCGACACGATCGTCGAAGTGACCGGCGAAGGCAGCGACACCCTCGACTACTCACTCTACACGGCGGCGGTGACGGTGAACCTGACGACCGGGACGGCGACGTCCACCGCGGGCATCACCAACATCGAGAATGTAACCGGCGGGGCCGGGAACGACGTCATCGTCGGGGACGGCAACGCCAACGTCCTTTACGGCGGCGCGGGCAACGACACGATCACCGGCGGCGCGGGCGCGGACATACTGGGCGGCGGCACGGGCGTCAACACACTGGCCGGCGGAACCGAAGACGACACATACATGCTGGCCGGTGGGACCAATACGATCGTTGAAAACGCCGACGAAGGGAGCGATACCCTCGACTACTCGGCTGATTCCACCGGTGTAACCGTGGTGCTTGGCGGTGCCGCGACAGGCGTCTCCGGAATCGTGACGAACATCGAGAATGTCACCGGCGGGGCAGGGAACGACGTCCTCACCGGCGACGCAAGCGTCAATGTCCTCTACGGCGGCGCCGGCAACGACACGCTGAACGGCGGTGCAGGAAACGACCAGCTGGCCGGCGGCGCGGGCGACGACACCTACGTGTTTGCTGCCGGCGGCGGGACCGACACGATTCTCGAGAGCGCCGCCGAGGGGAGCGACACCCTCGACTATTCCTCCTACGGGTCGGCCGTGACCGTGGACCTGGGAGCCGGAACGGCGACGGCCACGAGCGGCGTCAGCAACATTGAGAATGTCATCGGCGGTGCGGGCAGCGACACGATAACCGGCGACGCGAACGCCAACGTCCTGTCGGGCGGAGCGGGGGACGACACGCTGAGCGGCGGGGCGGGGAACGACACGCTGTCCGGCGGTTCCGGGACGAACACCCTGGTCGGCGGCACGGATGACGACACGTACGTGCTGACTTCAGGCTCGGCGAACACCATCACCGAAAACGCCGACGAGGGGAGCGACACCGTCGACTTCTCCTCCTATGCGACCGCCGTGGCGGCGACACTGGGCGGGGCGGCCACGGGCGTCTCCGGCAGCCTGGTCAACATCGAGAACCTGACCGGCGGGGCCGGGAACGACGTCCTCACAGGCGACGCCAACGCCAACATCCTGACCGGCGGCGCCGGCAACGATACACTCGCCGGCGGCACGGGAAACGACACCTACGCCTTCGGCAACGGCTGGGGGACGGACATCCTTATCGATTCCAGCGCGGCGACGGACACGGACGTGCTCGATTTCTCCGCCGTCTCGGCGAACCTGGCCGTTGCGGTCCTGGCGAGCGGCGCCCTCTCCGTGACCAGCGGGGCCAATACCCTGAACAACGTGGCCGTTGCGGAGCGGATCGTCGGCGGGAGCGGGAACAACACCTTCACCCTGGCGGCCGGCGCGAACTTCGCGGGCTCCGTCGACGGCGGTACCGGCGGGACGAACACCCTCGACTACTCCGCCTGGACCACCGACGTGATCGTGAACCTCTTCGGCGGCGCGGCGACAGGGATCGGCGGGGCCGTCAGCAACATCCGGAACGCCGCCGGCGGATCCGGGTCCGACATGTTCATCGGCGACGCCAACGCCAACGTTTTCACTGGCGGCGCGGGCGACGATTACTACTACTTCTTCGTCAACGGGGAGGCCGATACCATCGTCGAGGCCGCCGGCGGCGGCAGCGACACCCTGGACTACTCCGAATACGGCACCTCCGTGACGGTAAACCTGACGACCGGGACGGCGACGGATGTCGTCACAGGATTTACGAACATCGAGAACGTGGTCGGCAGCACCGAGGTCGACACGATCACCGGCGACGCCAACGCGAATTACATCGCGGGCCGCGCGGGGAACGACATCCTGGCCGGCGGCGGCGGGAACGACACCTACATCTTCAAGGACGGCTGGGGGACCGACACGATCACGGATTCCGCCGGGACCGACACCCTTGATTTCTCGGCCGTCACCTACGACCTGACCTTCACCATCCACACCGACGGGACGGTGTCCGTCACGGACGGCACCAATGCGCTGAGCCGGGTCGCCGGAATCGAAAAGCTCATCGGCGGGAAGGTGGACAACACCTTCGTCTTCGAGGACGGCGCGGCCTTTGCCGGGACCCTCGACGGCGGCCGCGGCCTCACCAACGCCCTCGACTACTCCGCCTGGACCGCCGGCGTGACGGTGAACCTGCCGGCCGGGACGGCGACCGGAACGAACGGGGTCACCGGCATCAACAAGGTCATCGGCGGCACGGCGAACGACACGATCGCCATCGCCGACGCCTGGGGGACCGTCACCGTCGGCGACGCCTCCGCGGCCGATTCCGACGTCCTCGATCTCTCCTCCGTCTCCGCGGATCTCACGATCACCTTCAATGCCGACGGAACCATCTCCGTCTCCGACGGCACGAACGATCTCACGGTCACCTCCAAGATCGAGCGGATCGTCGGCGGCTCCGGAAACAACACCTTTGCCTTCGACGACGGTGCGACCTTCGCGGGCACCCTCGACGGCGGCACGGGCGGGACGAACACCCTCGACTATTCGGCCTATACGACCGCGGTGACGGTGAACCTGTCCACCGGGGCGGCGACGGGCATCGGCGGCGGCGGGGCCGGCAAGTTCAGCAACATCCGGAACGTGACCGGCGGCTCCGGGGCCGACACGATTACGGGAGATGCGAACGCCAACGTCCTGGCGGGCGGTGCCGGGAACGACACGCTGGCGGGTGGGGCCGGCGACGACACGTACGTCTTCGCGGCGGGCGGCGGAACCGACACGATCGTGGAGGCCGCGGACAGTGGCAGCGACACCCTGGATTACTCCGCCTATACGACGGCTGTGACGGTGAACCTGACTTCCGGGACGGCGACGGGCACCGCGGGCGTCGGCAACATCGAGAACGTGACCGGCGGCTCCGGGGCCGACACAATCACCGGCGATGCGAACGCGAATGTCCTGACCGGCGGCGCCGGGAACGACACCCTGACGGGCGGGGCCGGCGACGACACGTACGTCTTCGAAGACGGCTGGGGGACCGATACGGTCATCGATTCCGCCGGCACCGACACCCTCGATTTCTCCGCCGTGACGGCCGTCTTGACGCACACCATTTCCGGAAGCGGTACGGTCTCGGTGACGGACGGCACGAACGCCCTGAGCGGGATCACCGGGATGGAGGGCATCGTCGGCGGCCAGGGGAGCGATCGCTTTGCCTTCGCCAACGGCGCGACCTTCTCCGGCACCCTCGACGGCGGCGCGGGGGTGAACACCCTCGACTATTCCCTTTATACGACGGCGGTTGTCGTGGACCTGGGGGCCGGGACGGCCCTGGCCGGCGCGGTCACCGCCACCGTCGGCAACATTCAGAACGTATTCGGCGGCTCCGGGGCCGACACACTGACGGGCGACGGGGCGGACAACATCCTGGCCGGCGGGGCCGGAAATGACGTGCTCACGGGCGGGGCCGGCAACGATACCTACGTGTTCAAGGCGGGCGGCGGGACCGACACGATCAGCGATTCCGGCGGCAGCGACACCCTGGACTACTCCGGCTATACGGGAGGATCCGTTTCCGCGAACCTGACCGCGGGGACCGCGACGGGGGTGACCGGCGGCTTCAGCGGCATCGAGAACGTCATCGGAAGCTCCGCCAACGACGTGCTGACCGGGTCGGCCGGGAACAACGTCTATTCCTTCACCAACGGCTGGGGGACCGACACCATCAGCGATCCCGGCACGACGGGCAATACCCTCGATTTCTCCGCCGTGACGGTGGACCTGACCTTCACCCTTCACACCGACGGCACGGTTTCGGTGACCGACGGCACGAACGCCCTGAACCGCATCGCGAACATCGACAAACTGGTCGGCGGCCAGGGGAGCAACCGCTTCGTCCTGGAAGACGGCGCCACCTTTGCCGGGACCCTCGACGGCGGCCTCCTCGGCACAAGCACCCTCGACTACTCCCTCTGGACGACGGCGGTGACCGTCAACCTGGCCGCGGGAACAGCCACGGGGACGAGCGGCGTCGTCCACATGGATAACGTGACGGGCGGCGCCGAGGACGATACGATCACCGGCGATGCCGGCGACAATGTCCTGACCGGCGGACCCGGGGATGACATCCTGAACGGCGGGACCGGCGACGACACCTACGTGATCACCGCCACGAGCGGGACCGACACGATCACGGAAGGGAGCGATTACGACGACGGAAGCGACACCCTGGACTATACGGGCTATGCCGGCGCCGTGACGGTGGACCTTGCGGCGGGGACGGCGACGGGGACCTCCGGGATCGGCGAGATCGAGAACGTGAACCTGGGGTCCGGCAGCGATACCCTCGCCGGGTCGACCACCGACAATACCTTCATCTTCCACAACGGCTGGGGCACGGACACGATCACCAACGCCGGCGTGATGGACTACGACACGCTGGACTTATCGGCGGTGACGACGAACCTGGTCTTTTCCATCCTCGCCGACGGGTCCATCACGGTGACCAGCGGCGGCAACACGCTCACGGTCGGGACCGGCATCGACAACATCATCGGCGGGCAGGGGGTCAACCATTTCGACATTGCTGCCGATTCGGTCTTCAACGGGTACATCGACGGCGGGGCCGGGACCACGACCCTCGACTACTCCGCCTGGACGGAGGCCGTCGAGATCGATCTCACCGCCTACGGGCTCCGGGAAAACACGGGCAATGCCCCGGGCACAAACGGGATCCTGAACATTGACACCATCATCGGCGGGTCCTCCGGGGCGGATTCCCTGACGGGCCCCATGGCGGCCAATACCTGGACCATCACCGGGGCGAACGCAGGGACCCTCTCCAACTCCATCGGGACGATCAGCTTCTCCTCCTTCGAAAACCTGACCGGCGCGGCGGACTACGACGACCTCTTTGTCATTGCGGCCGCCGGGAGCGTCAGCGGCATGATCAGCGGCAACATGTACGGGGTGTCAAAGGGCACCGATACCGTCCGCCTCAGTGGCGGGACCTTCACCCGGGTGACCTACAGTGTGTTCTCGTCGGATGCGGGACTGATTTCCCGCGACACCGACAACCTCCAGTACAAGTATATCGAGGCCGTGGAGGATGCGTCCACGGCGACGACGCGCGTTTTCACCTCCGCGGGGGCGACGGTCAACCTCGGCGCGACACCCGCCGCCGGCGAGACCTGGACGATCACGGTGGACGGCACCGCCTACAGCCACGTCGTCACGGGGGCCACAACGGCAACCGTGACCTTCAGCGGCGCGCCGGTCGAAGGAGACGTCTGGACGGTCCGGGTGGGAGCCACGGATTACAATTACACGCTGGGGGCCGGAGAGGGCCTGAATGCGGCCGTGGCGGGCCTGGCCGCCCTGATCGACGCGGCGAACGGCTATGCGGCAGCGGCGGAGGGGAACGTCCTGTCCGTCGTCAAGCTCGCGGGAGGCGCGATGACCGTGACGGCCGACGTCACGGACACGACCGGTGCCGCGGCGTCCATCGACGGAACGACGGCCCTGACCTCGACGGTGGCCCTGACCGGCACGGTGACCTTGAATGATGTCTGGTGGCTCATCGTGGACGGGGCCGGCTACAGCCACACGGTGGCCGCCGGCGACACGCTCCAGGGAATCGCTGCCGACCTGGCGGCCCAGGTCAACGCCGTTAGCGGCTACACGGCCTCCGTGGACAACGGCGTCATCGCCGTCACAAAACTGGCCGGGGCGGCCATGAATGTCTCCACGTCCCTGCCCGCGGCCGTCTCCGCGACCGTCGTAAAAACGGAGGGCCTGGAATCGGTCCTCGCAGCGCTCGCCTCCCTGGTCGATGCCGCCGACGGCTATGCCGCCTATGTAAACGGCGACGGCGCCATCGCGATCTCGCGGCTCGACGGGACGACGCCGGGCGTGTCCGTCACGGTACCGGCCCGCGTCACCAAGAGCGTCGTCCTCGCGACGACAGGGGACGACCACATCGACCTCGACTGGGACGGCTCCAACTGGACCGTCTCGAGCCTCTACGGCACCTTCGGCGACTTCACCTTCAAGGACCCGACGGGCACGCTGACCCTCAACGCCGGGGCCGGCAACGACACGGTCACCGTGGGCGCCGTCGCCAAGGCGGGCGGGCTGGTCATCGACGGCGGAGCGGGGACGGACAGCGTTTTCCTCGAAGTCGACGCGGTTGCGGGAACGCCGAAGTCCATCACCTTCGGCGCCAGCGACGTGCGGCTCGGCGGCGCCATCCAGTTCGCCTACGCCAACATGGAGAGCGGAAAGAACGTCATCGTCAACGCCACCAGCGGGGCGGACACGATCACGCTCGCCTCCTCCGCGGCCAACTACACGGTGAGCGCCGGGACGTTCGGGACGATCACCCTGGCCGACCCGGGAACAGGCGGCTCCCTCACGATCCGGGGCGGCGCGGGGAACGACTCGATCAGCGCCACGGGCATCACCACCTTCGCCGCGGGCCTCCGGGTGGAGGGCGGTGACGGGACCGACTCCCTGGCGCTGGGATCGGGCACCTTCAGCAACGTGGCCTTCGGCGCCGACATCGAGAATGTCACCGCCGACGCCGCCACGATCGCCGACTTCGTCTTCAACGCCCGGCCGGCAATCGCCAACGAGGTCACGGTCTCCCGCCCCGAGGCCGGCAAGATCACGATCACCGACGTCACGGACATCGGCACCACCACGATCACCATCAAGGATCCCACGTCGTCCCTGACGATCAACACCGACTACAACGCCCCCTACACGACGACGGAGTACATCCACCTGCAGGCCCTGGGAAACTTCAGCGCCGACCTGACCCTGGACGCCGGAAGCCTGAACAAGAACCTCGACGGGTCCGACGAGGTCGTCATCGAGGGCAGCCTGAATCTTAGCGGCCACTCCCTGAAGGTCCAGGCCGAGACGATCACCGTCAACAGCGGCGTGACCGTCAACACGAGCTACGCCTCCGGGCAGGCGGGGAGCATTCAGTTCGACGGGTACCACATCAACATCGGCACGAACGCCAAGCTCCTGGCTCAGGGCTCGTCCACGGACACGAGCGGCGACATCTCGCTGCTGGCAGTGGACGACGACGCCCTCCTCACGCCCTTCCTGAGCATCGACCTGACGGACGTGGACGTGACGGTCGCCACGGGCGCCGAGATCCGGGGCCGGGACGTCACGATCCTCGCCACGGCGGACAGCACGAAGTTCCTCACGGCGGACGACTGGTACACGAACTACCCGGCCAACATCCTGGGTTCCCTGATCGAGGGGCTCACCAAGATCGGGGCCGGCATCGCCGTAGCCCAGGCGGACTCGGACATCGACATCCAGACGGGGACCACGATCACGTCCCGGAATTTCACGGCCTACGCCAAGAGCGCGGTCTATGCCTCCGCGGCGCCCACCACGTTCATGATCGGCGTGTCCCTGGGGATTGCCATCACCGACGCCACCGTCACCATGGCCGGCAGCCTGACGGCGACGGGGGACGCCACCTTCCGGGCCACGACGGACCAGACCCTCGACGTCGTCTGCGATACGACGGGCCTCAAGGGGATCGCCGGCTCGGTGGCCATCGGCGTGATCGTCTCCAATGCCAATGCCGTCGTCACGGACGACGCCGTCCTGACCATCGGCGACGACCTCTACGTGCAGGCGGACACGTCGGACGCCGTCCGTGTCATGGCGCGGTCCACCGCCGGGAAGGACGGCTCCGTGGCTGTGGCCATCGCCTTCTCTTACGAGGACGGCGAGACCAACGCCTTCCTGGACGGGAAGGCGACCGTCGGCGGGGACATTGAGGTCAACGCGCTCATGGTCCAGAATTCCGTCGACACGACGAAACTCTTCGTCATCCCGTCAACGGCCATCGGGACGTCCGCTTCGGCGGGGGTGGGTGACGACTCCAAGGGCGACTACCTGGACGATGCGAAGGCCGGCGCCATCAGCAAAATCACAACGCCGATCAAGAACTGGGTGACCAAGAAGTGGTACGAATTCAAGAACAAGCAGCCGGACGACTCCAAGTCCACGGAGCCCTCCTACGACGTCGCCGCGGGGCTGGCCATCGCGGTGGACATGAACACAACGACGGCCCGGATCGGCGACGGAAACACGGACCTGGACAACAAGAACGGTGAGGTCCAGGCCGCCGGCTCCGTGAAGGTCTACAGCTCCATCGCGAACGCGCCCTACGTCAGCGGCGGAGCATCCACGGAGAACAACGACGACGCGAAGATCCCCAAGGGGAGCAACAAGTTCTCCGGGGCCTTCGGCGTCACCATCGGCGTCTACGAGAACGACGCCCAGGCGTATATCAACTCGAAGGCCAAGGTGGATGCCGGGGCCGACCTGACGGTCCAGGCGGAGATGCTGGCCGACTATGTCTGGTCCGGCTGGTCCAACATCGTCGAGCCGACGCTGGAAAATCCCACCTACACGACGGAAAACGCCGAGGCGGACATCACGGTGACCAACGGGGACATCGTCGAGGTGTGCTCCAACAACACCGGCGGCGGCGACGTGGGGACCTGGTACGAGTATATCGGTACGACGCCTTCGCGCGAGATCAACCTGGTCACGGAGGACTTCTCCGACACCGCCCTCTGGGAGAGCATCAATCCCTATGCCAGGAAGGCCCTGGGCCTCATCACCAACCTGACAACCTACATCAACAGCGACCTGGGGACCTCCAACTGGCTGGCCAACGACTGGACCTCCGCCACGGCCTCGGGGGAGGCCTTGGCCATCGCCGGGGCGGTCACCTTCCTGGATCTGACGAACAGGGCCGAAGCGGTCATCCGGAGCGGCGCCCAGATCAATCAGAAGGCCGACGCCACACCGCTCACGGACCGGAACGTCGTGGTCCAGGCGGTGAACCACAACGAGTCGGTCCACTTCATCGGCAACATCAGCCTCCCCGATCCCATCGGCATTGTGAAGGACTGGGACCGGAAGAAGAGCGCCAAGGAGAACCTCAAGGAGGGCTTGGATCCCAGCGGAACAAGCGGCGACAAGGGGGCCGTCGGCGTTTCCGTCGGAGTTTTCCTGTACAACGACGACGCGATCGCCCGGATCGAAGACGGGGTCCTCCTCGACGCGGACAGCCTGAATGTGGACGCGGAGACCGTCGTCCTCGACATCACCCTGGGCGCCTCGGGCGGCAACTCGGAAAACCTCGCCGTCAACGGCGTGGTCCTGGTCAACGTGGTCCAGAACCGGACCATTGCCCAGATTGCCAGCGGCGCCGTCATCGATGTCGGATCCGGCGACGCCGGGGACGGGTCGTCGGCGGTCAGTGTCAGCGCGACGGACACGTCCTACGTCATCTGCATCGCCGGCAGCGTCGCCGTTTCGGAGGCGACGGGGATCGGCGCCTCCGTGGGCGTCAACTACGTCAGCCGCGACACCCAGGCGGTCATCGGGGACCTCGCGACGGACACCCCCACGGCCGCCCTTGACAAGGGGAGCTTCACCTCCGGCGGGAACGTCAAGGTCGAGGCGAAAAACGACGGCTTCATCGGGGCCTTCGCCGTCTCCGGGGCCATCGCCGCGCCGAGCAACAAGCCCGAGAGCCCGACGACCAAGCCGAACAATCCCGGTACCGGCGGGACCCAGGGGTCCGACGGGTCGTCCAAGAGCAACTCCGACCTGTCCAACTGGCAGTCCAAGTGGGGCTCGGTGCTGAGTGAGGGTGTGGACAAGGGCAAGCTCTCCGGCAACATCGCCAGCACGACGAAGACGGAGACCAACCAGACGTCCCAGAACAAGTCGGGCGTCGGCGTCTCCGGGTCCGTAGCCATCAACATCGTCGACGACGACGCCCGGGCCTACGTGCTCAACACGGGCGCCTTCACCGTATCCAACGGGGCCCTCGACCTCGACGCCGCCAACAGCACGGGGGTGATCTCCCTGGCGGGTGCCGTGGCTTTCGCCAAGAGCACCGGCACCGGGTCCGCAACGGGAGTCGCCGGCGGCTTCGCCATCAGCGTCCTCTCCGGCACAACGGACGCCTACGTCGACGGGGCCACAAGCCTCGCCACCAAGGGGCTCACCATCGACGCGGTCCGGTTCGGCTGGCTCGTCTCCCTGGCGGCGGGATTCGCCGGCGCAACGGGCAGCAAGGGAACCGGCGTGGCCGGCTCCGTGGGCGTCAACATCGGGAACTACAGCACCGAGGCGGCCCTCCGCAACATCGCCGGAACCGTCTACATCAACGGCGACGTCCTCCTCAACGCGGAAGACGAGACCTACCTGATCGCCGTCGCCGGCTCCGCCGCGTTCGGGAGCAAGGCGGGCGTCGGTGTCGCCATCGGCTTCTCCTATACCGAGAACACGGTCCTCGCACAGATCTCCGCTCTGGACGACTTCACGACCACGGGCCACCTAAACCTCGACGCCACCGCCGACGGCCTCATCGTCGCCGTCACCGGTTCGGTCGGCGTGTCTACGGGCGGATCGAACGATTCCGGCGGATACGCCGGTGCGGGGACCGTCTCCATCAACCTCCTGAAGAACACCGTCAAGTCGGAGATCCTGGACACCGTGACGGGTGCCGACAACGCGCTCAGCATCACGCTCAATGCCCAGGACGACACGGACATCTACTCCTTCGCCGGGGCCTTCGCCGCCGGCAAGAAGGCCGGCCTGGGCGCCGCCATCGCGGTGAACAGCGTGGACAACGATGTCCTGACGCTGGTCAAGGACTCGACGCTCGGGACCCTCGGGGACTTCAAAGACACGGCCACCGAGGACGGCACCGTGGTCACGCTGGCCGTCGCCGGGGCGGGATCGCAGAAACTGGCCATCGCCGGGTCCGTGGCGATGAACATCTTCACCAACGTCATCGACGCCCAGGTCATCGGCAGTACGATCGTGGCGGCCGGCCTGATCCGCATGGCCGCGCAGGACAAGGAGACGAGCGTGGCCCTGGGTGGCGGCATCGCCGTATCCACCGGGCAGGGGGCGGTCGGCGCCGCCATCGGCGTCAACCTGATCTTCAACACGGTTACGGCCAAGCTGCAGACGTCCACGCTGAACTCGACCGGGTCAACCATCGATATCGAGGCCCTGGCGGAGGAAGTCCTTGTCAGCGTCACCCTCGGCGGGGCGGGAGGCGAGAAGTTCGCCCTCGGCGGGTCCATTGCGGCGAACATCGTCATGAACACCATCGAGGCCGGTGCTTACGGAGGATCGGTTCTGCAGGCGAACGGTCTCGGGGCGGCAACCGGCGACATCGGCATAACCGCGAGCGACAAGACGACGTCCGTCCTCGTGGCGGGCGGATTCGCCGGGTCGTCCAAGGCCGCCGTCGGGGTCGCCGCCTCGACGACCTATATCGAAAACCAGGTCCGGGCCGTGGTCGACGGCTCGAACATCACAACGAGCGACGGCCAGGTCACCATCGCGGCCGGGGTCGGACAGCCCGCGACAGCGGCGGATCCGTCGGCGATCGGCCTCGGCACCTCCGGCGTCGAGCTGCCGACGACGAGCAGCTCCTCCGTCATCAATGTCACCGTCGGCGGGGCCGGATCGGGCAAGTTCGCCGCCGGCGTCGGCATCTCCGTCAACACGATCAACAACACGATCGAAGCGGTCGTCACGAACGGCTCGTCGATCGATTCCTACGGCTCCGTCGGCCTGTCCGCGGTCGACGCCTCCGTGATCGACGCCATTGCCTTCGGCGGGGCCGGCGCAGGGTCCATCGCCGGCGGCGGGGCCATCTCCGCCAACGTCATCACGAACAGGATACGCACAGCCGTCGAGGATTCGACCATCCATGCCGGCGTGAACTTCGCCGGGACCCCCGGGACCGCGTTGACCAACGCCAACGCGACGGTCACGCTGGGAGCCACCTCGTCCTCGATCATCCGGGCCCTCGGCATCGGCGTCTCCGGCGGGGGCGACGTCGCAATTTCCGTGACCGCCCTGGGGAACGCCGTCGCCAACGACGTGACCTCGACCATCAGCGGGTCCACCATCATGGCCGGCGGGGACGTGGCCCTTTCCTCCTCCGACATCGCCCCGGGCATCCTGCCCTCCTGGATGCTCCCGGCGGACAAGCAGGCCCAGCTGGACGAGGCGCTGGACGGGTCGCCCCTGGAGCCGGAGGCGAACATCCTGGCCATCATGGTCAGCGTGGCGGGCTCCGGAAAAGTGGCCGTCGGCGTCTCCCTCATGGGCAACGTCGTGAACAACGAGGTCCGGACGAAGATCGACGACTCGACGGTCCTGGCGGGCGTGAACGCGGCAACGGCGGCGACCCTGAATTCCAGTGCGGACGTCCGCCTGACGTCCCTGTCGGACGCCGCCATCATGGCGATCACCGTGGGCGTCGGCGCCTCCGGACAGGTGGCCGTCCAGGCGACCGGTTTCGGAAACGTGATTGCCAACGCCATCGAGTCCTCGATCATCGGCGGATCCATCGTCCGGGCCGGCGGCCTCGTGGACCTGACCGCGACGGACCAGTCGCAGATCACCTCCTTCGGGCTCAGCATCGCCGCCTCCGGCAGCGCCGCCATCTCCGCCATCGTCGGGGCCAACGTGATCACCAATTCGGTGACGGCGCAGATCTCCGGCTCGACGGTCTCCAGCGGGTCGACCCTGAACATCGACGCCCAGAACAAGGCGACCATCTTCAGCTTCGCCGGCGGCGTGGCCGCCTCGGGATCGGTGGCGGTCCAGGTGACTATCGCGGCGAACGTGGTGGCCAACACCACCGAGGCCACCATCAACGACAAGGTCTTCGACGACAGCGGCCGGGTGATCGACGGCTCCGCTTCGGCATCGACTGTGACGGCAGGCGGAAACGTCACCATCAAGGCCACGGACACTTCGAGCATCGACGCCCTGGCCTTCGGGGTCGCCGGTTCGGGAGCCGTATCCGTCGGCGTGGCCCTGGGGGCGAACGTCATCACGAACACGATCCTGGCCGGCATCGACGGGTCCACGCTGACCGCGGCCGCCGCCGCGGGCGTGGGGCTGTCCGCAAAGTCGTCCGCCGTCATCCGGACGGTGGCCGTCGGGGTCTCCGCCTCCGGGACCGTGGCCGTCCAGGTGACCGCCATGGGGAACGTCATCGCCAACGACGTGACGGCCGTGATCAGCGATTCCACCGTGACGGCGGGAAAAGACGTGACCGTAAAGGCAGAGGACGTCCCGCCGAGCCTGATCCCGGCCTGGATCGTTCCCGCGGACCGGGCGGACGAGCTCAACGATAACCTCGCCGGCTCCCCCGTCGACCTCGACGGGAACATCCTGGCCATCATGGTGAGCGTGGCCGCCAGCGGCACCGTGGCGGTCAACGCGTCCTTCATGGGGAACGTCATCACGAACGACGTCCAGGCAACCATCGACCACTCGACGGTCACCACCACCGATGGCGGCAAGATCGATCTCGATGCCGACTCGGGCGCCGGGATCATCGCGCTGACCGTCGGCGTGGCCGGCTCGGGCGTCGTGGCGGTGAACGCCACGGGGTACGGGAACTGGATCCAGAACACGGTGGATGCCTCCATCCGGAACGGATCGACCGTCCATTCCAACGGGCTCATGGAGCTGACGGCGGACGACGGCTCCAGTGTCCGGTCGCTGGCGGTCAGCGTCGCCGGGACGGGCGCCGTGGCCGTGGGGGCACTCATCGGCGTGAACGTGATCAACAACACGGTGACGGCGGAGATCTCCGGCTCGACGGCCGTGAGCGATTCGACCCTGAACATCGCCGCCGAGAGCGCCTCCAGCATCATGAGCCTGACCGCCGGTGTGGCCGGCTCGGGAGCGGTCTCGGTCCTGGTTTCCTTCTCCGGCAACGTCATCACGAACACGACCCGGGCGGCCATCACCTCCGTATCGAATGTCGATTCGGCGGGTGCCGTCAGCATTTCGGCGCAGGACACCTCCGTCGTCGACGCCCTGTCCTTCGGCGTCTCCGGGACGGGAGGCGTCGCGGTGGGTGTGGCGCTCTCCACGAACGTCGTCGCGAACACCATCGAGACGGCCGTCTCCGGTTCGACCCTGGACGTGACGGCGGGAGGGATCGACCTGACCTCCGAGTCGTCCGCCGTCATCCGCGCCCTGGCGATCGGCGTGTCCGGATCCGGCGGGGTGGCCGTCCAGGTGACGGCCATGGGGAACGTCATCACCAACACGGTGAAGGCGAGAATCACCGGCTCCACGGTGAACGCCGCGGGCGACATCTCGCTCCTGGCGCAGGACATCGCGCCCAGCCTGATCCCGACGTGGATCGTACCCGCCGACCAGGCGGCCAAGCTGAACGAAAACCTGGAAGGATCGCCCGTCGACCTCACCGGGAATATCCTGGCCGTGATGGTCAGCGTTGCCGGCACCGGCGGCGTCGCCGTCAACGGCGCCCTCTCGGGCAATGCAATCGCGAATACCGTCCTGACGGAGATCGACGGCTCCACCGTCCACACGGCAGGCGGGGCGGACACGGTCGAGACGTTCAACCCGGCCGGTGCGGTCAGTGTCGCTAATGACACGATCGACCTGGGGGCCGCCCACGGCCTCCGGACCGGCGATGCGGTGGTCTACGACAGCGGTGCGGGGACGGTCGTCGGCGGCCTCACGGACGGCGCGACCTACTTCGTCATCGAAATCGCCGGCGACGCGAACAAGTTGAAACTGGCCGCCAGTGCGGCCGATGCGTACGACGGCATTGCGATCGATCTCACGGCAGGGGCGACGCTGGCTGACCACAGCCTGACCCGGGAAAACAACAGCGTGTTGCTGAACGCCCGGTCGAAGGCGGGGATCGCCGCCCTGACCGTGGGCGTGGCCGGCTCCGGCGCCGTGGCGGTGAACGCCACGGGCTTCGGGAACGTCATCACGAACAGCGTCACGTCCACCGTCAAGGGCGCCTCCCATGTCCACGCGGGCGGTCTTGTGGATCTGACGGCCACGGACACCTCGCTGGTCCGTTCCCTGGCCGTGAGCATCGCCGGCTCGGCGGTCGGCGTCGGCGCCCTCATCGGGGCGAACGTGATCACCAACACGGTGGGCAGCGAGATCACCGGCTCCACCGTCATCTCCGGGGCCATCCTGAACCTGCACGCCGAGTCCGATGCGGGCATCATCGGCTTCACCGGCGGCGTCGGAGCCGGCGGCGTCGGCGTGATCCTGTCGCTCTCGGCGAACGTCATCACCACCACGACCAAAGCGTACATCAGCGCCGCATCGGACGTGGACGCCACCGGCACGGTGAGCCTCCTGGCGAAGAACACCTCCAGCATCGACGCCCTGGCTATCGGCGTCGCCGCCGGCGGTGCGGCGATCGGCGTGGCCCTGGCGGCCAACGTCATCACCAACACGATCGACGCGTCCATCAGCGGCTCCGCCGTGGACGTCACGGCCGGCGGGCTGAACGTCACCGCCGAGTCCTCGGCCATCATCCGGGCTCTGGCCATCGGCGTGTCCGCGGGCGGCTTCGCCGTCAACGTCTCGGTTCTGGGGAATGTGATCGTCAACACGGTCACGGCGAAGATCATCGGCTCCACCATATACGCCTACGACGACATCAGCCTGACGGCGCGGGACATCGCGCCAAGCATCATCCCCGACTGGATCGTGCCGTCGGACGACCAGGACGACCTCGACGGCTTCCTGGAAGATTCACCGGCGGAACTGACCAACGCCAACATCCTGGCGGTCCTGGTCGGCGTGGCCGGGGCCGGAAGCACGGCGGTCAACGTGTCCCTCTCGGGGAACAGCATCACCAACACGATCGCCGCGGACATCGTCAGCTCGACGGTCCGGTCCGGCGTGAGCGCCGCCGGGGCCACGACCCATGCCGGGTCCGACGTGTCGCTGAGCGCCCTGTCGGGATCGCGCATCCTCGCCATCACCGCGGGCGTCGGCGCCTCCGGCGACGTGGCCGTGAACTTCACCGGCTTCGGGAACCTGATCGGCGTCGGCAATGTGAGCCCCGATGTCGAGGCGACCATCAAGGGCGGGTCGTACGTCCAAACGAGCGGTACCGTGAACCTGAACGCCCTCGACGAATCCAGCATCATCACCGTCGGGCTCAGCATCGCCGCTTCCGGCGGCGTGGCCGTCAGCGGCGTCGTCGGGTACAACCGGATCGAGAACAGCCTGCTGGCGCAGGTCGCCGGCTCCACGGTCATCGCCGGGACGAGCCTGTCACTGACCGCCCGGTCCGAGGCCTACATCTTCAGCTTCGTCGGCGGCGTATCCGGCTCCGGCATCGTGGCCGCGCAGCTGTCCGTGACGGTCAACGACATCGACAACGACGTCGAGGCCTCCATTGTCAATACGGGAGTCACCCGCTCGACCGTGAACGCCGGGCAGAACGTGTCCCTCACGGCCCGGGACGCCTCCACCATCGACTCGATGGCGATCGGCCTCGCCGCGTCCGGCATCGTCGGCGCCGGAGGGGCGCTGTCCAAGAACTTCATCGGCAACGCCGTCGCGACGTCCATCACGTCGTCGGACGTCACGGCCGGATTGAACGTCTACCTGACCTCGGAGACGATCGCCGTCATCCGCTCCTTCGCGGCGGGGCTCGCCGGAGGCGGGGCCGGGGCCCTCCAGGCGTCGATCACCCTGAACGAGCTTCGGAACTCCACCACCGCCGTGATCACCGGGTCCACCGTGACGGCGGGCTACACCATCCAGGTCTCCGCGTCGGACAAGGCGCCCGCCTCGGTGCCGGACTACACGACGAGCATGCTGATCCCCACGGACGTGATCAGCGACATCCTGGATCTCGTTTCCGACACGGGGGTCTCCAAGACCGCGAACATCCTCTCCTTCGCCGGCAGCATCGGCGGGGCGGGACTGGCGGCGGGCAGCGCGGCGGCCTCGGACAACGATATCGTCAACACCATCGAGGCGAAGATCACGGATTCCACGGTGACGTCCACCTACTCGGACGTGGTCGTCATGGCCGAATCGAATGCGAAGATCGTCTCCCTGGCAGCGGGCATCGGCGCGGCCGGCATCGCCGCCCTGGGCGCCTCCGTGACGACGAACGACATCGCCAACACGACCACCGCCGCCATCACCGGGACATCGACCGTCTCGGCGGGGGACGACGTGCATGTCGAGGCCACGAGCGGCGCCACGATCGACTCTGCGGCCATGACCCTCTCCGGCGCCCTCGTTGCGGCCCTCGGGGCGTCCGTGGTCACGAACACCGCCGGCAACACCACGAAGGCCTACGTGGACGGCACGTCGGCCGCCCAGAAGGCGAAGATCACGAAGGCCGACCAGGTCTCCATCAGCGCCTCCTCCACGACCGCCCTCAACGGCGTCAGCCTTGGGGCCAGCATCGGCACGGTGGCGGCGGGCGCCATGGTCTCCCGGTCCACCGTGGACGGAACCACCTGGGCCTACGTCGGGAACTACACGGAGATCGGCCAGCAGGCGGGCAGCAGCGTCGGCTCGCTCAGCATCGCCGCGACATCGACCGACTCCGCCATCACGAAGGCCTACGCCATCTCGGCGGGCATCGGGGCGGGAACGGGCAACGACGCAAAGTCGACCATCACGCCGGACACGAAGGCCTACATCGGCAACACCTCCCTCCGCGTGACCGGGGCCGTGGACGTGGCCGCCCAGGCCAGCGTCAGCGCCTATGCCGAGACCTACGGCGTCAGCGCCGGAGCCTTGTCCGTGGGCGTGTCCCTGGCGGAGGCCACCGTGTCCCCCGAGGTCAAGGCCTACGTGGGCGGGAGCAGCTCGACCATCCACGCCGGCAGCCTGTACGTCTCCGCAACGGAGACCTACCCCACGAGCGGCTATGCCGCGAAGACCTACGCGACCGGCTCCTCCGGCGGCCTCGTCGGGATCAACGCCACGGAGAGCACCGCCTCGAATACGGGGACCGTCGCGAGCTACGTGGCCGACGGAACCACGCTGGTCGTTGCGGACTCCATCGCCGTCCAGGCGACCGGTGACAGCAAGCAGTACGCTTCCTCCGACAGCAACACCTACGGCCTGATCGCCGCGGGCGGCAACGTGTCCGACGCCATCTCGAACGTGACGACGAGCGCCTACCTGGGCAACGGCGTCACCGTCAGCTCCGGCACCGCCATCGGCGGTCTCACCGACGGCGGGACGTATTACGTGATCCTCGACAACAAGCGGCCCTTCACGCCGTCAACGGCCATCAGCGACAGCTGGATCAACCTGGGCTCGGGCCACGGGCTCCAGACGGGCGACACGGTCGTCTACCGCACCGGCAGCTCGACGAACACCGCCGTCGGCGGGCTCACGGCGGGCCAGGAGTACTACGTCGAGGTCAGCACGAGCAATCCGGCCCTGGTCCGGCTCTACACCCTGGTCGTGGATGTCGGGACCGGAAACCTCGTCAAGGGCACCCTCGTGACCCTCAACGCCTCCGTCGCCACCGGCACGGGGCACCGCCTGGACATCGTCAACCCCCGGCTGATCAAACTGGCCGCCTCCTTCTCGAACGCAACGGCGGACACGCCGGTGGCCATCGACCTCTCCGCGCCGACCGTGGCGGGATCCGAGAACACCGTCACACCGGTCTCCAGCGCCGAGACGGTGACGCCCATCGCGTTCTCCCCGGAGGCGGACCTCAACGTCACGAAAAACACGATCGACGTGGGTGCGGACAGCGGCCTCTACACGGGCAAGGCGGTGGTCTACAGCAAGGGGGCGGGCCCCACGCTGACCATCACCGCGACCGGCGACGACTACAACTTCGCGAAGTCCGAGGCTGGAAGCGGCGGCCTCGTGGCCGGCTCGGGCGCCGAGTCGAACGTCACCGCCACGAGCTCGACCAGTGCGGCCCTTGCCGACGACACGAACACCGGCGATGCGGTCCGGACCACGCTGGACGTGTCGAGCCTGGCCATCCGGGCTCAGCACACCGCCCGCTTCGACAGCCAGACGAACACGATCCAGGCCTCCGCCGTAGGCTTCAGCGGATCCTGGGCCACCAATGTCGTGACCTCCACGGTGGACGCCAAGATCGGCGACAATGCCCTGGTCACCACCCGGAACCTCACCGTCGACGCGATCAACACGACCCGGAAGAACCTGCTGGGAGCCGACGAGTACAACGTCGAGGCGGGCTCCGGCGGTGTCCTGCAGGGCAACGCCGCGGAGAGCGAGACGGACATCGCCAACCGGACCTACGCCAGCGTGGGCGCCGGCGCCGACATCACGGTGACGGGGGACGTTTACAACCCCGGTGACTTCCGCCTGACCACCTACAACGACGTCGAGGGCTACGACGATGTCCGGCTGGACTCCGGCGGCGTGATCGTCGGCTCCGGCGCGACGTCGGCGATCCGGGCCGACGTCAACGACGGCATCGTGACCATCGAGGACGGGGCCACCATCGATACAGTGGGCGAAGTCAACCTCGAGTCCCGGACCCGCGGCGTGCTGAAGGTGGAGCCCCAGGTTCACACCTACGGCCTCGCCTCGGCGGCCGTCGTGGACGGCATGGCCCGCATCCACAGCAACAACCAGGTCACCGTCGGCGCCAACGTCGATATCCTGGCCATGGGGGACATCAACCTCCTGGCGGGACGCGACCATTACGGCGTCCTCAATTACTTCTACGTGACGTCCCACGGGGACGAGCTGAACGCATCGGCCATTCCCATCAGCGACCTGAAGTCCCACGGCGAGATCGTCCAGACCTTGGGCGTCTCCGTCGGCACGGGGTCGTCGCTGCGAACCGCCCGGGATGCGAACCTCCTCACGGACGAGACGGGAACCGCCCAGATCTGGGCGTACGGGAGCGGCAAGAACTGGATGACCGCCCTGGCCAGCGGCATCGACGCCATGTGCGGCTCCGACGGCATCTCCGAGGAGATGAAGGGCGGGTCGTCCACCCTCGAGGCCTGGAGCACCGTCACCGTCAACGGCACCATCGAGGTCGGCATCATGAAGGACCTCGAGCTGGTCATCGCCCTGGACGGAACCGCATCGGTGCAGAACGGGATCACCTTCGCGACGACTCAGGAATCCATGGTCTCGAACCTGGTGGAGGAGCTGAACCGCTGGTACGAGCTCCTGGCGGACTACTCCGGCGACCCGACCACCACCGCCGCCTACCAGGTGGAGATCAACCGCATCCTGGCGGACCTCACGGCCATGGGCCTGACCGAGACGGTCACAGAGAACGGGAACACCTACACGGTCTACACCGGCTCCTATGTGGTGCCCTACATCACCGTGGACGACATCTGGGCGCAGGCGGGCACCATCAACGTCTGGGCCGACGACTTCTACGGCGGAGGACAGCTGGTCGCGGAAGGCGACATCACGGTGTCGATCACCAACAACAGTTCCTCCTACCTGCGGATCAACCGGATCACGATTCCCGACACCATCGGAGGCGTCCGCTTCAACTCCCAGTCGGTCAGCTCCAACGCGGCCATCGCCGACCTGAACGCGACAGGCGCGGCTTCGTCGTTCACGAGCATCCTCACCTCGACCACCGGGGCGGCGCCGGTCATCAACATCACGAACACCTTCGACGCGGGCGACCCGATCTACTCCGGGACGGACTACGAAGACAGCCTGACGCCGGACGTCGAGCTGACCGGGGAAATCGACGCCATCCTGGCGACGGTCACCATCAAGAGCGAGGGGAGTGTCGTCTCCACGGCCAGCATCGACGCGGGAACGCTGTACATCATCAGCGGGGTCGATTTCGTCCAGACCTACACCGATTCGCTCTACAGCGTGGCCAATCCCGGGACGGTGTGGACCGCGGTCTCGACCATCGCCCAGGCCGCGAAGGTCGACAGCACCGTGAACGGCCTCAGCACCGGGACGGCCCTGGAGCAGGCCGTCTACAGCGTCCTCCACCCGAACGCGGCCGACGTCTCCAACATTATTGCGGCCAACAACGTCTACATCAGCGCCCGGTACCTCAACATAAACGGGGTCATCCAGAGCGGCATCGCCGAGCGGACGGTGACGATCTCCGCAGCCGAGCAGGCCGCCATCAACGCGGCGGAGAGCGCCTACTCGCTGTACCGCTCCGGCTCCCGGGCCGCCGCGGCCAGTACCGCCGCCGCCGCCGGCCTGACGACGGAGGACTTCAAGTATTTCAAGCTGGCCAACACGAGCACCGAGAACATCGACGTCTTCTGGAACGCCGAGCTCGACCGGCTGGAGCTGGAAGACGTGAAGATCCAGGGGGGCTACATCGAGCTCTTCGGCCAGATCCTCAGCACCGGCAGCGG
Organism: uncultured Syntrophaceae bacterium; assembly: GCA_964578535.1. Lineage (GTDB taxonomy): Bacteria > Desulfobacterota > Syntrophia > Syntrophales > PHBD01 > PHBD01. Next base: position 49,325 of record CAZODI010000022.1, read on the forward strand.
GCAGATCAAGGTCCTTGACGGCTATGGCAAGATCACCGTCAACAACCAGACCTCCAACACCCTGGTGACGAACCTCCTCGACACGGGACAGGGGGTGGAGGGACTCATCCGGATCACCGACACGTCGCCGGACTACCTGATCGGCGGCCTGCCGCGGGTGACGGAGTACCGGTACGTGAGCGGCCAGGTCGTCAAGACCGTGTTCGCCCCGGGCGGTGTCTCCGTTGGGACGACGACGCAGGGAGCCGCCGGAACCAACGAGGTCCAGGTCATCTCAAGGAACGCGGCGGTGACCGGCGGGACCTTCACGCTGACATACAACGGCCAGACGACGGCCGCCCTCGCTTGGAACGCCACGGCGGCCCAGGTTCAGACGGCCCTGTGCGCCCTGTCCACCGTCGGTGCCGGCAACATCTCGGTCAGCATCAACGGGAGCGGGAACTGGGTCGTGACGTTCCAGAACGCCCTGGGCGGCACCAACGTCAACCCGATCCGGACCGACGGCAGTGCCTTGCTTGCCGGGGCGGCGACATCCACAGCCGGCCGGACGAGCGTCTACACTCCCCAGGCGGGCATGCGGTACTACTGGGCCAACGGCCAGGACTACAGCATCCAGACCAGCACCACCTACGCCTCGTCGGACTGGCTGGGCGTCGACTCCCTCGTGGCGGATCCCGACAACATCGTCGAAGGCCCGACCCGGACCCAAGTCGGGCAGATCCGCCGGCTCGAGGACGGCACCTACGTGACCGACACGGACAGCGGCGACTACGGCTACGGCTACGACTATTCGTACGACTACGTACAGATCACCCAGAGCACGTCCACGTACACCTGGGCCGGCAACATCGTTACGGTCACCTCCGCGGATCCCCACCTGATGAGCACGGGCCAGAAGGTCCTCCTGGACTTCACCTCGGGAGGCGCCGTCAACAAGGACGGGACCTTCACGGTGAGCGTGATCGACGACCATTCGTATCAGTTCATCCTGCTGGGCAGTGGAGCGGGCGGAGACGTTACCGTGACCCGGGTCCAGCGGAACACCTGGGAGGAGTCCACCTGGTACGGGAAGACCACGTATTACTGCAAGGAGACCCTCACGACGCCCTACAAGGACATCCACGTCCAGAGCATCCGCGCCGATCGCGACATCGGCATCGCCTTCATCGGCTACGAGGCGGGGGACTCGAACATCCAGGTGACGGTCACCTCCGTGGGCAGCGTCCTGGTGAACGACTCGATCCAGAACCCGGAAGGGACGACGAGCCTCACCAGCAGCAGCGGGCAGCTCCGGCTCATCAACGACACGGCCGTCGTCGGGGGGCGGAACATCTCCCTGGGCGCGTCCACCGGAATCGGGGCAGACCGGACCCTGCGGACGAACCTGAACGACGGCTACAGCGGCTCCCTGAGCGCCGTGACGACGACCGGCGACATCAGCATCCAGGAGATCTCGGGCGATCTGGTCGTCGACCAGGTCACGACCTCCAAGACGACCACGACCGCCACCAGCAATGTGACCCTGACCGCCCATGGCGACATCCTCGGGAAGGATGCCTCGAACCTGGTCCGGGGCCAGAAGGTGACGCTGACGGCCACCTACGGCGACATCGGCACCCTGGGAACGGGAGGGACGGCCGCCACCCCCGGCGCGGGCGCACAGGCCCTCCGGATCGACACGGGCGACGCGGACGACCACTCCCTGACGGCGACGGCGGTGGGCGACGTCAACATCACGGAGACCGCCGGGACGCTGCACCTCAACAGCATCGTGACGGACGGGAGCGTCCGTGTCACCGTGGAAAGCGGCGGGCTCACGGACGTCAACTCCAATGAGGTCCGGGACGACCGCACGTGGGCACAGCTCCTGGCCCTGTACGAGCGGATGATGGCCACGGGCGACGCGGCGGATGAAAGCGTGGCTGCGACCATCGCGGCCTACGAGGCCCTCAAGACCCAGGAATACCAGGCCTACTGGCGATACCGGAACTCCGTGGGCGGAAGCTACGATCCCTCGCAGACGATTGCCCTCTCGGATTCGGAAATCGACTGGTACACGGACTACTACACAAACCAGGGGAAGACGGCCGGCGAGATCGCCATCGCCCTCCAGACCCTCGTGAACGCCCGGACCGCCTCGTACCATGTCCTCCACAGGACCTACGGCGACGTCTCGGCAACCTACGATTCAGCCTGGTCCTATGATGTGGACGACGTGGCCCTCCACGACCGCGTCGGGTCCGCCGAGATCGGCGGCAGCGCCGTCGAGCTGACCCGCCACGTCTTCACGACCGGCCAGGCCGTGGTGTACCACGCCGGGGGCGGCACCATCGACGGGCTCGTCGACGGGACCACGTACTACGTCGTCGTGGACGCCTCCAATGCAAGCGTGATCCGCCTCGCCGCGACCCTGGCCGACGCCGGAACGAACACGACACTCAGCTTCACCTGGGTGAGCGGCGACAGCCACTGGTTCTCCGACGGCGACGTCCTTTCCCAGCGGGCGAAGTGGAGCGAGGCCCAGCTGAAGAACTCCATCAGCGCCAGCATCCTGAGGCCGAAGACGGTCTCCGGGACGTCGGCCACCACCGAGGAGCCGAACATCACCGGCTCCGAGATCGCCCTCGTGGTGTCCGGGGAGATCGGCTCGGCCGATGTCACCATGGACATCACCATGGCCGACATCAACGCCGGGCTTTCCGAGGAGCAGAAGGTAGCCCTCGCCGCCGCGGAGAAGCAGGACGTCACGTTCTACGACACCGAGGGGAACGTCATGCAGCCGGACGACGTGGGCAAGACGTTCGCCCGCCTCCACATCAGCGTGAAGAACGATGTCGATTTCAAGACGGAGGGCCTGCTCACCGTCTCGGCGGGCACCGGTGCGAACCTCGGCTCCGACCAGACCGCCGACGTCAAAGTCGACCGGATCACGAGCACCGACGGCGAGGTGCGCCTCAAGGTCCAGGGGAACATCATCAACGCCCGGACCGACGGCGGCTACAACATACGGGGCGACGGCGCGGTCCTGGAAGCCGAAGACGGCAGCATCGGGACGCAGGCCAAGCCGTTCCTGATCGACATGATCGAGGCGGGCCGGACCGGCGCGCTCACCGCCCGGGCCAAGACCAACGTCTACCTGCAGGAGACCTCCGGCGACCTGTTCGTGTCGTCGGTGTACGCGGGGACGTTCATCGACCTGCGCTCCGCCGGATCCATGCTGGACGCCGACAACGACGACGCAACAACCCGGGCCTGGAACATCTACAGCCCCGATGCGTACCTCCAGGCGGGGGCCGGCGGCACCATCGGCGCCGATGGCAGCGCGCTGGAGACGGACCTCCAGGGCGGGGTGCTCAACGCCGACGCGGGCCAGAGCATCTACCTGTACGAGTCGGCGGGCGACCTGGTCGTCGGGGTGATCAAGTCGGCCAACGCCAACGTCAGTCTGGGCGCCGCCCTGTCCATCCGCGACAACGACGAAAGTGCGCAGTATGGCGATGCCACCATCCCGGACAGCAATCCCAGACCCGACGTCATCGGCAACAGCATCACCCTGTCGGCGGGGTTCGGCATCGGGACCACGGACGACTACCTGGACATCGACACGGCTTTCTCCGGAGCCGGGACGCTCACCTCGGCCAGCGAGTTCAACACGTACCTCATCGAGATCTCGTCCAAGGCGACGCCCGTTGCGGGCGACGAAGATCTGAGCCTGTACTCTGTTGCGACCAACGCCGGGACGGCCTTCATCACGGCGCCCACGGGGAACATCTACAACGGGCGGTCCGACGGAGGCTCGAACGTCGTCTCCGGCAAGACCTACCTCTTCGCCGGCCTGAACATCGGCACGGAAGGCAAGCGGATCATGACCCTCGTGGACAACATCGAGGGCCTGGCCACGTCGGGGAGCACCTGGATCACAAACACCTCGGACCTCACCGTGGGCGGGGTCGTCGAGGGCAGCGAGCAGGGGTTCCTGGGCGGCGGCGCCGTCAACATCACCGCGAGCTGCACCATCGACGTGAAGGAAGACGTGATCTCGGAGGCGGACTACATTGTCCTGACCGCGACCGAGCGGGCGGCGGACGTGGACGACCTGATCGTCCGGGACGGCATCACCGTCTGGTCGAAAACGAGCTATGTCACGCTGCGCGCCGGTGACGACGTGACGCTGGAAGAGGGCAGCTTCGTCCTGGCGGCGGGCAAGGTCACCATCAGCGGCGACTACGGGAGCGCCGACGCGGCCGGCACGACCATCCGCCTCCTGGGCGTGGTCGGCGGCAGCGAAGTCGAGGTGAACGGGAACGCCGACAACGACACGATCATCCTCGAGCGGACCCACGACACCGTGGACTACCCGAGCGCTGCCGTCCAGGCGGCGGTGGCGGCCACCTACGGAAACGTGACCAACGTCTACGCGTTCGCCGGGAACGACACGGTCACCCTCCGCTCCATCGACAGCCAGACGAACGTCTACGGGGGCGACGGGGAGGACCTGCTCACCGCCGATACGCTCAAGACGCTGACCAGCAGCAAGTATGCGGCCCGGGACGCCCTGAACCTGGACGGCCAGGCCGGGACGGACCGCTACGTCGTCAACGCCTCCGGGACGGGCGACTACATCGTCAACGTCACCGACACCGGGGATCCGAATGACGGGGCCGACACCCTGACCGTCAACGGCACGGCCGACGACGACGACTTCCTCCTCCGGAAAAACTTCGTGGCGGTTCTCCACGGGACTTACGATGGCGGGTACTCCGCCGACGTCGAGCGCGTCAACTACGACACGAGCATCAACGGCCGGCTGATCGTCACCGGCGGCATCGGCGCGGATTCGTTCTTCACCGACGACAACTCCGCCATCACCACCCTGGACGGCGGCGCCGGGGCCGATTTCTTCCAGATCGGCCAGCTCTTCGGCTCCCTGCGCGACGTGGCCGCCAACATCGCCGCGGCCGACGTCTTCGAGACCATCGAGACAACCATGGGCTTCCTCAGCCGCGGGATCAGTTACGCGACGACCGTCTACGGCGGCAGCGGCAACGACGTCTTCTCGGTCTACAACAACATCGCCAAGCTCCGCCTCGAGGGCGGCGACGGGAACGACGAGTTCGTGGTCCGGGCCTTCATCATGCTGCATTCCTACGACCCGGAGCAGCAGCTCACCGAGGTCGACGGCGGCATCGGCGACGACTACATCCAGTACAATATCAAGTCCCCCATCAGCATCAACGGCGGCGCCGGGTACGACCGCGTCGTGGCACTGGGCACCGAAGCGAACGACGTCTTCGTCGTCACCTCCTACGGGATCTTCGGCGCTGGCATCAACATCACCCTGGACGGCGTGGAGGAGGCCCTCGAGGTGGACGGGCTGGAGGGCGACGACACGATCTTCGTCCTCAGCACCGCGGCCAACATGGTGACGACGATCATCGGCGGGCTGGGGAACGACACGGTCAACGTCGCGGGCGACGTGACGGGAACGGTCATCAGCGCCGAGCTGGAGGGGAGAAGCGGCGTCATCAACCACAGCATCACGAGCGACGATCCCGCCTACGACGGGCTCCTCATGGACGGCATCGCCCTCAACGTGGCCGACGCCGAAACGGGCGCGGTCGTCATCACGGAGAGCGGCGGCGGCACCGCGGTGGACGAGGACGTGGCGGGATCCGTGGACACCTACGCGGTCTCCCTGGCCGCGGCATCCCTGGACCCGGTTGCAGCGGGCGACGTGGCCTACATCACCGTCTCCGCGGCCAAGTCGGAGTCGGAAGAGGGTGCCCTCGGGGCGGACACGGTCCTTCTCTCCACCGATGGCGTCAATTACTTCGACGCGGTGGTCCTCACCTTCGACATCACGAACTGGACGGACGGCCAGACGATCTGGGTGAAGGCGGGCTCCGACGCCGTCTCCGAGGGCGAGCGGAACGTCACCGTGAGCCACAGCGTCATCAGCA
>CAZODI010000023.1:0-39069 GCA_964578535.1 uncultured Syntrophaceae bacterium
CCCGAAATCCTGAGCCATGAGTCGTACCCTTTTCGGTACGTCGAATGGCGAAGGAGGAGGGAAACGCAGCAGACGGGTGTTTTTCAACAGCCCGACCGGAAACGTTTCCGCGACGGCGGCACGCCCCCGTGGCAGCCCCCTGCGCCGATGCGCTGAATGCACAAGGAAAGGGGATTCGGCCGGGCACGGAAGAAAAAGAAAAAGGAAGATGTACGGATTTGAAATCCGTCGCTCCTGAAGAGAATGACTAGGGAATCGCAGCGTCCAGGCTTCTTCCGGGCTTGTCTCCAGGGCCGTTCAAAAAAGCCCGGATGCAAGACGCCCGCAGTCCCGAGACGTGAGGTGTACTTTTCCGTACGTCGAGCGCCGAGGGACAAGGGGAACGAAGCAGCCGGGCGTTTTTCAACGGCCCGTCACATGTAGGCATGGAGGCTGGGCAGATAATTCACCCCCAGATACGTGAACAGCATCGCCGCAAATCCCATCAGGGCGAGGACGGCCAGTCGTTTCCCCCTCCAGCCCCGGATGAACCGGGCATGGAGCAGGGCGGCATAGACGACCCAGGTGACAAGAGACCACGTCTCCTTGGGGTCCCAGCTCCAGTAGGCCCCCCATGCATAATGGGCCCAGACGGACCCGGTGGCGATCCCCAGGGTAAGGAACACGAATCCCAACAGCACGCTCTGGTAGAGCAACTCCTCCAGGTCGTCCTTGTCCGGAATGAGCGAGAGGAAACGGGAGGAACCCGTGCCCGGATTTCGCGGCCGGTGCTTGATCAGGTACAGGATCGCCAGGCCGAAGGCCACCGTGAAGGCGGCATATCCCATGAAACAGGTGATGACGTGGCTCGTGAGCCAGTTGCTCTGGAGGGCCGGGATCAAGGGCTGGATCCGGTCGCTGATACCGGGTGAGATGGAGGCGTAGGCCATCAGGAGGAAAGCGATGGGAACCACAAAGACCCCGGGGGCGCGGTTCCGGGTCCGCCATTCCACCAGGAGGTACAAAAAGACCACCGCCCAGGAAAAAAACACAAGAGATTCGTAGAGATTCGAAAGGGGAGCATGCCCCATCCCCAGCTCGTAAGACTCCCTCCAGCGGAGGAGCAGGGCTGCCGTATGAGCCAGCAAGCCGACCGCCAGGGTCCAGGAGGCCACCTTCCCCCATCTGTCCCGTCCACGGACCATGCCGATCAGGTATCCCGTGAAGGAGGCGAAATAGAGAAATGTAACCCAGGCCAGGATCTTCGAGCTGATCATTGCGGCTTGTCCTCCTTCTCCCGGAGCGCCCCGACCAGGCCGGCCAGTTCTCGGTCCAGCCCCGCGGACGTCCGCAGGCTTCGCCCCGCAATGGAGACCCGGTGCTTTCCCCTGTTCTCCTCCACGAGCATCCAGACACGGCGGTGATCCACCAGGAAGACGACCATCAGCCCCGCCACGAGGACCAGGCCGCCCAGCGCCACCAAGGGAACACCCGGGTCGGTCGCGGCCTTCAGAACCGTGTAATATCGCGCCTCGATGCCCTGAAGCGAGAAGACATAGGGGGAGAACAATCCCGGGTTGAAAAGAGGCACCTGTTCGAAGAGCCCCGGGTTCCCCTCCCGGATCTTCTCGATCTCCTGAAAGACCCAGAACTGGACCGCGCCCCGGTCGGACCGGACGCCGATCTTCATTGCCGGCCCCATCTGCATCATGTTCTCCTCAACCCGCAGGACCTGGACCGTCCCATCCCCTTCCGGCAGGTCGAAGGACTCCCCAAGCGTAACGGCGAGGTCTTTCCGGTCCCCACCCTTCCGGGAAAAGGACAGGCGGGCCTTTCCGTCGGCGGACTGGCCATAACTCGACTGGTAGAAGCGGATCCCTTCGAAGGTCAGGGGGTGGTTCACCAGGAGCGCGCCCTGGAAGGCCGGTTGTCCCCCCTTCAGGAAAGTCAGGTCCGACCGGTAGGTCTTGGGCATGCCGTTTTCATACGTCTCAATGAGGAAACGGTCACACCGGATCCCGAATCCGAGCTTGTGCTGCCCCTTTCCACCTGCAAGGTCAGCGGACACCGCCGTTTCCCCTTCACCGATGTGCACATAGGCATCAAATCCGAAGAGGGATCCCGCCACGCCCCCCGCCACAATGAGCAGGACACCCAGGTGGACGGCATACACGCCCAGATGGGTGATCCGCCCCTTCTGTCCCTGGAGGACGACGCCCCGGGATGTCTCCAACCGGCGGATGTCGCGGTATCGCTTGCGGAGCGCGCGTTCGGCCTTCGCAACCGCCTCGTCCCGTCCTTCCTTGAGGTACGCCGTACGCTCCGGAGGAACATCGCGGAACAGGCCATCATCCGCAGAGCCCTCCGCCTTGAAGCGCCGCCAGGAGGCCGGAAAGCGGTTGACGGAGCAGATGACGAGGTTGGCCGTCAGGAGCCCCATGGCGAGCAGGAACCACACGGAGTGATAAAGGTCAAAGACCTGAAGGGTATCGAGAATGCGAAGCGCTCCCGGAGACAGCCGCCGGGCCAGCTCCTGCGCGGACTCCTGCTGCGGCACCAGCGTTCCGATCATGGCGAGAACGGCGAGAACGGCCAGAAGGATCAGGGTGAGACGAACGGAAGAGAAAAAGGACCAGACGGGGTTGTTTCTGATGCCCAATGGGCGGACCTCCGGTGTGATTGTAAGTTCCCGACTATCCGCCCGTCCTGTCCGGCAGAGTCCTCGGGAATGGCTTCTTTTTTATCATCGGCGGAACGGCAAGGCAAGAGACGAGAACGGCAAACGGGCGCAATCCTTCATTTCCCTGAGCCCTTCGGGATCCACCACTTCATCGGCGAAGCGGCTTCGCCGGCTGTCGGGGAAATCTCCGCCGTCGTCTCATTTTCCAGTGAATTCAGGCATCTTCTTGGCGAAAAACGCCCTTGCCCCTTCCTGGTAATCGAGGGTCTTGCCCGCCCGGATCATCCCGGACCGTTCCCGCTCCAATTGCCTCTCCAGGAGATCCATCATGGAGTGGTTCATGTTCTCCTTGGCAATGGCGAAGGCCGTCGTGGCACCCCGGGCAAGGCGACCGGCCAGTTCATGGACTTCCCGCTCCAGCTCCGGGTCTTCCACAACGCGGTTGACGAGCCCCCACTCCAGCGCCTGCCGGGCGTCGAAGACCGTGTCGAGAAAAATCAACTCGTTGGCCCGGGAAAACCCGATCAGGAGCGGAACCAGGAGCGCCCAGGCCCCATCGGGGACCAGCCCCAGGCTTGTGTAGGCCTGCCGGAACCGGGCCGAGGCCGCGCAGAGGCGCAGGTCGCAGGCGGCGGCCAGGCTGATGCCGGCTCCCCCGGCGGCCCCGTTTATGGCGGCGAGGACGGGTTTGCGCATCGTCCGGATGGTCAGGATGGCGATGTTCAGGAGCTTGATGATCTGCCGGAGGGGCTCCGAGGGATTCGTGTCCAGGGAATCCCGGAACTCACCGATATCCCCGCCGGAGCAGAAGGCGCGCCCCTGCCCCGTCAGAACGACGCAGCGCACCGCGTCGTCTTCGGCGCAGATCTCCAGCCCTTTCACGATGTCCGTCAGATGGCCCGTACTCAGTGCGTTGAGGGACTGCGGCCGGTTCATGCGGAGAACGGATACGGCATCCCATTTTTCCAGCAGGATATGGTCGAACGTCATGGCGGTTCCCTCCTTTCCGGAACGTAGCTCGTCCGGTCACGCCGCACCGTTTCAGGGCGCCAGCATCGCCCAGACGATGAGCGCAGTGAGAAGAAGGCCCAAGAGCAGGCTCCCCAGGCCGAAGACGGCGGCGAAAAGCTTTACAGGCAGGCCGGGATGCTCCCGCTTGAGGCCATCGAGCCTCCCTTCCGCCACGACCCGCTCATACTCCAGGGGACGCTGCTCCTTCATTTCGTCCAGGGTATAGGTTCCCGAGAAAATGAGCCGGTCCAGCGGGAACTTCGTCGGGATGAAATGCGTGTTGAAGAAGTGGACCGTGAAGATGAACAGGGCCGCCAGGAGCGCTTCCTCGGAGTGGACCAGGGTCGCCACGTTCAGGACCCAGCCGGGAACGATCCAGGAGGACCATTCCGTCTTCCACAGGAGAAGGCCCGAGACTCCGATGGCGAACATGCCCCAGAAGACCGCCCAGAAGTCGAATTTTTCCCAGTAGGTCCAGCGCTCGAATTTCGGCATGGGGCCCCGGTTGAAAAACCAGAGGAACATGTCCCGGATGTCCCGGATGTCCTTGAGATTGGGAACCAGCGACTCGGGACCGAACACCCGGCCGACGAGGCCCTTCGCGCCCTGCCCTTTGGGGAAGAAATAGATCAGGCCCTTGATCGCCACGATCGTCACCATGACGATCAGGACAAAGGCCGCCAGCCGGTGGAAGAATCCGGCCACCTCGCTGCCTCCCCAAAGCCCCAGCAGGAATTTCGACCAGGCCACGGAGGGGTACTTGATGGGGAATCCCGTCAGGATCAGCGTGAAGAACGAGATGATCAGGATCACGTGCATCAGCCTCTCCCATGAACGGAAGCGCTGGATCTGAACGTGGCCGTCCGTTCCCGGGAAGCACTGCTCCGGCAGGAGGCCCTCCTTTTCCCGCCGGTGCTTCTCCCAGTAGACCTTCCGCCACCACAGGGCGGTGTGGGTCCAGAAGAAGATGAACACCCCTCCCAGGAGGATCTCCATGAAGATGAAGGCCCAGTAGAGGGCGGGATAATTCTCCCGGTCGTGGTAATCCGGGTGGGCGATGTAGGACGCGAAGCGGGGGTGGAATCCCCGGTGGCAGGCGCCGCAGCTCTTCTCGAGGTTCGCGGGATGGAGACCGGATTTGGGGTCCGTCTTGGGAAGGATGTCGTGCCCCCTGTGGCAGTCGGCGCATCCCGCGACCCGGGACGGATAGCCGGCGTCGCGGACCTTGCCGTGATATGTCTGCTCGTAAGAAGCGACGACATTCGACCGCAGCCTGTTCCGCTTCACCAGGTCCGCATCGGCATGGCACGTCACGCACCGCTCCGTGTAATGCGTCCGCGCCTCTTTCGGATGTGCGCCACCGGCCGCATGAAAGGCCCTGGTGTCGTGGAGCCCGTGGCAGTCGGCGCAGGAGGCGGCGTCTTCGTTGCCCTTCAGGACCGCCCCGGCGTGTCCTGCAGAGACGTACTCATCCCGGCTGTGGCATCGCGAGCAGTCCTCGACGATGGCCTTCTTGACACTCCCTTCCGTTTTCCGGAGCCCGTGAATCTCCCCGTGGCAGTCGGCGCACTGGAAATTCTCCCGGAGGAAATGAACGTTCTTCCCGAACGCCCGGGCGACTTCCCCGTGGCAGTCGCCGCAGGCAACGGGTGTCGGCCTTTCCTCACCCCGCATGTGGCGGCGTGTGTCGGTGATCCCCCGGTGGCAGCTCGTACAGGCGTTCGCCCCGTGGGCGGACGCGGCATATCGGGATTGGAACGGCCCGCCGCTGTGGCATCCCACGCAGGTCGAGGAAGAAACCAGGGCGTGCCCGGATCCCGCCGTGAAAAAAAGGGCCAGGCATGCAACCACCGCGAACAGGTCCGCGCCGTGTCGCCGCAGCCAGCAAAATAATCGTTCCATCGCTCTACCTATTTTCTGCCCCGGGATTTCGATTCCTGTTCGAGAAACGCCTGCCACTGCCGCATCCCTCCGAAGAGGCGCCACGCATCGAGCCCTTTTCTCCGCAGGTACGACGCCGCGAGAAAAGACCGCTCGCCCCGGTCGTCCACGACGAGAACCGGCCTGTCGAGGGGGATTTCCGGATAGCGCTCGTGAAGCGCTTCGAGTGGGATATTGACGGCTTCTCCGATGTGGTTTTTCTCATAGGCACCGGGGGTCCGGATGTCGAGGACCGTCAGGGGCCGCTTCTGCTCCAGCCAGCCCTTGAGCGCGGCGGGCCGGACCGCGGGCATGGGCTTCCGGGGAATCCGCGAGGGAGACTCGACGGCAAAGCCGGACTCTTTCCAGGCGGCCATGCCTCCCTTGAGCACCGAGATCGTTGTGTACCCGAGAGACCGCGCCGCCTCCATGAACGGTTCCAACCGGGGACATCCCGGAATCCCGCAGTAGAGAACCAGCGGGCGGCTCCGGTCCGGTGCGAGCCGGGCCAGCTGCTCCGCCGGCTCTCCAGCGGAGGGGCAGACCGAACCGGGAATCCGGCTGTCCATGCACTCGATCCGGCTCATGACATTCAGCACCGTCACACCTCCTTCCCCGAGGAGGCGATTCAGGTCCGCCGGGCCGATGGTCGCCTGGCCAGCCCCTGCAGCCTGAGAACCGGCAGCGGTTCCAGCCGTCAGCAGGACGAAACAGACGATCATGCCGAAGAAGCCAAATCCCATGAGCCTGACAAGGAACATCCGGAATACACGGCGGCCGGGATCAGTAGGACGGAACACGGGTCAACCCCCATTCGCTCATCTGGGGAGCCGCGTTCGGCTCCTTCAGGTTCGGATAGTCATCCTTGAGGAACCCCCTCGGGTTCTTCAGCTGCATTTTCGAAAAGAAAGGGGCCGCATCGTCATGGCACTGGGTGCAGCCCTTCGCACCGAGGGTCTTCTTCTGCGTAAGGGGAGCGATGCCGTGTTCCACCGGATAGGTCTTCACCGCATCGGCCAGGGGTGCCGCCGCGATCCCCTTTCCCTCGAGACGGTAGATCCGGTCGGAGACGAAGACCACGTTCCGGAACCCCTTCTTCGCAAGGACCTGGAGCATCCCGAGGATGTCCGCATCGGAAACGACGGCGGGGAGACGAACCTTTTTCCCATCCGCACCGTTCACGGACAGGGTCGTCAGGCCCCGGACCTCTCCCGCGGCCCGGCGGACATGCCGAAGCGGAATCGGGCGGATCTCCCCATTTTTCATCTGCTCGCCGTACCAGGCCTTCATTTTCGGAACATGAGACAGGTATTTCTCACGGGACACCTCGCCCGACCGGCCCCTGGCCTGCCAGGGAAGCCACGGATTCCGGGCCTGCCGGCCATAGTCCGCCGGGACAAGGGCAAGATCGAAGACATCCGCCGTGAACCCGGACTCCCGGCCCGTGCTCATGTCGAGCAGCGCCATCCCCCGGGCGGGCCGCTCCGCGGCATGGCATCCCGTACAGGCGATGAGGGAAAAGTGGAAGGAGCCCCGGGGAAACCTTTTCTCGTGCGTGCCTTGCGGATCCCTGGCCGCCGCGGGCATTCCGGACCGGGAAGGCCGGTACTTCCCTTCGTAGTGGCAGGCGGCACAGGTCTTCATGCCCTGCCCGTCCAGGTCGTTCCGGACGGACACCGCCGGATTCCATCCCTTGGCGATCTGGTGCCGGAGTCGCTCCGCTCTGGATTTTCCCGCCAGGGGATGGCAGTCGGTGCAGCGGAGGCCCGCCGCGGCATGTGCATCATGGTGAGCATCGTTGATCGTTCCGGTGTTCTTGGCGTCTCCGTCGCGATGGCAGGCCAGGCAATTGTCCCGCTCTACCGCCCGGGAAAGGACGGAGCCGCGAAGACGGCCGTCCTTTGTGAACAGGCGCCCGTCGCTCCAGGAATAATCCGCAACGGGCCGTTTCGTGAAGTTCCATGTCCCCGGGAGAAACGCCTTCGCTTCCGGTCCCGCCCCGGGATTCGCATACGTGAAGACGGATCCGCTGATCTTCCCGAGGCCGCCGCCCGCCGTGGCGGCCCAGCGGTAATTCCGGCGGTTGATCTGCTCGTTCCGGTCGTCGAACCGATATCCTTTCCGGTGACAGATCAGGCAGTCCGCCTCCAGGACGCCGCTCTCGCGGAAATGGCTCCGGCCGTCCGGCGTCAGGTGGGAAGAGTAGTCGCCGTCGAGAGGGACCTTCGCGGACCGCTCCGCCTCGATATGATTCGCCGTCAGGTTGCGACGTCCATCGGCCCGGCGTCCGTACTCAAGGGGACCGCCTCCGGGATGGCACCAGCCGCAGGCCACGGACTCGACGCCGGCCTTTCGGTTCCGCTTTCCGTAACCGCCGATCCAGTCGTACGTGGACAGGTCGATCTCCCGGGCGCTGCCATTCGCCTTCCGGGCAACCCGTCCGGCGGCGGCAAAGGGAGACCAGTTCCCGAACATGCCCGGGGATAGGATCCAGGGCCTCTTCGGATCGTGGCGGTCGCTCATCTCGTCGAAGCCCTGCTGGAAATGGTACCCCGAGGTGATCGTGTCGTAGTTGTGGCAGGCCCCGCAGGTCCGCTTCGGACTGTAGGCGTCCGCCCGATTCTCCGAGGGGGTGATCCGGTCGCCCTGCTCGTTTCTCAGCCAGACGTCCGGATGAGTCCTGGCGCACGCCGGGGAGGCCGCGGTCAGAATGAACACCAGTGCACAGAACAGGAGGGCGGTCGTGACAGGAGGTACCTGGAATGTGGTCGGCTGCTTCATGATCCGGTTCCCATTCCGTCAAACGAGGAGAGCGGCGCGAATGGCGGATCCGCATCCGCTCCCATGATCGGGGGTTGAAAGGCCCGTCCGTCCCGGCCGGGGCGGACGGGCTTTTCTACAACGAGTTCACGGCTCCATGGGGGCGGAAGGATCCTTCGCCCATTCCATGAAGGAGCCGTCATAGACCTTCACATCCTTGTAACCCAGCATGGTCGACATGACAAAGGCCCAGGACGTGCAGGTCTTGCCGGTGTCGCAATAGAGGATGATCTCCCGGTCGAGGTCCAGCCCCGCGGCTTTCGAAGCAAGAGCGGCCAGGGTATCTTTCGGCTTGTAGAGCCCCTCCGGCGTGAAGAGCGCGCCCACGGGCAGGTTCACGGCTCCTTTGATTCGCCCCGTCTTCGGAACGAAGGGCAGTTTCTCCTTCCCTTCGAAGAAGGCAGGTCCGCGGACGTCGACGATCATGGCTGTCCCCAGCTTTTCCGCAACATATGCCTTGGAAACGAAGAGCCCCTTGTTCACCTTTGCCTTGAAGGACTTCGCCCTGGGCCTCACCATGTCCTGGGAAAGCGCCTTTTTCTCCTTCACCCATTTGTCCTGCCCACCGTCCAGGATCGCCACCTGGTCGACGCCCATATACTTCAGGGTCCAGGCCACCCGGGTCATGTCGAAGCGGTCCGGCATCGCCGCTGTCTTTCCGATCAGGACCACCCAGGAGTCCAATCCGATCCCGGCGCCGCCGATCGCATCCGCCAGATCATCCGGCGGCGGCAGCTCGTTCAGGAGATCCCCCTTCTTGATCGCCCAGGTCCCGTAGAATGAATTGACCGCCCCGGGGATATGGCCGGCCTTATATTCCTCGACCTTCCGGAGGTCCAGCATCACCAGTTTCGGGTTGGCCAGGTTCTTCTCCAGCCAGTCGGTTGTTACGATGGGATCCAGAACCTGGGCCCAGGCCGCCAGGGGCAGCAGCAGGGCCACCATCATGACGGCCAACAGCACGCTCCTTCTCTTCATCGGTCATCCTCCTTTATCGATTCTTACTGCTTGATCGGCCTGATCGGACAGATCAGTCCCTGGTTGGCCAGGGAGCCATCTTTGATCAGTTGCTCCTTCGTCAGGAAGCCCGCCTTCTCCACGTGGCAGGCGTCGCAGTTCCGGGTCCGGTCCGTCCGCTTCCGGATGTTGTGAACCGGGCTGTCCCAGTAGTTGGGAAGCGCATCGAAATGCTCCATCTTGAGGCCGGCTGGGGCAAATGTGTTGCGGACGGTGGGAATCAGCCGCAGGGTCGTCAGGCGTTTCGGGTCCCGGGGGCTGAGGCCCAGCCGGAAGGCGGATGACGACTTGGAGTGACCGCCGTGGCAATCGCTGCAGTCCCTGTATTGTCCGGAGGAATGGCAGCCGTAGCAGGTCACCTTGTCGCTGTGCCCTTCGTGTGCCGCCCGGACGTACAGCCTGGGACTCTTCGCCGGCTTGTGGCAGTTCGTGCAGGCCGGCCGGTCCTTCACTTCCTGCTTGCTCCTGTACGCGGTCCCGTCGCCGTGCATTTCCGCCTTCTTGTGGCACTCCATGCACATCATCCCCTTCTGGTAGTGCACATCCGGCGAGCCTCCGAACTCGCCGGTAAACTCGGGATAGACCCGGCCCCCGTGGCAGAACGCACAGGTCTTTCCCTCGTCCTTCTTCACGAACTTGTGGCCCTTGATCAATCCCAGGCTGATCCCGGAAACGGGCGGCGACTTGACGTGGCAGTCACCGCAGGAGGCATGGCAGCTCCGGCAGGACTTCTCAAAGACCTTCTCCTCGAAGACCTTGAATTCCGCTGGAGAGAAGCGGGGTTTGACTCCTTCCCGCTGACCCGCCGTGGTGTAGTGAAGGGATTTGGCATAGGTCTCCGTGATCTTCCGGTGGCACATGGCGCACTTCTGAAGCATGTCGGAGGGTTTCCTGACGAGACCCTTGTGCGCCCTGTCCTTGGAGACGATACTGTCATCCCCCTGGTGGCAGAGCTTACAGGGAAGCTTCAGGTGGACGTCCTTCCCGATGAGGTCCTTGTCCACCACGTACCCTTTATAATATTCTTCCGCCTTGACCGGCGGAGGCGCTCCCGCTCACCCCTCCCCCGCTGCTTCCAGAGAGGGGGGCTTGACCATGGACTTCATGATCGACGGATTGGTGTGGCAAGTCACGCAGGAGCTTGTCTGGGCTGCATGGGCGGCCAGGGCCGCAAAAAAAATCAAGGGCAGGCAGATCGAAAACGGTCTGAATAGCCATCGCATGGCAGGGCCCTCACGGTGGTTGATCAACGTGAGGTGATCTTAACAAACCGGTTCTCCCCTGTCAAACACGGGAATTCACAACTTTCCGGATGTCTGGGAGCCGTCCGATTCAGGGCTTTTCCCCCGCAAAAGTAGGGGTTATCCCCATTGCCCGCCGGCGGCGGTTCAGGCATTCTTGTGCCCGCAGGGTCGAAAAGCCCGAGAGAGAAGCGACCGGCCCGAAACATGGATCCGGTTCCCGATCGGCAACGGCGGCAATCCGGAGGAACCGAAAAAAAACTGCCATTGTCCTTGGAAATGTAGTATAAATTTCGCGCGTCAAGCGAGTCGGAACATCTAAGGCGGTTTCCGGTTTCTTTCGAAGCGTCTCCCGGGTTTTTCGTCCACAACCGATCACAAACCTGCCGGAGCGGCTTTATGCCGTTTCGCTCCTGGGACGTGTCATGTTCCGTATGAGCCGCTTTCAAAAACCGGCATCTTGCCGCTCTCACCTGCGGAAGCCCCTGCTTTTCCTTATCATCGCATGCATTGCCGGTCCCGGGACAGCCATCGCGGCGGAGCTGATCCTCAGAAAGGACACGCCGGTCCGGGTTTTTTTCAGCCCCCGGGGGAACGCCACATCGGGGATCGTTCAGGCCCTGGACACTGCCCGCTCGGAGATCCTGGTCCAGGCCCACACCCTCCTGAGTCCCGCCATCACCCGCTCCATCCTGGACGCCCATGAGCGGGGCGTCCGGATTCAGGTCATTCTCGACAAGTCAGAGCGCCAGGAAGGCCTGACTCCGGCGGTGCAACTGGTCCATGCGGGCGTCCCCGTCTTCCTGGACGGAGCGCACGCCAGCGCCAACGACCGGGTGATCGTCATCGACGGCCGGACGGTCATCACGGGGTCGATGAACTTCTCCACATCTTCCGACGAGATGAACGGCGAAAACCTCCTGATCATAGAATCACCGGAACTGGCACGGGCATACACGGTGAACTGGAAATCACACCGCTCGCATTCAGCCCCGTACTGACGAAGGGGGACGCCTCCTTCCGGCAGCCGGGCATTTGGAAAGGATGAACGATGAAGATCGCCGGAACGGTAAAATGGATCATTTACGGCATGCTGCCGGTCCTTATGATCTTCGGCATCGCCTTCGCCCAGGATCGGGGCAATCCGTTCCCGGAGCCGGACCGGTCGTTTCTCCTGCAGGCGGCAAAGGACAGCCTCTGGCAGATCTCGCTTGGAGACCTCGCCCGGACGCAGGCCGCAGGAGGAGACATCCGGAACTTCGGGAAAGACATGATCCTGGAGAATCAGAAAATTCAGGACAACATCATCTCCCTGGCCCAGAAAAAAGAGATTTCCATCGACATCATGCTCGATCCGCTGCAGGGCCGGACGCTGGATTATCTCTCCCGGGAGCACGGGGCGGGCTTTGACCGCCAGTACATCAGCCTCATGATCGACGAACATGAAAAGAGCGAGCGCCTTTACCGGAAGGAAGCGGAACAGGGACAGGACCGGGACGTCCGGGCCTTCGCCGGGCGCATCCTTCCCTGGATCGAAGCACAGTTGAAACGGGCGCGGGAGATTCTGTTGCGAATCCCTCAACCCTTTTTAAAATAGAAGATCCTGATCAGACCGTGAAAGGAGGCACACCGGAACCCATACGAAAAACCAGGACAGGCAGAAGATCGGGCCGCCTCAGCACCGATCCGCCCCGATTCATGGTGGGAATCGGCGGTGGAATGCGGTCGAGTGATCGGCTCCACAGGGTAAAAAAAAGAACCACCCCATGTCTTATCAAGGAGGTATCCAAATGATGAAGCGTGAAGACACGGAAGCGACAGCGAGCAAGGGCGTAAGCAGGCGTTCGGTTCTCAAGGGCGCCGTTGCGATGGGCGCGGCGGCGGCCAGCGGCCTCGCCCTCAACATGGGAGTCCCCGGTTCGGCGGAAGCAATGATCAAGAAACTCCCGACCAAGTGGGACGAAACGTGGGATGTGGTGATCATCGGCTCCGGCTTCGCCGGACTGGCGGCGGCGGCAGAGGCTGCGGGAAAGGGCGCGAAGGTCGTCGTCCTGGAGAAGATGCCCACCTACGGCGGAAACTCCATCATCAACGGCGGAGTCTATGCGGCCTGGGACAGCGAATTCCATTATCGCCAGAAACTGAACCTGGGTGAAGACAGCCCGCAGCAGCACATCAACGACACCCTCAAGGGGGGCGACTACTACAACATCCCCGAACTGGTCGCGGTCATGGCCAACGGCGCCGCCGACGCCCTGAACTGGATGATCGACGAGGGCGGCGCCAAGATCCGCCCGACGGTCACCCGGGCCGGCGGGCACACCGCTTACCGGACCCATTCGGCCGTCGCCGGTGTGGGCCGTGAATACACCGAGGCGCTCCGGAAGATCGCCGAGAAGCGGGGAGCCAAGATCGTCCTGAACTCACAGGTCACCTGGATCTGGAGGAAGGACGCCGATCCGAAGAGCCCGGTCCTCGGCGTGGAGGTCAAACGTGGCCGCCGGACTCTGAACATCAAAGCCGCCAAGGCCCTCATCCTCGCCTCCGGTGGATTCAGCCGGGATCTCAAAATGCGGATGGCCCACAACCCGCGGCTGGTGGCCGCCTTCGGCTGCACCAACCACCCGGGGGCGACGGGCGAGATGATCCGCTTCGCTCAGGCCATCGGCGCCGATACCCTCCAGATGAACTTCATCCAGCTCTACCCCTTCGCCGAGCCGGAAACGAGCATCCTCGACACCCCGGCGGTGTATCCCTTCAACGGCCCGGGATACGGCATCGTCTACGTCAACAAGCTGGGCAAGCGCTTCGTCAACGAGCTGGAGCGGCGCGACGTCTGCGCCTTCGCGCAGATCAACATGGGCGCCGACATGAAGCCCACCTGGAGCATCTTCAACCGCGCCATGGTCCTCAAGATGGGCGGCTCCTACGAGGAAGTGGACGCAGGCTTGAAGAAAGGCCGGTTCATCGAGGCCGCATCGATCCGCGAGATGGCAGGCAAGCTCGGCATCCCGGCGGACGCCCTGGAGAAGACCGTCAACGACCACAATCGCTACATCGAAACGGGGAAAGACCCCGACTTCAACAAGTCCATGACGAAGGTCATGATTCCCCTGGTGGAGGGCCCCTTCTATTCCGTCGCCCAGTGGCCCGCCGTCCACCACTGCATGGGAGGCATCCGGATCAATCCGATGGCCCAGGTCATCGACGTCTTCGGCGCCGTGATCCCGAAGCTCCTTGCGGCCGGCGAGGTAGCCGGCGGCGTCCACGGCTCGAACCGGCTCGGAAGCAACGCCATTGCCGACTGCGTGTCCTTCGGCCGTGTGGCCGGCGTGAATGCCGTCAAGGCGTAAACGAACCCCCTTGCAGGGGAGCCCGTGCGGGGATTCCCCGCGGGCTCCCCTTTCCCAAGGAAGGTCACCCATGAAGAAGAGAAATATCCTGCTGTTCCTGTTTCCTGTGTTCCTGGCGGTCCTTCTCGCCCTGCCCTGGGGAAACGCGGACGGGGCGGCAAAAAAAGCCGGGGCCTCCTGCAGCTCCTGCCACGCAGACCTGAAGGCCGTCGTCGGAAAGACTCACCCCCCCATAACGGGAAAAGACCTGGCGTCCTGCCTTGCGTGCCACGCCCCCGACATGAGCGGCGAGGCGAAGAAGCGCCCCTTCTCCGTCAAGATTCACACCGGTCACATCCCCCCGAAGGGAAGCCTCGACTGCCTGACCTGCCACGCCTGGACGCCCGGCAAGAGCTTCGGCCTGGTCGGCGTGAAGGGAAGCTGGGGAGCCCCGACCAAGGAGGACATGGACCTGCTCAAGGAGATTTACAGTACCCTGGCCAAGGAGGAATACACGGCGAAGCTCCATGCCGACAAGGGCGTGGCCTGCGCCAGCTGCCACGGCAAGGCGCTCCCCAAACCGGACGACACGGTGGAAAACGCCCGCTGCCTGACCTGCCACGGCCCGATGGAGAAACTGGCCCTGAAGACCGAGCCTAAAGACTTCAAGGATCGCAATCCCCACAAGTCCCACCTGGGGGAGATCGCCTGCACCGTCTGCCACAAGGCCCACGGTCCGTCCAAAGTGTACTGCCTCGACTGCCACGGGAAGTTCCAGATGAAGATACCCGGGCAGGCGAAATAACTCCCAGCCGTCCGGGACGGCGCTCCAAAAGCCGTCCCGGACAGATTAAATTCCCCCCACCACTTGCACCGTACCTGCCGATAAACTCCGTCCCGCACCGTTTGCCCGCGTTTCTCCCGTCCGGCAAACGAGCCGTCAAAGAACAACAGCGATTGAAAACCGTCAGGAGATTCCTTATGATGGATTCACTCCTCTCGAAGCGGCATGCTCATGGAATCAATTTTTACAGCGGCCAGGGCCGGAAACATCATTCTCGACTCCATCGCCGACGGCGTCTTCACGGTGGATCGCGACTGGCGGATTACCAGCTTCAACCGGGCGGCCGAACAGATCACCGGGGTCTCGCGCCGGGAGGCCGTCGGTCAGCTCTGCAGGGAGGTCCTGAAGGCGGACATCTGTGAAAAAAACTGCCTTCTCAAGCAGACCCGGGAAACCGGCCGCCCCATCATCAACCGGACAATCCGGATCATCACCGCGTCGGGCCGCCGGATCCCCATCAGCATCTCAACGGCCATCCTGAAGGACGAGGCCGGGAGCGCCATCGGCGCCGTTGAAACCTTTCGCGACATCAGCGTGGAAGAAGACCTGAGGAAGAAGATCCGGGGGAAATACTCCTTCGAAGACATTCTTTCAAAGAGTCCGCAGATGCAGCGCCTGTTCGACATCCTTCCCGATGTGGCCGCGAGCGGCAGCACGGTCCTCCTGGAGGGGGAGAGCGGAACAGGAAAGGAGCTTTTCGCCAGGGCCATCCACAACCTGAGCTCCCGGAAGAACGGACCCTTCGTCGCAGTCAACTGCGGCGCCCTGCCGGACACCCTCCTGGAGTCGGAGCTGTTCGGCTACAAGGCGGGTGCGTTCACGGACGCCAGGCGGGACAAGCCGGGGCGCTTCCGGAGAGCCGAGAAGGGAACCCTGTTCCTGGATGAAATCGGCGACATCTCCCCGGCGATGCAGATCCGGCTGCTCCGGGTGCTCCAGGAAAAGGTGTACGAACCCCTCGGATCGGTGGAGGCTGTCCCGGCAGATGCCCGGATGATCGCCGCGACCAACCGGAGGCTGGAGGACCTGGTCCGGGAGGGGAAGTTCCGGGAGGATCTTTATTACCGGATCAACATCGTACGCCTGGTCCTGCCGCCCCTCCGCGAGCGCATGGAAGACCTTCCTCATCTGGCGGACCACTTCATCCGCCAGATGAACGCCCTGCAGAACAGGGATATCCCGGGCCTGTCCGACGAGGCGACGGCCTGCCTGATGTCCCACGGATTCCCCGGCAACATCCGGGAACTGGAGAACATCATCGAGCGGTCCTTCATCCTCTGCAAGGAGGGCCCGATCCTGCCTAAACACCTGCCCGAATTTCTCTGGACCCGGGAAACGGGAGGGCTCCCGGGGGGCCCCCCGGAGCCCCTGTCGATGAAACAGATGGAAGCGGCTTTTCTCATGAGCGTCCTGCAGCGAAACGGATGGAGCCGCATCAAATCGGCGAGGCAGCTCGGCATTCACAAGAGCACCCTTTTCCGGAAGATGCGGGCGCTCGGCATCCACCCTCCCGATCGCCGGGGGTAGGACGGCCGGGTTGCACAAATGCAACCTACGGCGGCATCGTTGCTCGAACCGGCTGGACCTGCATCCGGCACTCAACGCGCTCTTCCGCCTGCTGCGGACTTCTCCGGGGATGGGCTGGAACTGTGGCACACAATGTGTTAGTCTATTCATGGGTGTTTCACCCGGGAAAGGAGGAGGATCATGAACAAGAAAAACTTTTTGAGAGCCCTTCCGCTGGTCTTCCTTCTGCTTGTATTCACCGTCCCGGCGGAAGCACGGGACATCCCGCCGATCGTCTCGACGGACTGGCTTCAAGCCAACCTGGACAACCCGCGGCTGATCGTCCTGGACGTGAGAAAAATTGAGGATTACAAAGCGGGCCATATCCCGAAGGCCGTGAGTTCGTTTTTTCGCGCCTGGGCCTATAAAAAGGGCGAACTGTACTCGGAGGTCCCGGAACTGGACGATCTGCAGGAAATGATCTCCGAGGTGGGCATCGGCAGGGACTCCCTCGTGGTTGTCACAGGCAGTGTCGCCTCGCCCGTAGAAAGCTACCAGAGCGCCCGGGTGGCCTGCACACTCCAGTATGCCGGGATTCCGAACGTGGCGCTTCTGAACGGAGGGATCGACGCCTGGATCCGGGAGAAGAGGAAACTGACGACCGTGCCCGGGAAGCCCGTATCGAAACCCTTCACGGCAAAACTCCGGCGGGATTTCATCGCCGACACGGAATATGTAAAGACCCATATGGGGCAGGTCCTTCTTCTGGATGTCCGGGAGCCGGAGATCTTCTCCGGCCGGAAGAAGCTCGACTGCATCCCCCGGGCAGGGCACATCCCGGGAGCGATCAACATGCCCACATCCTGTGCTTTCAACGCGGACGGAACGTTCAAGACCCGCGAGGAACTGGCCGCCATCGCGGAGGCCGCCATCGGCAAGGATTTATCCAGGATGGTCGTCACCTATTGCGACGTGGGACAGTGCTGCCCCACCTGGGCCTTCCTCCTGAGGGAACTCCTCGGTTATCGCAACATCCGCCTGTATGATGGATCAACCCAGGAGTGGATGGCCGACCCCACGGCGCCGGTTGAGAAGTAGACAGGAAGCCTTTACAGGCATTCAGCCCGCCGAGATGGATGTGCTCCTGGCCGTTCCCTGAGTGCAGATCCGCAATGAACCGCCCTGGAAAGGGTTGCAATAACGCACCCCCTTCCAGGGTTATTTGTTTTCCCCATGCACCGCCTTTCGAGTCATTCCAATCTTTTATCCTGTTTCGGTCGCCTCTGGCACAATTCCTGATAAGAGACCAGCGAGGAAAGACCATGAAGATTGCCGTTCCGTTCTGGAACGGCCGCGTCGCTACCGTATTCGACGCGGCCGACGAGATCGTTTTGATAGAGAGCCTGCCCGGGGGCGACCGGGTTCAGCGGATGGAATTCCCGAAGGGTCTCTCTCCGCTCCACCGTGCGGATCACCTCAAGGATCTCGGGATCGAAGTCCTGATCTGCGGCGCCCTTTCGCGATCCATTGCTCACCGGGTCGAGGCCTCAGGCATCCGGCTGGTCTCCTTTGTCCGGGGGCCCGTGGAAGAGGTCGTCAACGCCTTCCGCGAGGACAGACTGGACCGGGAGTGTTACCGCCTTCCCGGATGCCGCTCCGAAACCGGTAAACGTGATGCGCCATGCCGACGCCGAAACGTTCGCGCTGAGAAGCCGGACTCATGACCGTCATCATTGTGTCCCTCTTCCGATCTCGCAGCATCCTTCCTCCTCAAGCCTCCCCCGCGCTGTCAACGGCGGGGGAGGTCCCGCCGGACAGGACCGCTGGCATACAGAATCGAAAACAGGGTTGACAAAAACGGCAGACGGAGTGAGCAAGGAAACGCATCGGCCGGCAGAGAGAAATCAGCCGCCGCCGGATGACAAGGATACAAACCGAAGGAGGACAGTCCATTATGCAGAACAGCGGGGGGAGCGAAAAACGAATCCCCGATCATCAGGAATCCAATGACATGGACGAGCGGTTGCGGAAGCAGATGATACGGATCCGCCACAAGGTCATGGTCCTGTCGGGAAAGGGCGGCGTCGGGAAGAGCACCGTGGCCGCAAACGTGGCCGTGGCGCTGGCGCTGGAGGGGAAAAAGGTGGGGCTCCTGGACGTCGATTTTCACGGACCCAGCATTCCCAGGCTTCTGCACATCGAGGGACCGCCGCCCATGACGCCGGGCGCCAGGCTGTCCCCCGCCGTTTATGGGGAGAACCTCAAGGTTGTTTCTCTCGGCTTCCTCCTGCCTGAACAGGACTCGGCCGTCATCTGGCGCGGCCCGCTGAAGATGGGCGTCATCAAGCAGCTCCTGGCCGACGTCGACTGGGGCGACCTGGATTACCTGATTATTGATTTTCCCCCGGGAACGGGGGATGAACCCCTCTCGGTGGCGCAGCTCATCCCCGACAGCAGCGGTGCCCTCATCGTCACGACCCCCCAGGACCTTTCCTTGTCGGATGTGCGCAAGTCCATCGACTTCTGCCGGAAAGTGAAGGTGCCCGTCCTGGGGGTGATCGAAAACATGAGCGGGTTTGCCTGTCCCCACTGCAAGACCGTTATCGACATCTTCAAGCGGGGGGGAGGCGAGAACATGGCCCGGTCCATGGGCGTCCCCTTCCTCGGACGCATTCCCATCGATCCGAGGATCGTCGAGGCCTCCGACAGCGGCACCCCCTTTGTCTACCATTACAGCGGAACCGAAGCGGCGGCGGCTTTCCAGCCGATCATCGGGTTGCTTCTCGACCTGAAGGAAAAAACCAGGCTCCATTGATGGAGCGGCAAGGAAAGGAGTTTTCATGAGCGCCAACATCACCATCGCCATTCCCATAAGCGGAGGCCGGCTCTGCGCCCACTTCGGCCACTGCGACACCTTCGCCCTTCTGGAGGCCGACCGGGACCAAAAAATCGTTGTCCGCCGCACGGACCTCCAGCCGCCTCCCCACGAACCGGGCGTCCTTCCGGCATGGCTGCAGGAGCAGGGGGCAAACGTGATCATCGCGGGCGGAATGGGAGCGCGGGCACAGAACCTGTTCGCAGCCAAGGGAATCCAGGTCGTCGTCGGCGCCCCGTCGGAGGAGCCGGAGCGGCTTGCCGAGGCCTGGATGGCGGGAAACTTGTCAACGGGAATCAACCTGTGTGATCATTGAAGGAGGGCCTCGGTTTCCGGACGATGACTTCAGCAATACCGGGAAAAGATCCCTGCTTCCCGATCGCCGGGCATGACGGGCACGGAACGGGTTTTTCCGACCGGGTCCTCGACTACGGGACAAGCCCCCGAAACTATGGCTCCCTGGCCGATCCCGACGGGTATGCCAGATATACAGGCCCCTGTGGAGACACCGTGGAGATCTTCCTGCTTGTCACCGACGGGCGGGTCACCGGCGCGTCCTTCCGAACGGACGGCTGCACACCGGCCATCGCCTCTGCATCCGCCATTACCCTGATGATAACGGGAAAAACGCTCTGGGAGTGCGTGCGGATCGATCCGGAGGCCGTCCTGGACTACCTGGGCGGACTGCCGGAAGACTCCCGCCACTGCGCACTTCTGGCCGTGAGAACCCTTCGCAGGGCACTCCGGAGCCTCGCAAAAGCGAGGAAGAACGACGGGGAACGGGTACACCCATGATGACAGAGGCGAATTTTTCCCGGACGATCCGTTCGATCCGTGAACGTCCGCGGGAAGATCTCCTCTTCATCTGGTGCAACGTGATCCGCTTCCTGGATCTCTGTTTTCTCCAGGGACAGTTGTGGAAGGAAAACGATCCCGCGGGAACCTATCGGCCCATCGCGGCCCTGGTCGACACCGCGGACCCGATCGAACCGGACGGGTTCTGGCCTTCCATCACAGCCCATCCCTTGGAACGAGACGAGGAGGCGATGCTGGTCTCCTACCTGTCAAGACGGGATCCGAACGACGTGGAACTGATCGTCCCGGAGCGGAACACCGCCCGCCTCATGGACTGGGACCGATTCGACGAGGCCCCGGAATTTCCGATCTACAGGAACCAGATCCATCCGGCCGTGATCGAGGCGGTCGATGAGATCCGGAAACGGCTCCCGGCGGAGCCGCAAGTTTTCTGTTCTGCATGCCGGACGCCCCGGGCTCCCTCGAACCGGGAGCCCCCTGACAACCTCCTGGACATCGGATGTGGCTGCGGGGACCTGCTCCAGGAACTTCAGGACTCCATCCGGGCCGTGGAACAGGAATGGGAGCGATACGGCTGCTCGGATCTGCGGCGGCTCCGGAATCTTGCTCCGGCAAGGCCCCTGGAATGCCGCGGAATCGATATCAATCCGGAGAATGTCGAGGAGGCAAGGCGCCGTGGCCTGTCGAACATCCGCGTCGGCGAGGCCGGAAACGAGATGGACCTTCCGGGGGAGCAGACCCTGGACATCTTGGTTTTCTGCGGACTCCTGAACCGGCAGATCACCACCCGGGAGCAGGCGGAGACGATCCTCCGCAATGCCCTTTTGCGCTTGCGCCGGGGCGGCCATATCATCATCACCGGGTATACGTCCTGCCACCTGACGGCGGACGACCTGTCCGGGCTTGAACTGGCGGTCCTCCGGAAATGTTTCCCGGATCGCCTGTTTCTGGACTATAATGAGTACCACCTGCGGCAGTTCTACATCGCCCGAAAGGATATTTGATCCATGGCGGTCCGCCTGACCTATCGACCCATCGGCATCATCTCTTCGCCGTTTTCCAGCCTTGCCGACATGCCCATCCAGCCGACCGGTGCAAAAGGAATCCCAGGGCGGGCCGTGATCGATCCGGCCTATCGGGAGGGCCTGAAAGACCTCGAAGGCTTTTCGTACATCCACCTAATTTACGCATTCCATCTTTCCGAAGGATACGCCCTTCGCGTGAAACCTTTCCTGGACAACCGGATCCGGGGCGTCTTCTCGACGCGGGCACCCCGGCGCCCCAACGCCATCGGCCTGTCGATCGTCCGGCTGGTCCGGGTCGAGGAAAACATCCTCCACATCGAGGACGTCGACATGGTCGACGGGACGCCGCTCCTGGACATCAAGCCCTATGTGCCGGCCTTCGACGTCCGGTCTCCGGAGAAGACGGGCTGGCTGGAGAACCGGGCCGGAAACGCCGCCAGCCACAGGTCGGACCGGCGTTTTGCACCGGCGGAAGACGGCGAGCCATAGTCACAGCGAAAAGCTGAAATGCATGAAATAGAAAAGGAGGAAGGCAACCATGTTTCATGAAGATCGGTGCGATTATTGCGGAGACTGCCTGGCGCGATGCCATTACCTGTCCTTCGACCGGGAAAGCGGATCGGCGGCGTTCCGGAAATTTGTGGAAGAGGGAAAGGCCGACTGGCTGTACGACTGCGTCACCTGCATCGCCTGCAACGAATACTGCCCCCGGGATGCGAGGCCCTTCGACCTGATCCTCCGGAAGATGGAGGAGGCGGGGAACTTCACCGATCCCGCCCTGAAGGCCCAGATGGCCGACCGCTTCAAGGCGGAGGGAACCCCCAAGGCCATCGCCCCGGCCGAACGGGTCATGTCCCTCTGCGTCATGGAAGGCAGCATGCCCTGGGCGCTCCATGGACGGCTCTTTGAAGGGATTCCCCTTCTGAAGGGGCGCCATTATTTCTGCAACGTCCTCTTCGCCCACATGGGGGACGAGTCCATCATGCGGGACAGGCTACAGGGACTGGTAGACAATCTCGCCCTCTCCGGCGCAAAGGAGATCGTCTTCGTCCACGACGACTGCTACGCCGTGCTGAAGGGCATGGCCCCGGAGTTCGGCGTCACACTCCCCTTCCGTCCCGTGTCCATTTTCGAGTACCTCCGCGACTACCTGAAGGAGCACAGAGGGGACATCAAGCCCCTGAACATGAAGGTCGCCTACCAGCGGCCCTGCGCCTCCCGGTACACCCCGGAAAAGGACCCCTTCCTGGACGAGATCCTGGACCTCATCGGCGTGGAACGGGTCAAGCGTCAGTATGACGGGATCAACGCCATCTGCTGCGGCGTCGAGCTGGCGGGACCGAACCTGAAGCTCTTCCCCCGGGGCAAGAACTTCGAGCCCTTCCGGGACCGGAACATCGCCGACGCAAAGGACCATGGCGCCGAGGCGATGCTGTACCTCTGCCCCATGTGCTTCCGGACCCTGAGCAAAAAAGCAAAGGGGGCCGGCATGGCCAACTACATGATCAGCGACCTGTGCCGCCTTGCCCTGGGCGAAACCCTGCCTGAGGACAAGCCCGCCTGAGGCGGGTCCCGCAGCGGCAGCAGCGGAACCATTTTGTTTCAAAGATCGGGGTGGAGACATCGTATCCGTCCCCGCGATACCATCACCATTACGAAAAGGAGACGCACGCGATGAGCAAGACCATCCCCATCAACGAAGTGGACCGGGTGGAGATCCTTACCCTCCAGGACAACTACATCGAAATCACTGCCATGGACAACACCGCGGTGGTGAACCGCGCCACGGCCCTCAAGGACATGGAGTTCAAGAGCTCCATTCTGGCGGAGCACGGTTTCTCCGCCGTGGTGAAGACCACGACGGGAGACCGGACCCGGACGCTCCTGTTCGACTTCGGCTTCTCCGAGATCGGCGCAGCTCACAACGCCCGCGTCCTGGGGGTCGACCTGTCCCAGGTGGAGGCTATCGTCCTCTCCCACGGGCACTCGGACCACACGGGAGGGTTCAGCGACATGATGGCCATGATCGGGAAGAAGGGGCTCGAACTGACGGTCCACCCGTCGGTCTTCAAGAAGCCCCGTTACCTGAAGATCGCCCCGGAGTTCAAGATTCACTTCCCGAAGTTCGACCGCGAAACCGTCGAGAAAGCGGGGCTGAAGGTCGTGGAGTCGAAGGAGCCGCGGCCCCTCCTGGACGGGGACGTCCTGTTCCTGGGCGAGGTCCCCCGGCGGACGGACTTCGAGAAGGGGTTCCCCATCGCCTACTGCCAGGAGGGAGGCGAGGAGAAGTGGGATGCCATCGAGGACGACACCTCCGTCGTCATGAACCTGAAGGGCAAAGGGCTGGTGATCCTCTCCGGCTGCGCCCACTCGGGGATCGTCAACACGGCCCGCTATGCCCGGGAGGTGACAGGCATGGAGAAGGTCCATGTCGTCATGGGGGGGTTCCACCTGAGCGGCCCCCTCTTCGAGCCCATCATCGGCCGGACCACGGAAGAGCTGAAGAAGATCAACCCCGCCTACGTCATCCCCACCCACTGCACGGGCCGGAAGGCCATCATGGAGATGGAGAAGGAGATGAAGGACGCCTTCATCCTGAACATGTCGGGAACAAAGCTCACCTTCGCGGTGTGACGGAAGAACGTCCCTCCCGGGGAAGAGAAACCACTGGATGCGGCCCGGCGGATGGCTCCGCCGGGCTGCCGGGTGATGGATGAAGCCGCAAGGACGCCATGCCCGTCCCGGCGGCGTGGAAAAGGGAGAAGAATTCATGTGGGATACAGCGAAATGCGATCTGTGCGGTGACTGCCTGACCCGGTGCCTGTACGTCGAGTACGACCGGGAGAAGGCGGCGGCAAACATTCAGGCCCTGATGGACGGCAGGGACGCGGAGATCCTGCACCGCTGCGTCACCTGCTGCGCCTGCCGGGAATACTGCCCCACAGGGGCGGATCCGTTCGACCTGATCCTGCGGGCCATGGAAGAGAAGAAGTCCTTCCCGGCACCGCCGGAGACGGGACAGATGTTCGCCCTCGCGGGAACGCTTCCCGCGTCGGTGATCCCGGGAGACGCCGACAAGCCGGCCCTGTCGATCTGCGTCATGGAGGGCAGCCTGCCGCCCGGGGCCCTGGACGGAGAACTGTTCCAGGGGCTGACCCTCGTCAAGGGCGGCGACTACTTCTGCTACGTGGGATATGTCCACATCGGCCAGGAGAGCCCGGTGGAGCAGCACGCCCAACGGTTCATCGACAACCTGGCGGCCCTGGGAAAGGACATCGTGTTCCTCCACGACGACTGCTATGCGATGGTGGACACGAAGATCAGGGACTATGGCATCACAGCGCCGTTCCGGTACATGCACCTGTACGAGTACATCAGGAACTTCCTTCGCGACCACCGGGGCCGGATCACGCCCCTCGGAAAAAAGGTCGCCTACCAGCGCCCCTGTGCCTCCCGGTACACCCCGGCCAAGGACACGTTCCTGGATGAGATCTTCGAGCTGATCGGGGTGGAGCGGGTGGCCCGCCGGTATGACCGGGAGGAGGCGCTCTGCTGCACCGGGGCGTTCGCCCGGGTGTACCCGGATCTCGCCCGGGAGATCGCCACCCGAAACATCGACGACGCCGTCACCTTTGGAGCGCAGGCGATCGTGACCCTCTGCCCTATGTGCGACCGGGTGCTCCGCAAGCCCGCGGCGGCCAGGGGGCTGACGAAAATCTATGTGACCGACCTGTGCCGGATGGCCCTGGGAGAGATCCCCTTCCCGGCGGCATAGCGGGAAAAAGGGAAAGGGTTTCCATTACGCACCTTTTGTGCTATTTCTCCGCCACCGGAAACGCGGCCGGCAGAAAGGAAAGCCGGGTCCGCTTCCAAGGGGAATTTTAATCGCAACACCGAGGAAAGAGAAAACCATGCGATATCCGTTGTTTTTCACCCCGTTAATTTGAGGCGCTGAAAGAGAACCCGGGCGGTTCTCCGAAAACGCCGCTCCTCCGCTTTTCCGCCCATAACCGGTCGGCCCCCTGCCCGGTCATGCCGCGGAGAATGCGGCAAGGCACGGCAGGGAGGCTCGATTGGATCTTCGGAATCCAACCCAATCCGATCATTTCCAGAAAATCACGACCACTCGTTCGGGTGGCCTTCCGCCTTAGCTCGCCGTTGACGATGCCCTGAGCATCGGATCGAAGGGCTGCCGCGCTGCAGCCGGACATGCCGGAACCGTGGAATCCGCTCTCGGCATGACCCTGCAGGGCGGCGTCGCATCCCAACCCGATATGGATCAGAGTGAAAAGGAGAATCGCTTGTGAACGGAATCAAGAATTTGTTCGCGGGGCGGTGGGGCATCATTGGTGTCGGCATCCTCATCGGCATCCTGGCTCCGCTCCTGCAGAAATGGGGAAATCCAGGCAATATGGGCGTCTGCGTCGCCTGCTTCGAGCGGGACATCTCCGGGGCGCTCGGCCTCCACCGGGCCGACGTGGTGCAGTACATCCGCCCGGAGATCATCGGTTTCGTCCTCGGGGCACTCATTGCCTCGTATCTATTCAAGGAATTTCGCCCCCGCCTGGGATCGGCGCCGATCGTCCGGTTCGTCCTCGGCATGTTCGCCATGATCGGGGCACTGGTGTTCCTGGGATGCCCCTGGCGCGCGGCCCTGCGCCTGGCCGGCGGTGACTGGAACGCCATCCTCGGCCTGGCCGGCCTCGTCGCCGGCATCGGGATCGGCACGCTGTTCCTGAGGGGCGGCTACAATTTGGGCCGCAGCCAGCAGACCCACCACACGGCGGGCTGGATGCTGCCTCTTGTCATGATCGGACTGCTCTGCCTGCTCCTGATCTTTCCCCAAGTCCCCGGCGAAGCGAAAAGCGGGGTGCTTTTCTACAGCGTGAAGGGTCCGGGAGCCATGCATGCGCCCCTGGCCGTGTCTCTCGGCGTCGGCCTCGCGATCGGTTTCCTCGCCCAGCGGAGCCGTTTCTGCACCATGGGCGCCATCCGCGACTTTGTCCTCTTCCGGCAGACACACCTCCTGTCGGGGTTCATCGCCCTGATCGCAACCGCCTTTGTCGTCAATTTCATCGTCGGCCAGTTCAAGCCGGGATTTGAGGGACAGCCCGTCGCCCATACCATGCACCTGTGGAACTTCGCCGGGATGGCCCTGTCGGGCCTGGCGTTCTGCCTCGCCGGCGGATGTCCCGGACGCCAGCTTTTCCTGTCCGGCGAGGGGGACGGCGACGCCGCCGTTTTTGTGGTCGGCATGATCGTCGGCGCCGGGATCGCCCACAATTTCGGCCTGGCCAGCTCGCCTGCCGGTGTCGGCCCCTATGGAATCCCGGCGGTCATCGTCGGCTTTGCGGTGTGCCTGTTCATCGGATTCACCATGAGAAAAAGGATAGCCTGACAAGGAGGAAAACATGACGAAAACAATCGATGCCCGCGGTCTTTCATGTCCCCAGCCCGTCCTGATGACCCTTGACGGGATCAAGGCAGGCACCTCGACCGAGATGACTGTCCTGGTCGACAGCGACGCCTCGAAGGAAAACGTCTCCCGGGCGGCGGCAGGCAAGGGATGGACAGTCGCCGGAATCAGCGAGGATCGTGGCGTGTACAGCATCACCATCAAAAAAGGCTGATCGCCGTGGCCCTCTTTCCGTTTTGGAAAGAAAAGCAGACACGAAAAGAATCCCCCGGCCCCGACAACCGGGTAGACCGGGGGATTCTCGTGTTTGAAAACACCGGCGAGGTCATCCAGGCAGAGACCCTTCTGAAAAAAGGCGGGTGGGAGATCCTTGGATTGATCCTTGCAACATAGATCCCCTGTAGCGGGCGGGACGGCAGTGGACGGAGGGGCTGTCGGGAGCGGCGCACAGACGCTCAACAGGACTTCTTCCCCGGCATTCCGGTGTTTCCCGCTTCGGCCCGGACCGGCCATCAGATGATGACGAAGCCGATCTCTCCGATCGTCTCCGGCCGGAACGCCCGGATGGTATGGGTCCTGACATTGCCCGTGGCGCCGAGTTCCAGCACGAAACTAATGGCGACCTCGTCACTGGGGGCCTCGCAAATGGCGACGTAATCCCATTCTCCCATGGTCAGATAAACGCCCGTCACGACCCCCCCTTTCCTTTCAAAGCTCTTCTTCGCGTCGGCGATCAACTGGGTTGACCCCTTCACGGTACGGACTCCCTGATCCGTCAGGTTCATCAGAATGATATAGAGTTGCATACCGTCTCCCCCCTTTCGTTGCTGATGGGAATGTGCGCCGCCCCCGATCTTCCTTCCATGCCGTCAGCGGAGGCACCCTGCCCTGTCCGTCGCACGGAACGCCCGGCATCGTTTTCTTTCAGAATTCTTTAAGGGTGAAGGAATGGACAACCCAGGGAACGGAACATCTTCTCGGAAACGGGTGAAACGGTGAAAAGGAGCCGATCTCTTCTCCGTCTTGCCTCTCATGATTCAGCTATTTTCCTGCAACGCATGCATTTCCGTTCAGAACCGGCATCGCATTCCCGCGGATCCCGGCTTGCCCTTGCTTCCCAGGGCGTCGAGCAGGGCGGCGGACGCGTGCTCGCCGGTGCAGTGGCAGGGAATCACCAGGTCCGGATCCAGCGAGAGGAGTGCAGCCACGGTGCGGTCGAGACGTTCGCGGCCGGCATGGAGCAGGTGAAACCCTCCGATGACGGCCCGGATTCTCATTCCGCCGTTCAGCTTCTGCACGCAGTTCAAGGTGTTCAGGAGGCCCGCGTGGCAGCAGCCGACGCACACAACCAGCCCTTCGTCCGTCCGGATCCACAGGGCGAGGTCGTCTTCGATGGGATCAGCCTGCCGGCCATCGCGATCGAGGAAGAACGCGCGCCCCGTGTCCTCGAATCCGGACTCCCGCGGTACCGGGCCCGTGAGACCGACATCTCCTGGAAGAGATACGGGGTTCTGGATCCAGTGAAGACGTTCCAGGGGGAACCGGTCCAAGGCCGACGAGGAGTCCTTCGGCATGTGGATCGCCCTCGCCGCTCCGTCGTGAATGGCATAGCGGGGCAGGACGACACCCGGATGACAATATATTTCAAGCTTCCTGGCCCTTCGCAGGACCTGGGGAATTCCCCCCACGTGGTCATAGTGCCCGTGGCTCAGGACCAGGATATCCGCCCCGGCCAGATCGACGCCAAGAGCCCAGGCGTTGGGCACCAGGGCCGCACCCTGCCCCGTATCGAAGAGGATGCGCTGCTCCCCCGTCTCGATCCAGAGCGAGAAGCCGTGCTCCGCCGTCAGTCCGGGTGCCGCCCGGTTGTCCACCAGGATGGTGATTTGAATCGGTTGGCTCATGGTGTCTCCCCTATCCTGCAATCTCTTCCCAGATTCTTCGAATGTCCTCAACGCAGGGGGCGTCGATCTCCACAACGGCCCTCTCCTGAAGCTGGGCCGTGGTCACGGAGCGGTCGTACCGGATGCGGCCGGAGACCCGGGCTCCCATCCCTCTCGCCTTCTCCTCGATCCGCTCCGTCATCGCCGTATTCAGGTCCCACTTGTTCACGCAGACCACCGCCGGGATGTCGAAATGCCGGGTCAGCGAAAGCAGCCGCTCCAGGTCGTGCTCTCCCGATACGGTCGGCTCCGTTACGGCCAGCACCTCCGTCGCCCCTGTCAGAGACGCAATGACGGGACAGCCGATCCCCGGGGGACCGTCCACCAGGATCAGGGACCGGTTTTCCTCCTCCGCGATGCGGCGGGCCTCCTGACGAACCGTTGTAACGAGCTTCCCCGAATTCTCCGCGGCGATGCCGAGCCGGGCGTGTACCATCGGGCCGCAGCGGGTCTCGGAGACCATCCACTCCCCGCAGAGCCGCTCCGGAAAATCGATGGCCTCCGCCGGGCAAAACCGGACGCAGACCCCGCATCCCTCGCAGGAAACCGGATCGATGGCAAACACGGACCGGCCGGAGGAATTTTCCGTCCTCATCACGGCCTCAAAGCGGCAATCGTCGAGGCAGAGGCCGCAGCCGATGCAGTCATGCGGCCGGATGACCGCCTCGCGACCGCTGTAAAACGCGTGCCGCTCCTTCACCGACGGCGAGAGAACCAGATGCAGATCCGCCGCGTCCACGTCACAGTCCGCGATGACCGGCCGGTCCGCCAGCACGGCGAACGACGCCGTCAGGCTGGTCTTGCCGGTTCCTCCCTTGCCGCTGATGATCACGATCTCCTTCATGATGCCGTTCCCTGTTTGCCTCCGTTTCAGCGTTCCGGCAACGGGCGGAATCGGACCCGCCTTGCCGGTCGCACTCTCATTCATAGGTCAGAGTGACTCAACCTCCTGTTCATATTTCCCTGCCTGATTTTCTCAACAAGTTCTCGGAAGCGTTCCCGGTATTCCGGAAGAGCCTCGACGACAAGCTCCCCCCGGGAATACGCCTCGGCAATGCGCCGGTCGTCCGGTATCTCCAGGAGGACCGGGATGTTTTCCTCCGCGCAGTAGGCGTGCACCCGGCCGTCGCCGATTCCGACCCGGTTGATCACGACGCCGAAGGGAATCCCGAGTTCCCGAACCGTCTCCACGGCAAGTTTCAAGTCGTGAAGTCCGAATGGAGTCGGCTCCGTGACCAGGACGACGAAGTCGACGTCCCGGAGTGTGGCGATCACGGGACAGGACGTTCCGGGCGGTGCGTCCAGGATCGCGGGCAGTCCGTCTTTGATGCGGGCCTTCACCGCCCGGATGAGAGGGGGTGCCATGGCCACGCCGATATCGAGGCGCCCCTGGATCAGGGTGATGTTGCCGGCCCGGATCGTCTCGATCACGCCGATCCGGCGGTCGACGTCCCGGATCGCCCTCGGGGGGCACACCATCATGCAGCCGCCACAGCCGTGGCACATCTCGGGAAAGACCAGGGGCAGTGTTCCGAAAGAAACGATGGCGTGGTACTCGCAGAAGGAACCGCATTCACCGCAGCCGTCGCACAGGGATTCATCCACTTCGGGAACGGGGATGCTGACGGGTTCTGCCTCCCGGACAGTACCCGGCAGAAAGAGATGGGCGTTCGGTTCCTCCACGTCGCAGTCCAGGAGAAGTACTTCCGAATCGAGAACCCTGGCCGCATTGACCGCCACCGTTGTCTTGCCGGTACCGCCCTTTCCGGATGCAATGGCCAGAATCATTCCGCACCCCCCGGCGTTTTCCCGACACGGCAATCCCGGCAGCCGCTCCGGCCGCCTGCGGCCCGGCACCCTGAACGGCCTTTCCCGGCAACGCCTCTCACGACCAGTGTCCCTCGACGTTGGCGGCATCCGCCTCGGTCAGGCCTCCGGCACGATACAGATCCAGGGCTTCCCGGACGTTCGAGGCACCGGCCGTGTAAATCCGGATTCCCGCCGCGGAAAGCACGCGAAAAGCCTTGGGACCGCAGTTCCCGGTAACGACGGCCCCTGCGCCCGAGCGGGCAACGGTCTGTGCCGACTGGATGCCCGCTCCTTGGGCAGAATCCATGGTTTTCCGATTGTCGATCACCGTAAAGGTGTCCGTATCCAGGTCATAAATGAGGAATTTCGGGGCACGGCCGAAACGGGCGTCCAGCGGTGCGCCGAGATCATCCCCCGATGTGGAAAATGCAATCTTCACGAATGGCTCCTCCTTGTATGCAGCGGCATCCGTTGCGCCGGCCGCACCGGCTCACCCGCCGGTACGGCCGATCCTTCCGTGCCGCCTGGGTCCGCTGTCAGGCCGCCGTTCCGCTATCCATCTCGGCGAGACGCTTGCGGATCCTGTTCAATTCCGACTCCATGGCATCGGCCTGATTCCGCAGGGCCTTCCTTTCCATCTCGGGGTCGGGAGCGGACGCGGACATCGGATAGCCATACGGCGCTCCATACCCGCCGAACCTCATCCAGCCCGGCAGGCCGGTGGCGAAAAACCGGTTTCTCCATCCACGGCCGGCTCCACCGAAACCCCGTCCTCGGCCGAACCCCATTCCGAATCCGCCGCCCCGCCCGGCCACCGGGTTCATGTACCCTGGGACAACGAATCCCGCACAGAATCCGGCTGAGCGTCCGGTCATGGCACCCAGGCTCCTGGGTCCCATTCCATCTCCTCTTGGCATGGTTGCGTCCTCCTTCCTATTGTTTCATGATGCTCTGGTCATCGTGGTGCCACATTCCGGGCACTGCCGTTCAAAGCAGGGCACGCCCCGCTGGTGGGGTTCCCGGTGTCCACACTGGGGACAGACACACTCGCCCGCCGGTCCGGCCATCTTCCGGCCACCCATGCGGCCCAGACCCTGTCCCGTTCCGGCCGCGCCGCCCATCCCGCGACCGCCGCCCTGACCTCTTCCTCCGCCCCTTCCATTCATGGTGCAATCCTCCCTGGATGTGCCGCTCATCTGCCCGAACCGGCCTCGTCCCCTCCCGGAGCAGCCCGGCATGGCAAAGGCGTCTCCCTTCAGTCCGCCCCGGATCCACGCCTGGACAACCTCCTGCAGGTCGCCCGCCACGAAAGGAACCACCCGGATCCCGTAGGCGTTTACCATTCCGTGGAGAGGCCTGGAGATTGCGCCACATACCAGCGTTCCGATTCCCAGCTCCGCGAGACGCAACGCTTTTTGAACCGGAAGATCCCCGGGCAGGACCTGCTGCTCCTCCCTGACGATCCTTCCCGACTCGACCTGTACGATCAGGATCTGCCCTGCATTGTCGAAGACCGGCGCGATTCGTCTGTTCCAGCAGGAAAAAGCCACGTTCATACGGAGCCTCGTTTTCCCTTTTGTCACGATGAATTGCATTCTTTGTACCAACCCCATGCATGGGGGCAGAAGACCGTTATTCAATTGACGTTATTTATATTTTTTTATCGAATGGGATGAAGCGGAAGGACTATGGAGTATCAGGCACGCTACTGTTCGTAGGGGATACAGTTGCGTCAGGGCTTCTCTTTGGCAGCCCGGGAGGAGCGGCCGTCTTGTTTTGGAAGGGATATTCCCAGTTTCTTAAGCTTTCTGAAGAGGGTGGTCTTGTGGACGCCGAGATCCCGTGCCGCCGCGAGGCGGTTGTACCCGTTCCGCTCCAGCGCCGCCCGGATCGCCTGGATATCGAGAAGTTCGTGGGCGGAGCGGACATCCGCCTCAGCGCCCGCGGAGACGCCGCGGGACGTCAGTTCGTCGGGGAGATGTCCGATTCCGATGAGCCCTTCCCGGCAGAGGATGAACGCCCGCTCGATCACATTCTCGAGTTCCCGGACATTGCCCGGCCACTCGTGGGCCATGAGCAGGGCGACGGCCTCGGCGGTGATCCCCCGGATGGACCTGCTCTGCAGCCGGTTGAACCGCTGGATGAACTGATCCGCCAGAAGCGGGATGTCCTCCTTGCGCCTGCGGAGCGGCGGGAGTTCCACCCGTACCACGTTGATCCGGTAGTAGAGGTCTTCCCGGAACCCCCCTGTGCGCATCCGTTCCGCCAGGTCCCGATTGGTGGCGACAATCACCCGCGCATCCGCCGTCTCTGTTCGCGTTCCCCCCAACGGCTCATACGTCTTCTCCTGAAGGACGCGCAGCAACCGCACCTGCAGTGCCGGGCTGATCTCCCCGATCTCGTCGAGAAAAATGCTCCCGCCCTTCGCCAGGGCGAAGCGGCCTGGCTTGTCCTTGCCCGCCCCCGTGAAGGCGCCGGCCTTGTAACCGAAGAGCTCGGATTCGAGAAGCGTATCCGGCAGGGCCCCGCAGTTCACGGCAATGAAGGGACCTTCCAGTCGCGGGCTCAGGTCGTGGATCGTCCGGGCGATCAGCTCCTTGCCCGTTCCCGTCTCGCCAAGCACGAGGACCGTGCTCGGGCTGGCCGCGATGGCCGGCATGACCTCGAAGACCCGCTGCATCAGAGGGCTCCGGCTCACGAGGTCGCCGACCCGCACCCGGCCCGCCAGCTCCTGTCGCAGGGCCTCCACCTCGGAGA
Source organism: uncultured Syntrophaceae bacterium (assembly GCA_964578535.1). Classification (GTDB taxonomy): domain Bacteria; phylum Desulfobacterota; class Syntrophia; order Syntrophales; family PHBD01; genus PHBD01. Next base: position 32,992 of record CAZODI010000023.1, read on the forward strand.
GGTCCCGGAACGTCTCGGCCCCCCCGATCACCCGGCCGTCTGCTTCCTTGAGCACCGCCGTGGAGACGCTGATGGGGATGCGGTTCCCCTCCGCATCGATGATGTATCCGGATTTTCCGATGACGGGCCTGCCTGTTTTCAGGGTTTTCTGAAGCGCACAGTCGTCGCCGCACATGCTGGACCGGAACACCTCCGAGCAGGGCCGTCCGATGGCCTCCCGGCGGGAAACGCCGGTAATCTCCTCGGCGGCCCGGTTGAAGGAGGAGATGCGCCAGTCCATGTCCACGGTGAAGACACCGTCGGAGATGCTCTCCAGGATGGCCTCGTTGGGTGTTGCAATCCTTTCATCACCACCGGTTTTTCGACGTCCCATGTCCGCGGCTCCTCTGCAATTCCCTGGTGTCTCCCCTCGACCGGAAAGGCGACCGGCTCGTCCGGTCCCGGTTCAGACTACCCGGTTGGACTCCATTGTCAAGGCCGTTCCTCCGAAGTTCCATTGACATCCGGAAATCGAAATGTCATGAATTTTGCGAATAGGGAATATCCTTGCTTTGCGAGAAATGGACCGTGTTCCCCGGCAAGGACCCCGCATGGCGGCGATCCCCTCCATTTGCTGCATGCTCTGCCGCCCACGACCTACCGTTGTGAGTCCCGAAAAGGGTGAGGATGGACAAGGCAACCCGCATCAATCCGGAAAGGAGGTTCCCATGGCGAAAGAAATGAAGGTCGGCTGTGCCCGGCCCACGGGGGGCCCCGTGGGCGAAGCGGTGATCGAGGCGAGCGGAGATGCTCCCCCCCCAACCCCGGCAGAAGGAGGTGAAGCAGATGGTGACGGTCGGCAAAAAGGCGCCGGATTTCACGGCACCGGCATACCAGAAGGGCAAGTTCATCGAGGTGAAACTCTCGGACTATCTCGGCAAGTGGGTCGTCCTCTGCTTCTATCCGGGCGACTTCACATTCGTCTGAGCCACGGAGATCTCGGCGGTCGCCGAGAAATACCCGGAGTTCAAAAAGCTGGGCGTGGAGATTCTCTCCATGAGCGTCGACAGCGTCTTCGTGCACAAGATGTGGAACGACCATGAACTCGGAAAGATGGTCAAGGGCGGCGTTCCCTTCCCCATGCTCTCCGACGGCGGGGGCAAGGTGGGAAGCGTATACGGCGTCTACCTGGAGGACGCGGGCGTGGAGGCCCGGGGCCGGTTCATCATCGATCCCGACGGGATCATCCAGGGCTTCGAGGTCCTGACACCGCCGGTGGGCCGGAACATCCTCGAGTCCATCCGCCAGATCCAGGCGTTCCAGGTCGTCCGGAAATCGAAGGGCACGGAAGCGACGCCGTCGGGCTGGAAACCCGGCAAAATGACCCTGAAGCCGGGTCCGGACCTGGTAGGCCGGGTCTGGGAAGTCTGGAAGACAAAGATGGCCTTCGACTAAGCCTCCGGGGACCGGAACGATTTGCAGGGGTTTTCCCCGGGCCCGCCGGCCCGGGGAAAACGCCCGCCTGATATCGCTCCTCCGGCGGCCACGGCGCCGGGGTTTTCATTCCTTGCCTCGACTCGCTCCCTTCAACCCTGGCCATCCATGGACTGGCTGATCCCCTCCCCGGTCAATTTTTCCTGCGGATCCGACAGGGAATGCTTTTCAGGTTCGGTGTGCCGTATTCCTTTCCCAGCTTCCCGACGGAGGTGAGCATGTTGAAGTTGGCCGACTGCCAGTCGTACTGGCTTGCCGGGGCCGCCTCGGGAAACCACCAGCCGTGGGCGGCGCAGACCACCCCCGGCATCAGGGCGTCCGTCAGGCGGGCCAACTGTTCCACCTGCCCGTACTTCGTCTCGATAACCACCGGGTCGCCATCGGCCAGACCATAGAGAGCCGCCGTCTCCGGGTGAATCTCGGCGAGGGGCCGGGGCTCCCGCTTCCGGATCTTCTCCACCCATCGGTAGGAGGAATGAAGGTAGTTCCCACTCTTGGCACTCGTCAGGACGAGGGGATAATCCGGATCCTCCTCTTCCGGCAGGCCCTTCCACTCCGGCAGGGCCGACAGGCGGAACTTTTCCGCCACGCTCAGCTTCAGCTCAACTTTTCCCGTGGGCGTCTTGAAGCCCTTCTCCTTCCAGGATCCAAACCGGTCCGGTCCCTTGAGGTATCCCTTCTCCACGAACTGGGCATAGGTCAGCCCCGCGGGCTTCACCACGTCCTCCAGGAACTGCTCGTAATCATCATGCCACAGCGCGGGGTCGCTCACCCGCCTGCCCAGTTCGTTCATGATCTTCATGTCGGGCCAGCACTCCTCCGGGGGCTCCACGATCTTGGGCCGCGCCAGGATATAACCGTGGCCGATGCCGTAATGGCCGATATCGTTGATCTCGAAGGTGGTGGCCGCCGGCAGGACCACGTCCGCCATGGCTGCCGTGGGGGTCATGAAGACGTCCGCCACGGCTATGAAGTCGAGCTTTCGGAAGGCCTCGCAGGTGAGGCGGCTGTCGGCATAAGACAGCATGGGGTTGGAGCACATCCCGTAGAACCCCTTCACAGGATAGGGAACCTCCTCCAGAACGGCCTTCCGGAAGTAGGCCGGGGCAATGGTCATGAGCCGCGGGATCACCCGGTGGTGGGCGCTGATCATGTCCTTGCGCTTGTCCGGGATGAGGTCCGCCCGGACGAAGGGCCCCAGGCCCATGATCCGGGGGTCGTGGGCCTCCACGTTGCCGCCGGGGACATCCAGATTTCCCGTGACCGCCATGAGGCAGATCAGAGCCCGGGTGGCGTCGAATGTGTGAACCGTGTGCTCCAGCGGGTTCCCCCATTGGATCACCGCCGGCCTGGCGGCGGCATAGGCCCGGGCGGCCAAGCGGATGAGGCCCGCCTCGACACGGGTGATGGTGGAGACGGCCTCGGGGGTGTATTGTTTCACGTGCTCCGCCAGATCGGCGAATCCCTCGGTCCACTGCGCCACGAACTCTTTGTCGTAGAGGCCCTCCCCGATGATCACATTCAGGAAAGCCAGGGCCAGAGCCGGGTCCGTTCCAGGCCGGATCGGGAGCCAGAATTTGGCCTTCTTCGCCAGGTCGATGCGGCGCGGGTCGATGACAATCAGTTCCGTGCCGTCTTTCACCTGGTCCAGGAGGAGCCTGCAGATCTCCCCCTCCTCATTGGTGGAGGTAATGTTGCTCCCCCAGAGAACCGCCAGGGCGCTTTTGTGATGGAAATCCGCCACGGGATAGAATCCGCAGGTGTGGAGCCCCGTGATCTCCCGGGGGGCGTGGCAGACGTCCTGAGAGGCGATGACGTTGGGGGACCCGAAGAGGTTGGCCAGACGGATCAGGACAAAGTGCTCCAGCCCCTTGGGCATGCCGACACCGAAGGCCACGGCCCTGGGGCCATGCTCTTCCCGGATCTTCAGGAGGCCGCCGGCAACCGTCTCCAGGGCCTCCTCCCAGGATATGCGCTCCCACTCTCCGTCGCCTCGACCTCCCTTCCGCTTGAGCGGATACCGCAGCCGGTCCGGGTGGGTCAACCGGTCCGGCGAGGCCACTCCCTTGGGGCAGATGTATCCCCGGCTCAAAAAGCCCTCCGGGTCCCCCTTGACCTGGACAATCCGATTCTCCTTCACGCCCACGAGCAGCGCGCAGCCGCCGTGGTCCATCCTCGCACAATGGGTCTTCACCCAGCGGACGCCTTCCTCCATAACTCCTCCCTCTCCTTGATTGCGGAACCATCGGCAGGCCACCTGCCTCTGTTAAATATAACATATAGTATGAGTGGGAATTTGCACAACGATTCATTTTCCCGCGCCTCTGGAGGACCAGATTCGGAAGGCGTCTTACAGGATGCAAGGGTGATGCGGGTCTCACTCCTGCAGATGGGACAGGAACATCCATCCGGGGTATAGGGTGAAAAAAAACAAGAAAAGCCCGACGAATCGCTCCGCCGGGCTCCTTGCCTCGCAGTCACAGTGATGTCTTGATGCAAACCTATGCCTTCCGGCGGATCCGGCAGGGCATGTTTTTCAGGTTCGGTGTACCGTATTCCTTCCCGAGCTTCCCGACGGAGGTGAGCATGTTGAAGTTGGCCGACTGCCAGTCGTACTGGCCTGCCGGGTCCCCTTCGGGAAACCACCACCCCAGGGAGGCGCTGACGACCCGGGGATGGATGATGTCGGTTACGAGGGCCTTCTGGGTGACCGTTCCGTATTTCGTCTCGATGACGACGTCGTCGCCGTCCCGGATGTCGAACCGGCTCGCCGTGTCGGGATGGATCTCCACCGTCGGCTCGGGGTGCTTGTCCCGGAGCCGCTTGACCCAGCGGTAGGCCGAAAGAAGATAGTATTGGCTCTTGGCGCTGATGAGGATCAGCGGATACTCGGGATCGTCCTCCTCCGGGAGTCCGGAAAACTCCGGCAGCGCCTTCAGGCCGAACTTCTCCGCAGTGCTGAGGCGCAGTTCCACCTTCCCCGTCGGCGTCGGAAAGCCTTTCGCTTCATAAGAGCGCGTAATCTCCGGCCCCTTCAGGTACCCCTTTTCGACAAATTCCCGATACGTCAGCCCCGCCGGGCGGACAAGGTCTTCCAGAAACTGCTCGTGATCCTCGGGCCAGAGGTCGGGCGGCGAGACGCGCTTGCCCAGTTCCGTCATGATCTTCATGTCGGGCCAGCACTCCTCCGGGGGCTCGACGACCTTGGGGCGGGCGAAGACCATGCCGTGGCCGATGCCGTAATGCCCGATGTCGTTCATCTCGTACTGGTGCGCCACGGGAAGGACGATGTCCGCCATGGCGGCAGTGGGCGTCATGAAGATCTCCGCGACGGCCATGAAGTCGAGACTCCGGAAGGCCTCGTGGGTCAGCCGGCTGTCCGCCCAGTTGACCAGCGGATTCGTGCACATTCCGTAGTATCCCCGGACGGGGTAGGGAACCCCCTCCAGGACCGCCCGGCGGAAAAAGGCCGGGGCGATGGTCATGAGCCGCGGGATCACCCGGTGATGGGCGCTGATCATGTCCTTGCGCTTGTCCGGGATGAGGTCCGCCCGGACGAACTGCGCCAGACCCATGATTTTCGGATCCCGGGCATGGACGTTGCCGCCGGGGATTTCCAGGTTCCCGCAGAGAGCCATCAGGCAGGCAAGAGACCGGACGGCATCGAAGGCGTTGACGTCGTGCTCAATGGCGTTTCCCCACTGCAGGGCCGCCGGCTTCGCCTCGGCGTACATCCGGGCGGCCTGGCGGATTTTGTCGGCGGGCACCCAGGTGACCTCCGCCATCTTCTCCGGGGCATAGGCCTTCAGGTGTTCGCGGAGATCCTCGAAGCCGTGGGTGTACTTCTCCACGAATTCCCGGTCATAGAGGGATTCTTCGCAGATCACGTTCATGATGGAAAGGGCCAGGGCCTGGGCCGTGCCCGGGCGGATCTGCAGCCAGAGGTCCGCTTTTTCGGCGAGCTCGATCCGGCGTGGATCGACTACGATCAGCCTGGCGCCGTTCTTCACCTGATTATGGAGCAGGCTGACGATCTGTCCCTCCTCATTGGTGGCCGTGGGGTTGCTTCCCCAGAGGAAAAGAAGCTTGGACGGGTGGTGCAGGTCCGCCACGGGATAGAAACCGCAGGTGTGGATCCCCGTGATCTCCCGGGGGGCGTGGCAGACGTCCTGGGAGGCGATGACATTGGGGGAGCCGAAGAGATTGGCCAGACGGATCAGGACAAAGTGCTCCAGTCCCTTGGGCATGCCGACGCCGAATCCGACGGCCCGGGCGCCGTGTTTCTCCTTGATCCGGAGAAGATTCTCCGCCGTCTCCTCCAGGGCCTGGTCCCAGGAGATGCGCTGCCATTTCCCCTCTCCCCGCTCCCCGATTCGCTTCAGGGGATGCCGGAGACGGTCCGGGTGCGTGAGGCGGTCCGCCGACACCCGGCCCTTAAAACAAGTGTAACCATGGTTCAGGTACCCCTCGGGGTCTCCCTTGATCTGGACGATCTCGTTTCCCTTTACGCCCACGAGCAGCGCGCAGCCGCCGTGGTCCATCCTCGCACAATGGGTCTTTACCCAGCGGACGCCTTCCTCCATAACTCCTCCCTCTCCTTGATTG
>CAZODI010000023.1:39169-54137 GCA_964578535.1 uncultured Syntrophaceae bacterium
GCCGGGCCTATCCGCTAACATGCGCAGCAAAATTCTATCTTTCTTGCAGGAAAACCCGAAAATCCAACCCGGGACATGATCGATTCAACCATGTGGAAGACACTTCAGCGGGGAACATCCCCGGATTATCCCTACCAGGTGACGTGGTCCACCGCCGGCTTCGATGGAGAAGGCACGGCAGCGCTGGCTGACGGTAGCACGTACACCGGCGGGTTCCGGAATGGCCGTTTCGAGGGAGCAGGCAATTACACCTGGCCGGACGGCAGCCGTTATGAGGGCTCCTGGGCGGACGGCCTTCCGGAAGGTCCGGGCCGGCTGATCCGTGCCGACGGATCGGTCCTGGAAGGAACCTGGTCGGCGGGCGTCCGGCAGGTGGAAGAACCGCCTGCCGTTCCGGAGGCTGTCGATGAACCCGAGGCGAAACCGGCCGCCCCGGAAAAGGAGCCGGAAACACTACGCGAGGAGACACCCGCTGCGGAGCAGCCTGCGGAAGAACCGGTGATCCCCTCCGAGCAGGAGGCCGCTCCGGAACCTGTGGGAGAGGCACCGGTCGAAGCGCCGGTCGCGCCGGAACCGGCCGTACCCGCCGAGATCGAAGCTGCCAGAGAAACGGAAGTGAAAGCGGTACCTGCCGCCGAAGAGGCGACGGCTCCGGCTGAAGAGCCCCCTCCACCGCCGGAAGAAGCTCCGGTCAAGGAATTCGCGGAAGTTGCCGTCCCACAGCCGCCGGAAGAGGCGGAAATGCCGCCGGAAGAGGAACCCCTTCCGAAGAAGCCGCCGAGGAAGGCGAAACGAGCCGCCGAAGAGCCGCCTGCCAAAGCGGAGACAATCGAGACAGCCGGGGAGACACCGGCTGTGCACGCCGTGGATGATGCCGTCGGAAAAGAGGCCCCTGCTGCTGCACCGCCGCTTCCCGAGGGATCGGACATTTCATCCGTGCCGGAAGCCGTTCTTGAACCGGCGGAGGCCGTAGAAAACGGAAAGCCGGAAGAGCCGGTGCCGTCCGAACCCGCCGCAGAAGAGGCCCCACCCGCCCTCGAGCCGGCCGCGGCCGTCCTTGAAGCCCTCGCTGCCGAGCCCGCCGCCTCGCCGGAGCCTCTGGAAGAATTGGAAAAGCCCACGGGAGAGTCTCCGGCCGCAGAATCCGCGGAGGAACCCGCTCCTCCGGAAGAGTCGGCTCCGCGGGTTGAAGAAACGGCTGTTCAGGAGAAAGAACCGGAGAAGGAAGTACGGATCGTCGAGGAACAGCCCGCCGTCCAGGAGGCAATCGAAGCGGAGGAGGAGGCGGTGCCCCCGGAAGAGCCGCCCGCGGCCATCGAGGAGGAGGGACCCGCCGAATCCAGGGCCACAATCGAGGCTTTGCAGCCGGAAGCCGAAGCGGAAACGATACCGGAACCCTTGGAGTTCGAGGCGGCCGAGCCCCCCAAGGAAGAAACGCCGGAAGAAGCGGAGCAAGCCATGGCAGCACAACCGAAAAAGACAGGGCGGGCAGCGAGGGAAGCAGCGAAAACCGGGGCGGAAGAGGAAGAGCGGTTGAAGGCCGCGGCTCTCCGCGCCGAAAAAATGGAAGAGGAACCGCCCGCAGAACCGGAGGAAGAGGAGCCTGTTCGCCCCCGGGCCACAAAGGGTCGCCGGAAGGCCAGGCCCACCGTCGAGATGGAGGAAGCGCCCGCACTACCCCCCGTCGAGGCACCCAGCGACCTGTTCGGGGACCTGGGCGAGGCGGCCCTGGCACCACCGCAGGCTCCGGGGACTCAGGCGCTGGAACTCCCCGATGGAAGCCTGTACACGGGAGACCTGGAAGCGGACCGTCCCCATGGACGGGGAATTGCAAACCACCCGGATGGGCAAAGCTACATGGGGGAATGGCGTGTCGGCTTCAGGGATGGCGTCGGGCTTCTCCGCTACGCCGACGGAGCCGTTTACATGGGCGGATGGCGCAACGACCGGAAGGAAGGACTGGGGATGATGACGTACCCCACCGGGCGCACCTACATGGGAGAATGGCGGGACGACCGCTGCCACGGCCAGGGAACGGACATCTTTCCGGATGGAATGCGCTATGAAGGACAGTTCGAAAAGGGAAAATTCAACGGCCCGGGAACCCTGATCCTGCCGGACGGCCGGAAGTACGTCGGCCGCTTCGCCGACGGCCTCTTCAACGGGAAGGGAATCCTGACGTTTCCCAATGGAGACCGCTACGAGGGCGAGTTCAAGGAAAACAAGTATCACGGGCTTGGCGTCATGACGATGGTGGACGGCAGAAAGTACGTGGGACAACTTGCAAACGGGCGCCCCCACGGCGAGGGGACCATGACCATGGCGGACGGGCGCCGGCTGCAGGGCGAGTTCAAGGACGGGAAATTCGTCACCAGGAAATGATCCTTCACGAAGCAAAATCCCTTCGAACGGCAGAATCGGCAAGGCTCATGAACCAGTATCTGAAGAAGATCGAGGATGGAGAAAGCGTTTCGCTCGCCTTGGAGGAATCCCTCCGGGAGGGTGAGGGGACGATCGCGTTCCCCGACGGTGGACGCTACGCGGGCTCGTTCCGTTCGGGCCGCTTTTCAGGCTCCGGGAAGTACACTTGGCCCGACGAGGCCGTTTACAACGGCCAGTGGGAGGACGGACTGCCCGGCGGGACCGGCTGGATGATTCTCCCGGACGGCAGGATTTATGACGGGGAATGGCTGGAAGGCATGCCCCACGGGACGGGAACCGAGACCCTGTCCGATGGCGGTCGTTATGAAGGCCGGTGGGAAAGAGGGAAACGCCACGGCGAGGGGCTGGAAACCCTGGCGGATGGCGGACGCTATGACGGGGAGTGGCTGGCAGGACAGAAATCGGGCAAGGGCAGGATGATCTTCGCTGACGGGAAAAAATACGACGGCGAATGGGACCATGACGTTTGCCATGGGCAGGGAACCCTGCACTTCGCCGATGGATCGAGGTATACGGGTATCTGGAAGGATGGGGACTTCTTCGGAAAGGGAACCCTGACCCTGGCCAGCGGTTCCTCCTTCGAGGGGGAATGGCAGGGAGAGGAATTCATCATGCACTGACGGCTTCCTGATGCCCGCCGCCGCTCCTTCGCGGCCGGCACCTGGAATCGGCCATCCGCTGTCTTTCATCCCGCATCAGGGAGACAGGCAACCCTCTTTCGCCGGATCTCCCGCCCGGTATTCTCCTTCAGGCCTCCACCGTGCACACCACGATCATGGTGTCACCCACGTCGACGGAGTCACCCGGCTCCACCAGAACATCCGACACCCGGCCGTCCAGTTCGGCAATGACGTGCGTGTGCATCTTCATCGCCTCCAGGTCGATCAGGATGTCGCCCACGCAGACCTCGTCCCCGACGTCCACGAGGACGCGGTTCACCTTCCCCTTGATGGACGACTTGATGATCCCCTCCCGCTTGAGCTCCTCGATTTCCTGGGTCGTCAGGATCCGCTTCTCCAGCAGGCGGCGCGTCCGCTCCTTCCGCTCCCGGTCGTCGGTGATCACAGCCTGGCCGTGCTCGTCGACGGGGACAATCGTCTTGTAGACCGCCTCTTCCAGGATGTAGTGGTCATGGTCGGGATAGCGGAAAATGGACGGATGGGTATCCAGGTAGGATGTGTCAAACTTCCGCGCCAGGAAATCGGGCTCGTCGCAGATGGCCAGGTACAGGGGAATCGTTGTCTTGGGCCAGACGATGGTGAAGTCCTTCAATGCCCGCTTCAGCCGCTGTACCGTCTGGTCCCACTGGTATCCCCGGACGATCAGCTTCACCAGGAGCGAGTCGTACACCGTGGGGACCCGGTATCCCTTGTAGATGGCCCCGTCCACCCGGAGCCCCGGACCACCGGGTGACTCGTAGATCTCGATCATCTTCCCGCCCTCCGGCAGGAAGCTGTTCTTGGGATCCTCCGCGTTGATGCGCACCTCGATGGCAATGCCGTTGATCTGGATGTCCTCCTGCTTCAGACCCAGGGGATGGCCCTCGGCGATCCGGATCTGGTGCCGGACAATGTCTTCCCCGGTGATCATCTCGCTGACCGTGTGCTCAACCTGGAGGCGGGTGTTGACCTCCATGAACCAGAACTCGCTGGTTTTGGAGTCCACAAGGAATTCCACTGTCCCGGCGTTGACGTAACCGGCCGTCAAAGCCGCTTTTACGGCAGCGGCATGGATCGCCGTCTTCACATCGGGAGGCAGTTCCGCCGGTGCAATCTCCAAGAGTTTCTGATGCCGGCGCTGGATGGAGCAGTCCCGGGTGCCCAGGTGAATGACGTTTCCCTGGGTGTCGGCGAGGACCTGAACCTCGATGTGGCGGGGATTGACGACGAATTTTTCCGCGTAGATGCGGTCGTCGTGAAAGGCCAGCAGTGCTTCCGCCCGTGCCAGGGGCATTTCTCTCCTGAGTTCCTCATCGCTGTCGATCCGCCGCACCCCGCGGCCTCCCCCGCCGGCCGTCGCCTTCAGGATGATGGGGAACCCGCATTTCCCGGCAAACGCCAGGGCTTCCTCAATACCCGCATCACCCGGAGGAAAGCTGTTCGTTCCCGGAATGATGGGGATCCCGGCCCTGGACATGGTCTCCCGCGCCAGGACCTTGTCACCCAGGTCCCGGATGACCGAGGGCGGCGGTCCGATGAACAGGATGCCCGCCCGCTCGCAGGCGGCGGCCAAGTTCGGGTTTTCCGCCAGGAAACCATAACCCGGGTGAATGGCGTCGGCCCCGCTTTTCAGGGCCGCGTCGATGATCCGCTCGATATTCAGGTATCCCTTGCCCGGCTCGTCGCTGATCTTGATGGCCCGGTCGGCGAACCGCAGGAAATAGGCATCGTAATCCGGCTTTTCGTAAACGGCGATGGCCTCGACGCCCATCTCCTTGAGAGTGTTCATGATTCGGAGAGCAATCTCCCCCCGGTTGGCAATCAAGACCTTCCTGATCGTCTTCATGGAGTATCCTGCTGTGTTTTTCGGAGTGCCTGGAGAATCAGGCGGTGGCGATCACGGACGGGTTCTGCGTGCAAGGCGATCCGCAATCAGCGGGTGTGGTGATAGCACATTTGCCGGTCCCTGACAATCCATGAATGTAAAGGGCGGCAAAACAGGTTCCGTTTGGGGGTTTGCGATCAGGGATTCCGCCCGCTGTCACCGGATTCCGGCTGTGAAACAGGCGGAGGCGCTGATTCCATCGTTTCTTTCGTGTCAGGCAGAACTTCCGCTTCCGGTTCATCCTCCAGTGGCTCCGCGGGGAGAGGCGCGGCCGCGGCCGCGGGCTCCACGGGCCGGGACGGCTCCAGCTCTGCGATCCAGAGGGGATGGCGGTGCCGGGCATAGTCAAGGCGGATCTTTCCCGTCAGGATGCCGCGGAACATGGGACGGTTGGGCTTGAGAAGGATGGCACCGATGTGGGCCAGAAACGCCAGGATGAATAGCATGAAAAAAACGTTGTGTGTCCATGTAGCCCACAGAAGAACTGTCAGGGACATGTCCGGGGCATAGAGGTTCTTGTAGGTTTTCACCAGCCCTGAAATGATGAGGCCTGCAATGATCACGGCCATGCCCAGGTAGGCAAGGCGCTGCTCCGGCAGGTACTTGTGAAAGGGCGGCTCCTCCCCCTTGCCGAAGAAACTCAGGATCACCTGCCAGGAAGCCGTCAGATCCCCCCTGCGGGGCAGGAGACCGAAATCCCCGCGGATTCCGTGGTAAACGACGTGAAAGACCGCCGCTGCAATGAAGACGACGGATGCCGCGTAATGGACGTTCAGGGAAGAAATGAAATCACCGGACCAGGCCATGCCGGGCAGCTTGTTGATCGAATAGCGGCCGGCGAGCGGCAGTTCGAACATTCCGGAAAGCAGAAGCAGGAGTCCCGAGAGGGCGATCGTCCAGTGCTCCAATAATTCCAAGAGGCCGTGGCGGACAACCCGGCCTTCTTCTTCAAGGATTCGTTCTGCCATCCTGATTTTCCTCCTCCTCTTTCACGCGCTCTTTCCTTCTGGACCAATAACCGAGAGCCCCGGCGACACCTACCGCCACGCCGGCCACCGGCGAGACAAGGACCGCCCGGCCCAGGCCGTCGGTCTCTTCCATCCGCCGCTTCACCGGCTTGAAGCCGGGCCTTCCCTTTCCCGTCACAACGGCCCGGTCCAGCACATCGAAAGGAACCGGCGAGACATAGAGCGTCGATGTTCCTCCATTTTCCTTCTTGCCGTAGAGAAAGCCCCCGGTACTCCGGGCACGCTCATCCGCAAGGCTGAAGATCTTCTCCCGCGGCCCGATCAGCAAGGCCTGCCGGGGACACGACTCGACGCAGGCGGGCAGGCCGCCGTCCTTCAGGCGGTCTATGCAGAGGTCGCACTTGAACATCACGCCGTTGCCGGCCAGGGTCGGCAAAACATGGAGATAGATTCCCACCCCCGACTGGCGCTGGGGGATCTCCCACGGACAGACCGTGCGGCACTTGGCGCCCCCGAAACAGAGATCCGGGTCGATGACGACGGCCCCGCTTTCGTACTTGTGATTGGCCGTGAAGGGACAGATGGTGGCGCAGGCGGGATTGTCGCAGTGCATGCAGCGGCGCGGGATGAAGAGATTCCTTTTTGCTCCGTCGACTTCCACCTCCGCTTTCTGGACGAAGATCCGGTTGTAGGGAGTGAGCCGGTCGTGGACGTCCTGCTTTTTCGACCAGTCCTCGATCCCCTTGCCCCCGACCGGGAACGGCGAGGGAATGGGCTCGACCGGCTTCGGCACCTGGCCGTTCCGGGCGGATTTGCAGGCGGTGACGCAGGCGGGCACGGCACGATCCGGACAACCGTCACAGAGGTTGAGGTCGATCAGGGTTGCCAGCCGCCCTTCCCTGCTCCGGGCCTCCGCCGCCCGGGGAACCGCTATGCCCGCCGCTGCGGCGAGTCCCGCCCCTGCCTTGAAAAGGCTCCGGCGGGATATCCCTTCCTTGCGTTTATTCATGACTTCTTTCCTTGAGCTGGCTTAAAATGCGTTTTTGTACACCTGGAGTTCACCGATTCATTGACCTGAATTGCATAAACAAGAAGTTAGTAAGTGGAAGCAGGCTTGTCAAACACCGTGCTCCCTTTGCCGCGTAACTGCACAATCTGCTTGAATATCCGTGGGGAACGGGTTATGAGAAGAAACCAATATCCGACATGGATACAGGCATGTTGCCCGGTCGGGAAGTCGGGTCTCGAAATCCGGGCCACGGTTGTGCGCCAATACGAAGAACGACCCATTCCGTAAGGCTCAAGCGGCACCCGGAAGCATATCATGGTCCCTGACAGGTACCTTTGATCGAAGGAGGAAGGATATGGCAGCGTTGAAGCTATCGTTCGGTCGTGGAGCAAAGAAAGAGAAAGCCCCCGCACAGCCCGCCGCCGGTGCAGCCCCTGTCCGGAGCAAATCCAAGGAGACGGACTCACCGGGCGAGGAGTGGAGACTCCGGGGTCTTTCCGCCCTGATGAAGGACGACTTCACCGGCGCCATCGAGGCCTTCACCCAGGCCGTCAAGATCGACCCGGGCAACGGCCGGGCCTTCCACAACCGGGGTTTTGCCGCCTACAAACTCGAGCAGTATGATGCCGCCGTCCGGGATTTCGACCAGGCCCTCGACATCGACCCCGGCTATGCCGAGGAAGCGGGAAGCTACGTCTACCGGGGCCTGTGCCATGAAAAGATCGGCCGGCACGAGCAGGCCCTCGAGGACATGAAAATGGCCGTCACATTCAAGAACAAGGACGCCGAGCACTACCTGCTGTGGCTCAGCCGCGGCGGGGATTCGCAGCGATAGGCCATACAGGCGGAAGGATCGCCATGATCCGGATCATCTTCATCATGACGGCGCTTCTGCCTTTTTTTTGCACGTCCCCCGCATCGGCCGAAGCGGCCTTCCCGTCCGGCCTCTGGGAAATGACCGCCACCATGGAAATCCAGGGGCTCGCCCCCGGCCTGTCCCGTCCCCATGTCTACCAGCGCTGCCTGACCGGAAAGGATCCCATTCCCCGTGAGCCCGAGCGGGACCGGCAGTGCCGCCTCCTCCGGTCGAGCCTGGAAGGCGACGCCCTCACGTGGAGCGTACAGTGCGAAATGGAGACGGGATCGATGACGGGAAAGGGACGGGTTCTCTTCCGTGGAGAGGCGCTGACGGGCGTCATGAAGGGAAAGATCCTCGGGAAGAAAGGGAAAACACTTTCCGTAACCCAGCGGATCGAGGGACGGAGGATCGGCGACTGCCAGAAGGCTACGGAAGATCCGCACAGATCCGGGACACCACCTCGGTAAGGCCGAACCCCGCCTCTGCGGCCGCCGCGAGGAATCCCGCGTCTGGCGACAGGCAGGGATTCGTGTTCACCTCCAGCACCCAGGGTCGGCCATCCCCGTCCACCCGGAAATCCACCCGCCCGTATCCGCGAAGCCGGAAAACCTCCCAGCACCGAAGGGCCGTTCTCTCCAGGGAGGACAGGAGGTCCGCGTCTTCGCCCGGAAAGCGGAAACGCCTCGGGGTCTTCTGATACTCGAAGGAATCGGCGTCCCACTTGGCCCGGTAATCCACCAGGCGCAGCTTGCCGGGGGGAAAGGCGTCGAAGAGGATCTCCGCCGGGGGAAGGACCCGGGGTCCCTTTCCGTCCGCCAGCAGGGAGAGATTGAATTCGCGTCCCTCGACATAAACCTCGGCAAAGCAGGCCCCGCCGGTTGCGTCCCGGCGGAGGAGGAGAGCCTCCCGAAGTCCTGCATCCCCGTCCGCGTACAGAACCGAGCCTTCATCGATTCCGATGGATGCGTGCTCCCAGACGGACTTGACGATGTATCGGCCCGGCTCGACGGGACCGGGAAGGCCGCTCTCCATCGGAAACCAGGGCGGCGTATCGATCCCCTCGAGGAGCATCAGCCGCTTCGCCAGGAGCTTGTTCGACGTCAGGTAGGTCGCATCAGCGGAAGCCCCGGTGAACGGGATGCCCAGCACGTCCAGGACCAGCGGACCGAGCGCGATGAGACTGCCCTTTCCCGCCACCGACTCGACGAGGTTGAAGGCGAAGCGGGGCCGGAGACGGCGGAGTGCATCCAGAGCCGCTTCGAGGTCCAGCGACAGGGGAACGGGGACGGGCCGATACCCGAGTGCAGCGAGCGCCCGGCATACCGTCTCCACCTCCACCAGCACATCCTGCTCGTCCGTTCGGGAACCGTCGGAAACGGCTCCATGCAGCACGGCCACGGTCATGGTCCGGGTCCGCCGTTTCCCGCCGCGGTGCGCCGCAGGGCCGAGTCCATGATCCGTCCGACGAGGTCCCGGTAGGAAATCCCGCCGAGGGTGCAGAGAATCGGGAGGTCCGAGTGCTCCGGGTGGAGGCCCGCCAGCGGATTCACCTCCATGAAGTGCGGCTCTCCCCGCTCGTCCGAACGGATGTCCACCCGTCCCCCGTCGCGGCACCCCAGTCCGCGCCATGCAGCCAGGGCCACCGCCGCAGCCCGCCTGGCTTCGCCGTCGTCGGCCAGGCGGTAGCGAACCAGCCGCTCGCAGTGTTCCTTGTTGATGTACGAGTAGACCTCCTTTTCCGCTTCCGCCAGGAGAAGAACCTCCATGACCCCGACGGTCTCCGCCTCCTCCCCGGTGCCGACAACACCAACGGTGAATTCACGCCCCGGAAGGAACCGCTCCACGAGGACGGGCTGGCCGTAGGCGCCGAGCAGGCGGCGGCAGGCCCTCTCCAGGGCTTCGGGAGAACGAATGACCGACTCTCCCGTGATGCCTTTGCCCGTCCCTTCCGCCACCGGCTTGACAAAGAGCGGAAAGGGGAGGCCGACGGCGGCGATGTCCGCCTCCTTCTCCACGACGGCGAAATCCGGCGTCGGGATGGCGAGGTCGCGGACGACCCGCTTGCACATGCCCTTGTGGAGGGTCAGGGAGAGAACGAGGGGATCGGAAAAGACATACGGGATGCCGTAAGCTTCCAGCAGGGCCGGCACAAGGCTCTCCCGTCCGTAGCCCCGAAGGCCCTCGGCGATGTTGAAAACGAGATCCCACCGCTCTCCCGCAGCGAGCCGTCCGATAAGGGAGCGCGCGTGGCCGATCCGTTCCGTCCGGTACGACAGGGAGCGGAGCGTCGCCTCGATGGCGTCGATCGTCTCCGCCCGGTCGAATTCCGCTGTTTCCTCTTCGGAATAGCCCTCCGCCAGGTAATCGTCACGGAGGTCGTAGGCAAGGCCGACGGTCAGTCCTGTTTCACGATGCGTCACGGGCGGCGGCCTTAATGGACTTCATGATGGACGGGACCGCCGTCCGGGTAGCGGAAGACCTTCCCTTCGTAGTTGCGGATGAGAAGATCCGGGCCGTCGCGCCCAACCACGTATTCGGGCAGGAGGGGGATCTTGCCGCCCCCGCCGGGGGCATCGATGACGAAGGTCGGAATGGCGTAGCCGGTCGTGTGGCCCCGCAGGCTCTCGATGATTTCGATGCCCCGGATGACCGGCGTCCGGAAGTGAGCCGATCCCGGGATGGGATCGCACTGATAAAGGTAGTAGGGCCTGACGCGGATCTTGAGCAGTCCCTGGAAAAGCCGCCGCATCACCTCCACGGAATCGTTGACTCCCGCCAGGAGCACCGTCTGGCTGCCCAGGGGAATCCCCCCGTCGGCCAGGCGCATGCAGGCCTGGCGCATCTCCGGCGTCAGCTCGTCGGGGTGGGTGACGTGAATGCTGAGCCAGAGCGGGTGATACCGTTTGAGGATCTTCACCAGTTCCGGCGTGATCCGTTGCGGAAGGGTAACGGGGACTTTCGTGCCGATGCGGAGCATTTCCACGTGCGGAATCCTGCTGAGCCTGGAAAGAAGCCACTCGATCTTCCGGTCGTGAAGCGTCAGGGGATCGCCGCCGGACAGGAGGACGTCCCGGATGGCGGGGTGGGATGCGATGTAATCGATCGCCTTCTCCCAGTGCATTCTCAGGCTGCTTTCGGTACCGGACCGCCCGATGATGCGGGAGCGCGTGCAATACCGGCAGTAGGCCGCACAGGTCCCCGTCACGAGAAAGAGGACGCGATCCGGATATCGATGAACCAGGCCGGGCACCGGGCTGTCCTTTTCCTCGTCCAGTGGGTCTTCCTTTTCCCCGTCCACCCGGAAACACTCCTGCATCACTGGAATCATCGAACGGCGCAAAGGATGCGAAACATCCATCGCGTCCAGCAGGCTGGCATAGTAGGGGGTGATGGCCACCGGACGGGGACCCGCCGCATAGGTCATGGCGCTCCGCTCTTCCTCGGAAAGCCAGATCATCAGCCCCAGGGTCTCATAATCGCTGACTCGGTTTTTCAGTTGCCAGCGCCAGTCCTGCCATTCTTCGCGGGAAACGCCGGAATAGAAGCGCTTTCGGAAGGCCTGGGAGCGGCGGCTGTCTGTAAAATAGGAAGGATGCCGGTCGGGACGGACCGGAACGGGGGAAGGCGGTGAAACGGCCGGTTCGTGGGGAACGATCAGATCATGGGCGGCTTTCTCCAAGCCTGTCAGGCCGTTGAGCAGGCCTGGGGGCTCCATTTCTTCACTGAAAAGGGACTCGATTTCCATCGTCCGACGCCTCCGGCTTGCCGAGCCTTCATTTTTTGCGTTCCTCGACCGGAAATTCCGCTCCGGCCGTCGTTCCATTCAACCCCGGAAAACCCCGTTATCATGGGCGTTTTCTATTGCGTCTCATAAAGCCAACAGCAACGTCTTGTCAATAAAAAAGGCGCCCTTTGTCTTACTTTTCTTTTCACTTGACCGGAGGTTCCTCCCGGCTTTACATGCCCTTGAATTCGCAGGGAGTATGATCATGCCCGAACTGCCGGAAGTGGAAACACTGCGCCGCCAGCTGTTTCAAGAAATCAGGGGGAAGAGGATCAGGACCCTCGCCGTTTACGATGCGAAACTTGGACCCGCCCCGAATCTGGAGGGACGGAAGATTAACAGCATCCGTCGACAGGGAAAATTCCTGGAGATTGTCCTTGATGATGGATCCGTCCTGCGGCTCCATCTCCGGATGACAGGCCGTCTTTTCCGGTGTGACGTGGCGGAAGACACGAATGTGCCCGCTCATACAAGGTTCCGGCTGTTCCTGGAAGACTGCGAAATCATCGGGGTCGATCCGCGGCGGTTCGCCACGCTGACCCTGGAGCAGCCGAATCGCCACGGCCCCAACCTGCCGGATCTCCTGAAGAACCCGGATCCATCCGCCTTTCAGCAGGCCGCCCGGAAAAGGCGCCTGGCAGCAAAGGTGTTCCTCCTCGATCAGGCGGTGTTTCCAGGCATGGGAAACATCTACGCCTGCGAGGTTCTCCATTCTGCGGGGGTGGACCCGCGGAGGCCGGCATCAGAGGTGACAAGGGAAGAATGGGAGACCATCGGCCGCGAAATGAGGCGGATTCTGAATCTGGCGGTTCGCTGCCGCGGCACATCCGTTTCGG
Organism: uncultured Syntrophaceae bacterium; assembly: GCA_964578535.1. Taxonomy (GTDB): domain Bacteria; phylum Desulfobacterota; class Syntrophia; order Syntrophales; family PHBD01; genus PHBD01. The sequence goes on from CAZODI010000023.1 coordinate 51,612, forward strand.
ATTGGCGCGACCTTCACGGAAACGCCGGGGAATTCCAGCATCACCTTCGCGTGTATGGCCGGGAAGGGATGCCGTGCCCCCGCTGCGGGTCCGGCGTCGAGCGAATCGTCTTGGGCGGCAGGGGAACCTGGTTCTGCGCAACATGCCAGAAATGAGGGTGTACGGACCCCTTCGTAATGCTTGTGAAAGATGGAACAGACGTGGGGCGGAAGAGGGGGCGGGCAGCCCGGCATGTCTGCAATGACAGCGGGGGTGCCCCCTTCGGGAACACCCCCGTTTACCAGTAACGCATCGATCCGTCTTCGTTCGACAACCCTTCCGCATCCGGCAACTCCGCCGGCTACAGATTGCCTAATCCGCCTGGTTGATGCCCGAAAGCTGCCAGGAACCGCCGCCCACTGGCCGCGTGTATGTCCAGAACTCCTCAAACTTGACAGGCTCCGTTTTGCTGCCGGAGATCAGCTCTCCGGATTCGCTGGTCGTATAGTCCAGCAGATTGGCCAGGAACCGCACCGTCACGAAATCCTGCCCCTGCTCCTGCCAGGCCTCGGTGATCTCCACGGAACGCACCGCGATGTTGTCGAGCCGGTTGATCTTCTTCTCCGCCAGGAGCTTCTCGGCATCCGCCTGCATCAGGCCGTACATGCCGTCCGTCAGGAGTGCACGGATACCCGTCATGTCCCGGTTCGCCCAAGCCCCCTGGACGCGGAAGAAATGGTCCGTGCAGAATTCGTTGAAACGCTTCTCGTCGAAGGAGGGATCCATGCTGCGGATATGAGCCAGGCCGGCAGCCAGGTCATCCGCGGCCACCACTCCTGTCCTGGCGACCGTCTCAAAGGAAAGGGGTGGTTCCTGCCAGGTCGAAGCACCGGTGGAAGAATAGGCGGCCGCCGTCGCTTCCCTCTGTTTCCTTCGCTTGATGAACCAATAGATCCCGTAGAGAAGTGCTCCGATCAGCAGGATATCGAACAGCCCGATGCCGCTCCCGCCTATGCCCCGGGCCACTCCGCCCGCTCCGTGGCCGAAGCTGCTGAAGAGCATGCCGCCCAGAATGCCGCCGAGGGCTCCCGCACCGAAGGTCCGCCAGAAGCTGGGGCGCGGCTGCGCGGCAGGATTCGGCATGGGGCTCGCCTGCTGCGTCGTCTGGGGGGTTGTGTACGCCCGGCCGGCAGGCTGCGTCGCCTGCGGGGACGTGGATGTGCGGCTTGGCGAACTGTAGGAGCGAGACCCGCGACTGCCCATGGACCGGCCGCCGCCGGCCCGGGCCCAGGCATCCATCTCCAGGACCCATATCATGAAAAAAAGCGTGGAAACGACCACTACACCGACCTTCATCCAAGGTTTTCGCATCCCTTTTCCTCGATCCTCTATTTATGATCTTACACCGGCTGTCCCGGCCGTTTTTCTCCAGCTTCTCCTGCCGAGCAGCCCGTTATATTTTAGTCTCTCCTCATAACCAGCATGATGATAATGGTAAATGAGGTCAATATGAGAAGAAATACGGACGTCAGGATAAACATGTTCGCGATGCCGTAATCAATGATCGTTGCGAGGAAACCTCTTACCTCGATCGGAAAATCAATATAGAAAAGCCCTTCCGGATGAGTAACCCTGTACCTCTTGTCATACCTTCCCTTGGGCGCCTCTTTCCATGAATCCGTCCAGGCGATGATTCTCGTCTCGCCTCCCGCCTGCATTGGACCGACAAGAATACGTCCATCGAAATCCGACATCGAAACCACTTTCTCATTCTTGACGACCTGGAATTGACCTTTAAAAGGAACTTCTATGTGAATTTTACTGATGTCCCTATCATCTCGATTTTTCAAAATAACGGTCAGAATTGAGTTTCTTTCAGAAAAACAGCGAAAATTCTCTTTGACTTCATCGTTGCTTATTCTCGCAATTTCCCTTCTGATTGAATCCGGGAAATGGTAAGTATAATAATGTCCTTGCGCCTCCAAGTTATAATCGTTTACAGGTCTAAAATGATCATAAAGCTCAAAGGCCAGCCATATGATGCCCAGAAGCACGCATATCTTGATCAATTGAACCAATATGCGACGTACGTTCGTCACGGAATGGTTTTTCCTTTACCATGCATCATTGTCAACCAATTGGTACGATCAGTCGACCTGTAAGTTCATTTCCCTTGAATCCGTCCGGTATCTTTTTTCGCAATCACATCAAGATTGGATGCAAATATGATCCGGGATTCCCGTATCTCCGTCTGATATCTTTTCAGTCATTTGAGTTTCAAGACCTTCATGCAAGAGAGTCTTGTTCTCTTTTTCCTGGCGCAGCCGCCCATTAATATCAGAAACGGCATTGTCTCGGCAATCGATAGAATCTAATATGAATCGGGAAATTCAATTCGGCAATAAATACAGGCTATCATACAGGAGGCAGGATGATCCTCGTAACAAAAAAGGGCTCAACGGTTTCTCTCAACCATTCAAGCCCTTGATTTCATTTGGTGCCGGAGGTCGGAATCGAACCGACACTTTCGCAAGGAAAGGGGGATTT
>CAZODI010000024.1:0-5439 GCA_964578535.1 uncultured Syntrophaceae bacterium
CGCTCCTGCTGCTTTTCTTCCCTGAATCGTCGCTGGGCCTCGAGGGTCCGGAAGCGGAGCAGGGCCGGGGAGACCTGCTTCCGGTCGATCCGGAGGCAGAAGAGGGCCAGGTGTCCCCGCACGGGCGGGTAGCGGCTGAAATCCCGGTCCAGGATGTCCTCCAGGCCGGTCCAGCCGATCGTCTTTTCCTCGGAGCGGGAGAGGGCCTCCCGGAAGGACAAGGACCGCAGCCGGTCCGTCAGGACCTCCGGGTCCGGGGGTGCCGGGGCCTCGCGGGCCGGCCGGAACAGGGAAAAGGTGAGGGGACCTTTCTGGATGGGCATGGGGACCTCCGGAGCGGATTGATCGGGACAGATGCGGGAAGGCCGGGTCGTCCCGTCGGCCGGACGGACCGGCCGGCCGCCTCTGTAGCGCACCCGCCGGGACCTGTCAAGGCGCGGGCGGCCGCTGAATTGCCCGTGGACAACCGCACGCTTTTGTGATAGCCATTCATCCAATCTTTCCGATAGGATCGGAGCTTAACCCCCATGTCCATCCGCAAAATCGGCATCGTCGCCAACACCGACAAGGAGCGCTCCCCCGAGTACGTCGCCGGGCTTCGGGACTGGCTGTGCGAGCGGGGTCTCGAGGTGCTCCTGGACGAGGGAATCGCCGAAAAGATGAGCGGCATGAGCGGCTTCCCGCGCAAGGAGCTGGCCTCCCGGGCGGACCTCCTCGTGGTGTTCGGGGGCGACGGGACCATGCTGCGGACGGCCCGCTCGGTGGCGGAGTTCGACATCCCCATCGTCGGGATCAACACGGGCGGGCTGGGATACCTGACGGAGGTGAACCTCAACGAGATGACCGAGGCCCTGGAGCGGATCCTCCGGGGCGACTTCTCCACGGAGAAGCGGATGATGCTCGACGCCCTCATCCGCCGCCAGGGGCGGGATCCCGTCCGGGAAAGCCACATCCTCAACGACGTGGTCATCAACCGGGCCGACCTGTCCCGCATCATCGAGCTGGAGACGGCGGTGGACGACCGGTATCTCACGACCTTCAAGGCCGACGGCCTCATCATCGCCACGCCGACGGGCTCCACAGCCTATTCCCTCTCGGCGGGAGGGCCCATCGTCTTTCCCGAGCAGGACTCGATCATCCTCAACCCGATCTGCCCGCACACCCTGTCCAACCGTCCCATCATCCTTCCCGACTCGGCGGTGATGAAGGTCACCCTCTGGTCGAAGGAGGCCGGGGCCACCGTCAGCCTGGACGGCCAGACCACGTTTACCCTGAGGGCCGGGGACTCCATCACGGTCCAGAAGTCGCCCTTCGTGACGACCCTCGTCGCCTCCCCCCACCGGGATTACCTGGAAATCCTCCGGACCAAGCTGGGGTGGGGAGTGGGGCCGGGGCGCGAGAAACCCCTTCCATAGCCGGGAGAGCCCGAAACGGGATCATGCTTGCCGAGCTCTGCATCCAGAACTTCGCCATCATCGATACGCTGAAGATCTCCTTTCACCCGGGCCTGAACGTCCTGTCCGGCGAGACCGGGGCCGGGAAGTCCATCATCGTCGGGGCCCTGAGCCTTCTCCTGGGCGACCGGGCCTCCTCCGAGATGATCCGGACCTCCGCGGAGGAGGCCATCGTGGAGGCGGTCTTCCAGGTCGCGGACAACGGGGACCTGGCCAAGCGGATGGCCGGGATGGGGATGGACGCGGCGGAGGAGCTGGTGATCCGGCGGAGCGTCTCCCGCGGCGGGAAGAACCGCATCCACGTCAACGGCCACCCGGTGAGCCTGTCCATGCTGGCGGCCCTGGGCGAGTGCCTGGTGGACATCTGCAGCCAGCACGAGCACCAGGTGCTCCTGAACCCGGAGCGCCACCTGGATCTGCTGGACGCCTACGCGGGCCTGATACAGGAACGGGAGAGCTTCGGACTCCTGTACGACGAGCACCAGGCCGTCCTGGCCCGGCTCCGGGAGATCGAGGGGATCCGGAAGCGGCGGCGGGAGCGGGAGGAGTGGCTCCGCTTTTCGATCCGGGAGATCCGGGAGGCGGCGCCGCTGCCGGGGGAGGAGGACGCCCTCCGGAACGAGCGGCAGGTCCTCGGGAACGTCCGGAAGCTGCAGGAGCTGGCGGGGCGAGCCCACGAGAGCCTGCACGGACGGGACGGCGCCGTGCTCGATTCCCTCCGCGGGATCATGGCGGACATCCGGGAGATCCGCCGGATCGACGGGACCTTCGGCCTCTCCGGGGCGGACCTGGATGGACTGTATTACGGGCTGGAGGATGCGGCGGGAACCCTCCGGGCGTACCGTGACGGGCTGTCCGTCGATCCGGGGCGCCTTGAGGCCGTGGAGGAGCGTCTGGAGCTGCTCCGCCGGCTCAAGCGCAAGTACGACGGGGACGAAACGGCCGTCCTGGCCCGGGCGGAGGAGATGGAGAGGGAGCTGGAGGGCATCTCCAGGATCGAGGAGGACGCGGAGCAGAAGACGCACGAGGAGGAGCGCCTGCGCGGGGCCGTCGAAGAGCAGGCCCAGGCGCTGTCGGAGCGTCGCCTCCTGGCGGCCCCCGGCCTTCGGGAGTGCCTGGAGGCAGAGATCCGCTCCCTGCGGATGGACCCCGCGCGGTTCGAGATTCTGTTCCGGAGACTGGAAAATCCAAAGGAGCGGACCATCAGCCGGCGGGGCATGGATGACATCGAGTTTCTCCTGTCCACGAACGTCGGGGAGGAGCCGAAGCCGCTCCACCGGATCGCGTCGGGTGGGGAGCTGTCCCGCATCATCCTGGCGATGAAGAAGGTCCTCGTCCGCGGAGGGTCCGTGGGGACGATCGTCTTTGACGAGGTGGACAGCGGCATCGGCGGGGCGACGGCGGAGGTGGTGGGGGAGCGGATCCGGGATGTCTCCGGGGTCCACCAGGTCGTCTGCATCACACACCTTCCCCAGATCGCCTGCTTCGCCCAGCGCCACTTCCGGGTTTCCAAGGCCCTGGCGGAGGAGCGGACGGCCTCCCGGGTGGAGGTCCTTTCCGAGGAGGAGCGCCTCGAGGAGGTGGCGCGGATGCTGGGCGGCGTCCGGATCACCGAGAAGACCCGGGCCCATGCCCGCGAAATGCTGGGCCGTGCCGCCGGGAAGGCCGGGTGAGGGCCGCGGTCGGAGGTTTACAACGGCGGTCCCGCGTGGTAGAAGGGCACACAAAATTTTCCGCTCCGGCAGGCCGGGGCGGCCATTTCGAGAGGGGAATCCATGGGAAGACACAAGAAGAGCGAGCGCAAGAAAGAGCTGGACCGGCAGCGGAAACGGCGAAAAGAGAACCTGAGGCTGCGCCGCAAGGAAGCGCTCAAGAACCAGGACGGAACCCAGAAAAAGGCGAAATAGCGGCCCCCGTTCGCACCGCCGGGCCGGGAGGGCGGACATGTTGAGAAAGGCCCGCATCAGCGACGTCCGGACGATTCACCGTATGATCAACGTCTCGTCCGGCCAGGGAGAAATGCTCCCCCGGTCGCTCATGGACATCTATGGGAACATCCGGGATTTCTTCGTCTATGTCGATGACGACGGGGAGACCCTGGCGGGCATCTGCGCCATGAACATCATCTGGGAGAACCTGGCGGAGATCCGCTCCCTCTACGTGGAAGAGCCGCTCCGCAAGCGCGGCATCGGCCGGATGCTGGTGGAGGCTTGCATCTCGGAGGCCATCACCCTCGAGCTTTTCCGCATCTTCACCCTGACCTACAGGCCGGGATTCTTCCGGACCCTCGGTTTCCGGGAAGTCGACCGGATGAGCCTCTCCGAGAAGATCTGGTCGGACTGCTTCCGCTGTCCAAAATACCCGGACTACTGCGACGAAGTGGCGATGATCATTGAACTCTGATCGCCGCCGGGGCGCCCGGCCCGTCCTCCTGATCCTGCTCCTCTGCATTGCCCTTACCGCCTGCAGCGCCCGCAGGGAAGCGCAGGCGCTTTCCCCCCCGGCGCTCGTCCCATCCGCCCAGGCCTGCGCCTCCCAGGCGCTGGAGCAGGTCTCCTGGGACTCCATCCCTGTTCTCGAAGACGACCTGGATCTATCTTCCCTGAAGCTTGCCGTCGAGAGAAGCCGGGCCTATTACGGCCGCAACGGCATCGGCGCCGTCCGCATCGGTGCGGAAAGCCGTTCCCCCGCGGAAATGGGGGAAGCCCTGCGGGAGCTGCTCTCGATCCTGGAGGGGAGCGGATCCCCGGAGGAGAAACGCAGCCGGATCGCCGAACGATTCGACCTGTACCGGGCGGCCGGCTCGGACGGCCGCGGGACCGTTCTTTTCACGGGCTACTACGTTCCCCAGATGGAGGGATCCCGCGAGCCGACGGAGCGTTTCCGTCATCCCGTTTACGGGGTGCCGCCGGAGGCCAGGGCGGCCGCATCCACTGCCGGGAAGAACGGCGGCCGGAACGCCTTTCCGCTCTGGAGCCGCAAGGAGATCGACGCCGACGGCGTACTGAAGGGGCGGGGGCTCGAGATTGCCTGGGTCGACGACCCCACGGAGCTCTTCTTCCTCCACATCCAGGGTTCCGGCCGCATCCGTCTCCCCGACGGCGCCATCCTGACGGTGGGATACGCCGGGTCCAACGGACGGCCCTTCCGGAGCATCGCTCCGTACATCGCAGAGCGGGGAATCATGCCCTCGGGAAGCCTGTCCTACTGGAGCATCCGGGAGTATCTGAACAGCCACCCGGAGGAGCGGCAGGGGATTCTCAACTGGAACGAGCGGTACATCTTCTTCCGGATTCTGGAAGGAGAGCCGGTAGGATCTCTGGGGGTGCCCGTCACGGCGGGCCGGTCCATCGCCGTAGACCCGGGGTGCTTTCCTTCCGGGGCGGCGGCGTTCATCCGTGCCCGCAAGCCCGAGACGGATGAAACGGGGAAAACGCGGTGGATGCCCTTTTCCCGGTTCGTCCTCGCCCAGGACGCCGGGGCGGCCATCAAGGGTCCCGGGAGGCTGGACCTCTTCTGCGGGGCCGGGTACGAGGCGGAACGGAAGGCGGGGAGCCTCAAGGAGAAGGGGGAACTGTATTTCCTCTTTCCCCGGCCGCGCTGAGCAGGGGCTGCCCGGCCCTCAGCGCCGGTTGCGCCCCGTCCAGGTGTCGTTGGCGTCGGCCATCCCCAGCGTTGCGTTCAGCCAGTCCATGGCCTTGATCGGCAGGAGCACCTTCATCAGCGGCGTCACGAACTTCACCGGCACGGAAGGGACAGCCACCATGGCCCGGTTCCGCCGGATCGCCTCCACCACGCGGGACGTCACGTCTCCGGGCTTCAGCATCTGCGTTCCCGCCACCATTTTCGACCCCTCGAACATGCCCGTGTTGACCGTGTTCGGGCAGACCACCGTGACGCCCACGTTGGCCCGAAGCTTCCGCATCTCCTGCCGCAGGCTGTCGGTGAAGCCGACGACGCCGAATTTGCTGGCGCAGTAGGCCGA
>CAZODI010000024.1:5539-33211 GCA_964578535.1 uncultured Syntrophaceae bacterium
GTCGGAGATGTCGCAGACGTAGCCCCGGCAGGGTCCGATCCGGCGGAGCTCCTCCTCCGCGGCCTGCAGGCTTTCGGGTTTGACATCCACCAGGGCCACGGAGCAGCCCTCCCTGAGGAGCTTCTCCGAAAGGTCCCGGCCCATGCCCATGCCGGCGCCCGTCACGACGGCGGTCTTTCCCTTCAGGTTCTTCATGGCAGCCTCCCTGTGCTCCCCTGGATCGAGGCCCGAATCACTCGGCCTCGGCGGGATACATTGCTTCGATCACGTCCCGGTACTTCTCCTGGATCACCTTCCGCTTGATCTTGAGGGACGGCGTCAACTCGCCCGTCTGTTCCGAGAAGGAGGTGCGGAGGATGCGGTAATACTTGATCGTCTCGACCCTTGCCAGGTGTTTGTTCACCTCCTGGACATGGCGGTCGACGAGCGGGCCGAATTCCGGATTGTCATACAGGTCCTCGGGATTGGTGAAGGCCACCCCTTGCTCTTTCGCCAGGCGGGCCGCCTCGGCCAGGTTGAGCGTGATCAGGGCCGTCAGGTACTTCCGGCGGTCGCCGATGGTCACGACATGCTCGAAGAGGGGGTTTTTCATGAAGAGCCCCTCGATGTTCTGCGGGGCGATGTTCTTTCCGCCGGCGGTGATGATCAGGTCCTTCTTCCGGTCCGTGATGACGAGGAACCCGTCCTCGTCGAGCCGGCCGATGTCCCCGGTCATGAGCCAGCCGTCTTCCGTGAAGGCCTCCTTTGTCTGTTTCGGCATCCGCCAGTACCCCCGGATGATGTTTCCGCCCTTCGCCAGGATCTCGCCGTCCGGGGCGATTTTGACCTGGTTGCAGGGAAGGGGGCGGCCCGTCGTGCCGTGGCGGTAGCTGCCGATGACGTTCAGGCTGATGGGCGCAGTGCTCTCCGTCATGCCGTATCCCTCGATGACGAAGATGCCGGCGGAGTTGAAGAAGTCGGCGATCTCCCGGGACAGGGGCGCGCCGGCGGCGGTCATCCAGCGGACCCGGCCGCCCAGCCGCTCGTTCAGGTTCCGGTAGACGAGCCGGTAGGCGAGGCGGTACTGGAGGTCCAGGGCCGGGGGAATGGGTTTTTCGCGCTCTTTCAGGACGCTCACCTGCCCGCCGACCTTCGTCGCCCACTGGAACACCTTCTGCTTCCAAGGGGGCTGCTCATTGACCTGGGCCAGGATCCGGGCGTAGATCTTCTCGCAGACCCGGGGTACCGCCAGGACGATGGTGGGGCGTTTCGCGGCGATGTCGTCGATGATCGTATCGAAGCTCTGGGCGTAGTGAGTCGTGATCCCCACCTTCATGCCGTAAAAGTGACCGGCGATCCTCTCGAAGACGTGGGACAGGGGAAGGAACGGGACGGTTTCGTCCGTGTCGTAGGCCGGGACGCAGGTGTCCAGGGCGTCGAAGACCGCCAGGATGTTGCTGTGGCTGATCATGGCCCCCTTGGGATGCCCTGTCGTTCCGGACGTGTAGACGATGGTCGCCAGGTCCTCGACCTCGATGGCGTCGTTGAGCCGGTCGAAGAGATCCGGCTCGCGGCGGGCCAGTTCGCGGCCCTGCTCCTGGAGGTCGCGGAAGGTCATGAGCAGGGGGTTGGACAGGTCGCACCCCTCCGGATCGATGACGACGATCTTCTCCAGGGCGGGGAGACCCGGGACTTCCGGGAGGGTCTTGGCCACCACTGCCTTGTTCTCGGCGATGAAGATCCGGGACTCGGAATTGCCGATGATGTAGGCGATCTCGGGACCCGGAACGGTCGTGTAGAGGGGGACCATGCAGGCCCCGATGCCGAGGCTGCCCATGTCGGAGGCAACCCACTCGAGGCGGTTCTCGCTCAGGATGGCCACGCGGTCTCCCTTGCGGATCCCCAGGGAGTAGAGGCCGAGACCCACGGCCCGGGCGTTTTCGTAGTACTCCTGCCAGCTCCACCCCTCCCACCGGCCGTTCCTGCGCTTCTCCATGGCGAGGCGGTTTCCGTATCGTTTTGCCTGGTTTCTGAAGATCTGGGCCAGATTGGCCTTCATGGCGCTCCTCCCTCCTTATTGTCTGTCGCCGGGGACGGCAATGGGTTCAGGGAAGTCCCGGGCATGCATCCGTTTCGGAAGGTACGGATCCGGCGGGACCATGGAAAAAGGTACGGCGATGGTGAATGTAAACTTGAGGCAAGAAATTGCCAGACACTGATTGATTTGTCAATCAACATCTTCGGCCTCGTGAAAAATTTCTGCAGATGCCGCGGAACTCAATGAGAAAGGGTCTTTTGAACCGTCCGGGCAAGGACGTCGCCTCGGCGCGGCGGGGATTGAAATTGACGTTTTGGGCTGGAATGGGGTAGTTCAGGGAGCAGCCAGGGGACCGGCCTCATGGCGGGTCCGAAGAAGCCTTCCGGGACGCTTGTCCCGGGGTGCCGTTTCCGTTCCGTTTTCCTGCGGGAAGGCGGGGCTCAAGAAAGAAGGGAGACAAGATGTTCGATCCAGCGAAATGCGACTTTTGCGGAGAGTGCCTCGGGCGTTGCGCCTACATCGACTTCGACGGCAAAGAGGGTGCCCGACAGTTCGAGAAGCTGGTGAAGGGGGAGCCCGTGGACTGGCTCCGGAAATGCGTGACCTGCTTTGCCTGCAACGAGTTCTGTCCCCGGGACGCCCGCCCCTTCGACCTGATCCTCCAAAGGATGGAGGCCCTGGGGGACTATGTGGACCCGAACCTGTTCAAGGCGATCCGGGACAAGTTCACCGCGCCGGCGGGCTTCGAGCCGCCGAAGGTAAAGTCGCCCGTGCTGTCGGTGTGCACCATCGAGCCCGTCGCTCCCTGGGCCTTCAAAGGCTCCCTCTTCCGCGGCCTGGACGTCCTCAAGGGCCGCTTCTGGTTCTGCAACGTCCTGTTCCCCCACCTGGGCAACGAGACCGTGCTGGTTGAGGGCATCAAGCCGCTTCTCGACCGCTATGCCTCCCTGGGGGTGGACGAGGTGATCTTCGCCCACGACGACTGCTATGCCCTGATGGCCGACTGGGTTCCACAGCTGGGCCTGAGCCTGCCCTTCAAGGCGACCCACCTCTTCGAATACCTTGCCCGTACCCTGAAGGAGCGCCGGTCCGAGATCCGGCCGCTGGGGATGAAGGTCGCCTACCAGCGGCCCTGCGCCTCCCGGGGCACACCGGACAAGGAGGCCTTCCTGGACGAGATCTTCGACCTCATCGGCGTCGAGCGGGTCGACCGGAAGTACGACCGGGAAGACGCTTTGTGCTGCGGGCAGTCGATGAAGGGATTCATGCAGAGGGGGGAGAAATACCCCGCCTACCAGACCCTGAACATCGAGGACGCAAAGTCCCACGGGGCCTCGGCCATGGCTTTCCTGTGCCCCATGTGCCTCGATGCGCTGAAGAAGACCTGCCGGGAGGGAGGGCTCGACATGTACATGGTGAGCGACCTCTGCCACCTGGCCCTGGGAGAGGACCTGCGGAAGGAATTCCAGAAGGCGGGCTGACGCAGACCGGGGGAGGTTTTTCATGCGGAAGATTCGTCCGGAAGGGTATCCACGGATCCTCTTCTTCACGGGGGCGGGGATGTCCGCGGAGAGCGGCGTCCCCACGTATCGCGGCGCCGGGGGCGTCTGGAGCTCCTACCGGTGGGAGGAATATGCCTGCCAGGAGGCCTTCGACGCCGACCCGGAGAAGGTGCTGCGCTTCCACGAGCTGCGTCGGAAATCGGTCCTGGCCTGCCCTCCCCATGCGGGCCATGAGGCCATCGCGCGCCTGGAGGGGGAGCATCCGAACGTGACGGTGGTGACGCAGAACATCGACGGGATGCACCAGCGGGCGGGGAGCCGCAACGTCCTGGAACTGCACGGGAGCCTCTGGCGCCTGCGCTGCACCGCGCATGGCGTTCGGGAGGACGTGGGGGAGACCTACGGGCGGTACCGGTGCGAGGAGTGCGGCGGCTGGCTCCGGCCGGACATCACCTGGTTCGGCGACATGCTCGATTCCTTCGTCATGTCCCGGGCCGCCCAGGCGATCCGGGCCTGCGATCTATTCATCAGCATCGGCACCTCCGGCGTCGTCTGGCCCGCGGCGGGCTTTCCCCAGGCCGCTCGGGATGCCGGGGCCCGGTGCATCGAGATCAACCCGGAAGCGAACGAGATGTCGTCCCTGTATCACGAGTCGATCCGGGGAAAGGCGGGAGACGTGCTGCCGGACCTGTTCGGGTCCTGAGAGGAGAGGAGGCGCCCTACAGGGGTTTCCTCCAGACCGGCGTCCGGGAGCCCTCCTCGAAGAAGCCCTCCAGGATCCCCACGGGGTCGCCCGCCAGGGCGGAGTAGAAACTCCAGGCCGTGGTCCGGTAGCGGGGATTGCTCGACCAGAGCATCTCCGTCCACCCGGCCTCCCCCGCCTCCCGGAAAAGGGCCTGAAGGAGCTCTTTCCCGAGCCCTCTGCCGCGGGCGTCCGGCGACAGGAAGGCCGTCTTCAGGCCCGCCACCCGGGCCTCCGGAGACGACCGGAAGGGGAGAAAGCGGTCGTTGGGCGCTCCGCATCCCATGACCCCCGCCGGCCTGCCGTCGGGAGACCGGGCCACCAGATAAAGATCGCCGTTCCCGGCGGCTGCCGCCTGCAGGACCGCCATGGTCCGCTCGATTTCCTCGTCGATGGGCCGGCCGTCCCTCCGGATCCAGGCCTCGACGATCCCCCGCAGGCCTTCGACGTCCCCGACCGTCAGGCGGGCAATCCGAAACGACGGTGCGTTTTCCATGACCCCGACCCCCTCTTTTCCGAAGGACGGTGCATGCCGTCCGATGCCGTCGGAACGTGCCACAGGCCGGCCGGCCCGTCAAGACGGAGCTTTTTGGTGGATAAAAGGACTTCGATCCGTCTATAATTCCGGCCCTCATTTCCATGGAAGGAGACGTCATGGAACCTGTCTACCTGGACCACAGCGCCACCACCCCCGTCGATGCGGAAGTGCTGGCGGCGATGATGCGATTCTTTGCCAACCATTTCGGAAACCCGTCGAGCATCCACCGGTTCGGACGGGAGGCGCGGGAGGCCGTGGAGGACGCCCGGGGGAGGGTGGCCACGCTGCTGGGCGCCGAACCCGGCGAGATCGTCTTTACCGGAGGGGGAACGGAGGCGGACAACCTCGCCATCGTGGGGACGGCATGGGCGAGGACGGACGGAAAGAATGAGATCGTCACCTCCGCAGTCGAGCATCCCGCTGTCCTGAACGCCTGCCGCTTTCTCGAGGGCCGGGGCTTTCGGGTGACGTACGTTCCCGTGGACGGGCAGGGCCTTGTCGACCCGGATGAGGTCGCGAGGGCCGTGACGGACCGGACCTTCCTCGTCTCCGTCATGCACGGCAACAACGAAACCGGCACGCTGGCGCCCATCGCCGCGATCGGTGCCATGGCCCGGGAGCGGGGCATTCTCATGCACACCGACGCCGTCCAGACGGTCGGGAAGATCCCCTTCGACGTGGAGGACCTGGCCGTGGATCTCCTCTCCGTTGCCGGCCACAAGATCCATGCGCCCAAGGGAGTCGGGGCCCTCTATGTCCGCGACGGAACGCCCCTCCATGCCGTCCAGTTCGGCGGTCACCAGGAGGGGGAGCGCCGGGCGGGGACGGAGAACGTCCCGGCCATTGTGGGTCTCGGGAAGGCCTGCGAAATCGCCCTGCGCGACATGGCCGTCCACCTGGACCGCCTGAGCGCCCTGCGGGACCGGCTGGAGCAGGCGGTCCTGAGCTCCGTGGAGGACGTCCGCGTCAACACCCACCCGGTGCAGCGCCTTCCCCACATCCTCAATGTCTCTTTCCGGGGGGTCAAGGGAGATGAACTCGTCCGGGAGCTGGACGGCCGGGGAATCGCCGTCTCCGCGGGGGCCGCGTGCGGCGCCGGAACCGTGAAGATCTCCCACGTCATCGAGGCCCTCGGCGTTCCGAGGGAGTGGGCGACGGGGACGATCCGGTTCAGCCTGGGGAAGGGAAACACTGCGGAAGAGATCGACCTTGCCACGGCGGCCGTTGTCGAGAGCGTCGACAAGCTCCGACGGATCGCCGAGCTGGAGGCGAGCCTCGGCGCCAGGGGATGCCGGTAGAACCGGGCAATCATCCGGGCGTCGGCGTACGAGGGGTTTCCCGGCCGGGACGCGACGGTCTCCGCGAACGGCAGGGATCGGGCCGCATCGGGCGGGAGGAAACAAACAGGGAGCCGCAGACGCCGAGGAAGCCGCCATGTGGAAACGCATCCGGACCCTGTTCCGCCGGGACCTTCACCGACCGCGCCAGGGCGGGCTGGAGATCCTGAAGTACATCGGGCCGGGCCTCCTTGTCACGGTGGGGTTCATCGATCCGGGCAACTGGGCGTCCAACATCGCCGCCGGGGCGACGTACGGCTACACCCTCCTGTGGATGGTGACCCTCTCCACGGGGATGCTCATCCTCCTCCAGCACAACGCCGCCCACCTGGGGATCGCCACGGGCCTGTGCCTCTCGGAGGCGGCGACCCACCACCTGAAGCCGTCCTGGTCCCGGGGTATCCTGGCCACGGCGGTTGCGGCGGCGGTATCCACGGCCCTGGCGGAGATCCTCGGCGGGGCCATCGCCCTGAACATGCTCTTCGGCCTCCCGGTCCGGGCCGGCGCGGTTCTGACCTGCCTGGTCGTGGCCGTGCTCCTCTTCACAAACACCTACCGGCGCCTCGAGCGGATCATCATCGGATTCGTCTCCCTCATCGGGCTTTCCTTCGTGTATGAGCTGACCCTCGTCCCCATTGAATGGGGGAAGGCCGCCGTGGGCTGGATCCGGCCGGAGATCCCCGACGGGTCAATGCTCATCGTCATGAGCGTCCTCGGGGCCGTCGTCATGCCCCACAATGTTTTCCTGCACTCCGAGGTGATCCAGAGCCGCCAGTGGAACCTGGAGGACGAGGCGGTCATCCGCCGCCAACTCGATTACGAATACTACGATACCCTCTTTTCGATGATCGTGGGATGGGCCATCAACAGCGCCATGATCCTCCTGGCGGCGGCCACGTTCTTCGGCCAGCGGACCCCCGTGGAGGAGCTGCAGCAGGCGAAGTCGATGCTGGAGCCCCTGCTCGGCTCCGCCGCAGCGGCCGTCTTCGCCCTGGCACTCCTCTTCGCCGGCGTGGCCTCGACCATCACCGCCGGCATGGCCGGGGGATCCATCGTGGCGGGGATCTCCGGGGAGCCCTACGACATCCGCGACAATCACTCCCGCCTGGGGGTCGGGATCACTCTTCTGGCGGCGCTGGTGCTCATCTTCTTCATCGGCGATCCCTTCCGGGGGCTGATCGTTTCGCAGGCGGTGCTCAGCGTCCAGCTTCCCTTCACGATCTTCCTCCTGATCCGCCTGACCGCCTCCCGGGAGGTCATGGGGACCCACGCGAACTCCTGGAAGACGACGCTGGGGTTGACGGCCGTCGGGCTCCTTGTGACGTATCTGAATGTTCGCCTTCTGATGTCCCTGTTTTCCTGATGGAAAAAATCCGTTCCGACGGGGCTTTCCCCTGCGAAAAGGTTGTGCTATAGGGGCGCCCGGAGAAACGAGCCATGAACGCGCTGGTGCCGGTCAAAAAGAAGACGAGCGAGAAGAAAATCAACCGCTGCCTGTCCTGCGGAACGACGGAAAACATGGGGCGGAAGCGGTACTGCTCCGCCGACTGCCGGCTGCGCCTGCGCCTGAAGCTGGACATGAGGACCGGCCTCATCCAGGCCCTGAACACCCGCTACGCGACGTTTTATTTTTCCGACCGCCTCATCATCATGGACCTCCTGCCTTTCGGCTCCAGCGAGGTCTTCAGCTTTTTCCACCCCCGCACGCCGGGGCAGAATCCCGCCGACGCCTTCAGCCGCATGGCGAACCTGCTGGGGGATGTCTGGTGGGCCGAGAAGCGGCGGACAAACAAGCGCTACATGGCGTCGCGGATGGTTCTCGAACAGGCCATCCGCAACGACTGGACGGGGACGTTCCGGCCGGAGGAGATCCGGATCCCCGCCGTCCGCGGCATCTCCCTGATCCACCTGAGGCTGGACCGCTCCAGCCTCGAGTCCGCCGACGTCCTGGACGTGATCAAGAGCGCCTATCGCAGGCAGGCCAAGACCCACCATCCCGACGTGGGCGGGGACGCCGATACCTTCCGCCGGATCCATGCGGCCTACGAGGAACTGCTTACCTGGACGGAGAACCCAACGTTCCTGAAGAAGCGGGGATTCCCGGACAAGTGGTTCTACGACGGCTACCGGAACAAGTGGATCCAGCCTTCCCGGCTCCAGCGCACACGGGTGCTCTGAGGCGCAATCATCCTCCCTTTCTGTTTCAAGACACGGAGTGATTTCCGGCCGCCGGATCCGGAAGGCCGTCCCGGGTCTGTTTCGATGAAGATTGCGATCGCCCGGGAATGCGGCGGAGATTTGCAGGTCCGTCAGGAGCGGCGACGGATCATCAGGACGGGAATCCACACGGCGAGCCACGCCGCAAGGATCAACCCGGCGAAGCCATAGGCAGCCATGTTGACCGGTTCGAAAGGGGACCACTGAAAGGCCAGGTACTCGACGAAACCGCAGGCCCGGGCGCCTTCCTGTCCGCGGCAGACACCATCATACCCGGCGACGATCTTGAACAGGAAAGCGGCCATGAGAAACAGCGGCGGACCGGCGACGAACCATGGCAGGTGGCGGGAGAAGAAACGGTCGAAGGATGTCATGGCGATTCTCCTGCAATCGTGGGTGTTCGATAAGGGATCAGGATCAAGGCCGGGAGCGGTTCAGCCGATCCCGGAGAAGACAATGGCTCCCTCATACTGGAATTGGACGGGCGGATCAAATATTTCGTGGATGGGACCGGATTCCGTCCGGTCAGGGGGAAGGATGTACGGCCGGAGAAAAGGGAGGGAAGCAGCCGGTGCCGCTTCCCTCGTGTTTCGATTTGCGGGGTGGAGTTCTGACGTTCTGCTCCCCATCCCCGCCCGCTTCAGGCCCCCGCGGCTTTCAGCCGGGTGATCATGTCCTTCATGAAGGTCTCCCTTGCCTTCAGAGCCCGGCGGAACTCCCGGTCGTCGGTGTTTACAACCTCGATCCGGAGGGCCGGGTAGTAGCGTTCCAGAACTTCAAGAAGAAGTTTCGCCTCTTCCGGCGTCAATTCCACATTTGTCATGGCGCTTTCCTCCTTTCCGGAGCGACGGGGACGGCGACCGCCTTACCCGGACAGCCTCCCCTTCGTTTCCCCGATGGGATACACGGGGAAAATCTCGAATTGGAGCAGATCGATCCATGCCGCCCGGGCGGCGATGAGCCCCTTGGCGTCCGTGTCGACCACATAGATCGTCCGCAGGCCCTGGAGATCATAAAACTCGTAGAGGACCTTGACATCCGGGGGCCATTCCCAGGTGGCCCTCCTTGTCCGGACTTCCCGTTCATCCTGGGGATCCCAGGTACAGATCATCATGAAAAGCATGGTCTCACCCCCTTGGTTTCATGGAATGGATTCGGATGGAAAGGCGGTTGCCTCCCTGCTGTTCACGCGTTGCGGGGTATGCCCGGGAAGGCGCACTCCCCCGGTATCCCCCGGGGATGGATCCTCTCCCCCGGGGTCCGGCGAGGGCAGTTTCCGGTACCATCGGTTCATGGAAGGACTCCCGCGTTGACCCCGGCCGGCGAAATCGGGAGGACTTCCCCGGGCGGGTTCCAAACCGAAAGAGGAAAATCTTGCGTTTGCCGGGTGTCAGGAGGGACGAAAAACGGTTGCCGATAAAGGGGAAAAGACGGGAAACACCTTAACAGCATTCATCTTTAAAGGTAATGTAGCAAACGTACGATAGATAGTCAATGAATGCCTTGAACGGAATGCCGCCCCATCTTTCTTCTCGCGGGTCGGTGGTTACCTCTTTTTTTTCTTTACCGGGTGGTCCGATTCGTTGTTGTATAGGCAATCGGAAGAGGAGAAAACGGCGTTCAACGGCGGATTTACCCAAATCGCAAATAAAGGTGCTGAAAGGTTCATATATGGAAAAGTCAAACCATCCCGAGGCCTTCACAGGCCAGACCGGTGCGTTCAAGGATGCCTGGGAATATTGGACGGATGCCTGGCAGCGGTCGGTCCTTTTCCTGGACGCGATGCGGAAGCGCGGGAATGCCTATGTCGACCACCTCAAGGAAGGACAGCCGCCGGTTCTCACCTTCCGGTACGAGATGATCCTGGACGGCCGTCACTTCAAGAGGCCGGTGAATTATGCCCTGGTGCGCATCGTCGACCGGCGGGCGGAGGAACTGCAGCGAAAGCGCAGGGATGAGCGGCGGTCCGGAACGTATGTCAAGACTCTCCCCAAGCGGCCCATCATCATCATCGACCCCCGGGCCGGTCATGGGCCTGGAATCGGCGGATCCAAGAGAGATTCGGAGATCGGCATGGCCCTAACCAACGGCCACCCGGTTTACTTCATCCTGTTCTTCACGGAGCCGATGCCCGGACAGACGCTGGTCGACGTGGAGGACGCCGAGGTGAAATTCGTCGAGGAGGTGCTGGCGCGCCATCCGAACCTCGACAAGCCGGCCATCATGGGCAACTGCCAGGCGGGATGGGCGGCTGCGCTCCTGTGCGCCGACCGGCCGGACCTGGTGGGGCCTCTCGTTCTCAACGGCGCGCCTCTGTCCTACTGGGCCGGTGTCGAGGGGGCCAATCCCATGCGCTACCGGGGAGGCCTTGGCGGCGGGGTCTGGATGAATACCTTCCTCAGCGACCTGGGGAACGGCAAGTTTGACGGGGCCAACCTGGTGTCCAACTTCGAGTCCCTCAATCCGGCGAACACGTACTGGAGCAAGCAGTACAACCTCTACTCCCAGATCGATACGGAGGAGGAGCGGTACCTCAAGTTCGAGCGCTGGTGGGGCGGCTTCTTCATGATGAACAGCGAGGAGATCCACTTCATCGTCAACAACCTCTTTGTCGGAAACAAGCTGGAGCGAGGCGACCTCGAACTCCGGGAGGGGCAGAAGCTGAGCCTGAAAAACATCCGCAGTCCCATCCTGGTCTTTGCCTCCCGGGGGGACAACATCACCCCGCCACAGCAGGCCCTGGGCTGGATCACGCGGGTGTATGAATCGGCGGAGGACATCCGGCGGCACGGCCAGGTGATCGTCTACATCGTCCATTCCGACATCGGCCACCTGGGCATCTTCGTCTCCGGCGCCGTCGCCCAGAAGGAGCATAAGGAGATCATCGGGAACTTCGACATGATCGAATACCTCGCCCCGGGGCTGTACGAGATGGTCATCGACGAGAGCAGCGGCCCCATTGGCAATACGGACTTCAAGCCCCGGTTCGAGGAGCGGACGTTCGAGGACATTTACGCCCTGGGGACGGAAGGCGCCCAAGAGGAGGAAGACTTCCAGGTCGTCAAGGCCGTTTCCGAGTGGAATGACACCCTGTACCGGATGTGGGTCCGGCCGTGGCTCCAGATGACCGTCAACGACCTGTCCGCGGAAATCTACAAGCAGATGCATCCGCTGCGTTTGCAGAGGTACATTTTTTCGGATCTGAACCCGGCCGTCCGGCCCGTGAAGTCCCTTGCCGACATGGCCCGGAAGACGCGGCGCCCCGTTTCCGCCGAAAACCCGCTGGTGGACCTCGAAAAACAGATGAACAAGGTTATTGTGGATACGCTCAACCTCTACCGGGACACCCGGGACCGTCACCAGGAGACGCTCTTCCGCTCGATCTTCGGACGGGAGATCCTCCACCAGGCGTTTGTCGAGGGGCGGAAAGGGATCTGTGATGCCGGAGGGGAGCTTCCGGCGTCCTGCGTGCCCGAGGAGATCGAGAAGGCCTTCGAGAGCGGGGGCCAGGCCGAGGGGCTGATCCGGGTGATGATGGCCGTCACGATGGCCGACCGGATCTTCGACCGGACCGAGTACGCCTATGCCGAGAAGGTTGCCCTCTCCCATCCGATCTTCAGCGAAATCCGGCCGGCCGTATTCAAGGACATGGTGAAGCAGCAGGCCATGGTGCTTCAGGCCGATGAAAAGAGGGCTCTCAAGGCCCTGGGAAAACTGATCCGGAAGCCGGAGGATCGACGGGAAGCCCTGGCGCTGGGACGGCAGATCGCCGACGCGGACGGCCATTTTTCAGAAACGGAGAAGGTGATCCTGGAGAAAATACGGCAGGGTCTGGGCATTTCCGGAAAAGAGGCATGACGCCAAAGAGGCCGGCATCGCATCCCCCGGGATCGTCCGGGGCGGTTCCGTCATGCCGCGTCCCTTTCCATTCTTCGGTACGTCGCACTTGGTCCAGGTGCGGGTGTCGCCGGCCTTGCCCGGTTTCCGAATGATCTCATGAGGTGCCTCCATCGATTCGGCGGGGGGCGGTCCGGGGAGCGATGATCGTCGATTACGCCTTTCTCTTCGAGAATCTGGGGAACCTCTCCCAGGTGTCCACAACCGCGCTCGCGGTATCCATCACCGTGGTGGCCATCATCGTCGAACTGGCCGCCACGCGATACTCCCCCAAGATCAGCGACCTGTTCCTGAGAAACGGCGTGAATATCGCCGTCATGAGCTTCTTCATCTTCATCATCGTCTTCAATGTCTGGATCATGGTGCCGAAACTGGTCCCGGCCTCAACGGCCATCAAGATCGTTGTCTGGATCTACCTGCTCCTGCTCACCGTCAGCTTTGTCATCATCATTCCCTATCTGTTCTTTGTCTTCGATTTCCTGCGACCCGAAAGCATCATCCGCTCCCTGGAGAAATCCGCCCTCGGTCACCTTCGGGCGGCCCGGCGGAATCCGTTGCACCTGGCCGAGGCCCGGCGAAAGTTTCTGGGCACGGTGGAGCAGATCGGCGACATCGGCGTCAAGTCCATCGCCAGCATGGACCGCTCCCTTGGGCTGTCCTGCATCAGCGCCCTCCAGAGGATCCTGACCCACTACCTGAGCGTCAAGCGGGAGTACCCGCCCTACTGGCATGTCATCGAATCGGGAAACTTTTACGGATTCTGCCACGATTCCATCGCCCGGATCGAGGCCACGAAGACATGGACGGAGATGGCCATCCTGAAACAGTATGAGTTCATCCTGACCACCGCAGTGGGATCCATCCGGGAAATGGTCCAGGAGGTCTCCAATGCCATGGGGGAGATCGCCGCATCCGCTGCGGTGGAGAACCTGGAGGAGTCGGTTGAACTCATCGTGGCCTATTTCAACACCTTTCTCCGCATTGGCCACAACGCCAGGGACCAGTACGGGATTTTCAACATCCTGAACCAGTATCGGCTGTTCGCTGAGCGCCTGATGGAGCGGGACGTGAAGCGCACCCTGGAGATCGCCGCCTACTTCCGCTATTACGGCCTTCTCGCGGTGACGGCGGGCCTTCCATTCATCATGGTCACGGTCTCCAGCGACCTCCGGGTGCTCAATGAGAAGGCCTACGAGAGGGAATTTGCCGGCCGGCGCGAGCTTCTCGACATCTTCCTCACGCTGGACAAGGAACCCGAGACGGCCGTTGACGAGATCGCGTTCCTGGGTGTCCGGAAGAGCCAGGCCATCCTGGCGGGTTTCTACCTGGGGCAAGGGGAAGAGGATCTGGCGAGGCATATCTGGCGGGACATGCTGAACGAGCCGCCGGAAAGGCTGGCTGCCATCCGGGACGAGATCCTCGCCCTGGAGAGGGAGCGCTACTGGGAAGTCACGGACCGCTGGGTCAATTTCGACTACGTTCCACCGGACCAGAAGGACAGAATCCGCGAGTTTTTCAGCTGGTTCGAGGATTCCGGACCCGTGACGACATGAGCCCGGGATGTCGCCCGGTATGACGGGCGGGTTGATGGTTGCACTTCGGCGGGCATAGCCATGCGGGTCCCTCGAATCGGGAGTCCCCGGAGAGGCCCCTCAGATCAGTTGATACCCGTTTTCCCGGAAAACCCTCAGGCAGGCATCGACGACATAAGGATCGAAACGGGTTCCCCGGTACCGCGAGAGCTCTTCCAGGGCCCGCTCGACGCCCAAGGCCGGCCGGTAGGGGCGGTGGGAGGCAATGGCGTCGACCACGTCCGCCACGGCGATGATGCGTGCCTCCAGCATGATGCCGTCTCCGGTCAGTCCCCGGGGATACCCCGAACCGTCCAGACGCTCGTGGTGCTGGAGGATGATCTCGGCGATGGGCCAGGGGAAGTCGATTTCCTTGAGGATGCAGTGGCCCGCCTCCGAATGGGTCTGGATCAGGCGCAGTTCGAGCTCGGACAGACCGGCGGGCTTGCTGAGGATTTCCGCCGGGACGGAGATCTTGCCGATGTCGTGGACCACCCCCGCCATGTGGATGCCGTCGATCCTGTCCGCATCCAGTCCCATTTCCGCTGCAATGGCGCGGGACAGGTTCGCCACCTTTCTCTGGTGTCCCGCCGTGTAGGGATCCCTCGATTCAACCACCAGGGTCATCGCCTGGATGACCGCTTCCATTGCCTTTTTCAGCTTCTTCAGGCTGACGTCCAGAGCCTCTCCTGCTTTCTGGAGTTCCGTTGTCCGATCCTGGACGAGCTCCTCCAGCATTTCCTTTTTTTCCCTGCCCATCCGCTCCAGGAAAATATTGTGGGCGCTGCGGTCGATGGCCGAGAAGAGGTGTTCCTTGGCGATGGGCTTCATCACGTACTGGGTGATGTTGAGATCAATGGCGTCCAGGAGGAATCTCGTATCGTCGTGCGCCGATGTGACGATGATTTCCGTGTGGGGTGACAGGGAGCGGATCTCCCGGGCCATCTCCAGGCCGCTCATGACGGGCATGCGGATGTCCGTGACGACGATGTCGGGATGCCGCTCCTTGAAGCAATGCAGGCCGTCCCTCCCGTTTTTGGCAAGGTTGATTTCGGTGACCTTGTTCTTGAGGAGTTCGCCTACCGCTTCCAGGGTGTATTCCTCGTCTTCCACATAAAGGAGGGAGATGTCGTTCAACGCTTTCTTCTCAGGATTCATAAGGCACCTCGATTCTGAATTCCGCCCCGTCAGGCGTGTTGTGGGCGGAGAGTTTACCCGCCATGCTTTGTTCGATGATCGTTTTCGACATGTACAGGCCGATTCCGGTTCCTTTCCCTTCTTCCCTGGTCGAAAAATACGGGTCGAAGACCCGGTCCAGATCTTCCTCGGCGATGCCGCCGCCGTTGTCGCCGATGACGACCACGGCCTTCCCGTTTTCCGCAAAAGCGGAGACGGTGACCTCCGGATGTTCGATCTCCCGCTCAATCAGCACGTCCAGGGCATTCTGCAGGATGTTCAGGATGACCTGGGCGTACTCGTTCGGGAATCCATACAGGGATGGATCGTCCTGGACCTGAAGATTCAGGAGGACTCCCCGGTTCTTTAAACTGCCTTCAAGGAATGATATCGCGCTCGCGATGACCTCCTGCAGGCGGAAGGACTGTTTCTCCTTGCGGGGCCGGAAGAAGTTGCGGAAGTCGTCGATCGTCCTGGACATGAACTGGATCAGGTCCATCGCCTTCCTCGTCTGAAAATCCAGGTATCGCGACGTAAGGGTTCCGTGGCTCATGGCCTCCGGCAGGAGCTGGATCAGCGCTCCCACGGCGTTGAGTGGCTGCCGCCACTGGTGGGCGATGTTTCCGATCATCTGTCCCATGGCGGCCTGACGGGACTGGGTGATGAGGAGGGCATCCTTCTCCCGGTTTTTCTGCAACTCCTCGCGGACGCGCTCTTCGAGGGTCCTGTTGAGCTCCTCCAGCTCCTTTTGCTGCCGCTGCAGTTTCCGGTCGGCCTCTTTTTTCTCTTCCAGGTTGTGGAGGAAGGTGTTGAACCAGAGGACGAGGTCGCCGATCTCATCCCGGGACACTTCTTCCAGCCGGACACCGGGCCGGATCGTTCCGTCCTGTATCTTCCGGAACAGATCGGTCATCTTCTTCACGGGACGGACGATGTTTCGGTACAGCAGCAGGGAGAATGCAAGGCACAGAACGAGGCAGGCCGCCGCGATGGCCAGGGTGTTGTGGCGGATTCCAGCCAGCGCGGCGGCGATTTCCCTTTCCGGCGTCAGGCTCAGGAGGAGCCAGCCGCTCTTTCCGGAACGGTTGTACATGGCGGAGTAATCCAGGTCGCCGATGCGGTTGCGGAACGGAATCATCGGCTTCTGCTTCAGGAGGTCCGCCGTGAAGTCCGGGTTCACCGCGGTCCCGATGAGGATCCGGTCGGGATGAAAGACGATCCGGGACTGTCCGTCGATCACCATGTAGGTCTGGGAGCGCGGCGTATCCTGCATGAAGCTGTCATGGAAGTACCGGGCGTCGTAATTCACGATCAGGAGGCCCAGCGGCTCTTCGGCGAGGCTCTGCATATTCATGGTCTTCAGGATCCGGACCGCCGTGATGACGCGGGGATGGGCCGAATGGGCGTTCACGTTCTCCTCGATGCCTGCCCAGTAGACCGGCCGGATCGAGGCGCGGGCGGCCTCGAAAAGGGCCTCCTTCCGTTCCAGTTTCGTGTTTTCGACGTTCAGCGTATCGCCGACGTGATAGTGCGTTCCGGACATGGAGAAGATATCGATGGAGACGAGGCCCCGGAGATTCAGGTAGCCGCTCAGGATGTAACCGATCTTCGCCTGGGTGGAGAGTTTGCTGAACGGTGATTTTTCCTCGCGGTCTTCCTTCAGGACGGCCGTGATGTCGTCGTGGCCGGCGACGTTGGCCATCAGGCTCTCCACCTCGTCCATGACCAGCTCCAGGTAATTCATCTTGGCGCTCATCGTCATCCGGGTGAGGTCGTGAAGGGATTGACTCATGGCGTGAAGGGAAACGTTGTAGGAGATGATCCCGAACAGGATGAGCGGGACGATGCCGGTCAGGGCCAGGTAGCCGAAAACCTTGACCAGAATGGGGGATGGGATGCAGTGTTTCATGCCGGATGTCCTTTTCAACGGTATGGGACGACGGAGATTCAGAGGTCTTTCCCCGTGATCAGCCGCACATCGACCAGTGTCTCAGCGGGAACATCCTGTTTCCGGAGGAGGTCCACGGCGGCCCTGACCCCTGCGTAGCCCTGCACCGCCGCCTGCTGGTCGATCGTTGCCCGCAGTTTTCCGGCCCGGAGGGCGTCCCGGACCTCGGACAGGTTGTCGAAGCCCGCGACCAGGACGTCTCTCCGCTTTTTTTCCTCCAGGTATTCAATCACCCCGAGGGCCATCATGTCATTGGAGCAGAAGACCACACCGATCCGGGGATGATTCCGGAAGATCTGCCCCGCCACTTTATAGGCCTCGTCGATCTTCCAGTTGGCCGTTTCGACGGCGACGACGGAGAGGTTCGGATTTTCGCGGAATGCCTTCAAGGCGCCCTTTTTCCGCTCCACGGCGTTGTCCGCTTCCCGGATCCCTTCGATGATCGCCGCCTCCGTCGGCCGGGCAATCTGCCCGCTCACATGCTTCGCCGAGAGGTAGGCCCCCCGGTAATTGTCCACGCTGATGAACGGAATGTCGCTCAGGCCTGCCTTGCGGGCGTGCTCTCGGTCGAGTCGGTTGTCGATGTTGACGATCATGACTCCTTTGCCCCGGGCCCTGCGGAGGGCGGGAATCAGCCTGGTGGAATCGGCGGGGGCGATGACAATCGCGTCGATTTTCTGCTCCGTCAGCTCTTCGATGATGGCGATCTGCTGATCGACGGAGGTCTCCTTGGCGCCGGTCTTGACGATCAGCTCGACATTCAGGTCCTGCTCCGCCCGCCGGGCACCCTTCTCCATCTCCACAAAGAAGGGATTTGTCAGGGTCTTCATCACCAGTGCGATCCGGGTTCGTTGAGCGGGCGGGGAAGGCTGTCCCTGAGGATCCTGAGCCTGCCTGCCGGCCATGTACAGGCGGTCCTGGTGAGGGCCGGCGGATTGATCGTCATTGCACGCTTCCATGACGGCCAGGATGGCCAGGATGGTCAGCAGGGATGCAGCGACGGTGAAAGCGATTTTCTTCATGATCGTATTTCTCCAGCTTGATGGATCCGGGGATGGGGCCCGGGATCGTTCCCATCCCGGAGCCCGTGCCCCGGATCCGGGATCTCCCTACCAGTTGAGCCGCACAGCGGCCGTTGCGGCATGACTGGTCTGGCTCGATCTCAGCTCGCCGGTGTAGGCGAGGGAAAAAGTGAAGGTCTCGGTAATCTTCCCTGTCAGCCCCAGGGAGAAGACGCCGCTGTTCCGGTCGCTCGTATCGGAATAAACCGTGAAGGGCTCGGCGGTTGCCCCGGCGAAATGGGCGTTGAGCACCGTCTCGTCGTTTCCAAACTCGTGGACCCACCGACCGGAGATCTCGGGGATCAAGGAAAAGGATTCACCAATCATGAAAGTCCTGGCAATCCGGAGGCCAAGGGCGCCTTGGAGGAATGTGGCGTCTTCGTCGTCCACCTTGAGGTTCAGGGATTCAGCGCCGTTCTCGGTGAAGCTGTTCCGGTGGTTCCGCAGGGCGAGAAAAGAGGCGAGTGGGGTAATCTCGAAGCCCATCCAATCGGCCTTGTATCCGCTTTCGACGGAAGCGCCGAGTTCGTATCCGCTGTATGAAGCAGTGGCGGTATGGGAGACGGTCCCGAAGGAGATGGAACGGGTGGTGTCGTAATTGTTGCGGTTCAGGGAAAGGGCGCCGTCAGCGTACCATTTTCCGCTCTTCCAGGTTCCGTAGAGGGCGGTCTGGAAGCTGTCCACACTACCTGAGTCACTCAGGTCCGTGAATTCTACATCCGTCTTCGAATATCCAAGAGCGGCACCGGCTCGGAAGCCCTCGGTGACGAAGAAGTCGACCCCGGCGATGAAGCCCTGGATTGTGTAGTCGTATCTGGAGGCGATGTCCTCACCGGTGCGATTACCTTTGGCCCCGTGTCCTCTGACCCAGATGCTGAAAGGGGACTCCTCGTTGTTCAGATTCAGGAAAGAGGAGGTAGCGTCGGTGAGGGAGGAGGCGTTCGCGGCGAGTGCCGCCAGGGAACTCCCGGAGAATTCCGTCTTGGTCTTTGCCGGGGTCGGCGCCGCGGCCTGGGGGTAAAGGTTCCGAAAGAATGAGGCCTGCCGGGCGGTGTCGACGGCGATAAAGGCGGTGTGGCTGGCGCCGGTCAACTGGTTGAAGGCGGAGCGTGCCGCATCGAGACTGTCGAGGGAATGAAGGGCATAGAAGGCGGTGAGCAGGTCCCCCGAGGCCGTATTGTAAGCGGTCTCGAGGTACTTCGAAACGGCCTGCTCGTTTCGGGTCACGGCGGCAGAGCTGAGGGTGGACTGCAAGTTCAGATAGCCGCGGTAGGCGTCATAGGAGAGCCAGGACCGGAGCAGAGTGGAATTCGCATCTACATTGAGTTTATCGTATGCTCCCGTCAGACCGTTCTGGGTTTCAACGAATAAATAGCTGCCGCCTCTCAAGCCTTTTGTAGAGACGGAAACGGTGCCGCCGGAATTGATGGTTGCCTTGTTGGCACTGATGTATGCCAGTGTGCCGTCCTCATTGGTGCCGATGCTGCATGTCGATCCGGTTTCCTGGGTGAACGTACCATCGACTCTGAGGATACCTCCGAGGACAAAGATCGATTTCCCACTCGAGAGGTCCCCGCCCAAGGTCCAGGTGCCGGCGCCGGTTTTTATGATTGTTTCAAAGTTGAGGAGCGTGCCGTTCTTAATGGCACCCGAGCCCTCGAGGTGGGCGATATCGCCGGTTCCATTAACGATTCCTGCTTTGCTCATGTCGTCACCGTCCACATTTCCGGTGGTGTCCGATCCGGCCTCCAGAAAGACCGTATCGTTGCCGGCTCCCATGATAACGGCCTGTCCGCCTGTGCCGTTGAGCGTCCCGCCGTTCTCAAAGACGTCGTCGCCGGTACCGTCAAAGAAGACGGTTACTTTGCTTGTGATCTTGCCGTAGTTAACGGCCTTGCGATTTACGTAGTTGCCTTTGCCGGAGAAAAAGATTCCATAATTATTGGTTGTTATTTCACCTCCAGCATAATTCGTTGCGGAACCCAGTTTAAAAAAGTTGATTCCATCATTTCCCCCTTTGATGGTGCCGCTGTTCTCAAGGATGCCGTTTTCAGTGATGTAAATTAAATTTACATTTGTATCCACGGCTTCGATTGTTCCACCGGCCTCGTTTCTAATGGTGCCATTGGAGATTTCCACTGTGCGTTGTCCTTTGCCCGCCTCGCTCTGAATAAGACCTCTATTTGTAATCGTGGCAGTGCTGCTGCCTGTCGAATAGATGGCGGGTCCCGCTTTAGCTTTTATATCGCCGGCGTTCGTGACGTCGAGGTCGCCTGTCTGAGAAACAATTGCATATCCATTGCCGGAGATGGTTGCCCCCTCAAGATTTGTGACGCTGTTTTTTACGTCTGCTCGTACGAAATGAATGGCATAGGCACTACTACTCGTGATTGTCCCAGAATTGTTTACAGTGCCGCTTCCCATCTTAATGGCTGATCCCTGTCCGGTGATCGAGCCGTAGTTGTTGATGGTTCCGGTCAGGGATGTTCCGTTGCCATCGGAGGATGTATTGAGAAGAATGGCGGAACTGCCTGAGGCCTTGCTCGTGACTTCTGCTTTCGACCCCACGGTTATGTTCCAGCCTGCGGTTTTGCCTGAGATGGCATAGTTTCCCGTTGTAGAAGTGACTTTGACGCTGGGCTGCACTGTGGCGTTCATGCCGGTCCCGACATTCAGGTTTTCAAGGACTACGCCTGCCGACTGATCGCTGTTGATGTCCACGTCCGCGAAAGCCGGCGAGACGAAGAGGAAGATGAGCGCCGCCAGAAGGAATGGAACGCAAACCTGTTTCCCCTGTTTCAGGTAGATCGTTTGAACAAGTACTCGCTTGTTCTGCATGAAAGAATCCCTCCTTTGATGAGAAGCTCGATAAAGAGCACCGGTCTTGTCCGCGGCGGCATCAGCCGGGAAGCATATGCGCCGTGGATCGTTCTATGATTAACTGTCGGCAGTTCAGGGAAAACGTCGTGAAGGCGCGGATTGGATAGGATGGAAAGAAGAGTTAGACAATGCTGGTTGTGCTCATACGAAATACATACGCATATTAGGTATGTTAGGCAACACTTTGAAATAGTAGGAATTATGCAGCGTAAAAGCAGGTGGGTGGAAGTCTTTCAGTGGTGCATGATTTTCGAACTCACTGACCCGGTGGATGAGATAAGGGGGATCGGGGAATAGATTTCTGCCATGCCAAAAAATTCTGACCAGCCATGATGGCGTAACAAGATGATTCTGTTGTTATTTCAGGATTGGTGAGCGATGAGACGGGACTTTCTTGAAACGAAGGAGGAACGACTTCCAGGATGATTACGCGAGTAAAGCGACCACCGGCAATGCAATCCCGCCCGGACGCCCGGATCGCACGGGGTTCCGGGTCTGCCCCGCGTTGCAGTGCCGAGCGAGGTCCATTGCCCGGTCAAGTCGGGGACGCACGGAGAGCCGGCGGGAAAACAGCTTTGCCGCCCGGCCTGTCGGCCACCGGTGTGCACCCCTTCCTGTCCGGACGGGTTTCCGCTCAGCGTTTCTTGTGGTACGTCACGTTTCCCTTTTCGTCCCACTTGGTCTCTTCGACCGACCGCCCCTTCACGTAGACCTGCTCCCACTTCTTTCTGCCGTTTTCGTGGAACTGGGTGGAGAGCCCGTCCATCTGGCCGTTCTTGAAGTGGTCCACCGACCAGACGGTTCCTTTCTCCGTCCAGCGGGTAATGACGCCATCGACGTTTCCCGCCTTGAAGGGTGTTTCACTGCTTTTCCGGCCGTTCTTGTGCCAGAAGGTCTCCGTTCCATCCAGCTTGCCGTTCGAGTAGGTGGCACGGGTGTAGATCTGCCCCGTGTCGTAGTAGCGCTCCAGCGTCCCGACCTGCTTGTCCTTCAGCCAGCTGGAGACGTCCTTGAGCTTCCCGTTGTCGTAGTAGGACCAGTAGGTCCGGGCGGTGGTGTCATGGTTTTCCACGTAGGTGGGATTGCCCTGCTCGTTCCAGCCTTTCCAGGTCCCGATTTTCTTCCCGTCCAGATTGTAGGAACCCTGGTCGAGCACCCGGCCGTTCTGCGACCAGAAGGTCCGGAGGCCCGTCGTGATCTCGTTGATTGCATTGGCAGGCTTGCGGAACGAGTACTCCAGGGATCGCTTCCCATCTTCATAATATTCCTTGATGGTTCCGCTCTGGGACTTGTCCGCGGCGTACGTGACGGTCTTCACCATCCGGGGAGTCATGTCGCCCGGGTGATAGGACGTCTCCGTCCAGGTCCCGCCCCGGTAGCCTTCTTTATACGTCCCGTCGTAGGTGATCCGGCCCTTCTGGTTGAAGGCCCGGTAGGTGCCCTGCTGGATCCTGCGGCCGTTCTTCTCGTAGCAGGTGTATTCGATCTTGACCCGGGTTTTGCCGGAATCCCAGTATTCCCGTTGCCACAGGAGGGCCTCGCCGGTTTCGATCTTCGCGGTGGCCGACGCCTCGTCCACGAGCTTTCCGCTCTTCCCGTCGTACAGCCGCACGGTCACCCGGTAGGAGCCGGACTTTGCGTAGGCGTGGCTTGCCCGCGGGACGGTGGCCGTGGATGCGGCCTTGCCGTCGCCGAAGGTCCAGTCGTATCGCTGGACTGCCGGTGGGTGGCTCGATTTCGCGGCAAAGGAAAGGGATGTCCCCGGGCTGCCGACGGCGATCGACGGATCCAGGAAAATCCCCGCCACCGTGACGGACGCTTCCCCGGCCAGTTTCTGATCTTTTTTCGATCGGGCCGTCACGGTAAACGTCCCGCCGCCCGCGGGGGGCGAGTAGAGGCCCGCCTCCGTGATGGTTCCCCCGGCCGCGCCCTGCCGGATGCCCCAGAGGACGTCCCGGGTTTCCTTCCCCATGAGATATGCCTTGAAAGTCTGCCTGTCCTTCTTGGTCAGCGAAGCCTGCGCGGGAACGATCGTCAGGACCGGCTTCGGCTCCAGCGCCTTCTCGACCCTGGCATAGAGAAGATCGGGCGCGGCCGACGCCGCGGCGGCTTCCAGCCTCAGGCGGCAGGGTTTCTCCGTCGTCTTGACCTTCCATTCCGCCGCAGCCGATCGGGTCCCGGCGGCCAGGGTTCCCAGGGATTTGATCGCCTCGCCCGAATCCAGTCTGCAGTCCTGCGGGGTGAGGCGGAGCTCGACCTGCTCCAGTGCCCATCCCCCCCGGTTCCGGACCGATCCCTTGACGAGGAGAAGGCCCCCCTCTTCTTTCGTTTCGAGTGCCGGCTCCAGGGCGGAGAAGGACGCCCGCCACAGGGTGTATACGCTTCGGACGGCCTGATTGATGGCGGGCTCGGGAATGTTGAAGAAATACTCCAGCTGCGACCGGGTGAGGCCCGCCGCCCAGACGGCGAGCTTTGCCGTGCCCTCGGACCGGGCATCCACAGCACGGTCAAGGGTTTTCGTCCCAGCCGGCCATCCCGGAGCGTGTCCGGAAAGGTTATACGTGCCCGGGTTGACGGTCGATTCCCAGGCGATGTGGCTGGAGGTCTCGGACATCAGGGTCTCCGAGTCCCCGTTGTAGTACCAGGGATCGAACCAGTCTTCGCTCGTCTTGAGGAAGCGGGTCAGCTCCGTGCGGAAGTTGTTGCTGAGGGATTTTACGGGGGAGAGGTAGCTGAGGGTTACCCGTCCCTTGACATCGTCGCCCAGGGACACGGATGAGTCCCCGCCCCCGCTCCTGTCCGCCGCAGCCAGAATCTGCTCCGCCGTGGCGCGCGAGACGCCGTTGACGTGGTATGGGCAGTGCATGTCCGCCAGGAAGTGGGCGCCCCAGGCCGCCGACTTCGGGAGGGCCTCCCGTTTCCCCGTGAGCATGCCCTCCGCCAGGTAACGGAAGTATCGCTTCACGGCGGCGGGTCCGCCTCCCTCGCCCCGGGCGGGATTGTAGTAGTGCATGGAAAACGGGGAGTTCCCCTTGCTGTCGGGGCCGGGGCCGGCGATCTTGCTCACGTCCAGGCCGGTCGTGCCCGCTCCGGTGAATTCCACATTGACCCACGAGACGCCCTCGCAGGCGAGGATCTGTTCGAGGGTGGGAAACGTCTTCGGATCGAAGGCGGGATCCGCCGCCAGGAGCCGGTAGGCCTCCCGGAGGATGTGCTGGTGGGTCTGGGCCGGGGCGAGGACGCCCCAGGCGAAGGCGCTGCGGGCGGCGAGCAGGACGAAAAGGCCCGCCAGGACAAGCAGAAATCCCAGGGAATGCCGCTTCATGAGGTTTATGCTCCTTGCAGGGGATCGATTGCGGGCCGGATGGATCCATCCGCCCGGAAAATCGGGGGGCTGGAAAGGCCGCGTCTTCGGGCACCTTATAACCCATGGCGGGACCGGAATCCAGCGTGGAGTTGCATGGAGCGACGGTTCCGGATGTCCGGACCGAACGGAAGGAAAGGGGGACCCGCATCCGACTTCCGGGTGGAAATGGTTACGCGTCCCCGTTTGATCTAGAG
The DNA here is from genome assembly GCA_964578535.1 of uncultured Syntrophaceae bacterium. Classification (GTDB taxonomy): domain Bacteria; phylum Desulfobacterota; class Syntrophia; order Syntrophales; family PHBD01; genus PHBD01. Next base: position 29,987 of record CAZODI010000024.1, read on the forward strand.
GTCTGTCTATGCCGTCAGGCGCTTCACGAACCGGGTCGTGTAGGTTCCTTCGATGAATTTTTCGCTTTCCAGGGCATTCAGGTGGAAGGGAATCGTCGTGCGGACGCCTTCGACGACGGTTTCCCGGAGGGCGCGCTTCATGCGCATCACCGCCTCGTCGCGGGTTCGTCCCCAGGTCAGGAGCTTGAACAGCATTGGATCGTAAAGGGGAGAAATCTCTGATCCCTCCACGATCCCTTCGTCGACGCGGACCCCCAGTCCGTGGGGAAGGTGGAGCCGGGTGACCCGGCCGGGGCAGGGGAGGAAGTTTTTCGACGTGTCTTCCGCCGTGATCCGGCACTCGATGGCGTGCTGCCGGGAGCGGATTTCCTCCTGCGAGAAGGGCAGCGATTCGCCCGCGGCGATGCGGATCTGCTCCTTCACGATGTCGATGCCCGTCGCAAGTTCCGTGATGCCGTGCTCCACCTGGAGGCGGCAGTTGACCTCGTTGAAGAAGAATTCCCGCGTGTCCTGGCAGTAGAGAAACTCGACGGTCATCAGGCTGTCGCTTTGGAGGGCCATGGCGATCTCCACGGCGGCGACGCCCATCTTTGTTCGAAGGAGGCAGGGAAGGGCCGGGCAGGGCGTTTCCTCGATGAGCTTCTGGAATCTCCGCTGGATCGAGCAGTCCCGGTGTCCGATGTTGACGACGTGTCCCATCCGGTCGGCCAGGACCTGGAACTCCAGGTGTTTCACTCCCGGGAGGAACTTTTCGATGTAGAAGGAAGAGATGCCGAAGGCCCGCGTTCCCCGCACACAGGCATGACGAATGCACTTGAGAAGCTCTTCCCGGTCCCTGGCGATCCGCATGCCGATTCCGCCGCCGCCGCCGGAAGGCTTGACGATGACGGGATAACCGATCCCCTCGGCGGTCTCGATGGCCTTGTCCAGGTCATCGCCATCGGTGCAGCGGATGGCCTCCTCGGAGCCCGGGACAACGGGGATTCCGATCATCTTCATCAGGCTTCGCGCCTTGTTCTTGGGCTTGGCGTTCCCCATGGAGGCGCAGGACGGTCCGATGAAGGACAGGCCGCTCTCCTCGCACAGGCCGACGAACTGCGGGTTTTCGGCCAGGAAGCCGTATCCCGGATGGATCGCGTTCGCCCGGGCTTCTTTTGCGATGGTGACGATCTCCTGCATCTGGAGGTACCCCTGGCCGGGGCCCCCCGATTCGATCCGGCGGACCTCGTCGGCCAGCCGGACGTGCAGTGATCCTGCGTCGTCGTCCGCATAGACGGCGACAGTCCGTATCCCCATTTCCCGGCAGGTTCTCAGAACCCGCACGGCGATCTCTCCTCTGTTGGCAACCAGGATCTTGTCGAACAAGGTCCGCTCCTCCCGTAACCGTGATCCGTCGTAAACCGGCCCAGGGAATGCAGGATGCATGCCCCTATGGCCATTGGCATGCTAAACCACGCAAAGACGTTGCAATATCGGCGTTTCTCCATAAACGGGCCGGGCGATTGCTGATGTTTCGGATAGGAATCTGTGAAGATTTGTACGCAGGAAAGGGGAAGGAATCTACGCACCCACAAAAACAGGGCGGATCTTTATGCGGTGCAAAACCAATCCGATCCGGCCTGTTTTTCAAGAGAGCGGGATTCTTCGGTAGATGCGCCGCTCCGTGTCCAGCAGGGCGCACTCCCCCTCGGCGACGGAACCGGCGACGATGATGTAGCGCTCATCCGGAAGGAGGGGAAGATCCTCCGCCGGCGGGACGGGTTCCCGGATCACCTTGCCCTGCTTCAGACGAAAGAGAACGGGACTGTGGGAATGGCCGCAGAAGAGGGCGGTGAAGGTTGTCCGGGCGTAGACCTCCGCCGCCCTGTCCACGCCGCCGTTATCGATGGGGTCGTAAACGGAGCGGACGGTTCCGTCCGGCATGGAGTGGGCGAACAGCAGGTCGTCCACGGCCACCCGCAGGGGCAGGTTTTTCAGGAAGTCCCTCGATGTATTCTCCTCCGGGCTGCGGGACGGATTCTCGTCCAGCAGCCGCTCCACCGCCAGGTCGTTGTTTCCTTTGATGACCGTGATTCCGTGGCGCCGAGCCAGCGCAAGCATCCCCTCCGCCAGCCTTCCCTCCATGGATTCGCAGAGATCCCCCAGGTGGATCAGGCAGGTTGCCCCCCGCTCCAGGAGCGCCGCCGCGGCCCGCTCCGTAGCCTCCTCGTTCCCGTGGCTGTCTGCGAGAATGCCGATCCACATGGTCAGGCCATCCGGAGCGCCATGGCGGCGGCCACGAAGGTGGAGCAGCCCAGGCCGACCATGAGATAGACGATGAGTGCAATGGGCTGCAGTGTCAGGAGAACTATACCGAGCATGGATCAATACCCTTTCCGGAGGCAGAAAGTCCGGGAATGGCCGTAAACGGCGGCGGCAGGGCTTCCACCAGGCGCATGAGCGTATAGACGAGGGGCCGGGCGGCGTCAAGGGAAAAGGCTTCCCCGGACGACGCCTGGCAGGGATATGGAATTCGGTCTGTGCCCCCGGGTGATGGACTCCGATGGAAAACCGGCCGTTTTTCCCGGGGTCGAGTTCCGGATTCCGGGGGGGCGGATTTCCTCATTCTTCCTCTGAAATTCGGAACAACCCGAATGGCGGAAAGCGTCGGCATCGTTCAAGCTGCAACCGGAGACAAGCGAAGAAGGGAGGTTCCGGATCATGATGATGGAAACCTGGATCGTCGGTGTGAAGACCAGCGGCCGGGAGGAATTCAACCCGCGACAGAGCCTGCTGTGCATGAACGTCCACAGGCCGGTGCGTGTTCCGGAACCCCCGGGACGCCGCCCGGCGTGTGTGTCCCTGAAATCCTGAACCAAGCCTGCCGGCGCGAACGCGACGCCGACCTGCATCATCCTTTCACATCCTGCCCGCCGCCGTTCGGCCCGACCCGGTCGAAACTTCGGATCCCTTTGCATGTTCGGTCAATCTGTAGTATCAAAAAACACGCTCTTTTCACGTGTCATTCCTCTCAACCAGGGAACGTGCTCTTCGCACGGTCAAGGGGTCCGCGGATTTATCGAGTCCGCGGAGGAGTTCTGCAAATGGTCGGGCCGCCATCTGATAACGACGGATGGCGGCTTTCATTTTCTGAATATCCGGTGACGTTTCGGGAGATGATCCCCTGATGCGCGGGGACCGGAAACAGCGACCGCCTGAACGGACATCTGATCCCGGCGGATTGCC
>CAZODI010000024.1:33311-45714 GCA_964578535.1 uncultured Syntrophaceae bacterium
CCCGGCTGGCTTTGCTGTGCCGCCGCATTGCGGGCCTGGCATAGCGACGGGAGGTTTCATGGATCCTTTTCTTGTCAAGGACTGCATGCTCCTGATCCGGATGAGCGGTCTCAGCCCCGCCTTTAATCTTCGCGAGCTCAGGGACCGGATCGCGAGCTGCTCGCCCGACGTGATCTACCATCATTTTTGCGAGACTCTCCTGGCGCCCACCTTCGACTACCCCGATTTCCGCAACGACTTCGCCGTCTGGGTGAAGCGCCAGCTCGAGGAAAACGTCCTGGCGGAGCGCCTCGGTGTGATCGACCCGTACGGCTACCCCTCCATGGAGAAGCTCCGGACGGACGTTCTGGACATCCTGGACGAGCGCATCAACGAGATGACCTATCTCCCGTCGGTGTCCCCCGGTCATGAATTCCATTTCCGGGAGGCCGTTACGGTCGTCTTCGAGACGGGGGCCCGCATCCTCTATCCCGAGGACATGCCCGGCGCCATCGAGAAAATGACGAAGGGAAGCATCTATTTCCATTTCCTGGAGGCCCGGCGCCGCACCCTGGGAAGGGTTGACGATTTCTCCCTGTGGCTGGAGGAGTTCGGTGAGCCGTGGGTCCCGGTCATCATGGAGATCCGCTCCTTTGATTTCCTCTTCCAGTCCCTGAACGAACTCAAGAACGACCTGATCCGGGTCATGAAGCCGTTCTGCATGGAGAAGTGCCGATGATTCCGACTCTCGATGCATATGCTCCCGTTATCGGGAACTCCGTGATCGATCAGCTCCACCGGCTCGGCGACCGGCTGACGGGAGTTCGCGTGGTTCACGTCAATTCTACGCGGGAGGGGGGAGGCGTCGCGGAGATCCTGAACTGGATGGTTCCCCTGATGAACGAACTCGGGCTCGACGCGAGCTGGGAAGTGATCGAGGGGACGAACTCGTTTTTCGGGATCACGAAGGGCATCCACAACGGGCTGCAGGGATTTCCCGTGATCCTGAAGAAGGAGGACTGGGAGGCCTATGAAGAGGTCAACCGCCGGAACCTGGAGCGCCTGCGGCCGCTCCTCGAGGTGGCGGACATCGTCGTCATTCACGATCCGCAGCCGGCGGCTCTTCTGGGTATGATGCCGAACCGGCGGGGAAAATGGATCTGGAGGGCCCACATCGACGTCAGCAGGCCCTTCCGCCCGGTCTGGCAAGCCCTCCGCGACTACCTGCCGGGCTACGATGCGAGCATCTTTTCCCTGGCACAGTTCGCCCAGCTGCTGCCGCACCCGCAGTTCATCATTCCCCCCAGCATCGATCCCCTGAGCGAAAAGAACCGGGACCTCATGGATCTTGACCTGGACGCCGTCGCCCGGGAGTATCGTATCGACCGCTCCCGGCCCGTCATCGTGCAGGTCTCCCGGTTCGACCGGTTCAAGGACCCGCTCGGGGTCATCCAGGCCTACCGGCTCGTCCGGCAGGTGCTTCCGATCCAGCTCGTGCTGGCCGGCGGCACCGCGACGGACGATCCCGAGGGGAAGGAGATCCTGCAGGAAGTCCTGGCAGCGGCGGAAGGAGACCGCGACATCCATGTCCTCCTGCTTCCTCCCGACGCGCACCACACCGTAAACGCCCTGCAGCGCCTCGCCGACATCATCCTGCAGAAATCGACCAGGGAGGGCTTCGGACTGACCGTTACGGAGGGTCTCTGGAAAGGGAAGCCGGTGATCGGCGGCGACGTGGGAGGCATCCGCCTTCAGGTGATCAGCCACTACACGGGATACCTCGTCAACAGCCCCGAAGGCGCGGCCCACCGGATCCGCTTCCTGCTCCATCACAGGGACAAGTACGAGGAAATGGGCCGGACGGCCCGGGAGTTCGTCCGGGAGAACTTTCTCCTGAACCGCCACCTGCGGGAGTACCTGACCCTGTTCCTGTACCTCCAGCGGGGTGGCGGCAACCGCCTTGTCTGCTGAAGGGAGATCCCCGGGCCGGACCCCGGGGATTGACAGGGAAGGACAATCATGCTATATCTACGCGAAAGAATTCAGAATCGAATTGTTTTCGTTCCACATTCTGAGGGTCCCATTAACGTCAGCAAGGAGGTATGGTCAAGGCAGTATCGTTGTAAGTACGTCCCAAGCCATGTGCGATGAAGGACGCCCCAGATGTTTTGTTTGAATCCCTCGGTTTGATTATCTTCGCAGCAATCCATTGTCCATTCCTCAACACTGACAGAAACCGCACATCACAGGCAGGCAGCCTGATCGTCCACTGAACGTTTGATTCCCTGGAAACCAGGGTAACCGATGCCAACGGTGATTGCCGGAGAAGGATGGTCTCCCTTGTCCCTTCTCTGGCCCGGCGGAGGGACAGGACTCGTGAAATCACCACTCATCGATGCGAAATATCTCGGCAATTTCATCTCCCGCACCACCCGCGGGTCCCGGGTTGTCGTGGTATCGAACCGCGAGCCCTGCCTGCACGAGCGCACCGCAGGCGGGATCGAGATGATCCGGCCGGCCAGCGGCCTTGTCACCGCGCTGGAGCCCATCGTCAAGGCCACCCGCGGCATCTGGGTCGCCCACGGCTCCGGCTCCGCGGACCGCCTCGTGACGGATGGGAAGGGAAGGATCACCATCACGCCGGAGGATCCCCAGTACACCCTGCGGCGCGTCTGGATGACCAAAAAGGAGGAGAACGGGTACTACTACAGCATCTCCAACCGCGCCCTGTGGCCCCTGTGCCATATCGCCTACACCCGGCCTTTCTTCTCCAGGGACGACTGGGAACTATACAGGACCGTGAACCGGAGGTTCTGCGACGCGATTCTCGACGAGGTCCGGGGGGAGCCCGCCGTCGTATTCATCCAGGATTACCACCTCGCCCTCCTGCCCCGGATGCTCAGGAACGAGAGGCCGGACCTGAAGCTCGTCCACTTCTGGCATATCCCCTGGCCCAACCGCGAGGCCTTCCGGATCTTCCCCTGGGGGGAGGAACTGCTCGACGGGCTCCTGGGAAACGACATCCTCGGATTCCACATCCAGTACCACTGCAACAACTTCATGGACACCGTGGACCGGGGAATCGAGGCCATGGTGGATTACGAGCATTTCCGGATCCAGCGGGGTGGACACCCCACGCACATCCGGGCCTTTCCCATCAGCGTCGACTTCCGGCAGATCGGCAGGGACACCACGAACCCGCGGGTCGCGGAAAACCGGCAGCGCTTCCTCCGCGAGTTGGGAGAGGAGGTTCTGCAGACGAAGTGCTATGTGGGCGTGGACCGCCTGGACTACACGAAGGGCATCGCGGAGCGGATCCAGGGATTCGACATCATGCTGAAGCGCCACCCGGATCTGGTCGGGAAGGCGACACTGCTGCAACTGGCGGCCCCGAGCCGGACGCACCTGGAGGAATACCGGACCGTCAGCGACGAGATCGACCAGCGCGTCGACGAGATCAACTGGCGCCACCAGACGGACGGCTGGGTGCCCATCCGGTTTCTCCGGGCCCACCACGATTATTACTCGGTCCTGGCCGCCTACGGGATGGCCGACGTGCTGATGGTGACGTCTCTCCACGACGGCATGAACCTCGTTGCCAAGGAGTTCCTCTCGGCGAGGACGGATGACGACGGCGTGCTCCTTCTCTCCCGGTACACCGGGGCTTCGCGGGAGCTTCCGGACGCCCTGCTGGTCAATCCGTTTGATGTCGATGAGGTCGCCGACGCGATGTACGAGGCGTTCCACATGACGGAGAAGGAGCGGAAGACGAGGATGAGGCGGCTGCGACGCAATGTCCGCCGGAACACGATCTACGACTGGGGATTGAGGATATTCGAAGAACTGGAGACGGTCATGCCCGTCGAGGAGACGGTCTGAATCTCGTGAAGTGCGGGTTCACCAGGAGACTCGATCGGCATGCGGCGAGCAGGGAATCGGGATTCTCTTATCGATCCAGACTGTCCACAGGGAGTCGGCGGCTCAGGCCGGCCGGAGACGGGGTTTCAGGAGAGACGAACCGCGCCCCGCGCGCGGCCGGAGGATCCGGTCGCGACGGGGAGCCGATGGATGACAAGGAAAGGAGGTGTGCATCATGTACAAGAATGTCCTTGTGCCATTGGATGGATCCTCCATTGCGGAATGCGCCCTCGACGAGCTGAGGAAGATGGCGCAGGAGGGATGGGGATGCGTCGGATCCGTGACCCTTCTCTATGTCGTGGAGGTTCCGGCCCACTGGGTGGCGGAGGGGGCGAACGTCCTGGACGTCGTACAGTTCGAGTTCGGCCGCGGTCAGGAGTACATGAATCGGATCGAGGAGTCGCTGGCGGCGGAAAATGTGGCGGTAAAGTCCGTCATCCTGGAGGGGCGGGCGGCGGAAACGATCGTACAGTATGCGAAGGAAAACGAAATGGACCTGATCGTCATTGCCTCCCACGGCTACTCGGGCCTCAAGAAGTGGGTCTTCGGCAGTGTCGCGCTCCGGGTCCTTCACGATTCCAAGGTCCCGGTCCTGCTCGTCAGGCCCAAGCAGCCCGGGACATAGCGCTTGCGCCCGGAACCGGCGGATGACCGGGACTGCAAATCGGAGAAAAGCGGCACCGATGTGCCGCCGCAACACCCTTTCCCCGTTGCCGTTGTTTCGTGTTCCATCCGGTCCGGTCCGGGCGTTCTTTCAGACGAGCCGGGCGGCCCCCGCCGCCCGGCTTTCTCGTGCTCCCCCGAAAAGATCCTTGTGCAACCGCCCTGAAACATGGAATGATGCGCGCCGCGGATGTCCGGGATCAGCAGGAGCGGGCCTCCGCTCCCGCTTGAACGGGGAACGGCGCAATGGCCAAGGGAAACGCTGCATCGCCACAGAATCATAACGGCAACAACGTCGTCTTCCAGGTCCGGGGGCTCACCAAGGTCTACCGGATGGGCGAGTTGGAGGTCCACGCCCTGCGCGGGGTGGACATGGAGCTCTACTCGGGCGAACTGGTCGTCCTCCTGGGGCCGTCGGGAAGCGGAAAATCGACGCTCCTCAACATCCTGGGCGGCCTCGACACGGCCACCGGAGGCGAGGTCTCCTACCTCGGCATCAGCCTGACGAAGGCCGGCGACAAGGAGCTGACGGAGTACCGCCGGGTCCACGTCGGGTTCGTCTTCCAGTTCTACAACCTCATTCCCAGCCTGACGGCCCGGGAGAACGTCGAGGTCGTCACCGAGATCGCCGCGGAGCCGATGCCGGCCGACGAGGCTCTCCGCCTGGTGGGCCTTGCGGAGCGGCTCGACCACTTTCCCGCCCAGCTCTCCGGCGGCGAGCAGCAGCGCGTCGCCATCGCGCGGGCGATCTCCAAGAACCCCAAGGTGCTCCTCTGCGACGAGCCGACGGGGGCCCTCGACTCCGGGACGGGCATCGTCGTCCTCGAGGCCCTGGATCGGGTCAACCGCGAGCTGGGAACGGCCACGGTCATCATCACCCACAACGTGGACATCGCCGCCATGGCGGACCGCGTCATCAACCTGAGCGACGGGAGGATCTCCCAGGTGACGGTGAACGCCGAGAAGAAGTCGCCGCGGGACCTTCACTGGTGAGGCCATGAAGGCGCTGAACCGGAAAGTCCTCCGGGACCTGCGGCTCATGAGGGGGCAGGCCCTGGCCATCGCGATCGTCATCACGAGCGGCATGGCGGCCTTCGTCATGTTCATCGGCGCCATGGAGTCCCTCACGGCGACGCGGGACCGCTTCTACCGGGACTACGCCTTCGCCGACGTCTTCGTATCCCTGAAGCGGGCCCCGGAGAGCCTGCGGAGCCGCATCGCCGCGATTCCCGGCGTCTCCGTCGCGGAGACCCGCGTGGTGGCCCCGGTCAAGCTCGACATCACGGGCTTCCCCGAGCCGGTGACGGCCCAGATGATCTCGGTCCCCGAGCACGGCAGTCCCCTCCTCAACCGGCTCTACATCCGGAGCGGCCGGATGCCGGACCCGGCCCGGGACGACGAGACGGTCGTCAGCGAGACCTTCGCCCAGGCCCACGGCTTCAAGCCCGGCGACCGGATCGGGGCGATCATCAACGGCCGGAAGAAGAATCTGGTCATCACCGGCGTCGGCCTCTCGCCCGAGTTCGTCCTCATCATGCGGCCCGAGGCCCTCAGCCCCGATTTCAAGCGGTTCGGCATCCTGTGGATGGGCCGCAAGGCCCTGGGCAAGTCCTACAACATGGACGGCGCCTTCAACGACATCGTCCTGGCCGTGCAGCCCGGGGCCGACACGGGCCGGATCATCACCGAGCTGGACGTGATCCTGGCGCGGTACGGCGGCCTCGGCGCCTACGCCCGGAAGGACCAGATGTCGAACCGCATGCTCTCCGAGGAGTTCCGGATGCTCCGGCGGAGCGCCGAGATCTACCCGACCATCTTCATCCTGGTCGCCGCCTTCCTGCTCAACGTGGTCATCAGCCGGACTGTCAGCATCCAGCGCGAGCAGATCGCCGCCCTCAAGGCCTTCGGTTATGAAAACGCGGACATCGCCATCCACTATGCCAAGCTGGTGATCCTGATCGTGCTGCTCGGGCTGGCCGGTGGCTCGGTGCTCGGCATCTGGCTGGAGCAGCGGATGGGCCAGCTCTACATGGATGTCTACCGGTTCCCCAGCCTGGTCCTCCGGATCAACCCGCTGACGATGCTGGCGGCGACGGGCATCAGCGTACTCTCGGCCCTGGCGGGGACGCTGCACGCCGTCTGGCGGGCGGCCCGGGAGACGCCCGCGGAGGCCATGAGGCCCGAGCCCCCGGCGAAGTACCGGGTCTCCTATCTCGAGCGGATCGGCATCGGGCGGTGGCTCTCCCAGCCCTCGCGGATCATCCTCCGGAACGTGGAGCGGAAGCCCGTCCGGACGTTCCTGTCGATCCTCGGGATCGCCGTGGCCTGCGCCACCATGCTGACGAGCGGCTTCTTCTCGGACGCCGTCAATTATCTCGTCCAGGTCCAGTTCCGGATCTCCCAGAAGGAGGACATGACGGTCGCCTTCGTGGAGCCCACGTCCCGCCGGGTCGTCTACGACCTGGCCGGCCTGGACGGGGTCCAGCGGGTGGAGGGCTTCCGCCAGGTCCCCGTACGCTTCCGCTTCGGCCACAGGAGCTACAAGACCGTCATCGACGGGGTCGAGCCGGACGGCCGCCTCCACAGCCAGTTGAACGACCAGGGGCGGCCCGTTGCCATTCCCTCCTCGGGCCTCCTGCTGGGCGACTACCTGGGGGAACTGCTTGGGGTGAAGCCCGGCGACACGGTCACGGTGGAGGTCCTCGAGGGGAACCGGGAGGTCCTCCAGGTCCCCGTCGCCGCCATGAGCAAGCAGTTCATCGGGACGACCGGGACGATGGACCTGGCGGCGCTGAACCGGCTCCTGAAGCAGGGGGACGCCGTTACCGGGGCCTACCTGGTGGCGGACACGAACAAGTGGGAGGAGCTGTACCGCCAGTTCATCCGGATGCCCCGGGTCTCGGGGATCACGCTGCGGACGAACGAGATCCGCAACTTCTACGACGTCCAGGCCAAGGGCATGCTGTTCTTCACCTTCGTGGCGACCCTGATGGCCTGCTCCATCGCCGTCGGCGTCGTCTACAACAGCGCCCGGATCGCCCTGTCGGAACGGAGCCGGGAGCTGTCGAGCCTGCGCGTGCTCGGCTACACGCGGGGAGAGGTGTCCTACATCCTCCTGGGGGAGCTGGGGCTCCTGGTCCTGACGGCCATCCCGCTTGGCTTTCTCATCGGCTACAGCCTCTGCCTGCTCATCGCCTGGGCGCTGGCGAACGACCTGTTCCGGATCCCCATGGTGCTGGATCCACCCACGTACTCGATGGCGGCGGCCGTCGTCCTGATCTCGGCGGTCGTGTCGGCGCTCATCGTGCGCCGCAAGCTTGATCGGCTGGACCTTGTTGAGGTATTGAAAACGCGCGAGTAGCCGCGGCGCCGCAGGGAAGGGGAGGGGATTTCCTCCCGCCGGGCGCGCCGGGCTCCGCGGAAACAAATCGGAGAAAACCCATGACACCCGTTCTGCGCAGAAGGATCTTCGTCATCACCGTCATCGCCCTCGCCGCCGCCGGTACGATCTACGGCTTTCTGCCGAAGGCCGTGGAGGTGGAGTTGGCCGCGGCCAGGAAGGACACGCTGCAGGTGACGATTGAGGAGGAGGGCCGGACCCGCCTCAAGGACCGCTTCACCGTCTCCGCCCCGGTGCCCGGCTTCCTCCGCCGGATCGACCTGAACGTGGGCGACGCGATCCGGAAAGGGCAGGCCGTGGCGCAACTGGAGCCCCTGCGCTCCCCCGCCCTGGATCCCCGCAGCCACGGCGAGGCGAAGGCCGCCGTCGCGGCGGCGGAATCCTCGCTCAAGGCCGCCCAGGAGCGGGAGCAGGCCGCCCGGGCGGACGCCGACTATGCCGGGCAGCGCCGCGAGCGCATGAAGAATCTGTTCCAGAGGGGCACCATCGCCCGCGACACGCTGGACCAGGCCGAGGCCGACTCCAGGCGGGCAAGCGCGAATCTTTCCTCCGCCACGGCCGCCGTGGGCGTTGCCCGCTCCGACCTGGAGCGGGCCCGGACCGCCGGGCAGGACTACGCGCCCGGCCGGCCGGGAGGCCGGGGCGTCGTTTCCGTGACTTCTCCCGTCTCCGGGCGCGTCTTCCGGATCTACCGGGAGAGCGAGGGCGCTGTGCAGCAGGGCGAGCCCCTGCTCGACCTGGGCAATCAGGCGGACCTGGAAGTGCGCGTGGAGGTCCTGTCGTCCGACGCGGTGCAGCTCCGAAAAGGGATGCGCGTGGAGTTCAAGCGGTGGGGCGGCGAGCAGCCGCTCCTGGGGACCATCCGGATCGTCGAGCCGGCGGGCTTCACGAAGATCTCCAGCTTAGGCGTGGAGGAGCAGCGGACCCTTGTTCTCGTGGACATCACCTCGCCGCCGGAGCAGTGGAAGGTCCTCGGCGACGGCTTCCGCCTCGACACGACCTTCGTCGTCTGGGAGGGGAAGGACATCCTCCAGGTGCCCGCCAGCGCGCTCTTCCGATCGGGCCAGGACTGGGCCGTCTTCGTCACCGACACCGGAAAGGCCGTGAAGCGCATCGTCCAGGTCGGCAGACGCAGCGGCCTCGCCGCGGAGATCCTCTCCGGCCTCAAGGAGGGCGAAACCGTCATCGCCCGCCCCGACGACACCGTCAAAGAGGGGGGGAAGGTGAAGGGGGCGGGGCGATAAAAAAGGAAAGGCAGGGTCCCTGGGCCCTGCCTTTTTCCAGATGATCCGTTGTCAGTTACGCGCCTCGGCGGCCGAGCGTCCCCCTCGTCCGTCACAGATGAAACGATCGTCAACGGCGCTTCAAAGGGATGCAGATGTCGAAGATCCACTTTCCCTCGGGGTGTTCCTCGGCGTTGTTGTGGTACAGCTCGTAGCAGGGAAGGTCTTCGCATTCACACCCGCTGCTGACGATCCAGGCAAAGGCGCTCTCCCAGGCTTCCTGGAAGCCGTCCGGGGCGATTTCGAAACGGCAGACGGCGTAATATCCGCCGCGGATGGTCTGCATGCCGATCTGGCCCTCCGCCGTCGTTCCCCGGGGAACGCTCACGCAGGCGTCGATGCGGCACTTCTCCGGCGGGGTCACTTCGGGATTGTCCCAGTAGACCATCATCGTCTCACCGGATTTCAGATAGCCCCCCGGCCCCGCCCACCGCATCAGCTCGCTGAACGCCTCCTCGCAGGTTTCCTTTCCGTACGGCCCGATCCTGCGCACGTAGGCGACATGGTACTCCGGCATTTGTTTGATTTCTGCATTCATGGCTCTCATCCTTTCGCTTTTTTCCGGGTCCTCTTCGAACCCGGTGCCGGTACCGTACCCGATCCAAAGCGACAAGGCGTTTTCCTGGTTGCTGATCTTGTTTCCGAGCTTGCTTTTTCGATAGGCCGAAGGGGTCATCCCGAAAGACTGGCGAAACGCCCTGGCGAAGTTCTGGGAGCTTGAGAATCCGCAGTCCATGGCGATCGAGGTGATGCTCTCATGCCGGTTGGAGAGAAGCCGGTTGGCGGCCAGCTCCAGGCGGAGCCTCCGGGTGAACTCCGCCACGGTCTCGCCCACGACGGCCTTGAAGATCCGGTGGAAGTGAAACATCGAGAAATTGGCCGTTCCGGCGATCTCTTCCAGGGAAAGATCCCGGTCGAGGTTGTGGCTGATGAAGTTCATGGCGCGGCAGATGCGCCTCCGGTACTCCATGGCCGTATGCCGCAGGACAGGGTGCTTCATGAGTAAATATCCGCCTCGATCCCGTTCAGGCCTCGATGCCGTCGGCCGGCACGGCGGTCAGGAATTCCTCTATGGCTCATTGAAACTGAATTGAAACGTCTTTTCCTCACCGTCATCGTAAAAGGAAATCTCGTCTCCGTTCACTTCGCCGTTGAAATGACACGGGGCCAACTCATCATACCCTTTGAACTGGTTTCCGTTTATTTCCAATTCAATACTATGTCCGTGACCGAAATCGTATAGATCGAAGACGTTATTTTCTACCGGTCCGGCCGTATAACATCCCCTGTCGTCATTAAAAACCTTGACGTATTTTGGGCTCAGAGTAACCTCAAAACTTACGGACTTGGACTGGAAATGATCGTAAATGGATAACGTGTCCAGGCCCGTGATGATGCGCCCTGCAATGAAGGCTATCGTGGTACGAAGTTTCGGCTGCATGATAAATGGTCCTCCTATAAATTGAATTCGGCGTTTACTCTTACGCCTCGCATCGGATTTTCGATTTTTTCGGCCGCTTTCTCGGAGACACAAAAGATGTTGCACGAACACAGTGGAATCAGCAGTGGGAGAGGGTGTCTTGACGGAACTTTATCGTAATGTGCGGGTGGCTGTGCCATGACAATGGATATACCTGGACGGCATTTACAGAACTTCTATGCATCACTACCCACATTTGGTGGAAATGGAAAGATATAATATAGGAAAATGAATGATAATAGTAATGTTCCCACAGGGAATTTGTGTTAACAAGGATCGCAACTCAACCGGTAAAAATGCCGAATAATCGAACGAATACAGGATGCTCATCGATTGGAACAACGCATGGTGGAATAGGTATGAGCGGAGAGAGAAGATCGGATATCAGACCCGGGTTGTGCGTGAAAGTGGTCCAGAAGCCGGACCAATCGAGCGGCAGGCTGACTGAAGGCATCGTCCGGGATATCCTCACCAAGTCGCCCTATCATCCCCACGGCATCAAGGTGCGTCTGCAGAGCGGCATAGTCGGCCGCGTTAAAGAGATCCTGGATTCATGACCATGCGGATCTATGTGGATGCGGACGGATTTCCGAATGCGGCCAAAGATCTGTTGATCAGGGCCGCCCTGCGATTGCAGGTGGCCGTGGTTTTCGTGGCCAATAAGCCTGTCCGATACGAACCGTCGGGCATTCTGTCGAGTGTTATTGTCCCTGAAGGACCCGATCTTGCCGATGATCGTATCGTTGAGATGGCACAGCCGGGAGACCTGGTGATCACCGCCGATATCCCGCTTGCAGACCGGGTGGTTGCCCGGGGCGCTTTTGCGCTCAACTACAGAGGCAAGCTTTATACGGAAGACAACATCAAGGACAGGCTGGCAACGCGCGATCTGCTGAACGAGCTTAGAGACGGCGGCCTGATGACGGGCGGTCCGCCGGCATTTGGCAAGAAAGACTGCCAGACCTTCGTCAACCAACTGGACAGCTTTCTGACCAGGAGGTTGAAAAACGGGAACTCGCAAAAATAGCAGGCCGGACCGCCGTGCGGATCCGGGGTGAGCGGCATGGAGCCGGCTGCGCTGAGACCAGGCCTCGTGTTGCGGGTCGTTTCATGCCTTTTCGTTCTTAGCGGTATTCCATCAGGATTTCCGGGTGCCGCGTGTGCCAGTCGATCTGTTCGCCGACGACCGAAAATCCGTTTTTCCTGTAGAATTCAAAGCCCTTCCGATTATGGCGATATACGGCGCAATTCAGTCTCTCTCGGAGCGATTTTGCCTTATCGATCAACTGTTGTCCGATGCCTTTCCGCTGGGCTCCTGGAGAGACAAATACGGCAGCCAGTGTATCTTCCCGAAGTGAGAAGAAGCCCTGAACATGTCCGTGATCCGAGTAGACATACGTTTCGGAGCCTGGAATATACCGGTCGCGCATATCCGGTACCCTGGATTCCCAGAACTCTTTTGCAACAAAATCATGAGCTTGAATGGAGGCTTCAAGCCAGATGCTCAAAACCTGTTCCATGTCGGATGGTGCAATGGGGCGAATCATATCTGCCTTTTTGTATGACACCGGAAAGGGCCGGCGCGAAGGCGAGAGGGGCGCTGTCGGACGTTACCGATTGCTGACGACGGGCTGATTCTCTCCCGCGGGCAGGCACTTCCGGCACTGCTTCTGCTCATAC
>CAZODI010000024.1:45814-51667 GCA_964578535.1 uncultured Syntrophaceae bacterium
GACGGGCTGATTCTCTCCCGCGGGCAGGCACTTCCGGCACTGCTTCTGCTCATACATCGCCTTGTCCGCCGCGACGATGAGCTCGTCGATGGTGCAGGGACGGGAAGGGTCGTAGCAGGAGCAGCCCACGCTGATGGAGAGGTCGAAATTCCGGTTCTCCTGGCGGTTTTTGGCGTCGATCAGGGCCTGCAGGCGGGCGGTGATGATCCGGGCATCCGCCTCGGTCGTGTCGACGGCGAGGGCGGCGAACTCGTCTCCTCCGAGGCGGGCGACGATGTCGGAGGTTCGGAACGACTCCCTCAGGACGGCTGCCGCCTCCGTGAGTGCCTTGTCGCCCTCTTCGTGGCCGAAGGTGTCGTTGATCCATTTCAGGCCGTCCAAGTCCGCGAAGAGGAGCAGCATCTCGCTCTTGTCCCGTTCCGCAACTTTCAGCTGCTGGGTTGCGAGGGACAGGAAGCCCCTCCTGTTGTGCAGGCCCGTGAGCGGATCCGTGATGGAGAGGGCCAGGATCTCCGACTCCATTTTCTTCTTTTCCGTCAGATCGCGGGCCACGGCCTGAAAGCCCGCCGGCTGGCCGTCCTTCAGGATCAACTGGGTATTCTGTCCGAGCCAGACCTTTTGCCCCTGCCTGGTTTTCAGGGGATATTCGAGATAGGTGTTGTGCAGCTTCTTGACGAACTGGCGACCGAAGAACCGGTCGACGGCCTCCCGTTCATCGGGATGGACAAAGTCCAGGTACTGTTTTCCGATCAGTTCCTTCTCTTCGTATCCCATAACCGAAAAAACGGCCGGATTCAGGAAGGTTATGTTTCCATTGCCATCCGTCCGGATGATGATCTCGCTCGCCTGCTCCACGAGTGACCGGTACCGCTCCTCGCTTTCCAGGAGCGCCTCCTGGGCCTGCTCGCGCTCGGCGATTTCGTACAGCAAATCCTTGTTTGACTGGGTGATCCGATGCTGGTTCAGGAATGTGCTGAATCGGAACCGCTCGAACAGGAAGGCCGCCAAAGCGGCAAACACGTATGCGATGACGAGGTTGTTCATGGAGTAATGGACAGCCCACGAACTGATGTCCGGTCCGTGGTTCAGGATGGCGCCAACAAAGATCATGATGGAGAGAAAGTAATACCCGTACAGGACGATCAGCCGCGAGGGCAGGAACGTGGCGATGGCGATAACGAGCATGAAGCCGGAGATGTAGCTCGGGTCGTCGGCGATCCTGCCCGTGAAATAGGCGCAACTGAAGAGCAGGTACGCCAGCAGCACGTAGAGGAGGCCGAGACCCCTGCCCCGGGTGCTTTTGAAGAAGGTGGCGGCGAAGACGATCAGGCCGACGGCGCTCAGCCCCAGCCGGAAATAAAGCAATTCGGGGAATTCGGGATGAATTTCAGGATCCAGGAAAAAGGCGAAGTGGAGCCAGGAGACGATGGCCAGCAAGGCTGCGGGCCGCTGCAATCCCCTTGCCTGCTTGTGCAGGTACTCCATGTATTCTTTGCGGTAGGTGGATCGTTCCGGGTTGCCCTTGATGAAATCTCTTATCTTTTCGAGCAGCCGCGAGATCATGGGTACCGGTCCGGTCAGCGTTTTTTCATTCCGATTGAGGAAGGGGCGATCTTATTAGCATATTGATAAAGAAATGAACAGCCTGCCATAAAGTTAAAAAAAGCGGGATCGCTCAGGTGCGGCCTTCCGTCTGCCGCATTACCGATTCCCTGAAATCGCCGATGGCCTCCTTGAAGCCGGTACCGAAAACCCTCGCGAACACCTTGTCGTGATTGCCGCCGTCCAGGAGTTCTTTCATATACGCCAGGAATTTATCCCGGCCGTATTTTGTCACCAGGAAATCGACGATGCAGGCGAATTCGGAATAAATAAAGGGGGTTCGGGGCCTGGCAGCGATCCGGACCGGTTCTTCTCTTCCGGTTCCGTAGAATTCGGGCGGCATGAAATCGCCGTTTCGAATATAGCCGTACACCTGTTCCTTCGAGGGATACCAGGAGGTGCCCATCTGGCCGGCGCTGTAGACGGCGATGCCCTCCAGAAGCCATTTCGGATACCGGAAGGCATTGAGGATTCCCGCGTTCCGGTAGATCAGGGCGTGGGACAATTCGTGCCTCAGGTAAATCTCCATGGAAATCAGCCCATCCGACGCTTCCTTCTGGGCCCACGGCGAAACGACGATATCGCCGTTGTAGAAAGTGCAGAACCTGGCCTGCGACGGGGAGCGGTGGGCATAGGTTGTCCGGTCGCCGAAGAAGAAGATTCTCGGTTTTTTCCGGAATGAAAGGGTGTGGAACTCCTCCACCCGGCGGATGTGGGCGTCGATCTCCCCGAACCGGTCGAACAGCGCGCCCCGTTCCACATAGACGACCGCCCGCTCGGTCTCTTGCCGTTCGAAACCGACGACCACCGGGGAATACGGGAACAGCTTCCCGAACAGGAAGAGATATCCAAGCGCCGCCACAGCGGCGACGACCATCAAGAAAAGGATGGATTTCTTCTTCATATCAAGCACCCGGGGAGCCTGCCGGAACAAACGACAGCCCCTGCGATTTCCCGCAGGGGCCGTCGTTCCAGCACTCACGGGCCCGGCTTACCTTCGGCCGTCCCTGTCGCGGTTCCGGTCATCGTCGCGGTCACGGCTCCTGTCCTTTTGGGGACCTTTGCCCTTGCCGCGGCCTCGGCCTCGATCGTCATCCCCATCTCGATCCCGGCGGTCCTGGTTCTGCCGGACCTGTCCCGGCGGTGGTCCGGCCTGCTTCGCCGGCGGACCTGGGCGGTCGTCCCGGAACTGCTGCTGCCGGCTGCGCACAGGCGCCTGTGTCCGGGGCTGTTTGCCCTTCACGCCCCAATAGTTCGTCCTTTCCCAGTGCTTCTGCTGCTGCCAGCCGCGCCAGTTCTTCTCCATGTCGCCGTGCCGGATGCGGCGCTGGTCCCAATCGTACCCCTTCCAGCGGCGGTCTCGGAAGTCCTTGCGCCACCCCGGGGGGACGCGCTTGTAGAAGGCCGGTGCCCGGTTGTAGTAAACCCAGTCCCTGTCGTAATACCGCGAGCGGTACCAGCGACCCTCCCAGGGACGCCACCACCAGCCGTTGTAGAAGAAAATGTCCACGTCGACGTCTGGAACGGCGTAGACATAGGTCTCCGGAATCACGATGACCTCCGGTGGAGCCGGAAACACGATGGGCGGCGGGAGCGGGATGCCGATGTTGACCTGCACATCCACGTCCGCCGTGGCAAGGGATGGCGCCAGGATCAGCCATGCCGCCATGATCAGTATACAGCCTGTCTTTTTCATCATTGGACCTCCTTCCTCCGCAAGCCTGCCCCCCGCTCATGCTCCGCAGGGGATTATTTCCCGGAACGGGCTTCCCGGTATTTCCGGTTCGCCGCTTCCTTTGCCTGCTGCCACTCTTCCTTCGCTTTTCGCTGGGCCAGCCTCAGGTTCTCCTTCGCCTCCCGGATCTGGTCGAGACCGGCCTGCCTGGCTTCCCTGGCCTTGCCGG
The DNA here is from genome assembly GCA_964578535.1 of uncultured Syntrophaceae bacterium. GTDB lineage: Bacteria > Desulfobacterota > Syntrophia > Syntrophales > PHBD01 > PHBD01. Next base: position 49,321 of record CAZODI010000024.1, read on the forward strand.
CGGCAGACTCCTTGACGGATTTCATGTCCTCATTCGCCTGCCGGACGGCCTTCCGATAGTCTGCCTTCGCTTTCTGAATCGCATCGTTGAAGGCGACCTTCGCTTTTCTCATCTCCTCGTTGAACGTGCTCTTCGCGTCGGCGACGGTCTCTTTTGCCGTTTTTGCGGCCGTCTCCTCCGCCGAGGCGATGGGGACAAAAGCCGCGGCCGAAAGGATGACCAGAGACGCAACAAGCCCCAGGATGATTCCGGCCGCCATGCCGCTTCCGAAACGGAGACGCTTGATGCCCGGGCAACGCATGCAGACACCTCCCTCCGTTGTGTCCTTCATTCCAGCCGCAGCGTCACTTTGGCCACGTAGAACGCCTCCGCCGCATAGGCCTTGTAGTCCTTCTCCGACGTGTTCAACTGCACCATGTACAGGATGTCCTTCTTTGCCTTCCGAGCGGCTCCCATTTCATCCTTGACCTTGAACCCCGTGATCCGGGACCAGTATGCCTTACCCTTTGGAACCTTGTAGGTGATCAGCACGTCCTTCAGCGTCGTCCTGGAGAGCTTGTATTCCCTGGATTGCAGAACGCTGAAGCGGTGCCCTTTCAACAGGTTTTCCGTGGCCTTGTCCACAGCCTGCACATCGGACCATTCCGCGGGAACGCGCACCGCGGTGATGTAGATCCCGGCGAGAATTTCGCTCTTGGGATCGTTCGGAGTCCGGAAGCGGTGAAAGGCGCCAATCTCGACGAAGGTGCCGTCGTCCGGCAGCTCCGTGGGCTCCTTGATGTTGATGGCTTTCCAGTCCTTCGGAAAGACCATCTCGAAACGGAAAAGCGGATTTTTCCTGTCCTTGAAGGCATGCTTCACGTATCGCTTGGCGACATCCTCCTGTTTCAGATCGGGAAAGTCGAAGGGCACTGTTTTGTCCTTCCCCGCCGCCTCCACGCATGCCGCCGAGAGCACGAAGCAAAAGACCAGGAACCATGTGCATTTCTTCATCGCAACCTCCCTTTGTGACGGTCGGGTCTAAACGACAACCATCCTCTGCGGGTCGTCCGGATCGTAGCGGACGCTGATCACGTCGCCCGGCCGGGGGATGGCCACGCGGGAAACCAGGACGTTCGCCTTCACCTGGAAGGAGCTTCCGAAGCCCGGTTTGACCTTCAGGGTCAGGGCGACCATGGGATCCCGGTTCATGGTCAGGCCGGTGTCCTCGATGGCGAGGACCTCCGCCCGGGCGGAAGTCCCCTCGGTCAGGATCTTTTCCTGCCGGCGATCGGGCTTCATCATGAAGCGGGCGTTCAGGTAGAAGACCAGCAGGGACACCAGCACGACGCCCAGGACGATCAGGGTGTGGGGCAGCGGCGGCTCTCCCAGGGGCACGAAGGCCATGACCAGCACGGCACCGGCCATGAGGACGATCATGACGACGAACGGCATGATGAACCGGAGCATGGAGACCTCCTGCCTGACAGAGAATGCCCCGCGGAGAGGCATTCGATGGCCGGACCATGAAATGAGGGATTTTTCCCACGCATGGATTGAACGGATGATATTTCATAGGAGCAGGTCTTGCAATGAGGCATTTCAGAAAAGATTGTCCCGTTTCATGATCGTGTGTTCCCAAGATCCGTTAAAATACCATTTAATATCAATGATGTGCGCCCGAATGTCAAGCATCTGTCCCCTTCTATCTCCCGTTGACTTGTGCTATGTATGCCGGGCATCAGCCGGGTCCGCAAAATCCAGAGCAAAAAGGGGATCATCTCATCATGGTTATCAACGGCAAGCAGGAAGGTTCCGGGAAAACGAATCCGCTGCGCGACGCGGCCACGGTCATTGTCGTGCGCAACGGCAGCAGGGGGCAGTACGAGATTTTCATGATGCGCAGGCACAGCAACCAGTCCTTCATGGGCGGCGCCTACGTGTTCCCCGGCGGCCGGCTGGACGAAGCGGACTGCGATCCGGCTTTTTATCCCTTTATCGACGGCCTGGCCGCAGGCGATGCAGGCCGGTTTCTGCAGGAGCCGGACCTTCCCGGGGAAACGGCCCTGGGACTCTGCGTGGCGGCGATTCGCGAGACCTTCGAGGAGGCTGGCGTGCTGCTTGCCAGTGGCAGCCGAGGCGAGGCGATCGATTTCAGCGACCTGGAGACGGCAGAGCGCTACCGTGCCCACCGACGGGCGCTCAACGAGCGAAAAACGACCTTCGCCGGGATCGTCCGGCGGGAAGACATCCACCTCACCATGGATCGTCTGGTCCCCTTTTCCCACTGGATCACGCCGGACATCGAATCGAAACGGTTCGACACCCGCTTTTTCCTGGCCTGGCTGCCGGATTGCCAGGTGCCGGT
>CAZODI010000024.1:51767-52876 GCA_964578535.1 uncultured Syntrophaceae bacterium
GCTGCCCCACGACAGCGAGTACACCATTCCGGGCTACAAGCAGCCCCACCGGCCCGGCGAGTCGTCCCGCATTGTCGTGCACGAGGGCATCTGGAAGACCGAGTGTGTCTGAAGGTTTCTCCCGGAGCTTTCAGAAGTTCAAATCAGCCCAATATCACGGAAGAATCTCTTTTTCAGGGCCATTCTCTGCGCAGCGCGAAAAGGACATCCCAATTTTTTTCTTTGACGGATATGATGTAACCATATATACGGTTACAAAAAGCGGGGTATCATGCTCAAGAAAACGGATAAACGGTACAGTCGTTTCCGGTTCGACGCCGGCAGTGTTTCGCTCAACTTTGTGGCGACGGTCCGGCACCGCGGCTCGCATCCGCTCGACCTCCTGCCGTCTCCCGACTCACTGTCAAGATGGCTTGAACTCGCCGGTCTCGCCACGACACCAATAAGCTGCTCTGCAGACGACCACCGGGAAGCCCTCATTCTTCGGGAGGCCGTTCACGACACGGTCAGCGCCGTCATCCTGGGCCGGGTGCCGGCCGATGAGGACATCGACCGGATCAACCGGGCGGCCCGGTTTCCGATCCTGGTGCCCCAGCTTGGCAAGGGGGCGGACGGGGTCTCCTGGGAGGCCCCCGACCTGGAGAAGGCGTGCCTGGGAATCATCGCCCGGGATGCGGTCGCCCTTCTGGGAGAGGAGACGAGGGGGCGTCTCAAGCTCTGCTCGGGCGAGAGCTGCCGGATGATCTATCTGGACACGTCCCCGGGGAATCGCCGAAGGTGGTGTTCGATGTCTCTCTGCGGCAACCGGATGAAGGTGGCGGAACACAGGAGGCGCCGTCGGGATGGGGGCCGACGGGAAGCCGAAGATGAACCGTCCGGACAGAATTCCTGATCCGGATCAACCGAAGAGAGGAGGTCTCTACCATGTGCCAACAGTCGTTTTTTGCCGGTGTGAAGGCGTGTGTGTTCGATGCCTACGGAACCCTGTTCGATTTCAATTCCGCCGTCGGCAGGCACCGCGGGCGCCTCGGGGGCGCAGCCGATCCGGTGTCCGCCCTCTGGAGAACCAAACAACTGGAATATACGTGGCTGCGAAGCCTGATGGGCAG
>CAZODI010000025.1:0-52611 GCA_964578535.1 uncultured Syntrophaceae bacterium
CGGAGACCTCACCCGCCGCGGCGGAGACCTGCTGCGCCGCCTCGCCCAACTGGTCAGCGGAGTGCGTGATGGGCCGGCTGATCCCGCGGGCGAAGAAGAGGACACCCACGACGGTCAGGGCCAGGAAGCCCACGGCGATGATCAGGATGAAGTTCCGGATCATATGGGCCGCCGCGAGAAACTCCTGCTGGTCCTGGGTGAAGCAGACGGACCAGCCGGTGAGCTGAACCGGGGCGAAGCCGGCGATCTTGGCGACTCCGTTGAAGACATACTTCTCCGTGCCGGTGTCTTTTGCGATCATCCGCTGGGAGATTTTTTCCATGCCCTGCATCTTGGCGGCATTGAGCTCCAGGATGAATTCCTTCTTCGGGTGGGCGATGACGGTGCCCACGTGGTCGGTCATATAAGCGTACCCTGTCTTCCCGATCTTGACTGAGATGATCTGCTCGACGAGAAAGTCGATCTTCAGGGCGACCGCCACAATCCCCCGGAACTCGCCGTTGCCTCCCAGGATGGGGGCGGCAACAACCGCAACGGGACTCCCTGTCTTCTTGGACTTGATGACGGACCCGACATTCGCCTTGCCGGCTTTCGCTGCAGCGAAATAGTCCCGTTCGCCGATGTTGATGCCGACATAGGATCCGCCGACGCCGTCCGCGCGGATCGCGCCGGTCGAATCGGTCACGAAGATCGTCTCGTAGTCATGGCCGATCTTTTTCATGGTTGCCGTCAGGCGCTGGGTTGCCCCGTCGGTTTTGCCGCTTGTCGCCTCGATTATGTTCACGTCGGCGGCGATTCCTGAGATAAGCTTGATTTCCTCCAGGAGCGCCATGTTGACGAGTCCGCTCACGTTCTTTGCGACGAGCTCGACCTGGTTCTCCGAGATGTCCGTCAATGCCTCAGACGATTTCCAGGCGCTGAACGTGCCGACCACGATCAGCGGGATCAGGACGATCATGATTCCGCCAGTGATGAGTTTGAAGTTCAAAGACCTTTTCTTCATGAAATATCGCCTCCTTGCGTCTATTTTGACCCTCGCGGGGTCATTGCGGGAATTATGCGTCTGGGCAGTCCAAAGCAATTTTAGGGCCATCCTGATTTTGAGATCATTCCGGACGATCTCGTCACCACCCGCCGCCTTGAAGCGGGGAATCGACAAAGAATCACGATACGGCAGAGAAAGCCGGTTCCGCGGGATTCGTCCGATGTGCCGCCGTTTTCGCGGCGGATCGAAAGAAGGGGCAGGAGTTGCAGGTTACCGGGAGGGACGAAAAGATAATGATTCCAGCCTTACAAATTGCTTGACAATTCCTGTCATGAAATTGACAATCCGTCAAACCCTTGGAGTCGGAGGAGAAAACCCATGGCGAAGCGCCACCGGATCCTGATCGCCGAAGATGACGACATGAGCCGCCAGAACCTGAAGGACCTTCTGGAGGAAAGCGGTTACGAGGCCGTTGCCTTCACGGACGGCAAGGAGGCGATGGATGCCTACGTCACCGACCGCTACGACCTGGTCCTGACGGACCTGCGAATGCCCCACATGGACGGCCTGGAGCTTCTGTCTTTCATAAAGGAGATCAATCCGGATGCCCTGGTCATCCTGATCACCGGTTACGGAACGGTGAACACGGCGGTGGATGCCATGAAAATGGGCGCGTTCGATTACATCACCAAGCCCATCCGGGAAGACCGCCTCAAGATCGCCGTCAACCGGGCGCTGTCCTTCCATAAATTGAAGGAAGAGAACGTGGTTCTGAGGGACCACCTGAAAGAGCGATTCGATCTGGGCAAGCTGATCGGCTACAGCGAGATCATGAAGAAGGTCTTCGAGAAGATCCAGAAGGTTTCCACCACGGACAGCACGATCCTGATTCACGGGGAAAGCGGAACGGGGAAGGAGCTGGCCGCCCGGGCGATCCATTTCAACAGCGAGCGCAAGGAGGCGCCCCTGGTGCCGGTCAACTGCGGCGCCATTCCCGAAGACCTCCTGGAAAGCGAGCTCTTCGGCCACGAAAAGGGCGCCTTCACGGGGGCCATCCGGACCCGGATCGGACGGTTCGAGCTGGCCCAGGGAGGAACGATCTTCCTGGATGAAATCGGCGACATGAGCCAGGCGCTGCAGGTCAAGGTGCTCCGGGTTATCCAGGAAAGGCAGTACGAGCGAATCGGCGGAGTCCGGACATTCAACGCGGACGTGCGGATCATCGCCGCTACGAACCAGGACCTGGAGGATGCCGTCCGGGAAAAGCGCTTCCGGGAGGACCTCTTTTACCGCATCAACGTGATCCCGATCTACCTGCCGCCCCTCCGGGAGCGGGGCCTGGACGTAGCCATCCTGGCCAACTCCTTTCTCAAGAAATTCAACAAGCAGAACAAAAAGACGGTGCCCCGGTTTTCCGCCGAGGCGATCCAGGCCCTGATGGACTATCCCTGGCCGGGCAATGTCCGGGAGCTGGAAAACATGGTGGAGATGCTCGTGGTCATGAAAGATTCCGGGGAGATCACCATGGAGGATCTTCCGGAGAAAATCGCCTCGCGCAAGTGCAGGGTCGAACAGGTCTACTCTGTCGACTTTCCTGACGAGGGCGTCAATTTTAACGACATGGTGATCCAGTTCGAGAAGGATCTTCTCCTGAAGGCCCTGGAAAAATCGGGGGGAGTCAAGAATCGGGCTGCCAAGCTGCTGAATCTCAATCGGACGACCCTTGTAGAAAAACTGAAACGATTATAGCCGCTTCCCGTTTTATTCCCGAAACCGACCTTCCTTCGCCGCCCGGCGTCGAGGCCTTTTGGAGTGTGGTCTCGATTTTGCATTGCCGCATCCTGAAATGATTCCTCGCTCAGGATGGCAGGGTGGATATCGTCGTCGGCATTTCAGACATCAAGTGCAGCAATCGGAAAGAGGACGTCCTCGTGACCTATGCGCTGGGCTCCTGCATTGCCGTGGCCGTTCATGACCCCGTAGCGGGGGTGGCCGGATTGCTCCATTTCATGCTCCCCGATTCCACCCTCGACCAGGCGAAGGCCAGCCAGGCGCCGGCCATGTTCGCCGACACGGGGATCCCCATGCTGTTCAAGTCCTGCTACCAGCTGGGGGCCGAGAAGAAGAGAATGACCGTCAAGGTGGCCGGTGGAGCCAGCATTCTGAACGATACGGACTACTTCCGGATCGGGAAGAAAAACATCACGGCCATGAGAAAGATTTTCTGGCGGAACAATGTCCTGATCAGCGCGGAAGATACGGGGCTGAACTTCAACCGGACGGTTCGACTCGGCGTGTCCGACGGCAAGTGCCTCGTCAAGGTGTCGAACGGAACTTTGAAGGAAATATAAATGGTCGAGAAAATACTGCAGTCCATCCGAAAGCTGCCCGCGTTTCCGGCCTCCGTGCAGAAAGTCGCAGAGCTGCTCCGGGACGACGACTATTCGACCCAGGATCTGGTGAAGGTCATCCAGTACGATCAGGCCATCACCGCCAACATCATGAAAATGAGCAACTCCGCCTACTTCGGTTCACGGCAGAAGATCCGGACCATCCATGAAGCCGTGGTGTTCCTGGGGCGGAGACATCTCCAGTCCGCCGTGTTCACCGCCGGTGCGTCCCGTTTCTTCCAGGCGTCCAAGGGCGGCTACGTGGACAAGGGGAAGGCGCTGTGGGAGCACTCGGTCGCCGTGGCCGTGATGTCCCAGATCCTCTCCCGGCAGCTGCGACAGCGTGAGGACCAGGAACTCTACACGGCAGCCCTGATGCACGACATCGGGAAGCTGATCCTGGGGGAATTCGTCCAGGACGCCTTCGAGAAGATCCAGGCCCTGATGGAGCGCCGAAGCTGTTCCTTCCTGGAGGCGGAGGAGGAGATCCTGGGAATCAACCATGCGGAGCTGGGAGGAAGGATCGCCGATCAGTGGAATTTCCCGCCGGCGATCCGGGACGGGATTGCGTTCCACCATCGCCCGGACCTCCTCGAGGATGAAAATTCCAATGCCGGCCTGATTTATCTTTCCGATCAGTTCTGCCTGATGGCGGGCATTGACGGAGGCCTCGACGGCCTCGCCCACCGGGGCATCGGTTCGGTCATGAAACAGTTCCAGCTCCGGGAGGTCGACCTGGAAAAGAATCTGATCGTCCTTCTCGACGAGCTCGACAAGGCGGCGGACGTCCTGCAACTGGTCAATTGAAAGGCCGGATTCCGGAGGGGTGACGGTATGAAGAAAGAAGGATACGGAGAAACCGGGGAGCAACTGGTCAAGGCCATCTTCGATGTATTTGAGAAGATGTATTACCTGTACCTGGAGCCGCTGGAGGGAGAGGAGAGCGCACCGTCATGGCAGGCCTCGATCGGGTTCACGGGAGTCCTGAACGGACGGTTCGACGCCTGGTTCAGCGGGGAGATCGCCACGGCGATGGTGGAGAACAGCCTGGTCCTGGAAGGGGATGACGTGACGGACGACTTGAGGGAGGACTGCCTCAAGGAGTGCGTCAACATGATCTGCGGCAGTTTTCTCCGGCTGGTCGACTCCGACCGCATTGCAAATCTCACGCTGCCGTCCTGCGGAAGGGCGGATGCGGCGCCTCCGCCGGCGGAAGGCGGGGAGGCGGGGGAGATCCATCTCCGGTTCGAGGCCGACGGGATGCAGGTTGTGTTCCGGGCACAGATTTCTTGAGGAATTTTAGAAAGGGGCACCCAATATGGACAAGGGATTGAAACTTTTGATTGTCGATGATTTCGCCACCATGAGGAAGGTGATTCGGAACATTCTCAAGCAGATCGGGTATGAGAACGTCGTGGAGGCGGAAGACGGATCGATCGCGCTCCGAGTGCTCAAATCCCAGAAGATCGACCTCATCATCAGCGACTGGAACATGCCCAACATGACCGGCCTGGAACTCCTCAAAGCCGTCCGCGCCGATGAAGAGCTCAAGGCGACGCCCTTCCTCATGGTCACGGCCGAGGCGCTGCAGGAAAACGTTGTGGCGGCGGTCAAGGCGGGAGTGAGCAATTACATTGTCAAGCCCTTCACGGCGGAAGCGATGAACGAAAAGCTTCAGAAAATTCTAGGGTAGCAGAGACCGGTTAGGAGAGACCAATGGACGTTCGCTTTATCAATGCATTCCTGGCCGGCACCACGGATGTGCTCCAGATGATGGCTTTCGTGGAGCCGAGGCCGGGGAAGGCTTTCCTGAAGAAAGACAACGCGGCCAAGGGGGATGTCTCCGGCGTCATCGGCCTCACCGGTGCCGCTCGTGGTTCGCTGGCCCTCACGTTCAGCGAATCCTGCATTCTGAAAGTTGTTTCGAACATGCTGGGCGAGGAGCAGACCTCCATCAACGGCGACGTCAAGGATGCCGTGGGGGAACTGACCAACATGGTCTCCGGATCCGCCCGCAAGAAGCTGGAGTCGGAAGGCCTGAGCGTCATGGCGGCCATCCCCACGGTGGTGTCCGGTGGCGGGCATTCCATCCGGCACGTTCTCGGCGGTCCTTCCATCATCATTCCCTTTGAGACGGATTACGGTCCTTTTTTCGTGGATGTCTGCCTGATCCTCGCCAACGGGTCCTGAAGCGGTTCCCCTCAAGGACGGTATCGGATCGATGAGCGCGATGAAACGACTGCCTGCGGCGGGGGATTTTCCCTCCCCCCAGGGGATCATCCTTCTCCGTATCACCGGTCGCTCCCGGGGCTGGGCCGAAGGAATGCGCTGACATCAGAGGAGCCGTCATGACGAGCCGGGAAGCACTCTCGCGCCTCCGCTCTTTTTTCCAGTTCCCCCGCGCAGCAGGGGAGGAGGATGCCCGCCAGGCGGCTGTTCTTCTCCATCACCTGACGAACGGCATCCTGTTCCTGTGCCTGCTGGACGTCCTGATCGTCATCCCCTTTTTCTACGAGCGCAAGGGGACCAGCGCCATATTCATGGCCGCCATCCTCCTTATCGCCCTCGTCAGCCGGCATCTCCTGCAACGGGGAGCCGTCCGCAGGGGCGCAGCCCTCCTTCTTTCTTCCCTCTGGATCGTCATTTTCCTGGTCATGATCGCCGGGAAGGGCCTCGGGGACGCGAACATTACATTCGTTATCGCCCTCATCGTGATGACGGGACTTCTCCTGGGGCAGCGAGCCGCCCTGGGCGCCACGGCCGTGTCCATCGCGGCGCTTCTGGTCCTGACGCTGCTGGAAATCCGGGGAGTCCTGCCTCTTCGCCACTTCCCCCAGCTTCCACTTTCGCAATGGAGCCAGGCCACCTTCGCCATCCTGGTCACCGTCCTCATGCTCAACGATGCCCTCCGGACCCTGGACCGGTCTCTGCGGTCGGCCCGCCGGGAGAGCCGGGAGCGCCTGGCTGCGCTGGACTCCCTGCAGGAGAGCCGGGAGCTCTTCATCCGCACGGTGAACACGATTCCCGATATCGTGATCCGGGTCAACGGGGAGGGTGTGATCGAATACGTGAACGATCATGCACTGGATGTTGGAGGCTACCGGCGGGAGGAAATGGTTGGGGCGAACATGCTGTCCTTCATCGCACCCGAAGACCGGGACCGGGCCTTCCTCAACACGATCCGGATGCAGGAGGCCCCTTTGGGCCCGATCGAGTACGAGTTCATCCTGAAGAGCGGCGAACGGCTGACTGCGGAGGTCAACGGCGACGTCCTCCGCCGCGAGGACGGTTCCCCCTTCGGCGCCGTTTTTGTCTGCCGGGACATTACGGCCCGGAGGAGGGAGGAGGAGCAGCGCCGCATCACGATGAACAATTCCCAGTCGGGAATCTTTATTGCTACGGGCGGACTTCTCCGCTACATAAATCCCAAGGCCGTCTTCCTTTCCGGGTACGGGGAGGAGGAGCTCCTGGGCACGTCGAGCCTGCGCTACGTCCATCTGGAGGACCGGGAGGCGGCGGGCCGGCAGGCCCGGGACATGCTGGCGGGCAGGCGGACCACTCCCTTCGAGTACCGGATCCGGACGAAGGCGGGCGGTGTCCGGTGGCTCATGGGCACGTTCACCCCGGCCATGTACCAGGGAAAGCGGGCCGTTCTCGGCGAAATGATGGACGTCACGGCATTGCGGGAGGCCCGGGAGGAGATCGAGCGGATGCAGGAGCAGCTCCTCCAGGCGCAGAAACTGGAGTCGCTGGGGACGCTGGCCGGCGGCATCGCCCATGATTTCAACAATCTGCTCATGGGCATCCAGGGCTATGCATCGCTGATGCTGCTGGAGACAAAGGAAAGCCATCCGCATCACGAAAAACTGAAGGCCATTGAGTCGCAGGTCCGGAGCGGATCGGATCTGACCCGCCAGCTCCTGGGCTTTGCCCGGGGAGGGCGATACGAGGTGAAGCCGACGGACCTGAACGATCTGCTCCGAAAAACGGTACTCCTGTTCGGCCGGACCAGGAAGGAGATCCGCATCCATGAGAAGTATGCGGAAACGCTCTGGGCGGTCGAGGCGGACCGGGGGCAGATGGAGCAGGTCTTCCTGAACCTGTTCGTCAATGCATGGCAGGCGATGCCCGGGGGTGGCGAGCTTCGCGTGGAGACGGCCGGTGTGATCCTGGATGACGAGGATGTCCGTGTCCATCTGGTCGCCCCGGGCCGGTTCGTGAAGGCCTTGATCGCGGATACCGGCGTGGGGATGGACGAGCGGACGCTGCAGCGGATCTTCGATCCCTTTTTCACGACCAGGGAGATGGGGCGGGGGACGGGCCTGGGGCTTGCCTCTGCTTACGGCATCGTCAAGGGGCACGGAGGATTCATCCGGGTGTCGAGCGAGCCCGGCCGGGGGACGGCGTTCGGGATTTTCCTGCCCGCGTCGGACCGGGTGCTGGAGGAAGAAGCACAGCCCTTTGACGATGCGATAAAGACGGGGTGCGAAACAGTCCTTGTGGTCGATGACGAGATCGTCATTCGCGACGTGACGAAGGAGATGCTGGAAGACCTGGGCTACCGGGTCCTGACGGCGGGGAGCGGAGAAGAGGCTATTTCCCTGTTCCGTTCCAGGGTCGGAGGAATCGACCTGGTGATCCTTGACATGATCATGCCGGGAACGGGGGGCGGAGAGGTCTATGATGCCCTGCGGGCCATGGACCCGGACGTCAGGGTGATCCTCTCCAGCGGGTACAGCATCGACGGGAAGGCACGGGAAATCATGGAGCGCGGCATTCGCGAGTTTCTCCAGAAGCCCTTTCGCATGGAGGATCTCTCCCGGAAAGTCCGCAGCGTCCTGGCGGAGTGAGCCGTCATGAACGGCAGATGGAGGCGGGGTACCCCATGAATGATCGCCTGAGGCAGGTTGAGACCTATATCGGCCGCATGCCGAGCCTTTCCACGACGGTTGCGAAAGTCCTGGACATCTGCAACCGGCCGGACACCTCTCCCAATGACCTGAACCGGGTGATCTCGCTCGATCCGGTCCTGACGGGAAGGGTCCTTCACCTGATCAATTCCGCATACTATTCCCTTCCCGACGAAGTGACATCCCTCACCCGGGCCATCATCGTCCTGGGCATCAACACCGTCAAGAACCTGGCCTTGAGCACGGCGATCCTGGAGGCTTTGGGGGGCGGCGGAGGCCGCAAGGCGCTGTCCATGGATGAGTTCTGGACCCACTCCATCGGGGTGGGGGTGATTGCCAAGTCCCTGGCTGCCCGGCAGGGTGTTCCCACGATCCGGCGGGAAGAATATTTCGTGGCCGGCCTTCTCCACGACCTGGGGAAAATCCCCCTGAGCAGCGTGTATCCGAATGATTACGGTGATGTGGTCGCATTACTGGAGGACGGGGCGGCCGCTTCCAGCAGCGAGGCGGAGGAGCGGGTCCTGGGGCTGAATCACGGGCGGATCGGCGTCCTGATCGCCGACAAATGGCGACAGGCGGAGTCCATGCGGGAGGTGATGCGCTGCCACCACGATCCCCCGGCCGCGAAAGACGAGTGGCGGTCCATGGTGACGATCGTCCGGCTGGCGGACGACTGCTATCATCTATTCAGGCGTTGCGGGAGCCGGGATCCCTCCGCGGACGATCCCCGGGTTGCCCGCCTGGAGGAAGAGACCGGGATGGATGTGCCGGCGGTCGCGGCGCTCCGCGACGCCGTCACGGAAGAAATCGAGCGGGCGAAGATTTTCCTGAGCATCGCAGGGAAGGCGTGACATGATGAAGATCCGGTTCTGGGGGGTTCGAGGATCCATTCCCTGCCCCGGGCCCGACACCGTCGAATACGGCGGCAATACCCCCTGCATCGAGCTGCGGCTGTCGGAATCGCGGCGCACCGTCATCATCGACGCCGGCTCGGGCATCCGGGAACTGGGCAACCTCATGATGGCCCGCGACCTCCCCGGGGGGCCGATCCGGGCCGACCTCTTCCTCACCCACACCCACTGGGACCACATCATGGGCTTTCCCTTCTTCGCGCCCGTCTACGTACCCGGGACGAGGCTCAATATCTACGGGCCCGCCACCTATGAAGCGGAGACGATGCGGGACGTCATGGGCGGGCAGATGGCTTACCGGTACTTCCCGGTCCGGTGGACGGACCTGGCCGCGGAGATACGCTATTTCGACCTGAAGGAAGAGCGAATCGACCTGGGAGAGGGACTCGGGGTCTCGACCATCTATCTCAACCACCCCGTCCTGAGCCTGGGGTACCGGTTCGAACGGGCGGGCTCGGTTCTCTGCACCGTCTTCGATACGGAGCCGTTCCGGAACATCTTTTCCACGGACCCCGGCGATCCCTCCTACAGCGCGGAAATGGCCGCGGAGGGGGAAGCCGTTGCCAGGGAACGCAATGAACGACTGGAGTCGTTCTTCCGGGGTGCCGATTGCCTGATCCATGACGCCCAGTACACCCGGGAAGAGTATGAAAACGGGAAAACCGGCTGGGGGCATTCGCCGATGGAGCACGCCATTGAGTCAGCCGGGAGGGCCGGTGTCCGGAAGCTGGTCCTTTTCCACCACGAGCCGATGCGGACCGATGCCGAGATGAACGCCCTGGCGGCAAAACTCTGCCCGGCCTGCGCGGGAGGCCGGCCGGAGGTGCTGTTTGCCCGGGAAGGCCTGGAACTGGATATCGGGTAACGCTCACCATTCTCAAACGGAAACCGCTGCTGTCGCGGTCCTGTCGCCGGGCCTGTGATGTCCCTTCCGGGGCGGGCACGGGTGGCAAGGTGGGAAAGGATGCCTGCCGCATGCCGAAAGATGCTCTGACGATGCTCCGCTCCCGGCTTCGTCCCCCCGTTTTTCCGGACGACGAGTTCCGGACCCGCGCGGCAGGGGTGCTTGCCACCATGCTGGCGTTCATGCTCGCGCTGGCTCTGTTCTCTCTCCTTGTTGCCGTCCCCTTCATCTATGGTGAAAAGCTGGCCAGTGCCGCAACCAGCCTGTTTGCCCTGCTCGTCGTCCTGGGCGGATACCTGCTGATGCACCGCCGGCGCATCCGCACGGCCGGCACGTTCGTGATCGCCGGGCTCTGGATCCACTTCCTCGCGGTCGTCATCCTGGGCAGCGGCATGAAGGACACGAACCTGATCCAGTTCGTCGTCCTTCCGGCCGTGGCGGGGCTGATCCTCGGCAGGAGGGCGGCCGTCTGGACGATCGCGCTGGCCGTCCTGACCTGCCTCATGCTGGCCGTCCTGGAGATCCGGGGAGTCCTGCCGCTTTACTTCTTCCCCCAGCCGCCCCTGGCCCGCTGGATCACCCTCGCCTTCGGCATCGTCCTGCTGGCGGCGACGCTCCGACAGTCCTTCCTGGCGCAGGAGCATCTGCTGCGGTCCGCCCGGAATCAGCTCCTGGAGCGCCAGAAGGCCGAGGTTGCCCTCCGGGAGAGCGAGAACCGGTTCCGGGTGCTTGCCGATGCGGCCCGGGAAGGAATTCTCATCCACAGGGACGGCGTGATTCTTGACGCCAATGAATCGGCCTTTTCGATGTTCGGATACGAACCCCGGGAGGCGATCGGGCGGAGCGTCGTGGACTTCCTGTCCCCCGAATCGGCGGCGGCGGCGGTCGCGAAGCTCGCCCAGGCCGATTCCCCGGAGCTCTTCCTGGAGGCCGTGGGACTCCGGAAGGACGGGACGACCTTTCCCATCGAAATTTTTGGCCGGCCCATCACGTATCGGAATGTCCGGGGCCGGGTCCTGGCGATCCGCAATCTCTCCGCCCGCAGGGCGGCGGAAGAGGCGCTCAGGCGAACCGAGCAGCGCTACAGCACGATCCTCGAGGAAATCGAGGAAGGCTATGCTGAGTTTGACATCGGCGGGCACATCACGTTCTGCAATGAATCCTTTCGGCGGGCCATGGGCTATGAGGATGAGGAGATCATCGGCTCCAGCTACAAGCGCTTCACGGCGGACGAGGAAGTGCGCAGGAGCATCGCCTGGGCCTACAGCGAGATGTTCCGCACCGGGGAATCCATCCGGAGGCAGGAGCTGGACCTCCTCACCAGCAAGGGAGAGCGTCGCACCGTCGAGCACTTCGCATCAGTTATCCGAGATACGGACGGCTGTCCCGCGGGTTTTCGGGGCGTCTTCCGCGATATCACGGAGCGGTTCCGTGCAGAGGAGCAGTACCGCGTCATGGCGAACAACTCCCAGGCGGGGGAGTTCATCGCCATCGGTGGAGTGTTCCGGTTCGCAAACCGCCACGTGCTGCATTACACGGGTCGGACGGAGAAGGAGCTGCTCGAGACCCCCACCCTTCAGATTGTGCACCCCGGGGACCGGGACATGGTGAGGGCGAAGGCGCGGCGGATGCTGAAAGGGGAACAGGGGCCGCCCTACGAGTACCGGATCGTAAACGGGGATGGAGAGATCCGCTGGATTCTCGAATCGGTGACGGCGGTTGCCTACGAGGGTCAGGCGGCGGTCCTGGGCAACAACATGGACGTTACGGAGATCCGGGAGGCCCGGGAGAAGCTGGAGCACATGCAGGAGCAGCTGCTGCAGGCGCAGAAGCTGGAGTCCCTGGGGACGCTGGCGGGAGGGATTGCGCACGACTTCAACAATCTCCTCATGGGGATCCAGGGGTACACGTCGCTGATGATGCTGGACCTGGAGGACGGGCATCCGCACCAGGAGAGGCTGAAGGCGATCGAGTCGCAGGTCCGGAGCGGATCGGAGCTGACGCGCCAGCTCCTGGGACTGGCGCGCGGCGGGCGCTACGAGGTGAAACCGACGGACCTGAACGAGCTGGTGGCGAAGACGGCCCGGATGTTCGGCCGGACGAAGAAGGAGATCCGGATCGACGAGAAATACGCCGTACCGCTGTGGAGCGCGGAAGTGGACCGGGGCCAGCTGGAGCAGGTATTTCTGAACCTGTTCGTGAACGCATGGCAGGCGATGCCGGGGGGAGGAGACTTGAGCCTGGAGACGTCGAACGTGGAGCTGGACGAGGCGTTTTGCCGGATATACGGGATTGGAGCGGGCCGCTACGTGAAGGTGTCGGTATCGGACACGGGGGTCGGGATGGACGAGCGGACGCGCCAGCGGATCTTCGATCCTTTTTTCACGACCAAGGGGATGGGCCGGGGGACGGGCCTGGGACTGGCGTCGGCTTACGGCATCCTGAAGGGGCATGGGGGGATCATCACCGTATCCAGCGAGCCGGGTCTGGGGACGACGTTCGACGTGTATCTACCGGCGTCACGGGGGGATGTCTTGCGGGAGGAGCCGGCGCTGTCAGGGATCGAGCCGGGTCGGGGGATGGTGCTGGTGGTGGACGACGAGCCGATGATCCGGGAGGTGACGCGGGAGATGCTGGCGGGGCTGGGATACGACGTCCTGACGGCGGAGAGCGGTCCGGAGGCTCTGGAGGTTTTCGGAGCCCGGGGCCCGGAGATCGACGTGGTGATCCTGGACATGATCATGCCGGGGATGGGCGGCGGCGAGGTGAACCAGGCACTGCAGGCGATGCGGCCCGGGGTCCGGGTTCTTCTGTCGAGCGGGTACAGCCTGGAGGGCCAGGCGTCGGAGATCCTGGAGAAGGGCGTTCTGGGGTTTCTTCAGAAGCCGTTCCGCCTGGACGAGCTTTCCCGAAAGATCCGCGAGGTCATCGTATCCTGAGCGCAGATGAATGCTGCGGTCGGATGATTGTTCTGCGGCGGGGGAACGGGTGTGGCGGGTTCCGCGCTCAGCGGGAAGGGGGAGAGGAACCGCCCTGGGCCGGGCCCTGTGAAGGTGCCGGCGGCGCTGCCGGCGTTCCCGTTCCCACCTGGCTGGCCGCCGGGATCGGCACGGTCGCCCCGGGAGGAATGGGGGGCGCCGACGGTGTCGACGCCGCGGTTCCTTCCGGCTGGAGAACGATCACGCTGATGCGACGGTTCCGGGGGTCCTTGGGATTCTCCTTGATATAGAGCTCCTGGTCCGCATAGCCGACGACCCGTGCAATCTTTCCGGGGTCGATGCCGTCGTTCTCCATTTCCCGGCGAGCGGCAGATGCCCGGGCCGTGGAAAGCTCCCAGTTCGTGATCTGGGATCCCCGGAACGGGGCCGAGTCCGTGTGGCCTTCCACGGCGATCCGGTTCGGCAGGTCCCGCAGGTTTTCCGAAACCAGGCTGAGGATCGTCCTGGCCCTTTCCGTCAGGTCCGCGCTGCCGCTCTGGAACATCGTGCTGCCCTCCAGGTCGATGATCTGGATGCGGACCCCTCCCTCGATGATGTCCACCTGTACCTGGTCCTTCAGCTGCCCCAGCTTTTCGTCCACGGCCTTCTTGAGCTTCGTCGCCAGGTCCTGGGGACCCAGGCGGATGGCCTTGTTGGTCAGGGTCAGGACCGCGGCGTTCTTATCCATGAAGGAGCGGCCGCCGGCGGACTCTTCCTTGAATACGTTGAAGTTCTTGAAATATTCGGAAACGGCGAGCTTTTTGTCGGGTGAAACCATGGTGATCAGCCACAGGAGAAGGAAGAACGCCATCATGGCCGTGACGAAATCGGCGTAGGCCACCTTCCAGGAGCCGCCGTGGTGCTCGCCGTGCCTTTTCTTCTTGATCCTGCGGATGACGATGGGGGTGCGCTCTTCCATCCCGGTTTCCTCCGCTGCGGTCAGCGCTTTGCTTTCCGCAGGGCCGCCTCGACATCGAGGAAGCTGGGCTTGTCGTGGGAGGGGATGACCCTCCGGCCGAATTCAATGGCCACCTTCGGTGCCGCACCGCCGATGAAGGCGATCAGCGCGGCCTTGTAGACCTGGAGGTACTGGATCTCTTCCGTGGCCTTGTGCTCCATGTTCCGACCCATGGGTCCGACAAACCCGTAGCACAGAAGCACGCCGAGAAAGGTTCCCACCAGGGCCGCCCCGATGCTGTGCCCGAGGACCTCCGGCGGGGCGCCGATCTTCCCCATGGTCAGAACGACGCCCAGGACCGCGGCGACGATACCGAGTCCGGGGAGGCCGTCGGCCACGAAGGTCACGGTCTTGGAGGGATTGATCATCTCTTCGAAGTGCCCTTCGATTTCCGTGTCCATGAGGGCCTCCAGCTCGTGGGGGGCGATGGTGGTGGTCATGACCATCCGGAGCGTGTCCGTCACGAGGCCGATGGCGCGGGGGTTTTTCAGGATCTTCGGATATTTGTTGAACAGGGCGCTTTTCTCCGGCTGGTCCACGTCCGATTCGACGGAGACCAGCCCCTCCTGGCGGATCTTGTAGAAGAGGCCGTTGAGAAGCATCAGGGCCTCCAGGTAGTCCGCCGATCCCAGGGATTTGCCCGTGAAGAGATCGAGGAACGAGGCGATGATGCTCTTGAGAAGCTTCATGGGTGTCGCGATGATGAGGCCGCCGATGGCCGCCCCGCCGATGATGACGAGCTCCGCGGGCTGGAAGAGGACCGAGAGGTTCCCGTGCTCCATGAGGTAACCGCCGATGACGGCGACCAGTACGACGACGCAACCGATGATGACGATCATGGACTACTCCGCCTGCCTTTTTTCACGGAGGATTTCCCTCTCCCGCTCGAATACGAACCGGACGATCTCATCGCGGATGTGGTCGTCCATCTTCACAAAGGATACGGCAACGATGTGCCCGCTGGTCTGCCGGTCCACCTTGATGACCTCCCCGTAGGCGAAGAGGGCCGTCGGCTGGTTGACGGTGAGGATCATCTTGAGCTCCACCATGTCCCCCGGCTCGAACGGCTCCGCCGAAGAAAAGTTCATGCCGCTGCCGCTGATCTGGACTGCCTTGGACGGCAGGGACTGAAAGCCCTCGGCGTGGATCGTCAGCAGCCGGACAATGCCGTCCAGCTTGTTGTTGAGCATCTTCAGCCATTCATAAAGGATGCGGTCTCCGATCTCGGGGACGGGAACGTTCGATCCCGCAAGCATGGTATCCCCCGCCAGACGGCAGCGTACGATGGGACGCTCCTCCGGCAGGATCTTGCGGAAAGACAGGGGAATATACGCATAGACTCTCGAGAATTCCCTGCGGTTTGCCGATGTTTCCTTTTCCATGGGTGTCGTCTCATCCTTCGTCTTGTAGTCGGCGTTTGTCTCCAGCCCGAACCGTCTTCGCTTCGACCCGGATTTAATGCAAAGGAAGTGCCAGGAAGCTGCACAGGACACAACCCTCTCATGAGGGAATGGTATGCAACTTGCTTTTCCAGGGTCGGGATCCTTGCGGATCTTCATCTTGTCTGCATTCAACCACCCGTCTCCGCAGACCGGGGACGGATCATCACGGGAGGGAAAGGTGTCGTTCAGTCTGTTCGGACGAGGGTTCCGGGTGATGGGCCGCTATGCCGGGACTCTCCGGAACCGCGGGGCCCGGATCGCCGGGGCCCTGAAGGGGGCGTTCCAGGGGTCGCGGGTCAAAAGGATGTCGATGATCCTCTCTCTGGGCGTCATCGTCCTGGCAGCGGCCTCCGCCGCTGTCTGGCATTTTGCCATGAGCGGCCCTGCGGACGTCACCGCCCCCGCCGCGGTAAGCCGGGCCGACTCTCCGGCGGCTCCCGCCGCTCCTTCCGGGACGCCCCCCGCCGCCGCTCCCGCTTCGGAGTCAGAAAAGGCAGCGCGTCAAGAGATTGACAAGGCGGAGAATGCCCCCGGCGGGGCGGAACGAGGAGTCGCGGCGCCGGCGCCGGCATCCGGAGGTTCAACGCCGTCCGCCGCATCCGTCCATCCCCTCGTTCAGCCCGCCCGGGCGGAGTATGACGGCGGCCGTTACGAACGGGCCGCCGGAATGCTGTCGGAGCTGCTGCGTCAAAATAATGTCGATGTGACGGCGCAGGATCAGGCGAAGCGCCTCCTGGCGGATTGCTCCTTTCATCTGGCAAAAGGAAACAACAAGAAACTGCTGGAGACGGTCGAAGACTACAAGCGGATCCTGGAGGGGCATCCGGATCCCGCTGCCGGAAACGACCGGGCCTATTTCAACCTGGCCCAGACCTACGAGAAGCTGAAATTCTACTACGAGGCAGCGGCAGCGATGGAAAAGCTGCTGATCCGCTACCCCGATTCCCCCCTGGCCGCGGATGCCCCCCTGTTCATCGGCGAAATGAACATGAAGACGGGGAAACTGGACCTGGCGGCCGCCCGTCTGGAAGACTTCCTGGCCCGCCGTCCGGATCATCCGAAGGCCCGGGAGGCGATCCTGCATCTGGTCGGGATCCACCTTTCCGGGGGGCGGATCGATTCGGCCCTGAAAAGTGCCCAGGCCGTGCTGGCCCGGTGGCCGGACCTGTCGGCCCTGCCGGCGGACGCCCTGCTGAACCTGGGTCTGGCCCACTACTGGTCGAATCAGCATGCCGAGGCCATCCGGATCCTCTCCCTTGCCGCCAGTCTCCATCCGGCGGGCGAGAAGACCGCGGTCACGCTTTATGTCCTGGGATGCACACTCTACAACGCGGACAGGCCGGCCGCCGCCATGGCGGTGTTCAGCCGGGTCAAAGAAATGAAGCCCGATTCCTGGGAGGGTGTGGAAAGCACGCTCGCCGCGGCGAATATCGGGCTGGCCAGGCCGGACCTGAAGGTCCCGTTCTTCCTGGCCCTGGCCCCGGCATTCCGGGATCCCCTGGAGACATACAACCAGATCCTGAAGGCGACCACAAATCACGGCCTCATCGAGCGGGTCCGGTTTCAGAGAGCTTACGGCCTGTGGCGGAAAGGGCGCTACCGCGAAGCCTTCCGGGAGTTTCAGCATGTGGCGGCGACCTATCCGCTCGGGGCCTTTGCCGCCTCCAGCCGCAACTGGATGATGGCCTCCGCGGAGAAGGTCCTGGATGAGTCCTTCCAGGCGGGCGATCACACCATGGCGGCCGCGCTGTATTTCCAGGTTCCCTTCCGGGACCTCAGGCAGGGTCTCAATTTCGATCGCCTCTTCAGAATCGGCAAGAGCCTGGCCGCCGTCGGCCTCAACGCGGATGCAAAATCCCTGTGGATAGCCCTTCGCCGGCAGGCGCCGGACGAGCGGGCCCGGGATCGGCTGGCGGTGTCCATCGCCAGGTTGAATCTCGAACGGCGGGATACGGCGGAAGCGTCGCGCGTCCTGCAGGAGATCCGGCAGCCCGGGGACGCCGGCCTGCAGAAGGAACTGGCCGCGCTCCGGGCGGAGATCGACCGGACCGCCGGACGGAAAAGCGAGGCGATCCTGCGGTATGGGGAGGCCCTGAACGTCCACGCCGACCAGGCGGAGGATCCTTTTCTGCACAGGGAGCTGGCTATGCTCCTGGAGGCGGAGGGGCGGATTCCCCAGGCGATCGACCAGTACCGGAAAGCGCTCCAGGGTTTTTCCGCCGACCCGGAGCGGCAGGCGACCATCCTGGCGGACGGACGCCTCCGGCTCGCGGACTCCTATCTGAAAGAGGGGGCGTCCGAGGAGGGGATGAAGCTCCTGGCGGAGGTCTCGAACACGGCCCCGGATGCATCGTTGCGCCGGTGGTCCTGGTACCGCATGGGGCGGCTCCTGGAGAAGCAGGGCAACCTGGCCGGGGCGGACAAGGCGTTTGCCCAGGTGAAAGGCGCGGGAGAGGATGAATTCTGGGGGAAAGTGGCCGATTTTTCGAAGGAGGATGCGCATTGGTCGCGAAAGTTCAGGGACGTCATCCGCTGAGCGGGCCGGATACGCCGGATGATCAGCCCGTGCGCCGCTCCCGGGATGAAGACGAGGCCCTCTGGCGCCGGGAGACCCTCGCGGCGCTCGGAGGGATGGCGGAGGAGGTGGCCCACCAGATCCGGAACCCCCTGGGGTCGATCGAACTGACGACGGCCCTCCTGCTCCGGGACCTCGAGGACGAGAAGGTCCGCCTTCGGCTGAAGCGCATCCTGTCCTGTGTGCGTGAAATCGAGGGAAGGGTCTCCAGCCTGCTGTCGGCGAGCTGGATCTACGGATTCAGCCTCCGCCCGGTCCGCATCCACGAGCTCCTGGGAGAGATCTTCCAGTCCTCCGAGACGTTCATGGACGGCGATGAGACGTTTCTCGAAATCCGTTACGGTGCGGGAGATCCCCTGATCCGGGGAGACCGCCCGATGTTGAAGCATCTTCTGGTTCAGATGGTTCTGAAGGCGCTCGCGACCTCGGCCGCGGGCGGCCGGCTGGTCATCGAGACCTCTTCCCCCGTGGCGCTCTCCCGTAACGGGGAGACCTCCTGGGCGGCCGTCCGTTTCCGTCTCTTCGGGACGGGCGGGGGGAGCCCCTCCCATGCCGGAATCCGGGCGGTCTTCGGGTCGAAAAGCAGCGAACAGGGAATTTTCATGGCCGTGATCCGGAACATCGTCGAGGCCCACCGGGGGATCATCCGTTTTGTCGAGGACGAAGCCTCGGGCCTCTCCATGGTTCTTTATCTGCCCTGCATCCAGGAGGCGGCCGGTTCCGGCAGGAACGAACCGGCGTTCCGGTGAAGCGGGGAAATACAGTGACACGAGGAAAAGGAATGGAAGCAACGCACGTGCTGGTGGTCGATGACGATTCCTCCATGCGGGATGCCCTGTCGGAATCCCTTGAGATATGCGGCTTTGCGGTGGATACGGCGGAGGACGGAGCCGTCGCCCTGAAAATGTTCGCCGAGGGGAAATACGACGTCGTCGTGACGGACATGAGAATGCCCCGGGTCGGGGGGATGGACGTCCTGAGGGAGATCAAGAGGCAGTCCCCCGGCACGCCGGTGATCCTCGCCACGGCTTACGGAACCGTGAACACCGCCGTCGAGGCGATGAAGGAGGGCGTGTCGGAGTTCATCATGAAGCCGTTCACCTTAGACGACCTGGAATTCATCATCCGGAACGTCCTTGCTTCCCATGAAGCGCCGGAAAAGGCGGAACCCGGTCCACCCCCCGGCCCCGCCGGGCAGGCGGGCATCATCACGGCGGATCCCGCCATCCTGGAGATGCTCCATCTGCTCAAGCGCGTCGCCGACAGCCGCTCCACCGTCCTGATCCAGGGGGAGAGCGGCACGGGCAAGGAGCTCTTCGCCCGCTACGTCTACCTGAACAGCGGCCGCAGCGGGAAGCCCTTCGTGGCCGTCAACTGCGCCGCCATTCCGCAGCAGCTCCTGGAAAGCGAGATGTTCGGGTATGAAAAGGGGGCCTTCACGGGGGCCGTCCAGCGGAAAATCGGGAAGTTCGAACTGGCCCACGGCGGCACCCTCCTCCTGGACGAGATCGGGGAGATGGACGTCAACCTGCAGGCCAAACTGCTCCGGGTCATCCAGGAATCGCAGGTGGACCGTGTCGGCGGCCGGGAGCCGGTTCCCGTCGACGTCCGCATTATCGTCACCACAAACGTGGACCTGAAAAAGGCGGCGGAGGAGTCAAAATTCCGTCGGGATCTGTACTGGAGGCTCAGCGTCATCCCCGTCAAAATTCCCGCACTCCGGGAGCGCAAGGATGACGTTCCTCTCCTGGCCGCCCACTTCCTTCGGAAATACAGCCAGGTGAACGGAAGGTCCGCGCCGTCCCTGAGCAGGGAGTCGTTGGACCTCCTGCTCCGGTACGACTGGCCGGGGAACGTGCGGGAACTGGAAAACGTCATGGAGAGGGCCGTGCTCCTCTGCGAGAACGGGGTTGTCCGTCCGGAACACCTTCACCTGGAGGGGTTTCGGGATGAGCGGCCGGCGTCTCCCCCGCCCTCCGTCGTCGCAGAGTCCCCGGATGAGGCTCCGGCAACCCCGGCCGTGACGCTCCGCGAGGCGGAAAAAACCTTGATATTCAAGACGTTGAAAGAAGTAAACGGAAACCGGACCGCCGCCTCGAAGATCCTGGGAATCAGCGTTCGCACCATGAGGAACAAGCTGCACGAGTATGAAGAGGAAGATCGCCGATCCTGACCATGTTGAAAAAAGGTGGGTGCGTGGTACGGGGTTTGCAAGACTGTTCCCCAAACGGAGACAGGTGGAGACATGGACGCACTTTTCGGGAAAACAATCGATACGCTATCGAAAATGCTGGATTATCGGTCAAAGCGCCACCAGCTTCTCACGTCCAACGTCGCCAACCTCGATACGCCCGACTACCGGCCTTCCGATCTCGAGTTCAACCGTGACCTCCGGCAGGCGATGCATTCCGGCGGGGCGATGCCGCTCACGAAGGACCATCCCCGGCACCTGGACGGCCGGACGGGAGGAAAGGACGCCTCCTACTCGGTCCGCCGGGAAGAGGGCCGGGCCAGCCTTGACCGGGAAATGACCCGCCTGGCGGAGAATCAGCTTCAGTACAACATGACGGTCGAGATGCTGGCCCGAAAATTCCGCGGGATCGGCAACGTCCTGAAGGAGACGAAGTAAGATGGATTTCATGACATCCTTTAAAATCTGTGGTGACGCGCTGGCGACGCAGCGGGCGCGGATGGACGTGGTGGCCAGCAACCTGGCGAACGCCTCCACCACCAAGACGCCGGAGGGGGGGCCGTACCGCCGCAAGGTCGTGTCCATGTCTTCCCAGGAGGTTGGGGGGAGCTTCGAAGACGCGCTGAAAGACTCGGTGCGATCCGTCAAGATCGACGGCATCCGGGAGGATGCGCAGGGATTCCGCAAGGTCTACGATCCCGCCCATCCCGATGCGGACGACAAGGGGGTTGTGACGATGTCGAATGTGCAGCCCATCGTCGAGATGGCGGAGCTGATCGCGGTGAACCGGTCCTTTGAGGCCACGGTGACCGCATTTGACGCCGCGAAAAACATGGCCCTGAAGACCCTGGAGATCGGAAAATAATGCCGGGCCTCCATCGCGGGGCCGGGCGGAAGCGGCCTGGGGAACCGGGCAGGAGGAGAGATGGTCATGAATGACATGCGAATCACCGGCGGGGCGGGCATTTCCCCGGCAGGGGCGGGAAAGAGCCAGGGGGCGGCCGGCAAGGGCTTCGGAGATGCCCTGAAGAAGGCCGTACAGGAAATCGATTCGCTCCAGAGGCAGGCCGACCAGGAGATCAACCGCGTCCAGCTTCAGGACAGCGGCAGCATCCATGCCACCATGATCGCCCTGGAGAAGGCGGATCTCTCACTCCGGACCATGATCCAGGTACGCAACAAGGT
This sequence comes from uncultured Syntrophaceae bacterium, assembly GCA_964578535.1. Classification (GTDB taxonomy): domain Bacteria; phylum Desulfobacterota; class Syntrophia; order Syntrophales; family PHBD01; genus PHBD01. Next base: position 21,430 of record CAZODI010000025.1, read on the forward strand.
CCTGGATGCCTACCAGGAAATCATGCGCATGACGGTGTAGGCGGCCGTCGCTTCCAGATAAAAAAGCCATTGCTCCGGCAGGGAGACGCCTGCCGCTGACAAAGGGGGAAACAAGGATCCATGCAGCCTTTTTCAGCCATTATCGCCTCCCTTCGACAGACCCTGACGGCCCTCCCGCCGGGACGGCGGCTGGCCCTTCTTGCGACGGGACTCGCCTCCATCGCCCTTGTCTTCGGGCTCGTCTACTGGTCGAACCAGGTGGATTACGGTGTTCTCTATTCGGGTCTCTCCAGCGAGGATGCGGGGGCGGTGGTGCAGCGCCTCCAGGAGAAGAAGATCCCCTACAAGCTCTCCCCGTCCGGCGAAACCGTGTCGGCGCCGGCCGACCGCATCCCGGAGTTGAGGATGGAGCTTGCCTCCGCCGGTCTGCCCCGGGGGGGGCACGTGGGGTATGAAATCTTCGATCAGAAATCCCTGGGGGCGACGGAGTTCGAGCAGCAGCTGAATTATCGCCGCGCCATGCAGGGAGAGCTGGCGAGGACGATCAACAGCCTCGACGAGATCCAGCAGAGCCGCGTCCATATCGCCATTCCCAAGGATTCCCTCTTCATCGACCAGCAGAAGAGACCCACGGCCTCGGTGACCCTGAAGCTGAAGTCGGGGCGCTCGCTCCGGCAGAACCAGGTGGACGGTGTGGCCTACCTGGTCGCGAGCAGCGTCGAGGGAATGAGTCCCGACGACGTGCTCGTGGTGGACAGCAAGGGGAACATCCTGTCGCGGGCCCCGGGCGATACACGGCTGGCCAAGCTGACGACCTCCCAGGTCGAGTACCAGCGGAACGTGGAAAAGGACATGGCCGGCCAGATCCAGAGCATGCTGGAAAACGTGGTGGGCAAGGGAAAGGCCGTCGTCCGCGTGTCGGCGGACCTGGATTTCCGTGTGACCGAGAAGACGGAGGAGACCTACGATCCGGATTCGGCGGTGGTCCGCAGTACCCAGAAGCAGTCGGAGCGCAGCACGGCCGGGGGCGGAACGGGAAGCGCCACGTCCACCCCGGGAGGCGCCGCGACGGCGGGCTCCGGCTCGGAGAAGGAAAAAACCGATGAAACCGTCAACTATGAAATCAACCGCGTGGTGAACAAGACCGTCCTGCCGGCGGGGGAGATCCGGAAGCTCTCCGTCGCCGTCGTGGTGGACGGCGTCTATACGAAGAATGACAAGGGGGAGGAGGCGTTCCAGGAGCGCCCCAAGAAGGACGTCGAGCAACTGGAAGACCTGGTCCGCAAATCGGTGGGGCTCAACACAACCCGTGGGGACCAGGTGACCGTCACGAGCATGCCCTTCAGCCGGGCCGAGGCGGACGGTCCCGGCACGTCGGCCCGATGGCAGGACAGCCTCACCCCGTTCCTGCCTTTTGTGCGCTACATCGTGATCCTCACCGCGCTCGCCCTGGTGGTTCTTTTCATCGTCCGGCCCTTTCTCCGGGGCCTGCTGTCCGCGATGCCGCCGGCCGCCGTCGGCACGGAGGCCCCGTCCCTGTCCCTGCCCGGCGCTTCCCGGGAGATTCCCGGTGTGAGCAGGGAGGGCGCTGCATCGCTGCCCCAGCCGCGACCGGACCTGACGTCGCTTTCCCACGATGCCATGGTGCAGCAGCTCGCCGGGGCGGACGCCAAGAAGTTTGCGGAACTGCTCAGGAACTGGCTGAAATAAAGAAGGAAGCGGACGCTTCATGAGGGAAGGAACAGAATCATGACGGGCGAGGAAAAGGCGGCAATCATGCTCTTGGCCCTGGACGAGGATCTGGCGGCGGAAGTCATCCGCAACCTGCGGCCGTCGGAGATCCGGAGGGTGGGCAAGTACATGAACCGCATCAGCAGCATCCCGGCCGACGTCATCCAGGGCGTCGCCAGGGAATTCCTCGTCATGGCCCAGGAGGGAGGAGGGACCGTCGTCGTCCAGGAAGGGGTGACGAAGAACATCGTCACCAAGGCTCTGGGCGAGAAGGACGCCCAGGAAATCCTGTCCGACGTCGGAACCGCACGCAGCAGCGACAATCCCATCATCGACAAGCTCCGGGACATCGATCCGAAGCTGCTCATGGATTTCACCCGGTACGAACACCCCCAGACGATTGCGCTCATCCTGGCCAACATCAAGCCGGACCAGGCCGCCATGATCCTGGAGAGCTTCACGCCGGAGATGCAGACCGAGGTGGTCCGGCGGGTCGCAACCCTCAAGAGCGTTCCCCAGGAATTCATCGAGGAGGTGGCCCGGACGCTGGAGCAGGAGATCGTGACCGGCTCGATGACCGACCAGCTGATCGGCGGCGTCCGGACGGCGTCGGAGATCCTGACCCGGATGAACCGCTCCACGGAGGGTGCCATCCTGACGTCCATCGAGGGACAGGACCCGGAGCTGGCGAGCGAGATCCGCGGCCTGATGTTCACCTTCGAAGACGTCCTGAAGCTGGACGACCGGAGCCTGCAGGAACTGCTCCGGGAGGTCAGCTCGGAGGAGCTTGCCAAGGCCATGAAAATGGTGGACGAGAGCCTCCGCCAGAAGGTCTACAAGAACATGTCGAAACGCGGCGCCGAGATGCTCCAGGAAGAGATCGAGATGATGCCGCCGGTGCGGGTGTCCGAGGTGGAGGCCAGCCAGCGGAGCATCCTGGACGTCACCAAGCGCCTGGAGACGGAAGGACGGATTGTAATCCTCCGGGGAGAGGATGCGGATGAGTTCGTCTAAGTCGAAAATCCTCCGCTCCTCGGACATCCGGATGGTCGAAAGGCCGGCCGGCTTCCCGTCCCCGGGGGGGTATCCCGGGGGTGATGCGGCGGCCGGCGAGGGCGGGAAGGGCTCCAACGGCGAGCGGCTCCGGCGGGAATTCGAGGAGAGGCTCGAGCGTTCCGTGGCGGAAAGCCATGAAAAAGGCCTCCGGGAAGGCGTGAAGCGGGGCCGGGATGCCGCGCGGGCCGAGGCGCGCCGGCAGCTCGAAACACTCACCGCGCTCCTGGCGGAGGTGGCCTCCCTGAAGCGAACGATCATCGAAGACTCGGAGCCGGACATCCTCGAACTGGCTTTCACCGTTGCGGAAAAGGTTCTCAACCGGGAAGTGGAGCGGCAGCCCGACTCGGTCGCGCCGGTCCTGAAGGCGGCGATGAAGAACGTCATGGACCGGGACGGCGTCAAGATCCGCATGCATCCCCAGGATTACCAGCATCTGCTCGAAATCCGGGAGGACTTCATGCGCCAGACGGACGGTCTCCGGAATGTCGTTTTCGAGCAGGACGAGGGCATCAAGCGGGGGGGCGTCTTCATCGAGACGCGTTTCGGCGACGTGGATGCCCGCCTGGACCGCCAGCTCACGGAACTGAAATCACAGATGCTGAAGGGAACACCCTCCGGGCCTGCGGTGGGGCCGCGCGTGCCGGATGAAAAGGGAGGGGGATGAATTCGTGAGGCTTGACCTGTCCCGCCTCCGGCAGCGGATGGATTCCATCCAGCCCATCCGGGTCTACGGCAAGATCAGTGAGATCGTCGGCCTGGTCGTGGAGGGACACGGCCCCGCCGTCTCCATCGGCGAGGTCTGCACCATCCATTCCGGTCCGGACCAGGCCGTCCATGCCGAGGTGGTGGGATTCCGGCAGGGGAAGGTCCTCCTGATGCCGCTGGAGGGAATGCAGGGACTCAGCCCCGGCTGCCAGATCCAGTCGCTGGGCCGCAAGGCCTCCGTCCGGGTCGGCAGCAATCTGCTGGGCCGCGTGATCGACGGCCTGGGCAATCCCATGGACGTGGGCGGGCCCATCGAGGGCACCGACTCCTATCCGCTCTATGCGGACCCCATCAATCCCCTTCTGCGGGGACGGATCCGGGAGCCCATGGATCTGGGCGTCCGGGTCGTCAACGGCCTGTTCACCTGCGGGAAGGGCCAGCGGCTCGGGATCTTCGCCGGATCGGGCGTGGGGAAGAGCGTCCTTCTGGGAATGATCGCCCGGAGCACCGAGGCGGACGTCAACGTGATCGGGCTGATCGGCGAGCGGGGGCGGGAAGTGCGCGAATTCCTGGAGAAGAACCTGGGCCGGGAGGGACTGGAACGGTCCGTCGTCGTGGTGGCGACCTCCGACCGGCATCCCCTGATCCGCATGCGGGCCGCTTCCCTGGCCACGTCCATCGCCGAGTATTTCCGGGACCAGGGGAAAAACGTCCTGCTCATGATCGATTCCCTCACCCGGTATGCCATGGCTCAACGGGAGATCGGGCTTTCGGTGGGCGAGCCGCCCGCCACGAAGGGATACACGCCCTCGGTGTTCAGCATGCTGCCCAAGCTCCTGGAGAGGTGCGGCCCTGTGGAGGGGAAGGGCTGCATCACCGGCCTGTACACGATCCTCGTGGAGGGGGACGATTTCAACGAGCCCGTCTCCGACGCGGCGCGCTCCATTCTGGACGGGCACATCACGCTCACCAGGACCCTGGCGAGCCGCAACCATTATCCCGCGGTGGACGTTCTGCAGAGCATCAGCCGCGTGATGATCGATGTGACGGACGACCAGCATCGCAAGTGCGCCGGGGAGCTGCAGAGCATTGTTGCGACCTATCGGAAGGCGGAGGACCTGATCAACATAGGGGCCTACGTGAAGGGCAGCAACCCGGAGATCGACCGCTCCATCGCCATGATCGACCGGGTCAACGCCTACCTGTGCCAGGGAATGGATGAAAAAATCGATTTTGCCCGGTCGCGGCACGAGCTTCTGACCCTGCTGGCAGCCTGACGACATGACGCCGTTTCCGCTCCAGACCGTCCTCGATGTCCGCAAGCGCCAGGAAGAGCGCTCCCTGATGGAATTCGCGGAAGAGGTGAGGCGCCTGAAAGAGGAAAAACAGCGGCTCGGCGGGCTGGAGAGACAGGTTGGCGACGCCCTGGGCCGGCTCCGGGAGCTCCAGGAGAAGACGGTCGAGGTCATGGAGATGGAGATGCACCTCGTTCATATCCGGAATTGCCGCCGCCTGGTCCGGGAGCAGCAATCCCTGGTGGAGCAGCAGGAAGACGAGGTGCAGGCAAGGCGGGATCGGCTTGTGGAGGCGATGAAGGAGCGGAAGGTCATGGAAGCCCTTCGGGACCGTCATGACGCCGAGCAGAAGAAGGAAGAGGAGACGCGTGAGCAGGCCGCCATGGATGAGCGGGCCGTCATCGGCTCCCGGAGGAAGAAGACATGAGAAAAGCCTTTTGGATCCTGCAGATCCTCGTGGTTCTCGCCCTGGTCATCAAGCTGGCGGCCACGGGCGGTGCCCTGTCGAGCGCCGGGGCGACCGGATCGGAGCGGCCGGTCCTGGCCGGGGCCGGAACCCTGGCAGGACAGGGCGGGACCGCGAACCCGTCCGGGGTCAAGGACGTTCTGGATGACGAACTGCAGCGGGAGCGGGACCTCGTCGCGGCGCTGGACAAGCGGAAGGCGGAACTGGACAGGCGCGAGGCGCTGGTGCGTGCCGATGAGGACAGGCTCCTGGCCCTTAAAAAGGAGATCCTGGACAAGATGAACGCCCTGGGCGCCCTGGAGAAGCGGCTGGATGCGCGCCTGGAGGCGGAAAAGAACCAGGATGTGAAGCGGCTCAAGGACCTGGCGAAGGTATACGACGCGACGGCCCCGGACAAGGCGGGGGCCATGCTCGAGAAACTGGACACGAAGACCGCGGCGGCGATCACGATGTACATGAAGAAGGATAAGGCCGGCCTTGTGCTGAAACATCTCAACGTCGACAAGGCCGTCCAGATCACGAAGGAAATCACCCATTCGACGCCGACCCAGCCGGAAAAATAGGACCGTTTTTTCAGCAATGCAACGGGAAGGGGGGCAGGTTGAAACCTGTCTCCCTTTTTCGTTCCTCCGGCGGGATGTTTTTGCCTTTCCCCGGGCCGGAAAGTTTTTCCTTCCGGGTGCATCATGCCGGGAGGTCGTATTGCAACACCTTGTTATTGCATCTGTTTTGTGTGGTGCGCGGGATGGCACGGCCGTTGCAATCAAGAGTCGGCAAAGGAAACATGGAACGATGACCCCAGCAGCGACACAGATGATGACATTCCCGATCGGCGAGACTCCCCTCTTCAGGGAAGGATCCATGCCGGCGGGCGCTCCCGTGAAATCTCCCGACGGCTTTGCGGCGGTCGGGAAAGACCGGGCTTCACGTCCGGCCGGATCCGGGGAGGGTTCTTTTTCCCGCATTCTCGCCGAGCAGACGGCGGAGCCGAAGCAGGCGGCCGAGGGAGAAGAAAAGGCCGCGATCACCGGTCCCGCCTGTGCGGAGCCCATCGTTCACGAAACGGAAGAAAACACCGGGAAGGCCTCCGACGGGGAAAAGACAGAATCCGTCCCGACGGACGCTCTTGCCCTTCTCCAGGCCCAGCCCGTCCTTCCACCCGTTCCGCTCCCCACCGGGCAGGCGGAGGAAGTGGAAGCTGGAATCGGGTCGACAGGCGCGGTTCCCGTCGCGGACTCCTCCAACGCTTCCGGACCGGATGCCACCGGGAAAATTTTTCCCGCCCCGCCGGTTGCCGAGGGAATGCCCGCCCCTGTCGAGACGGCAGGTCCCGCGACCGTGACGGACGATCCGGCAGCAGCGGCAGCCGTGGACCAGAGACTCCTCGACACACGTTCCGGCCCGGCCGGGAAGAAGGCGGTGGAGACCATGGAATCGGCCGCCGCAACGAAAACAGAAAAGAATTCCGACGCCGCCGTTATGACTGCCCGGTTTGACGACGGCTCCGCACTCCGGCCGGCCGAAGAGAACGCTCCGGCCGCGGGATCCGGAAAAGCAGAGAAGCCTGCCACTCCGAATCCCTCCGCCGCCCGGGCGAACGGCCCGGTTGAAGGCGAGGAGGCGACGGAGATGTTCCGCGCTGCTGTGGTCGAAAAGGGCATGGCCCCTGCAGACAGCGAAGCGGTCGCCGGGACGGAGCAAACGAATCGGCCCGCACGGAACGCTGCAAAGACGAATGAGGGCCAGCCGGCCGGCTCCCCCTCCCGCGTGGCGGGAGACGCGTTGGAGAACGCGGAATCCGATTCCGCCGCCGCCCCGGCAGGCCGGCGCACGTCCGGTCCGGATGGATCCCAGGCGGCTGCAAACAGCGGCGTTGTAAAAGACGGAATCCGGACGAAGGGCATCTCCTCCTCCGGCCCCTTCGAGGTGCGCCGGACGGATGCGGACTCCGCCCAGGCGGCTGCAAAAGGACAGAAAAACAGGCTTGTGGACGCCTCCCAGGCGAAACAGGCGGTCCCGGACTCCCCGTCCCCGGTGTTCCGGGAAACGGCGGAGCAGGTTTCGCCATCGGGTGTCGAGAAAGCCGTTACCGGCAACTCCGGGGAAGCGCAGGGAGCCCTGGCGGCTGCAAAGCCTCCGTCTTCCTCCGCGGGAGCCTTTTCGGAGGCCCTTCGCGATCCCTCCGCGGCAGTCCCGAGACAGGCCCACGAAGCCTGGGCGGCCGCGGCTGAAAAACATGGAACCGACGGGGGACGGGTTCGCATCGTTCTCTCGCCGGACCACCTTGGGACCCTGGACATGGACGTGAGGGTCCGGAGGGAGGCGGTGGAGATCATGATGTCGGTCCAGCGGGAGGAGTCGCTTCACACCCTGCGGGGACATGCCTCGGATCTCAAGGCGGCGCTCTCCGACCAGGGACTCCGGGTGGAGTCGCTTTCCCTGCAGACCTCGGGTCGGGACCTCCAGTCGAACGGCGGGCCTTCCGGGGGATATGGCGGGCTTTACGACGGCCGGAACATGAATGAATCGGGCGGCCGCGATGCGGGATCGGGCCGGCAGAACGGGGAATCCGGAGCCGCGGCTCCTCAGGCCGCCGGGACGGCTCCACGGAAGATCGCCACGGACGGCATCAGCATATTTGCCTGAACGGATACAGACCATACACAAGAGGGAGACACCATGAGCGTAACGGGCGTTAACGGAACCGGAACCACCACATCGACCGCGTCGACCACATCGACGTCGAGCCTGGGGAAGGAGGCGTTCCTCCAGATGCTGGTGGCCCAGCTGAAGTACCAGGATCCTTTGAACCCGGCGGACGGAACGGAATTCGCTTCGCAGCTCGCCCAGTTTTCCAGCCTGGAGCAGCTCACCAACCTGAACGACAGCATCGAGAGCCTGGCCATGGATACCAACAGCCTGCAGGCGGTCAATCTCATCGGGAAGACCGTTGCGACGGACAGCCTGTCCGGGACGGTGACGGCGGTGAGTTTCCAGGACGGCTCCGTTTCCCTGACCCTGGACAGCGGAGAAGAAGTGGCCTTCAGCGACGTGACCTCCGTCTCGTAGAAGAAGGACAATTATCAACGATAAAGAATATCTGAAGGAGGTTTCATCATGTCGAGTTCATTATGGATCGGGGCCACCGGGATGACGGCCGTGGACAAGCAACTGGACGTCATCGGCAACAACCTGGCCAATTCCAGCACCGTCGGATACAAGTCAAGCGGCACCCAGTTTTCCAGCATGCTGAGCCAGACCCTCTCGGGCGGCTCCGGCAACATGCAGGTCGGCCAGGGCGTGAGCGTGTCGGCGATCTCCACCGATTTCAGCCAGGGGTCCTTCCAGAACACCTCCAGCGTCACGGATATGGCGATCGACGGCGAGGGGCTCTTCATCACCCGGGATACCGACAGCGGCCTGACGTATTACACCCGGAACGGCGCCTTTACGATCGACGAGGACGGCTACCTGGTGAATTCCAACGGCTACCGGGTCCAGGGGAACATGTTCACCAGCGGGTCGGAGGTCTACAACCTGGGGGACATCAACCTCGAGGGCATCCAGTCGCAGCCGTCGACGACCACGGCCGTCCAGGTCGGGGCCAACCTCAACGCCCAGGCGGCGACGGGCGACGTCTTCAGCGTCAGCCAGACGGTCTACGGCAATGACGGCGCGGAATACACCATGGCCATCAACTACACCAAGACGGCCAACCCCCGGGAGTGGAGCATCTCCGGAACCCTGGAGGACGTGAACGGGAACGTCACCAATGCCGCCGCCATCGCGACGCTGGTCACCTTCAATGCGAGCGGCGTCGTGCAGACGCCCGCGGCGAACGTCGACTTCACCTTCGCCGGCGCCAACATCGGTACCGGCGGGGTCATCAGCTGGGACGTGACGACGGCGGGCGTCGCAAAGCTCACCGGGTACGCCAGCGACTCGGCCGTCTCGAGCGTCAAGGCCAACGGGTACCCGGCGGGCTCCCTCAACAGCATCTCCGTCGGGGCGGACGGCGTGATCACGGGGGCCTTCAGCAACGGCCAGACCCAGAAGCTGGCCCGGGTCATGCTGGCGGACTTCGCGAACTACGGCGGCCTGAGCAAGGTCGGCACCTACTTCGTGGAGACCGACACGTCCGGGGCGCCGCTGATCAACAACCCCGGCGCCGGGAGCCTCGGGAACATCCAGGCGAGTTCCCTGGAGGTGTCCAACACGGACGTGGCCGCGGAATTCATCAACATGATCACGGCCCAGCGGGCCTACCAGGCCTGCGCCAAGGTCGTCACCACCGCCAACGACCTCCTGACGGTCCTCATGAACATCAAGCAGTAAGAATCCTCCTCCCCGGGGCCGGGAACCGCCGGTCCCGGGGAGAATCGACGTCAAAGCCTTGACGGTCTGCCGGCCGCCTCCGCCTCCACCGTCATTCCATCGTCCCACCATCCCTTGACTCCATCCACGCTCCGCCCGATTCCGCCACGGTTTCCCCCCATTGGTACATGGCTTGCTTAATGTCCTGCATGTGACGCCGGGTGCGGCATCAATCGTGGACTTCGGGTAGGCAGCCTGTGGATTTTGCAACCATCATCGGCATTATCGGCGCGTTCGGCCTGGTCATTCTGGCGATGGCCGCCGGCGGCGGGGTGACCTGGTTTCTGGACGGTCCCTCTGCCATGATCGTTCTCGGCGGCACCTTCGGCGCCGCGCTCATCCACTACCGGATGTCGGACATGCTCGGGGTCTTCCGGGTCATGAAAAACGCCTTCTTCCGGAAGAACACACGGCCGCCGGAGATGATCCGGCTGATCGTGGAGATGTCGCGCACCGCCAGGCGGGACGGCCTCCTGTCCCTGGAGGGCGTGGTGACCCGCCAGCGGGACCCCTTCCTGACGAAGGCGGTCCGCCTGATGGTGGACGGCCTCGAACCGGAGAAGGTCTCCGGCATCCTGGAAACGGAGCTGGACTGGCTGGCGGAGCGGCACCGGAAGGGGGCGGAGATCATGACCAGCATGGGACAGTTCGCACCGGCCATGGGCATGATGGGTACGCTCATCGGGCTGGTGCAGATGCTCATGAAGATGAACGATCCCTCCGCCATCGGCCCGTCCATGGCGATTGCGCTCGTGACGACGTTTTACGGCCTGATCCTCGCCAACCTGGTCTTCCTCCCCATCGCGGGGAAGCTCCGGACGAGAAGCGGCGAGGAGATGCTGGTGAAGCAACTGATCATTCAAGGCGTTCACGCCATCCAGTCGGGGGACAATCCGCGGATTGTCGAACAGAAGCTGCATGCCTTCATCGCTCCCCGGGAACGGAGATCCCGCTACGATGAGTAGGAACGGACAGAGACAATCGAATCCCGTGGAATCGCCGGTGGCGGTCTGGCAGGCCTCTTATGCGTCCCTGGCCATGATCCTGGTGGTCTTCTTCGTCATGCTGGTCTCCTATTCCCAGATCTCCGGACGGTCGGCTCTGCAGATCCGGGCCGCCCTCGGGGGAAAGGTCGACCGCACCGCCGGGACGGATAGACCCGGAACCCCGGAAGCCCCGACGATCACGGGAGAGCAGCGCGCCGTCGAGGCGAAGCTCCTTGCGGAGACGGGGGGCGTCCTGCGGGGCGCTCTGGAAAACGCAAACCTCAGCCGCAGCGCCGTCCTGGAAAGGACCCGCTCGGGATGGAGGATGGTCCTGGGCATGGATGTCCTCTTCACGGAGGGGCGGGAGACGATCCGGGAACCGGTGCAGCTCCTCCTCCGGGAGGTCGGGAAGGCCGCGGCGAAGGGAAACCTAGCCGTCCGCATCGAGGCCTTCGGCGCCGCGTCCGGGACCGGAGATGCTTCCGCTTCCTGGGCGACGCCGGCCCTGCGGGCCGCAAGCCTGATCGAGTTTCTGGAAGAGGACGGAGCCCGCGTCCCCGTGTCCATCCGGGGGAGCCGGGCGGCGAAGCCCGCTGCGGGATCTTCCGCGGATTCCCCGGAAGAGATGGTCGTTTCCCTTGTCCTGCCGGAGGCGGAGAGATGACGGGGACGGGGCGCAGGCAGCCGGAGCGGGATGACTCCGGGAAGCAGGCCAGCTGGATGCTGACGTTCAACGATCTCATGACGCTGCTTCTGACATTTTTCATCCTGCTCCTGGCGTTCTCGACGCTCCAGCCCCAGAAGGCGTCGCAGGCCGCCGCGTCGGCCGTGTCGGCCCTCGGGGCGCAGCGGACGGGAGGAAACGCCCTGGAGTGGTTTGTCCGGCCCTATGTGGACCGTGAGATCGAGGCACAAAAATCCCGGAAAGGGGCCACCCGTCCCGGCGACATCGTGCGGGACCGGCAGTCCGTCGTTGCGTCGGCCCTGGCGGCGCTCCCGGGGGCACGGCTCGATGCCGCAACCGGTGGATTCACCGTGCACCTGCCCTCACCCGGCCTGTTCGAGGGGGAATCCCTCAAGCCGGGGCCGGCCCTGAAGGCGGTCCTTGACCGGCTGGCGGCCGTGTCGAAGGCCGGCGGCGCGAGGGTGGTCGTGACGGCCGGGGAGGAGATTCGAGGACCCGGGGAATCCGGCGGGGAACGCCGCAGGCAGTCGATTCTCCGGTCCGATGCGGTGGCCCGATACCTGTATGAAGCGGGAGGAATCCCGATGGAACGGATCTCCATCGCCTGGGCCGGGACGCCCGGCGGGGAGACGGACCGGCGACCGGACACGGCCACCGGGGCAATCCGGCTGGCCGTCGCTTTTCCCGGATAAGACGGGCTTTCACGAGGCGGGGCAGGAAAAGGAATAAAAAAGAGCGCGTCTGGAGGACTCATGGCAGCGGAAAAGAAACAGGAAGAGAAAGAAGAGAAGAAAGACGGGGAACAGAAAAAATCCTTTCCCGTCAAGGCGATCGTCATCGGTCTCCTGGTGCTGGTTGTACTGGGCGCCGCCGGGGGCGGAGGCTTCTGGTTCTATACCCAGCAGACCGCGAAGAAGGAGGCGGCGCCGAAGCCCGCCGTTGCCGTGATGTGGGCGATGGATCCGTTCATCGTCAACCTCATGGATAACAACGGGGAGCGGTATCTGAAGCTGGCCATCCAACTGGAGATCTCGGATCCCAAGGGGGTTGCCGAACTGGACCAGATGAAGCCGAAGCTCCGGGACAACGTGCTGGACCTCCTGTCGGCGAAGTCCGTCAAGGAACTGATGGACATGGCGGGAAAGCAGCGCCTGCGGGAGGAGATCGCCATGCGGCTGAATACCTTCCTGACCACGGGGAAGGTGTCCAAGGTCTATTTCACCGAGTTCGTGATCCAGTAGGCAAGCGGAGCGGCCAGGCCGGCCGGAAAACCCGGGAGGAAGCCCGGGACCGATCATGCAGTGTATGTCAAGGCAAAGTGAGCCATGTCGCATATCCTGACCCAGGAAGAGGTGGACGCCCTTCTGAGGGGCATCTCCGGCGGGGAAATCGAGACGGATGTCCAGGTCTCCTTCGATCCCAACGACGCGATTCCCTACGATCTGACCAGCCAGGACCGGATCATCCGCGGCCGGATGCCGACCCTGGAGATGATCAACGAGAAGTTCGCCCGGATGTTCCGGGCAACCATGTCCTCGCTGCTCCGGCGCGTCGCCAGCGTGAGCGCGGTCTCCGTGGACATGATCAAGTTCGGCGAGTTCCTCAAGACCCTGCCCGTTCCCACCAGCCTGCACCTGTTCCGGATGGATCCCCTGCGGGGGAACGCCCTGTGCGTGGTGGAGGCCAAGGTCATCTTCATGCTGGTGGACATCATCTTCGGGGGATCCGGGAAGGACTTCTTCAAGATCGAGGGCCGCGAATTCACCGCCATCGAGAGCAGCGTCATCCGCAAGGTCGTCATCAACGCCCTGGAGGACCTGGAGAAGGCCTGGCGGGCCCTCCTGGACGTCAAGATCGTCTATCAGCGCTCGGAGATCAATCCGCAGTTCGTCCAGATCGTCGCCCCGACGGACGTGGTCGTGGTGATCCAGTTCGAGATCGAAGTGGAATACTCCTCGGGGATCATGACCCTCTGCATCCCTTACTCGACCCTCGAACCCGTGAGGGAACGGCTGCAGGCGGGCTTCCAGAGCGAGCAGCTCGAGGTGGACAAGGGCTGGGTCGATCGGCTCCGGAAAAACATCGCCAAGTCCCAGGCGGAAATCGCCGTGGAGCTGGGAAGCACGGAGATCTCCGGCCGGGACGTTGTGAACATGAAGCCGGGGGACGTCATTCCCCTGGACCAGTACGCCTCCGACGCCATGACGGTGTTCGTGGAGGGCATCCCCAAGTACCGGGGTTACCCCGGAATATACAAGGGCAATCAAGCCGTCAGGATTTCTGAGGTGATCCTGGCGAAAGGGGGACAGGAAGATGGAGCAGAAGGAAATTGACGATCTCCTGAAGGGAATCGATCTGGGGGAGGAAGGCGGCGGCGGGGAAGCGGCGAAGCCGGAGGAAGATCTCACCTGGGACGACGTCCAGGAAGAGATGGCCCTTTCGCAGACCAAGAAGCCGCCGGCAGAGGTCAGCGCGGTCAACTTCCAGGAGATCCAGCCCACCGCCCAGCCGGCGATGGACCCGAAAAAGTCCCTCGACCTGGATTTCATCCTCGACATTCCGCTGACGCTGAACGTCGAACTGGGGAGGAACCGCATGCTCATCAGCGACCTGCTCCAGCTGGGCCAGGGCTCGGTGATCGAGCTGGCCAAGCTTGCCGGGGAACCGATGGACGTCTATGTGAACCAGCGCCTCATCGCCCGGGGGGAAGTGGTCGTGGTGAATGAAAAATTCGGCATCCGGCTGACGGACATCGTCTCCCCGGTGGACCGGATCAACAACCTGCGCTGAGGGATGACCGTGGACTTCAGTTTCTTTTCGGCACTCCTGAAAATGCTCTTCGCCCTGGCGATCGTACTGGGACTCCTGATCGGATCCGTCTATTTTCTCAAGCGGTTCATGGCGCCCGCGGGCGTCGATCCGGAAGGGCAGCTGATCCGGATCCTGGCGACCCGCTCCCTGGGACCGAAGAGCAGCATCTTAGTGGTGGACATCATGGGCAAGGTCGTGGCGCTGGGCGTCACGGGCTCCCAGATCTCCACGATTACCGACCTGGACGATCCTTCCATCGTCGAGCGGCTGCAACCCCGGGCGGGAACCCCGGTGTCGCCCCTTCCGATGTCCCTGGATCGGTACCGCAAGCTCTTGAAATCGTTCACGTCGCCCAGGAAAGGCGGCAAGCCATGAAAGGGCGGCGCAGCCATAAGGCCTGGATCCTCCTGATCCTGCTTGCGATTCCGGCGGCCGTCCTGTTCCTGGCGACGCCGGGGGAGGCCCAGACGCTCTCGCTTCCGAACGTCAGCCTCCAGATCGGCGGGACCGCGGATACTCCCGGCAAGACGGCGACGGCCCTGCAGCTTCTTCTCCTGCTGACGGTCCTGTCGCTGGCGCCGGCGATCCTCCTGATGCTTACGTCTTTCACGCGCATCGTCGTCGTCCTGTCGCTCCTGCGGAATGCCCTGGGAACGCAGCAGATGCCCCCGAACCAGGTCCTGATCGGTCTCGCCCTGTTCCTGACGTTCTTCATCATGGCCCCGGTCTGGCAGAAGGTCAACGCGGAAGCCCTGCAGCCGTACTACCAGGAAACCATCTCCGGGGAGCAGGCCATGGAGAAGGCGGTCGCGCCGGTGAAGGACTTCATGCTGAAACAGACCCGGGAGAAAGACCTGGCCCTGTTTGTCTCCATTTCCAGGGAAAAGCGTCCCGCCAATCCGCAGGAGGTCTCCCTGACGACCCTGATCCCGGCGTTCATCATCAGCGAGCTGAAGACAGCCTTCCAGATCGGCTTCATGATCTATCTGCCGTTTTTTGTCATCGACATGGTGATCGCGAGCATCCTCCTGTCCATGGGCATGATGATGCTGCCGCCCATCATGATGAGCCTGCCCTTCAAGCTGCTCCTCTTCGTGCTGGTGGACGGGTGGTATTTGGTCGTGGGAGCCCTGGTGCAGAGTTTCCGGTGACGCATTTCGTCGGTCGCCGGTCCGATCAACGACGAGAGCCGCCTCCTGAAGGAGGACGGGAAGGAGAGTGAAGGAATCATGACGATCGATTTTGTTGTGGGGATCATGGCGGAGACCGTGAAGGTGACCCTGATGGTGGCGGCACCGGTCCTCCTGGTCAGCCTGGTGGTGGGTGTCGCCATCAGCCTGTTCCAGGCGCTCACCCAGATCCAGGAGATGACCCTGTCGTTCGTGCCCAAGATCGTCGCCAGCCTGGTCGCCATGGTGGTGGCCCTCCCCTGGATGCTCGGCAGCCTGATTACCTTCACGGAGAAGATCTTCAAGGGAATCCCGCTGTACATCCGGTAGCGGACAGCGGCAGGGCCGGGGGCATCCGCCATGAACATCCCGATGGTCACACCCGAGCAGGTCGGGACCTTTCTCTTCGTCTTCCTGCGCCTGAGCGCCATGATCGCGCTCCTGCCCATCTTCGGCGACCGTCCGGTCCTGCTCCGGGTGAGGGCCGGCCTCTCCCTGGTCGTCTCCTTCCTGATCTTTCCCTTTGTTGAGACGGCAAACGCGCAGGTCCTGACGGGGAACGTCGTCTCCCTGATCGTGTCCATGGCGGGCGAGGTGCTCATCGGCGTCATCCTGGGATTCGCCGTCCGCTGCGTCTTTTCCGGGATCCAGTATGCCGGGGAGGTGGCGGGCCTCCAGATGGGATTCTTTATCGCCAATGTGCTCGATCCCGTGGAGAGCCGCCAGGTCTCCGTCATCGCCGAGATCCAGTACATGATGGCCCTGGTGATCTTCCTGGTGCTGGACGGCCACCATGCGCTCCTTCAGGCCGTCAACGAGAGTTTCCGGGTCCTTCCCCTGGGGGGGATTCACATCACGGGTCCCCTCGTGCAGACGATTTTCGAGTGGACCCGCGGGGTATTCGTCATCGCCCTGAAAATCGGCGCCCCCATCATGGCAGCCCTGATTTTCACCAATGTGGCCCTCGGTATCGTGGCCCGGACGGTTCCGCAGATCAATGTCTTCATCGTGGGATTTCCCCTGCAGATCGCCGTGGGATTTCTCTTCTTCGGGCTGTCCGTTCCGCTGTTCGTCGCCCTCGTGGGGCGGCTCTTCTCCCGCATCCCGGGGGAGCTGGGGGCGGTTCTCCGCCTGATGTAATATCCGCTGATTCGTTGACGCTACCGTCAACCAATCGATAGGAGGCGCCGGCCGTGCCGGAGAGAAAGGACGACCAGGAGAGGACCGAGCGCGCAACCCCGCGCAAGCGGGAAGAGGCCCGCAAGAAAGGACAGGTTGCCCGCAGCCGGGAGGTGGTCTCCGCGGCGGTCCTGTCGGCCTGCCTGATCTGCCTGTACTTCCAGGCCTCCGGGACGATGGAGCGCCTGATGAACATGATGCGCTCCGCCTTCCGCCGCAGCATCGCCGTCACGCTCAACGCGGACACGGTGCCGGCCCTCTTCTCCCAGACGGTCCTGGAGGTGCTGATCCTCCTGGCGCCCCTGTTCCTGACGGTCGTCCTGGCGGGCCTCGCCGCCAACACCTTCCAGGTGGGCTTCCAGATCACCGCGGAGAGCGTGACGCCCAAACTGTCCAAGATCAACCCCCTGGAAGGGTTCAAGCGCCTGTTTTCCCTCCAGTCGCTCATGGAGCTGGTGAAAAGCGTCATGAAGTTGGCCATTGTCGGTTTCGTGGCGTACCTGTCCGTGCGGTCGGAGCTGGGCCAGATCATTCCGCTGATGGACCAGAGCACGCCCGATATCATCCGCTTCATCGGGCGGATGTCCTTCCGGATTCTCGCCACCACCTGCGTGATCCTGGCGGTCCTGGCGATCCTCGATTACGCCTACCAGCGGTGGGAACATGAGCGGAACCTTCGCATGTCCCGGCAGGAGCTGAAGGATGAAACCAAGGAAACGGAAGGCGATCCCCTGATCAAGAGCCGGATCCGGAGGATCCAGCAGGAGATGGCCCGCAAACGGATGATGGCCGCTGTCCCGAAGGCAGACGTGGTCATCACGAACCCGACACACCTGGCGGTGGCCATTCAGTATGACCCGGAGCGCATGGCCGCGCCGACGGTCGTCGCCAAGGGGAGGGGCTTCGTGGCGGCGACCATCCGGGAGGTTGCCGAGCGCAGCGGCGTGCCGGTGATCGAAAACAAGCCGGTGGCACAAGTATTGTATAAGATGGTTGATGTAAGCGGGGTCATCCCTGAAAACCTGTATAAGGCCGTCGCCGAGATCCTCGCTTTCGTCTACAGGCTCCGCGAGAACGCACGATAAAGGAAAACGGATTCATGGAAGCAAGAGCCGCTGCAGCCGATTCAGGCGTACCGATGGCCGGGTTCATGAAGAGCTCCAGCGCCGTCCTGGCCTTCGGGGTTGTGGGGATCCTGCTCGTCATGATGGTGCCCCTTCCGACCCTGCTCCTGGACGTCCTGCTGTCCATGAACATCGCCGTTTCCCTCATTATTCTCCTGATGTCCCTGTACGTCCTGCGTCCCCTGGACTTTTCCGTGTTCCCCTCCGTCCTCCTGGTGGTGACCCTCCTGCGCCTTTCTTTGAACGTCGCCTCCACGAGGCTCATCCTGCTCCACGGCAGCGAGGGAACCGACGCCGCCGGCCAGGTCATCAAGGCCTTCGGGACCTTCGTCGTGGGGGGAAACTACGTGGTCGGGATGATTGTCTTCTCCGTCCTCGTGCTGATCAACTTCGTGGTCATCACCAAGGGCGCCACGCGCATCGCCGAGGTGGCCGCCCGTTTTACCCTGGATTCCATGCCCGGCAAGCAGATGAGCATCGATGCCGATCTGAACACGGGCCTGATCAACGACAACGAGGCCCGCAAGCGCCGCCGGGAGCTGGAGAGCGAGTCGAACTTCTACGGGGCCATGGACGGAGCCAGCAAGTTCGTACGCGGCGACGCCGTCGCCGGCATCATCATCGTCCTGGTGAACATCGTCGGCGGGCTTGTCATCGGCGCGCTCCAGCAGGGTATGCCCATCGCCGACGCGGCCCGGACCTATACGCTGCTCAGCATCGGGGACGGGCTGGTGACACAGGTGCCCGCCTTGATCGTGTCCACCGCAGCGGGCATGCTGGTGACCCGGACGGCCGGAACCACGGAACTGGGCCAGGAAATGAGGATGCAGCTGTTCGCCCAGCCGAAGGCGGTAGCCGCGGCGGCGGTCGTGCTCCTGATTTTTGCCCTCATCCCGGGAATGCCGAAGCAGGCGTTTCTTACCATCGCCGTGCTGGTCGGGGTGGCTGCCTGGCAGCTTGCCCGCATCCGGGTCCGGGAAGAAGAAAAAGAAAAGGAAGAGGCACCGGCGCCTCCCCAGGCGGAGGCGGCGCCCCTCCTGGATCCGCTGGACGCCCTTGGACTGGAGGTGGGCTACGGCCTGATCCCCTTCGTCGACGCCTCCCAGGGAGGGGAGCTGCTGCGCCGGATCCGGATGTTCCGCAAGCAGATCGCCCAGGACATGGGATTCGTCGTCCCGTCCATCCATATCCGCGACAACCTGCAGCTCAAGCCCTATGAATACGCATTCCTGGTGAAGGGGGTCGAGGTGGCCCGCGGGGAGATCCTGGCGGGGCACCAGCTCGCCATCGTCCAGGAAGGAATGAAGGTCCGCGTCAAGGGAATCGAGACGAAGGAACCCGCCTTCGGTCTCCCGGCGGTCTGGATTCCGGACCGGGAGCGGGAGGCCCTGCAGGCCCAGGGAGTCGTCGTGGTCGATCCGGCGACGGTCATCACCACGCACCTGACGGAGCTGATCAAGTCCAACGTGGACTCGCTCCTGGGGCGCCAGGAAATCCAGGTCCTCCTGGACAGCCTGGCAGCCTCGGCTCCGCGGCTCGTGGAGGACCTGGTTCCGAAGGTCATCCCTGTGGGGACTCTCCAGAAAGTATTGCAGCGACTCCTGGGCGAGCGCATTCCGATCCGCGATCTGCAGACGATCCTGGAGACGCTGGCGGATTACGTCCCCTTGACGAAAAACGTCGATGTCCTGACCGGTTATGTGCGGCAGGCCCTGTCGAGGGTGATCACGCGCCTCCACGCGGACGAACGGGGCGGGCTCCACGTGATCATGGTTTCCCCGGAGATCGAGGAGAGCATTCAGCAGACCCTCCAGCATACGGAGTTTGAAACGTTCGCCTCGCCGGACCCGCAGATGGTCCGGAAGATCGTCACGAA
Source organism: uncultured Syntrophaceae bacterium (assembly GCA_964578535.1). Lineage (GTDB taxonomy): Bacteria > Desulfobacterota > Syntrophia > Syntrophales > PHBD01 > PHBD01. Next base: position 40,887 of record CAZODI010000025.1, read on the forward strand.
CATGAAGCGGTTCGTCCCGCTCTTCACGTCCCGCGGAGCGCAGCCGATCGTCCTGTGCTCGCCCACCGTCCGCATCCATCTGCGGCGAATCCTGGAGCGGTTCGTACCCAACCTGGTCGTCCTGGCACACAACGAGATCACCAGGGATGCAAAACTGACCTCACTGGGTCTTTTGGAGTTGAGCCATGCAAATGAAACGGTATGAGGTTTCCAGCCTCCAGGAAGCGATGCGCCGGGTCAAGAAGGACCTCGGGCCGGAGGCGATCATCCTGTCCACGAAAACCCTGAGGGATTCGAGCCCGCCCCTCCTGGAGGTGGTGGCCGCGCTGGATCGGAAACACGGGGAAGAGACTCTTCCCGCCGCCCATCGCCAGTCCCCGCCCCCGCCGGCCCCTCCGGCGGGAGAGGCAATGCCCGACTGGGCCTGCTCCATCACGGGAGAACTCCGGGAACTGAAGGGCCTGCTCGGGAAGGACCGGCCGGATCAACAGCTCCGGGAGGAGTTGTCGGAAGTCAAGGAAGCCCTCTTCACGCTCTTCGACATGCTCGGATTCCGGCACGGCGGAGGCGATCCGTCTCCCTATGGGCGCCTGTACCACCGCCTGCTCGCCAACGGGGTCTCCCGGCCGCGGGCCCTTAAGATCGTCGACGGGGTCCGGCAGGAAGGCGGCAGCGGAGAGGAGACCTACGAAGCGTCCGTCCGCCGCGCCCGGGAAGCGATTCTGCGTTCCATTGCCCGGGAGGAGGACCCCGGCCTGGAGAAGCGGGTGAAAGCGCTCGTCGGGCCGACCGGCGTCGGAAAGACCACGACCCTGGCGAAGCTGGCCGCCCGCATTGCCCTGGAACAGAAGCAGAAGGTCGGACTGATTACGTTGGACACCTACCGCATCGCCTCGGTGGACCAGCTCCAGACCTATGCAGACATCATGAAGCTTCCCCTGCGGGTGGCCGGGGACGGGGAAGGGTTCCGGGAGTCCCTCCGGAGTTTCGAGGACTGCGACGTCATCCTCGTGGACACGCCGGGGAGAAATCCCGAAGACACGGAATACTTGAGCGAATTGAAGCGTCAGTTCGGCGGTTCGCCCGATCTGGAAGTGAGCCTGCTGTTGACGCCGGCGATGAACAGGGAGGGCCTCCAGGTGACGGCGGACCGTTTCCGTCTCCTGGACTACGATTCGCTCATCCTGACCAAGCTCGATGAATGTCAGCGCTTCGGCGTGGTCTACGACATCCTGGAGCAGGCGGGACGGCCCGTCCGGTATGTGACCTGTGGACAGAACGTGCCGCAGGATATCAAGGCAGTCACCCCGGGATCGCTGGCATCGCTGATTCTCGGGCATTCGATTCATTGACGGGGGAAGGTTTGGACCAGGCGGCAACACTCAGACAGGCCATGGAGCGGGAGCGCGGAGGCGTGAAGACCCCCGGTGGGGGAAAGTCCCACGGCGAAGGCGAGGACATGGAGCTGCGGGACAGGCCCGTCCGCGTCCTGGCCTTCACGAGCGGCAAGGGAGGCGTCGGAAAGACGAACATCGCCGCCAACATCGCCTACATCCTCTCCCAGCGCAACCGGAAGACCATCGTCCTGGACGCGGACATGGGGCTCGCCAACATCGACCTGCTCCTGGGTCTTACGCCCCAGTATAACCTGTACCACGTCCTGAAGGGGGAAAAGAGCCTGGCGGAGACGCTGGTGACAGGGCCCGGCGGGATGAAGGTCCTTCCCGCCTCCTCCGGCATTGCGGAGATGACCGATCTTTCGAGAGGGCAGAAGCTGACCCTCCTGGATGCGGTCAATTCCCTGAAGAACAAGCCGGAGTTCCTTCTGATCGACACGGCGGCCGGCATTTCGGGAAACGTCACCTATTTCAATTCCTCCGCTCACGAGATCATCATCGTCACCTCCGCCGAGCCGACGGCGCTGACGGACGCCTACGCCCTCATGAAGGTGCTCTATCAGGGATACGACCGGAAGAAGTTCCGTCTCGTCGTCAACATGGTCAACCATCCGACGGAGGCCCGCGAGGTGTACGAGCGGCTGCGGCATGCGACGGACCATTTCCTGACCGTTGCCCTCGACTACCTGGGATTCATCCTCCACGACCCGAGGCTGCCCGAGGCCGTGAAAAAACAGAAGGCCCTGGCGGAGATCTACCCTTCGTCCCCGGCCAGCCGGTGCCTCCAGGACATCGCCTCGAGGCTGTGCGGAGAGGCGCCCGGGGGAGCGGAGGGGGGAAGCATTCGGTTTTTCAGCAACAGGACCATTCGATCCAGCCGTGAATAAGAACGGGAGAGACGGACAGATTCTGCAGTATGCGCCCCTGGTGAAGCAGGTCGTCAGCCGGCTGACCGCCCGCGTGGTCATGGCGCCGGCGGACCGGGAGGCCCTGATTCAGGCCGGTGTGATCGGCCTGATGGCCGCGCTGGAGAAGTTCGACGAGACAAAAAACGTCCGGTTCGAAACGTACGCAAAGATCCGGATCCGCGGGGCCGTGCTGGACGAGATGCGGGCCGCCGACCGTGTCCCCCGGTCCGTACGAAGCAAGGATACGAAAATCGAGAAGGCCTTTGCGGCGCTGCAGAAACAGCTCGGCCGCCCTCCCGGCGAGGAGGAGATGGCGGATCACCTGGGCATCCCGCTGGAGGAATACTTCGATCTCCTCGACGATGCAAAGCTGGTCAAGGTGATCAGCACCGAGGACCTTCCCCCCGATTTCATCGAGCGGTACGGTTGCGGCAGGCTTCAGGAGGAAATCGACCACGGCGATCCGCTCTCTCTCCTGGAGAATGAGGAATTCAAGGAGGGGATCAAGAAGGCCATCGACCGGCTCCCCGAGAAGGAGCGTACAGTCCTGGCCCTGTACTATTATGAGGAACTGAACCTCAAGGAGATCGGACGGGTCCTGAATCTGACGGAGTCGAGGATCTGCCAGATCCATACCCAGGCGGTGCTCCGGCTGCGGGGACTGCTGGGGGAGGTGCGCTGACATGGGTTCGCAGGGAACGGCCACGACCGACGCCCCGGACCGGGGCCTGACCTTCCTGGTGGTGGACGACCAGTATGACGCCCGGAAAAGCATCCGGAAGATGCTTGTTTCCCTCGGACACACCGGCGTGCTGGAGGGCAAGGACGGCGTCGAGGCCTGGCAGCGCCTCCAGTCCGAGCCCGTGGATGTTGCGATCGTGGACCTGTTCATGCCGGGACTCAGCGGAATCGACCTCCTCCGGCGCGTCCGGAAAGACGAACGGTTCCGAAGCCTGCCGTTCATCATGGTGACGGGAGAGCTGGCGGAAGAGATCGTGGCGGAGGCCGCGGAGACGGATGTGGACGCCTACATCATCAAGCCGTTCGCCGTCCAGACGCTGGAGGAGAAAATCAACGCGGTGCTGGGGAGACGGACGAATCCGTCTCCGCTGGACGGCCACCTCCAGCTTGCCCAGGCTCTGATCGGGGAAGGGGAATACAACCGCGCCCTGGGAGAGTTGAAGGCGGCCATGGCCATGCAGCCGGACAATCCCCGGGTCTTTCAGGCCCTGGGGGAGATGTACGTCTGCCGCGGCATGCTGGAGGACGCGGAGAAGGCCTTCCGGAAGGCGATCCTGTGCGAGCCCCGATTCACACGGGCCTATGACAGCCTGGCGGACGTGTTCGCCCGCCGGGGGGACCGGGGGCAGGAGATCGCCGTCATGCGGAAGGCAACGGCCATCAGTCCGAAAAATGCGAACCGGCAATTGAATCTCGGCAAGGCCCTCCTGGAGAGCGACGACATCGAGGAGGCCAGGAAAGCCTTTGCGCAGGCCGTCCGGGTGGCACCGGCGGATCCGTCCGTCCGCAGGGAAATCGGCGAGACCCTGCTGGCCCGGAACCTGAACGGCGAGGCCGAGGGCGTCTTCCGCTCCCTCCTGCAGGAGGACCCGTCGGACATCCACCTGTACAACCGCCTGGGCATCGCCTTCCGGAGGCAGGGCCGTTTCCGGGAGGCCATCGATCTGTATCGAAAAGCGCTCTCTTTGGATCCCGAGGACGACCATCTCCATTACAACCTGGCCAGGGTCCTGATGGAGGATGGACGCGAGGGCGAAGCGAGGGTGCATGTTCTGAAAGCCCTCGACCTGTATCCGGATTTCATGGAAGCGAAAGACCTGCTGGGGCGTCTCGAACAGGGACGTTCCGGGGAGCCGCCGGAGCGGGTGACCGACACCCCGGCTGACCGGGCGGGCGGATAAGAAACGCGGGCTGAGGAAGGAGCCGCCATGGCGCAGCAAAAGGCCAAACTGGACATTCTGGACATTCCCCTGGACAGCGATTTTGCGCTGGAGACCCCGCCGGCTCCGGATTCCGGAGGGGACCCGAAGCCGGAGGCGTCGAAACGGCCCTGGTACAGAAACCGGTGGGTGGTCGCGGGAGGCATCGGCACCGGTCTTCTCGGGATCCTGGCGGCGGCCGTCTTGCTCATCTGGAACCCGCTGGACCGGGGCAGGCAGCCCGGGACGACGGTTTCCAGTGCGGTCAGGATGCCCGCCGGGGCCTCCGCGGCAGCGTCCCTGGTCGAGGAGTTCTACGTCGACGTGAAGGATGCCTCGGGAGCGCCGAAGCTGGCGGTGGTCAATCTTGCGCTGGATCCGGCGGACCGGAAGGTCCTTCCCGAGATGAACGGACCGGACGTCCGGAAGGCGATTCATGCGATCCTGTCTGCGAAAACGGCGGAAGTGCTGAGAGCGCCCAAGGATCGGGAAGACCTCCGGAAGGAAATCACCGCCGGCATCAACCAGGTCTTGAAACGGGATGCCGTCAGGACCGTCTGGTTTTCGGATCTCAACGTGTGGTGAGCGGGATAGCGGGCCGGCGCCGGAAGAAGGAGCGGGGAAAGCGGACGATGGAATCCGAGAAGGAAACATCCCATACCGCCGATTGGCAGCGCATGATCGTTCATGATATGAAAAGTCCGTTGATGATGATCGTGGCGAATCTGGATCTGCTTTCCAGATGCCGCCTGCGCACCCGGGAAGAGGAGCTCCTCCGGAGTGCACTCGATGGATGCCGGGATCTCCAGCGTATGATCCAGGGGTACCTGCGGATCTCGCGCCTGGGGGAGAATGTCCCCGCCCTCGAGTTGTCCGTTGTCCGCGTCGACTCCTTCTTCCGCCGGCTGGAAAAAATGTGGGCGGCCCTGTGTCGTGACAGGGACATCCGCCTCGAGCTCGACCTCGAAGAGGCCCCGTCGACGCTGGTCGCGGACGAGCCCCTGTTGGAGAGGGTTCTTTCCAACCTGATGCTGAACGCCGTCGCCCAGGTCGAGCAGGGCGGTCGAATCGGCGTCCGCGTATGGACCGCCTCGACGGGCCGGATCCGCATTTCCGTGATCGATGACGGGGCGGGGATGCCCGGAGCTCTCAAGGCGGCCCTGGTTCGTTCCCTTCCGGGCGAGACGTCCGGCGGTCCCGTGAACGGAGCCGGGCCTGGAAGGAGCGAGCCCGGGATCGGGCTGGCCTTCTGCCGTCTGGCCTGTGAGCTTCACGGAGGAAGGATCTGGGCGGAAGGGGGGCCGTTACGGGGGACCGTTGTCCACGTGGAACTGCCGGCGGACCTGGTTCCTTCCGGAAGCGGTTTGCTGGATGGACCGGAAGAGTCCAGAAAGAGGGATGGCCATGGAGATGCAAGAGCTTGAGTGTGCCCTGGAAGGGTCCTTCGCGGAAACGATGCTGTTCGCTTTCGTGCCGGGGCTTCTTCACAATTTTGCCAATCCGCTCAACGGGATCATGGGGCGGGCGAAGATCCTCGAACGGCGCCTGGAAAACCTGCAGGCGGCCATGGAAAAAAACGGGGTTCATCTGCCGGGAACGCTTGCGCAGGACTGGTTGAAGGTGCAGTCCGACGTCCGGCTGCTCAACACGGAGTCGGAGCGGTTTGCCGACGTCTTCCAGGATGTGGCCTCCCGTTTCGGGATCCTCTCCCACAAGAAGGAGGAGCGGTTCGATCTGGCGGCCCTGGTGCGCCGGGAGGTTCGCTTCGCGGAGCATTACCTGGATTTCAAGCACCGGATCAAAAAGGTGCTGGACTTGCCCGAAGGGGTTCCTCCGGTGCGGGGCGTCCAGGCCCATTTCGCCATGGCCCTCTGGGCCGTGTTCCGCCATGCGGCGTCCCGCCTGGGATCGCAGGGAGAACAGGAGCTTCACGTGACGGTCGGGAAGGAGAACGATCGTGTTCTGCTCGGAATCCGCCACACCGGAGCGCCCTTCACGGATGAGGAACGGGACGATGTACGGGGCGTCCTGGAAGAGAACCGGGTCTCGGGGCTTCAGGACCCTTCCCATGGAGCACTCTGCCTGTCCCTGCTTCTCTGGAAGCATTACGGGGCAGCCGTTTCCGCACAGAGCGGCGGGGGAATCGGGATTTCCTTTCCCGCCGGCTGATTGCACGGACGTGAGTGATGGATATTCGCAGACCGATTCTTCCGATTCCCGGAGCCGAGGCGGTCTCCCAGGTCCAGTCCCAGGTGCCTGACCGGCAGCGGAACTCCGCCTCCTGGGGGAAGCGGGAGAAGAGAAAGTCCTTTCCCGCCCCGGAGAACGAAGAGCGGGAGGAAACGATGGCCCGCGGGAGGGACGAAGAAGATGCGTCCCCGGAATCGGCTCGGAAAGGACGGGCCATCGAAACGGTGGTGAACGACGGCCATGTTCCGGAGGACGAGCGGATCCAGGGAAGCCGCCTGGACGTGCTTGCCTGACGGAGGATACGGGGGGACAATATGCTGGCAATGACGACAAGGGATTTCCTGCTGCTGCAGCTGGGCATGGATCTGGCTCTGGCTCTCCTCGTTCTCTTCCTCTTCTGGCAGATCCGCCGGGTCGTGGGCCGGAAACAGGCCCGTCCCGATGAAAAAGAGGTGCAGGCCCTCCGGCAGCTCGTCGAGGACTCCCGCAACGCGACCGATCAATTTCTGGCAGCCGTCCAGGAAAGCAAGACGACACTCAAGGATCTGGCCCGGGCCCTGGACGAGCGGGAGAAGCGGATCCGGGAGCTTCTCGCCCTCTACCCGGAGGCGTCGGAACGGCAGGAGCCGGACACCGCCCCTCCCCCAGCGGGGGATCCCAGGGCCGCACAGGTCCTGGCCCTGGCCGCCCGAGGACTCTCGGAGCGCGAGATCGCCCGTCACACCGGAATCCCGGACGGGGAAGTCCACCTCATCCTGAACCTGACCGGGAAGAGGTAAGGCGGGCCGGGGCGTGGCGGACCGATCCACATGAAACTCATCTCCCTCAACGATCCTTCGATCACTCCCGTCTCTCCGGCAAATCGAACCCGGCCGGCCGGCCTTCCCCTGCTCTCGGTCGGCGAGCGGGTCGAGGCGCTGGTTCTCGAAGTCCGCGAGAAGGGCCTGCTGCTCCTGGACATCGGAGGCAACACGGTCCTGGCGGAGTCGAAGCAGCCCCTCGGCGAAGGCGCGCGGTTCACCGCCCGGGTCGTCCGGAATTCCCCGCAGATCGTCCTCCAGGTTCTGGCGGGCGATGCTCCGGCCGGACAGGAATCCATCCCGGAGTCTCTCGGCATGTTCCGCAGCCGGCCCGGCCTCCTGGGGGACATGTTCCGGCAGCTGTCCACCCTGGTCGAGTCCCTGGCGGACACCCTTCCCGGAGACCTGCCTCCGCAGCTGGCGGCGGCACGAAGCAGCCTGCAGGGCCTCCTTTCTGCGCTTGTTTTCCCCGGCTCCGGAAAGCCGTCGTCCTCTACGGGCGCCGGCGAGGCTCCAGCGGGGCTCCCAGCGCCGGCGGACGGTGAAGGGAATCCCGCGGTCCGTCTCCCCGACGGGGAAAATGCCCCGGAAAAAGCAGCCCCGGCAACGCTCCGGGAATCCTTGGTGCGCCTGGCCGAGGCGGCCGAACGGGAGATGGCGGCCATGGATGCCGGCGCTCCCGGCCGGAAAAGCCTGGAGCAGGCTGCATCCACCGCCCGGTCGGCCCTGGAGACCCTCGATGTCCACCGGGACGTCAATATTTTGTCGCGCCGGGAGGGCGGACCGTTTGTGCTTCAGGTCCCCGCGGCGTTTCCCGGCGGGATCCGGGTCCAGGACCTCTTCCTCTATCCCGAGGGCGGACAGGAGGGGGGCGGGGAGGACGGCAAAGAGGCCTTCCGGATGGTCCTCTGCCTCAACATGGAAGCCCTCGGGGACATCCTGGTGGATGCCCGGCTGGCCGGGGGCCGGATGAGCGGAACCCTGCGCTGCGGCACGGAAGAGGTCAGGGAGTATCTCCAGTCCGGCCTGGACGAGCTCCGGGAGCGGCTGGCGGCATCGGGATTCCCCGATGCGGGGATCGTCTGCCTGGCAGACCACGACATCGCCCGGACCATCCTGGACAGAAAACAGTCCCTGCCCATCTTTCAAAGAGACGCCGTCAATCTTTACGCCTGACGGCCCGTGCATGGCGGCGGACCGGACCCGCAGGAGGGGACGGCCGCCGCGAAGGGAACCCATGAACGCGGAACGGCCCGGAGACAAAAAAGAAAAGTCCCCCCTGGCGGCGGCCCTGAAGTACGACGGCAAGCCGGGCTCGGCCCCGCGGGTGACCGCCAAGGGTCGCGGAGAGGTGGCGGAGCGGATCATCGAGACGGCCCGCCTCCACGGAGTCCCGGTTCAGGAGAATTCCGTTCTTGTCCAATTCCTGTATCGCCTCGACGTCGATGAGGAAATCCCCGTCGAGCTGTATCGGGCCGTCGCGGAGATCCTGGCCTTCGTATACTCTCTCGACGAGCGACGCCGCGCCGGGTCGTAGGGAAGCCCGTCTTTCCATTTCTCCCCCCGTTCTTCCACCCTCCAGGCATGCTCCTTGCTAAATAATCAGGCATCAATCAACGAGGATCAGGAACCATGGCACTCGATGTCCGCGACATCGCCGCGGCGGCCGTCCGCAGCATCCGGCAGCTCGATACGGTTACCCAGAACATCGCCCACGCCAACACCCCGGGATTCAAGGCGATCCACCTGAGCTACGAGCTCCAGTCCAACCCGGTCTCCGGGTCGCAGGACCCCGGGCTGGAATACAAGCCGTACGGGCGGACGGATTTCTCGCCGGGAACGCTGATGAGAACCGGCGGAGCCCTCGACGTCGCCATCGAGGGTGACGGATTTCTGGCGGTGGAAACCAGGCAGGGAACGGCCTACATCCGGGGGGGCAGCTTCCATATCAATGCGAACAACGAACTGGTCACGTCGACGGGAGAGCGCGTCCTGGGAACCTCAGGGCCCATCACGATCGACGGCCACGACATCCAGGTCGCTCAGGACGGGACGATATCCGTCACCGAGACCACCGGCGACGGGGCAGTGGCCACGAATGTGGGCCAGCTCCGGGTGGTGACCTTCGAGCGGCCCCAGAACCTGAAAAAACAGGGAGACAGCCAGTACGTCGATCCGGGAAACGCAGGCATGCAGGTGATGACGGATCCCCGGGTCGAGGGGCAGACGCTGGAAATGTCCAACGTGAATGCCATCAAGGAAATGGTGAATATGATCGAACTGCAGCGCACGTTCGAAACCTACCAGAAGGTCATCCGGACGATGGCCGACCAGGACAGGCAGGCCACGACCCAGATCGGGAAAGTGGTCTGAAGATAAGGAGGAGCAGATGATTCGCTCGCTATGGATCGCGGCTACCGGCATGCACGCCCAGCAGCTGGAGCAGGATGTAATCGCCAACAACCTGGCCAATGTGAACACGACCGGGTTCAAGAAGTCCCGCATCGACTTCCAGGACCTGATGTACCAGGTGTCCTCCCAGTCGGGATCGGAGACCTCGACGGGGGTCCAGCTGCCCTCGGGCATCCAGGTCGGACTGGGCGTCAAGGCCGTCTCGGTGTCCAAGAACTTCAGCCAGGGCGACTACCAGCAGACGGGCAATTCCTTCGACTGGGCCATCGAGGGGAGCGGATTTTACCAACTGGACAACAACGGCACCACGGTCTACACGCGGGCCGGGAACTTCAAGCTCGACAAGGACGGATACCTCTGCAATCCCGAGGGATTGAGGCTGGTGCCGAACGTTCAGGTTCCGTCGACCGCCGTCAGCTTCACCATCGACAGCGGCGGGACCTGGTCCTATTCGGACAGCACCGGGGCCTCGACGACGGGTGGACGGATCACCCTGGCGCGCTTCATCAATCCCGCGGGCCTCACCAGCATGGGCCGCAACCTCTTCACCACCTCCAACAGCTCGGGCGATGCCATTGTCAGCAATCCGGGCGAGGAGGGATGCGGGACGATCACCCAGACGTACCTGGAACAGTCGAATGTCAACGTCATCGACGAGATGGTGAAGATGATCGCCGGCCAGCGGGCCTATGAAATCAACTCCAAGGCCATCCAGACGGCGGACGACATGCTGCAGGTGGCCAACAACATCAAGCAGTAGGGTGTTCCATGAACCGGGCAATGCGATTTTCCATGGTCTTCGTCGCGGCGGCGATCGCCGTCCTTCTGTGCGCCCCGCCTCTCCAGGCAGCCGCAAAGACGGTCCGGATCGGCGCCGCACAGATCCAGGACGACGTCCGGCGCGCCGTCACAAGCCAGAGTGCCTGGCCCCGGGAGACGGTCCGCATCCTCTTTACCAGTCCCGTCCAGGAGATGGAGGCAAAGGGGGAAAATTTTTCCCGGGAAGTCATTCCCGTACGGGGAAATCCCTTCCTCGGCCACGGGCAGTATGCCGTCCGGATCTACGACAACGGCGTATTCCTGGCGGAGCAGAGGGTGTCGGTCCTGGTTGAGGTCCAGCGGGACATCATCCTGAGCACCCGTTCGCTCGGCCGCAACACCCGGCTCGACGGCGGGGACATCCAGGTGGTGAAGCGGTGGGTCCGGCGCATCCCGGCCCAGGCGGTAACGGACACCGAGAGCGTCGTCGGCAAGATGCTCCGGGTCAACGTGGCTCCGAACACGGAACTGACCCACTCGATGCTTCGCGAGTTTCCCGTCGTTCGAAAGGGAGCGCCCGTGCGGATCATCTATGAAAGCGGTCCGCTCTCCATCGCCACTCTCGGCGTGAGCGAAGAGGACGGACAGGACGGGAGCATGGTCCGGGTGAGGAACACCTCCTCCCGGAAGATCCTTCATGCCCGGGTGGTCGGGGATGCGACGGTTCAACTTGTATTTTAGGAGGTTCGCCATGCGGTTTCTTCCGGGACTCCGGACGACGGGATGCCTGCTGGCTTTTGTTTTCTTCGGGATGATGCTGGCGGGCTGTTCGCTTGTCACCAAGCCGGACGCGATCCTGTCGGAACCCATTCCGACGCCGGTTCACAGGGCGGCGCCGCCCCCGATGCCGGCCGAGCCCGGCTCGATCTGGCCCGGTGCCAACAGCCACAACATGCTTTTCACGGACAAGAAGGCCGGTTACGTGAACGACATCGTGACCATCGTTGTGGAAGAATCCGCCGCCGGCGTCAACAAGGGGACGATCAACACCTCCCGGGACGGCAAGGCGGAATTCGGCGTCAGCGCCCTCCTGGGGATCGAGTCCTCCATCCTCCAGCGGAATGCGAACATGGGGGAAGCCATCTCCGTCGGCGGAACGAGCACCAACACAATGAAGGGAACGGGGGACACGAGCCGCGGGGGGACCCTCCAGGCGAGGATCACGGCCCGCGTCATCAAGGTCTTCGAGAACGGCAACCTTTACATCGAGGGGAGAAGGATGCTGACGGTCAACGCGGAGGACCAGTACCTGGTGCTGA
>CAZODI010000026.1:0-48649 GCA_964578535.1 uncultured Syntrophaceae bacterium
CCGAAGAAGTTCATCATCCGTCCGCTCCTGCCTCTCCTGGCCAACGGCAAGGTGAACAAGCTGGCGCTGAAGGACGAGATCCGGAACATTTCCGGTACCAAATAACGGTGAGGCATGTACGATGAAACTGAGTTCCAGTTTTGCGGGTACCCCGCTTCGTGAATACGAAACCACCGTCCACTGGCGCAACACCATGAATTACGCCGCCGCGGTCGGCGACAACAATCCCCTCTATTTCGACGACGAGCGGGAGCAGGGGGTCATCTCCCCGCCCATGTTCGCCGTGGCCCTTACCTGGCCGATATCGGAGCACCTCTACGACTTCATCGAGGATAGGAGTTTCCCGGCGGCGGTGCTGCAGAGGCAGGTGCATTACCGGGAGCACCTGGAGTTCATGAGGCCCATCGTCCCCGGCGACCGCCTCCGGATCAAAGGGCGCCTGGCCGCCATCACCCCCCATCCGGCGGGGACAAGCCTGGTCATCCGCTACGATGCCCTCGACGCCCGGGGAGAACCCGTTTTTACGGAGCACATCACCGGCCTGCTCAGGGACGTCAGCTGCGAGGGGGAAGGAAGAGGTGCGGAATCCCTCCCCGCCCGGGACGGGGATGCCGGAAACGGGGAGGCATTGTGGACCTCCCGGATCGACATCGACCCCTTGTGTCCGTTCGTTTACGACGGCTGCACGCGCATCCACTTCCCGATTCACACATCGAAGAAATTCGCACACCGGGTGGGACTTCCCGACATCATCCTGCAGGGCACCGCGACGCTGGCCTTCGCGGTCCGTGAAGTCACGCGCCGGGAGCCCGCCGCCGATCCTTCGAAGATCCGGAGCATTTCCTGCCGATTTGCCGGCATGGTGTTTCCGGGTGAACGGATCGAAGTCCAGCTGACCGGAAAAGAATCACAGGGAAGCGAGGCGCACCTGTTTTTCAGGGTTCTCAACGAGAAAGGCAAGCCGGCCCTCCAGGACGGCCGGGTGACGGTCCTTCCCTGACCCGGAAAGGAGCGGGGGTGTCCGTCCATCCCGGGGATGCCCTGACGCCGCTGCCGGCCGCTGCCGCCGATTGCATTCGGAGAGAGAAGGTGGTATCGCTCTTCCACTTTCTCTCTCTTCGGCAGGCCGGCACATGACCACGGAAAAGAAGACACCCGCGGCGGCGGAGAAGCCGTCCCTTCCCGCGAAAGTCAAGGAACGCCTGTATCCGGCGGTCCTCGATCTCTTCTCCCAGCACGACTTTCACCAGGTCAACCTGCGGGAGATCTACCGCCGGTCCGGCATCAGTCCCAGCACGATCTACAAGTATTTTCCCTCCAAGGAGGCGCTCCTCTTCGCCATCCTCGACGAAAAGATCACCGAGGTCGGCCGGCTGGCCGAGATCCACATCAAGGGAATCGAGAGTACCCGGGAGATTCTCCGCAAGATCTTCTGGGTGACCCTGGATTTCTACGACCAGAACCCGGGAGTCGCGATCACGGCCTTCATCACGGTCCCCATGAGAACCTGGATGCGGGAGCAGTCCTACATCCGGGAAGACGCCACCCGGATGTTCGAGATCGTCTTCGATCACGGATGCAAACGAGGGGAGATCGACCCGGCCATCCGGCCGCGGGACATCATGGACCTGTATTTCATGTTCTGTTACCGGCAGATCCACATGTGGTTCTTCCAGGGCATGAAATGGAAACTGGCGGACACCCTCCCCGCGTTCTATCCCATGTTCTGGAAGATCGTCTCGGCCGAGGGCGCGCCGCTGCCGGTCCGGACGGATTGACGGGAAAAGCACCGTGGAAGGAAAGGCTTCGGCGAGCGGGCCCGGCTCCGGGCATGGATCCAGACGGACGAAGTGAACATGCCGCACGGGTCCGGGAGCATCAAGACGCCAGGAAATTGCAGACCAGGCGCTCCTGGCCTGCCGTGCTCTACGTTAGAAAATACTCGCCCCGAATCCTGACGATCGCCCCACCCCCGAACCAAACGCGCATGCCGGCCCCGTCGTCCCGGGCCAGCAGCCGGACGATGTTCGGCCTGGCATAATCGCCGTTCTGCTCCAGGCTGACGGACGATCCGTCCCAATACCCGTTCTTCAGGAGATAACAGCCGAAGGCCGCGTTGCCGGATCCCGTGGCGGGGTCTTCGAGATACCCGAAGGTCGGCGCGAACACGCGCGTCCGGTAGGCGTTCGCCCCGTCCGCCGTTTCACGGGAATACACCGTCACGATATCGACCGCGTGAGCCTCGCAGAAGGACTTCAACTCCTCCAGGCGCGGTGACATTCCCAGCACCGCATCCAGCCTCCGGATCGGAACGATCAGCGTCTGAAGGCCCGCGTTCACGACGGATACCGGACGATCCCAATCCAGCTCGCCGGGATCGAGGCCCGCGGCCTCGGCAAAGCCGGTCCCGTCGATCCGGACGCTGGAGAAAACGGGCTCGGGCGCTGCAACGAACACGGCGTTTTCCCCCTCGATCCTGTTTTCCACCGTCAGCGTCCCCATGTTGTTGACGATCCGGATGCTTTTCCGGCCGAGAAGGGCAGGGTCGTTCAAGATCAGATCGTACGTGACGGCAATGGTCGCATGGCCGCAGAACGCCACTTCCCGCTCCGACGAGTAATACTTCAGGCCGTACATTCCATCCTCGATTTTCCAGAGATACCCCACTTCGGAAACGAACCCCTTCAGCTCCCGGGCAATTCTCAGCATTTCATCGGCCGTGATCTCACCCGGTGCGTTCAGGTAGACCGCTCCGGCGGGATTCCCCGCCGATGCGGCTGTCGCAAAGGCGTCGATCTTCTTGAAGGAAAACGTTTTTTGCAAAGACGAAACAGGCATGGATTCACCTCCGGTTGAGGGGATCGGTCATAGCCGGCAGGACGGCTGGCCTGGAAACCGTCTCGCCTCCCCGGCCTGCCGGACGAGGAAAGCGCAAAGACTATCTAACTCCCGTTTCGGCCGGGCCTCTCCGGGAAAAGCCTCGACGACCGGAGACCCCACCGGGCCAGTCGGAACTCCAGCGCCGTCCGGAGGCAGCCCAGGCCGTATTCCACGCTCCGCCTGAAATTGATGGATGATGCCTCGGCGAAATACCGGGTGGGGCAACTCACCTCGGCGACGATGTAGCCGAGCCAGACGACTTGGGCCAGCATCTGGTTGTCAAAGACGAAATCGTCCGAATTCCCGTCCAGGGGGAGCCTCTCCAGGAGTTCCCGGGAAAAAGCCCGATAGCCCGTGTGGTATTCCGACAGCTTGGCTCCGATCAGGAAATTCTCCACCAGTGTCAGGAACCGGTTGGCGGCGTACTTCCACAGGGGCATGCCGCCCGTGAGCGCGTATCCCCCCAGGATCCTGGACCCCAGGACACAGGAATACAGGCCGCCGGCGATCATGGACGCCATGGCGGGGATGAGCTTCGGCGTATACTGGTAATCCGGGTGAACCATGATGACAATGTCCGCTCCCTCCGCCAGCGCCAGACGATAGCAGCTCTTCTGGTTCGCCCCGTAGCCGCGGTTCTCGCCATGGACCAACACCTTCGTCTTCGGCAGCGCGGCGGCGATCTCCGCCGTTTCGTCATGGCTGGCATCGTCCACCAGGATCACGAGATCCACGATCTCCTGCTCCATCACCTCTTCGTAGGTCTTTTTCAGGGTCTTCGCCGCGTTGTAAGCAGGCATGACCACGACGATTTTTTTATCAAGCAGCATGCTTTCTCCATCTAAAAACCCGTTTCCAATGACGACGGGAGCAGGGATCCGGATGCAATCAGCCTCGAATAAGCGAAATCACTTCCGCGATTTGCGATATGCCATGAGTTCCGCCCGGAGCCACGGACCGCTCTCGGCAATCTTCCCCCCGCCGCAGCGTACCTGATAAGGCTTCCCGCTGGAGCTGCTTTTGGCGGCGGCCCGCTCGATGAACTCCTCGGCGGATGATACCAGGCCTTTTTCGAGGAGATACTGATACTTTCTCCGGAGGTGCGCCGCCGCCTCCCGGCTGCCGTACCGGGAGCCGTTCCGGTAGAAGTCGCAGCCGGAGTTTTCCAGGTAGGCAAAGAGATGTGCGATCTCCGCCCCTGCGGCAGGAGGAGGCTCCCCCGCATGGGATACAGAGGCCATCAGCAGGGATACGGCGAGAAACATAATTCTCACCATGGTCCAGCAGGATAACGATGAATGCCGTCTCATTTTCCGATCCACAGCAGAAGGTTCAGATCGCATGCCGATGCATAGCGTTTCAGCCCGGCGATTGCAACGGGGTTCCTCACAAAGACAATCCGGCGCCAGGGGTTGCCTGGCGCCGGACCGGGGAAATCCCTTCCCGATCGGTTTCGGGAAGGGGGAGAGGCAATTTGCAGATTATCCGTTTCCTGCCTTCTGCTCGTTCACCGATTTGTGTTTCCTCCTGCCGGATATGATCCTTCCCGGTCGTAGGCCCGGGCCAGGAGCGATATGTAATGGCCGGCGGCAATCGGCCGTCCTGCCCGGGCAAGCCCCTCGGAGATCTGCATCATGCAGCCGGGACATCCCGTGACGACCCGGTCGGCGCCCGTTGAGAGAACATCCTCGATCTTCCGGCCGGTGATCCGGAGGGACGTCTCCGGATGGGTGATCGTGTAGGATCCGCCGCTTCCGCAACAGGCGTCCGGCCTCGCCATTTCCGTGAATTTCACGCCTGGGATCGACTCCAGGAGAATCCGGGGCTCCGCGAAGACCTTCATGACTTTCTTCAAGTGACACGAATCATGGTATGTGACGGTCTCCTCCACGCGCCCTTCCGGTATCCGGAACGGAACGATACCCGTCAGAAAGGTGGAGATGTCGAAGGTGCGGCTCTGCCAGAAGGCCGCCCTGGGGCCATAGACCGGATCGTCCGCCAGGAGCTTCTGGAATCCGTGCTGCCAGGATTCGCCGCAGGATCCGCAGGCCGTCACGATCTGAGAGGCTCCGCAGGCCTCCATGGCGTCGAGGTTTTTCCGTGCCAGGTCCCTTGCCCCTTCCACGTCGCCGTGGGCGAGCAGGGCGATGCCGCAGCACTGCTGGCCCACGGGAACAAGAACCTCCACGTCGTTGGCATTCAGCACCTTGACCACGTCCCAGGCGACGTCCGGGAAAATGTAGTTGAAGGTGCACCCGGTGAAAAAGGCAACAGCCGCTTTCGGGTTATGAAAGGAGATCCGCTCCGGAGCCTGCTCGCGAAAGGGCGTGGCGGCCAGTCCGGGGAAGATCCGTTTCGTCAGAGGGCCGGCGTTGAAGCGCAGCTCGTACCCGGCGCCTCCGGGAATCCGGTGCAGGCCCAGTCCCTGCAGGGAGGCTCCCGTCTTCATCAGCCGGTTGAAGAGAGGCTGGTTTCTCAGGGTCCGGAAAATCATCTGCTTGACCGCATGGAGGCCCTTCTCCCTGGCCATGGCGGCCCGGAGGGCGATCACGATGCCCCCCACGTCCACGCCGCAGGGGCAGTTCTGCATGCAGGAGGTGCAGACAAGGCAGTTGAAGAGCTTATCCTGGACGCTTTCGTCATCGAGACGGAGGTCGCCCCGGAGGATCGCCTCCGCAATGGCAAGTTTCCCCCGGGCGTAAGAAGCTTCCCGTTTATCCGTCGGATACACGGGACAGACGGCCATGCAGTTGCCGCATTTCATGCACTTTGCAAGGGCGTCGGCCACGCCGTCCAACGTGTCGTAGAGGGCCGCCTTCATCTCAAGGATTCCTTTTCAGAGGCACCATCTTGGCCGGATTCAGAATGGAATCGGGATCCAGGGCATCTTTCAGGCGGCGCATCAGGTTGAGCCCGCTGCCGTTCAGTTCGTCCCCGAGGTATTTCATCTTGGCCACCCCGATCCCGTGCTCGCCGGACAGGGTTCCGCCCAGCCGGAGGGCCGTGGAGAAAATCTCGTCCACGGCCCGGTGGACCCGCTCCATTTCCTCCCCGTTTCGCACATCCGTCAAAATGGTGGGGTGAAGATTCCCGTCGCCGGCATGCCCGAAGGTCCCGATCCGGAGGCGATGCCGGCGTGCGATGTCCTGAACGGCCGTGAGCATGTCGGCCACGCGGTTCCTGGGTACCGTCGCGTCCTCCAGGATGGTCGTGGGACTGACCTGTGCCAATGCAGGAAGGGCAGCCCTCCGGGCGGCCCAGATCCGGTCTCTCTCCATCTCCGACTGGGCAATCCGGGCCTTCCCTCCATGCTCACCGATGACGTTCAGCACGGCCTCCGCCTCGGCATCCACCAGGTCCCGGGAGCAGCCGTCCACCTCGATCAGGAGAAGCGCCTCCGCATCCGTCGGCAGTCCAACCTTCGCGTAGCTCTCGACGGTCTGAATGGTCACCCGGTCCATGATCTCCAGGGTGGCGGGGATGATGTGGGCCTTGATGATGCCCGTCACCGTGTTTCCGGCGTCTTCGAGCCGCTGAAACGTCGCCAGCATGGCCTTTCGGTACTTGGGAGGCGGGACGAGCCTGACGGTGATCTGGGTGATGATCCCCAGGGTGCCTTCGGAGCCGACGAAGAGGGAGGCGAAATCGTAGGCGGTGACGTTCTTCACCGTCTTCCCGCCGAACCTGAAGATTTCCCCCGAGGCCAAAACGACCTCCATCCCCAGGACATAATGTTTGGTCACACCGTATTTCAGTCCCCGCAGTCCTCCCGCGCATTCCGCGACGGACCCGCCCATGGTCGCCGTCGTCACCGTCCCCGGGTCGGGGGGATACATCAGCCCGTGCGGCGCCACGGCGTCGTTGAGGGCCTGGATGATCACGCCCGCCTGCACCGTGGCCGTCAGGTTTTCCGGGTCCACGTCCAAGATCCGGTCCATCCTCTGAAACGACAGGACGATGCCGCCCTGCAGCGGAATCGTCCCGCCGCTCAGGTTGGTGCCCGCTCCGCGGGGATAAATGGCCAGCCCGTTGTTCCTGGCGATCAGGACGATGTTCCGGACTTCCGCGGTGGTCGCGGGCAGCGCAATCACGTCGGGCATCCGGCTCGGCAGATCGGGCGTGGCATCGTAGCTGTATGTAACGAGGTCGGCCCTGTCCCTCAGGACATTCGATTCACCCAGGATGTCCTTCAACTGGGCGATTACGGAATCATCGACCATATTCTCCTTCTCCTTGAACGAATGGTTCAGCCCGATTTTTTTCCGCCGGTCCGGTTCCCGGCGCCCGATTCATCTCCCCGCGGGTCTGCACGGAGACGAATCGGCGCACAGTTCCCGAATCAGTGTCTCCGGACGGTCTCCCGGACGACGGCCGGCTCCGCCTCCCTCGCGTTTCTGGCGATGAAGGTAAGAACGACAACGGCGGCCACGGCGACGCCCAGCCAGACCACCCCGCCTCCCGACAGGGACGACGGTGCCGCAGCGGCAGCAGGTACCGCGGCCTTTTCATAGACCGGAACGATCCACTGGATGACATAGGCCTGCAGATAGGCCATCACGCCGATGACCGTCGTGAGAATGAGCGAATGCATGACGGTGAAGCGGAAAATGTCGGCCTCCCGTCCCACCTGGTTCGTCGCCGCCGTGGCCACGGAGAGCGACTGGGGCGAGATCATCTTGCCGCAGACGCCGCCGGAGGAATTGGCAGCCACCGTAACCACCGGATCGACGCCGATCTGGGTGGCAGTAACCTCCTGGAGCTTTCCGAACAGGGCGTTTGCCGACGTGTCCGAACCGGTCATGAACACGCCCAGCCAGCCGAGAAACGCCGCGAAGAACGGGAACAGAACGCCCGTTTTCGAAAAGGCGTCCCCCAGGGTGACAGCCATGCCCGAGAAGTTCATGATGTAGGCGAATCCCAGGATCGCCGCGATCGTAAAAATCGGCCAGCGAAGCGTTTTCAGGGTCTGGAGGGCCACCTGCCCCGCCGTGCGGAGGGAGGCCTTCATGACGGGGATCGAGAAAATGCCGGCAAAGAGAATGGCCGTGCCGGCGGCACTCAGGATGTTGAACATGTAAACGGCCGCCATGGGCTTGTCGCCCCGGATCACCATGTTGTGCAGGCCTTCGATGGGAATCCCGACGAGCGAGTACTGGTCCAGGAGCATCTTAATCGGCTTCACCCCCCAGGCGGCGACAAAGATCGACAGGATGATGAACGGCGTCCAGGCCCGGAATACCTGGCCTCCGGTGTACAGAAGCTTCGCGCGGCCGCTGCTTTTGGGCTCGCCGTCAAAGTGCCAGCTCTCTTTCGGCTGCCAGAAGCGGAGGAACACGACCAGGCAGACAATGGAGACGATGGAGGCGATGATGTCCGGCAGCAGGGGTCCCACAAAATTGGCCGTCAGGAACTGGGCGACGGCAAAGGATCCGCCGCTGACGAAGGCCGCCGGCCAGACCTCGAGGCCCTTTTTCCATCCGCTCATGAGGACGACCATGTAGAGGGGAATCAGTACGCTCACGAAAGGAAGCGTCCGGCCGACCATCTGGCTCAGGGCCATTGGATCGACACCCGACACCTGGGAACCCACGATGATGGGGATACCGATGGCGCCGAAGGCGACCGGGGCGGTGTTGGCGATCAGGCAGATGCCCGCGGCGTAAAGGGGCTTGAATCCCAGTCCGGCCAGCATGGCGGCTGTGATGGCCACGGGCGTGCCGAACCCCGCGGCCCCCTCGATGAAGGCGCCGAAGGAAAACGCGATCAGGAGGGCCTGGATGCGCCGGTCGTCGGAGATGGTCGCCAGCGAGTTCTTGATGATCTCGAACTCGCCCGTCTTCACGGACAGATTATAGATGAAGACCGCCGTGACGACGATCCAGCAGACGGGCCAGAGTCCGAAGAGCATGCCGTACCCGGCGGAGTAGAGGCTCAGCTTCGCGGGCATGCCGTACACGAAGACGGAGATGACCACGGCGATCGCCAGCGCGCTCACCGCCGCCCAATGGCCCTTCATGCGCCGGAAGGCGAGGGCCCAGAACAGATAAAGGATCGGAATCGCCGCCACCAGGGACGACAGGGCAAGGTTTTCGAGCGGATTGGTGTTGATGGTCCAAGGCATGATCGAAATTTCACACTCCCTTCTGTCTTGAATTGACGGGGGCGGGGATATGGCCCCACAGTCGGACGTTCCTTTTCAGATGTTCTTTTTCGTGAGAGCGCCCGGAAACCGATCCAGCCGGACAGGCAACCAAGGCAGCGCGGCAGCGCCCGGGATCACGAATATCCGGATTCCTCCCTGCCGTGACCGCGGGTACTCCGCGGGAATAATCGGACCCGGGGGAAATCGGGGCTTTTCACGAACCGGTCTGAGCGGGCAGGTGGATAACGTCGGGCAGGATTCTTAACACCATAGGAAAAGATCGCAATGCCGGAAGATCTGCTAATGAATGGCAACAGTATATAAGTATCGAGCTGCAGGCGATCCGAGAAGCGGTTGATCGGGACGGGGTTCGCTTACTCGAATGGTCATCCTGACCTGCACCCTGCCTTCCGGCCAAGTTCACAAACAAGCCTTTCCCGACACGTCCGGCAGCGGGGAAATGGATCAAAACGCCGCGCCCACAGGAATCGTTCCTCACCTCGATCCAACTGTTGCGGTGCATCGAACTGGCGCAATCCCGCCGATGTGTGCTAAAGTTCGCACATGATTGAAAAAGTCGTGAAAAAAGGACCTCTTCAGAAGAGCGGCTCCATCCGGGACGACCTGTCCTGCTGGTTGAACAGGACGCCGGAGGAACGGATCGCCGCCGTCGATGAACTCCGCAGGCAACAGCATGGAAACACAGCCCGACTTCAAAGAGTTGCTCGCACGGTTCAACGCCCATCGCGTTGAGTATCTCATCGTGGGGGGCTATGCCCTGGCATTCCACGGTGCGCCCCGCTTCACCGGAGATCTGGATCTTCTCGTCAAGGCCGATTCCGCCAATGCCCGGCGGATCCTGGCCGCCCTCGAGGCCTTCGGTTTCGGATCGCTGGGCCTTACGGAGAGCGATTTCGAACATACCGAACGGACCGTGCAGCTCGGCGTTCCTCCCGTCCGCATCGACCTGATCACCTCGCTGACCGGCGTTTCATGGGACGAGGCATGGGCAGGGAGGGTCTCCGGCAGGTACGGGGACATCCCTGCTCCATTCATCGGGCGGAAGCAGTTTGTCATCAACAAGCGGGCAACGGGACGACTCAGGGATCTGGCAGATCTGGAAGGGCTCGGGGAAACATAGCGCAGCCGTCTGATCGCCGGGCGTTTTACCCTCCCATCAGGCCGAGCAAGAGCTGGAACAGGCCGAAGCCGGCCAGGGCGAGGGCGGAGACGCCGACGAGGGCGCGGTTCACCCTCGGCCCGAGTCTCCGGGCGGTGCCGAACAGGAGAATGATCCCCGCCAGGGTGAGGATGATGGCGGCATAGAAGCCGGCGAGGAAGGCGATCCCGTCGGCCGGGGCGCTGCGCCAGCCCTTCAGTAGGATCGGCCCCGTCACAAGGCTCCAGTAAAGGTAGGGGCTGGGATTGGCGGCATTTATCAGGGCGGCGTGCAGGACGGTCTGTCTCGCCGCCTTTTCGTCCGCGGCGGGGATGCCCTCGAAGGCCCGCCAGGCCCGGAAGGCGCCGCAGGCAAGATAGAGGACGAACAGGCCGCCGGCAAGATACAGGAAACGCTGGAACCAGAGCGGCACCCGGCTCAGGACGAAGAGGCACAGGACGATGATGGGGCCGTCGCTGACCAGCGGCGCCAGGGCCGCCGGAAGCGTGCGGCGCCATCCCCGGGCGATGGTCCGGGAGATAAGATACGCCTGGAACGGCCCCGGTTGCACCGCCGCGG
Organism: uncultured Syntrophaceae bacterium; assembly: GCA_964578535.1. Taxonomy (GTDB): domain Bacteria; phylum Desulfobacterota; class Syntrophia; order Syntrophales; family PHBD01; genus PHBD01. The sequence goes on from CAZODI010000026.1 coordinate 10,761, forward strand.
CGAATCCCAGGCCGATCCCCTGGATCAGGAAGGCCCACGTCGTCATGGCGGCCCCCGGCGGGCGTTCACGTCTTTTCCCCGAAGGCCTTGAAGAAGGTGTAGCAGAACACACCGTCGGATGCCGCGGTCCGGTAGAGATCCACGACACCCCGGTCGAAATCCTCCGGGGCGGCGAGGCCGGCCTTCAGGGCGGACTCCCTCACTCCCTCAATCATTGCCGTGAAGGTCTTCTTCGTGAATCCCTCGACCAGCTCAGGCCGGCTGGAGTCGACGTAGACCATCCGCGGCGATACGCGGACGGAGCCGAAGCCCGCCCGGCACAGGAGCGGATACAGCTCCCTCCCCACATTGGCGTTCCCTCCGCCCCTTCTCTGCAGCTCCACCTGGCACTGGATCGCCCGGTGCGCCGCCTCGCTGTCGGGATGGAAGAAGGTCGAGCCGTGGTCCCCCTCGATGACCGTGATCGTCCCGCCCGTCCGGAGTAGCCCTTTGAGCGCCAGCAGCGCATCGACGGGCCTCGGCAGATGCTCCAGGACAAAGCACACAAAGACGTGGTCGAAGGATTCCGCCTCAAACGGCAGGCGGAAGATGTCGGCCTGGCGGAACGTCACGTTCATCAGCCCTGCCGCCGTCACCTTCGCCTCGGCCTCCCGGACGGATGCCTCCGAAATGTCGATGGAGGTGATCCGGGCCCCGGGGCTGTTCCTGGCGAGGGTGAGCGTCTGGGCGCCGACGCCGCAGCCGGCCTCCAGCACGCGGCTCCCCGCCGGGTAGGCGGTATCGGAATGGAGCAGGTGGACCAGCGTGGACGCCTGGTCCTGAAGCCGGATGTTTTCCAGCGGATCGTAGCCGTGCACGTACCCGTGACTCATGGTTCCTCCGCTATCTCGGGATTGCGGCGATCGCAGGGAAGGCTTTGCGGCAGCCGCCGCAGGACTTGTATCAAAAGCGCCGGGAAACCGCCAGCCCGGCAACCGGGCAGCGGACCGCACCTTCGAGAGATGACACAGCCTCAAGAAGGCCTGGCAATGCCCTTCTCTTTGTAAATCGGCCGGACGATGGAACGGAGCAGGGGAAGCTTGCCGGCAAAGAAGATGGCCCCGGCGATGCAGAAGACCCCTCCGATCGCCATGGTGGCGGTGATGCCGATCGCCTGGGCCACCGAACCCGCCATCAGGCTGCCCAGGGGCGCCATCCCCAGGAACGCGACGGCGAAAAAGCTCATCACGCGCCCGCGCTTGCCGTCCTCCACGAGCGTCTGCAGCATCGTGTTGCAGGATGCCACGTGGATCATGATGCCGATGCCGACGACGAGCATCAGGAACAGGGAAATCCAGAGGGTGCGAGAGAAGGCGAAGGCGATCAGTCCCGCGCCGAAGATGCCCCCCGACAGCGGTATGATCCGGCCCAGCCCGAGGACCGACGTCCTCGACGCCAGGTAAATGGCCCCCATAAAAGCCCCCACGCCGGCCGCGGACATCAGGAAGCCCAGGGTATGGGGACCTCCGTGCAGGACGTCCCGGGCGAAGGCGGGCATCAGAACCGCGTAGGGAACCCCCATGAAGCTCGTCAGGGCCAGGAGCAGGAGAATGAACCGGATCGGCTTGAATTCGTAGGCGTACCGGAGCCCTTCCGCGAGCTCCTGGAGGATGTTGGTGCTCTTTTTCACCGGGGCCGCCGGGGACATCTTCATGGCAAGAAGCGCCGCGATGACGGCGAGATAGCTCAGGCCGTTCAGGAGAAAGCAGACTCCCTCTCCCACCAGGGCGATGAGGATGCCCGCCACGGAGGGTCCGAGAAACCTCGCGCCGTTGAACATGGCGGAGTTCAGGGCGATGGCGTTGCCCAGGTCCCTCTTGTCGTCGATCATGTGAATGACGAAGGACTGCCGCGTCGGGATGTCCAGGGCATTCACGCAGCCCAGGAAGAGGCTCAGCAGGATGATGTGCCAGACCGCCACGGCGCCCGTCAGGACGAGGGCCGCCAGCGTCAGGGCCTGCGCCATGGACAGCGCCTGGGTCAGGATCAGGGTCCGGTGGCGGTTCCAGCGGTCCGACAGGACCCCCGCGAACGGAGAGACGATGAACGTGGGGAACTGGCCTGCAAAGCCGACCACTCCCAACAGGAAAACCGAATCGGTCAGGCGGTAGACCAGCCAGCTCAGCGCCACCTGCTGCATCCAGGTGCCGATCAGGGAAACCCCCTGGCCCGCGAAGAACAGTCGGTAATTCCGGGACTTGAGCGTTCGGAAGATCACCCTGAAGGGTCCGGATTGTTCGGAAGCCATTCCTCTCGTCGCCCTGGGAGGATCGCCATCCTCCCGGCCGGCCGGCGATCCAGCCGCGTTCATGACAGGGGTCGTTCCTTTTCCGAATTCTAGCTGATGTCGATGATCCGATAAAACAGGCCGTCCCGGAACTCGAACTCGGACCGACCGCTGAGGGAAAGCGTGTCGCCGGCCTTCGGACCGCCCGGCACGTCCAAGGCCAGGACGCCCTCGAAATCGACGCTCGCCGACGCCCGGTCGCCCTCGATCGACAGGTTCGCGATCTCCTGGCGGCGGGAGGCAAACAGCCCTTTCGACTGGACCGCCAGGGCGCGGAGCGCCCCGATTCCATCCGCCTCGGCGGTGACCGTCCCGCCGGCCACGTTTCTGAACAGCACGTCCGGATGCAACAGGGCCAGCATGCCTTCCACGTCGAAGGCGTTATAGGCCGCGATGTACCGTTCGATCAGCGCCTGAATTTCCTTTGCAGTCATGGGCAACGGGCCTCCTCAGGACAGGGAACCGCGGGCGCTCAGCAAGGCCTCGACTTCCTCCGCCGTCCGGACGTCTCCGAAGAACAGCATCGTGTTCCTGAGGGCATTCTCCATAAGGGCGTCCGACGTGGCGGTCGTGCCGTCGGCCACCAGGATCACCTCGTAATCCATCTGCATGGCGTCCCGGACCGTCGATTCGACGCAGACGTTGGCGGCCACTCCGGCCACGATCAACTGCGTCCGCTTCAGGGCATCCAGCTTCTCCCTAAGACCCGGTGGCCGCGACAGGAGCGCGCTATAGCGGTTCTTGAACACAACATGATCGCGGGCGGGATCGAGATGCATCTCCGGGAAGATCTCCGTTCCCGGGCCCATGTTGGCCTCGTTCTTCCAGTGCTTCTCGTCGTGGAAGGCCGGATAAAGGCCTCCGTCGTGCCTGCCCGGCTTCTCGGTGATGTTCTGCCGCACCCAGATCACGGGGATGTCCGCCGTGCGGCAGAAATCGGCCAGCCGGTTGATCCGCCCGACGACCAGGCCGATCCGCGGCATGGCCTCATGGGACACGGGGGCGCAGGAGAAGTTCTGCATGTCGATGACCACCAAGGCGGCCTTCGCGGCGCTCGGGGAAAACAGGCATTCCGGCCGTCCCCACTGCCGGAACAGGGGGTACAGCTCGGCCCGAAGCTTCCGGAGCATTCCGTCGGCCGCCGCCGCGTCCCGTTCGATGTCGCTGTTTTTCATCATTCGCTCCATCCTTATCGCAATCGCCGCCGGCAACGAATCATGCAGCCGGCATCCGGCTCTGTCAAGACGTGAGCCTGCACCAGGCAATAAATCGTGTCATAATTGAAAGTCAGAATCTCAATCGGCAAAGAAAAGAAGGGGCGGCAAATAGCTCTATTTCCCCATATTTCCCGGTTTCCGCTTCACCGCCGGCGAGTCGCAAGCGTCAACTCTGCCCTGCAAGCATGCGGGACATGAAGGTCACGCGGAAAGGCAGGTGAGGATATTCCTTCGTGACGCCCTCGACAAAACCGAACCCCTTGTACCACGCCTTGAGCTCTTCCTGCTCCGCGATCATGGCAATGCCCACGCGGCGGAGGCCGAGACGCCGGGCCTCGGCAAAGACATGCTCCACCAGTACCTTGCCCAGTCCCTGCCGCCGGTGTCCCGGCAATACCGACAGGCGCTCCAGGTAGCAGCCTGCATCATCGACCCGTTCGAGGGCGACGCATCCGGCGACGCGGCCCCCGATCTCCAGGGCGTAATACACGACGCCCCGCTCCATGTCCTTCCGGACCCAGTCCTCCTCGCAGTTGGAGGGATGCCGGGCCGCGTTCTCCTTCGTCAGGCCGAACCGCTCCGCCACCGTCCGGAAAGACGTCCGGATCGTTACGGCCAGCAATGCGCAGTCTTTGATTATACAGGTACGGATTGTGAAGTTCATATCCTAATCCAGCCGCTTCCGGAACCGCACCGTGGCTCCCGCGAAGACGGCGGTTCCCAGGATGATGAGGGCTATATACTGGGGCCAGAGGACGCCCAGGCCCACGCCCTTCAGGAAGATTCCCCGGATGATGACGAGGAAATAGCGGAGCGGGTTCAGGAAGGTCAGCCACTGGACCGGCTCGGGCATGTTGGCGATGGGGAAGACGAACCCCGAGAGCAGGAAGATGGGCAGGATGACGAAGAAGGTCGCCATCATGGCCTGCTGCTGCGTCGAGGAGACCGTGGAGATGAAGAGGCCCATGCCGAGGGTGGAGAGAAGAAAGAGGCAGGTGGCAACGGCCAGGAGGCCGATCGAGCCCTCCAGCGGGATCTCGAACCAGAAGACCGCCAGGACCGTCACCACGATCATCTGGGCCAGGGAGATGACGATGTAGGGGATCGTCTTGCCGATGATCAGCTCCACCGGCTTGAGCGGCGTGACGATGAGCTGCTCCATCGTCCCGGCCTCCTTTTCTTTAATGATGGCGATGGAGGTGAGGAGCAGCGAGATCAGCATCACGATGAAGGCGACGATCCCGGGAACGAAGAAGTGGGGGCTGTCCAGGTTCGCGTTGTACCAGGTGCGGATCCGGGCGTCCACCCGGGCATAGTCCATGTGCATCGGGTTGAGCTCCCGGATCAGGGTCCGGTTGTACCGGTCCAGGACGGTCATGGTGTAGGCGATCCGGACCGAGGCCATGTTGCTCATGGTGCCGTCGGCCAGGATCTGGACCTCCGACGTGTCGCCCCGGCGAACCTGCCGGCTCATGTCCGGGGCCACCTTGACCGCCAGGTCCACCTTTCCCTTGAGGAGAAGGTCTTCCAGCGCCCGGGAATCCCGGACGGGGTGGGTGATGTCGAAGATGCCGTTCCCCACGAAATGCTCCGCCAGGAGGCGGCTCTCCCGGGTCTGCGCCTGGTCCAGCCAGGCGACCCGGATGTGGCGGATGTCGTAGTTCACCACGTAGCCGAAGACGAGGATCTGGATGATGGGCGCAATGACGAGGATGCGCCGGTTCTTCGGGTCCCGGAAGAGGCTGAGGAACTCCTTGCGGACGAGTTCGCGGATGCGGAGCCGGTTCATCCTACAGGCCCTCCTTTTTCAGGAGCACGCCGCTGATCGCCGCCAGGACCAGGAACATGGCGCCCAGGACCGCGAAGTTCGACCACATCTGGGCAAGCCCCAGGTTTTTCAGGTAGATGCCGCTCAGGATCTCGATGTAGTAGTTCGCCGGCACGATGTACGTCAGAAGCTGGAGCGCCTTCGGCATGTTGGCGATGGGAAAGACGAAGTTCGACAGCAGGAGCGACGGCAGGTAGGTGAGGAGGATCGCCCCCTGGTTGGCCACGAGCTGGTTCTTGGTGACCGTGGAGATGAGAAGCCCCAGGGCCAGGGCCACCGCCAGGTAGAGCGACGAGGCCAGGATCATGACCCAGAAACTTGCCTTCATGACGATGCCGAAGAGGACCTGCCCCATGAAGACGGCGATCAGCACATCGATCAGGCCGATGAAGAAGTAGGGAACCGCCTTGCCCACCAGGAGCTCCATCCCCGTTACGGGAAGGGACTTCAGCGTCTCCATGGTCCCGCTCTCATACTCCCGGGCGATGACCAGGGAGGTCAGGATCGCCCCGACGATCATGATGATGAGGGCGATGATCCCGGGGACGATGAAGTTCCGGCTCTCCAGGTCCTCGTTGAACCAGATCCGGATGCGCCCCTCCACGGGGGCCCGGATCGGCTCGACCCCCTGGCGGCTGAGGAAATCCGACAGGAGCTTCCCGTTGTACTGCTCGACGAAGGCGTTGACGTAGCCCCGGGCAATGTTGGCGAAGTTCGGGTCGCTGCCGTCCAGGAGGATCTGCAGCGGCGCCTCCCGGTCGCTCCGGAGCTTTTCCGTCCAGTCCGGGGGAATCACGACCGCCACGGTCGCCCGGTCCCGGTCGAGCCAGTCGGCGACGAGGCGCGTGTCCTTGAGATGAGCCTTCACGTGGAAATAGGGCGAGGCGTCGAGGCGCCGGATGAAGTCCCGGCTCAGGTCGGTCCGGTCCTGGTCCACCACTACCGTCTCGACGTTGTCCACGTCGAGGCTCAGGGCGTAGCCGAACAGGAGGATCAGAAGAAGCGGGATCGCGAAGGCCAGGTAGAGGCTCCGGTAGTCCCGGATCAGGTGATAGAACTCCTTGCGGATGATGGCCTGGACGCGGACGGGATTCATGCTCGTTCCTCAGGCAATTGCCTTCCCGAAAACCGGGACGCGGCGGCGGTTGCGCGCTTTCCCCAGTCGTCTCCCGGCGGATCGTTCCGGAGAGCCGGCCGGCGACACGGCCGCGCAACCTCGCGGCGCCCCGCTCAACAGCTTCACTTCACGTTGACCTTGAAGACCGCCTTCCGGGCAGGCTCGACGCCCTTTTCCCAGGAGCGGACATACACCATCCGGATCTCCGCCGTTCCCGGCTTCACGGCCTGGAACCACCAGACTTCCTGCCCGCCGGCCCCGGGACGCCTCACCTTCAGCGCCCGATAGCGATTGTTGACCTTCTTCACCACGGCCTCGTCGGGCATCTCCGCGAGCTGCCACCCGTAGCCCGTCGTCCGGTTGGAGTCGAGTACGATGCGGAAGGTCTCCCCCGCCGCCACTTCGATGGGCTGGTTCGGATCCGTGATGACCGGCCCTTTTCCCCCGATCCGGCCCGTCCCCATCCGGTCGTCTCCCGGCGCGGCCTGAACCGCCGGAGCCAGCATCACCGCAACAGCCAGAACCAGAAACAGCAGCCATCCCCTTTTCATGTCCCGATCCTCCTTTCTTTTTTTGCCGCTCTCATCAGCAGGGCTTCCGGGCCATCAGGCTGATGAAGGCGTCATTGAGGTCCGCATCCTCCCGGTCCGGGCAGGCCATGCCGACGATCTCCCCGGGGCTCCCCTGCGCCACGATGGCGCCCTGGTCGATGAGGACCAGACGCTCGCAGTTCTTCGCCTCGTCCATGTAGTGGGTCGTGACGAACACCGTGATGCCTTCGTCCGCCAACTGCCGGATGAAGTCCCAGAAGTGACGGCGCGTCACCGGATCGACCCCGGACGTCGGCTCGTCCAGGAACAGGATCTCCGGCCGGTGCAGGAGGGCGCACCCCAGCGCCAGCCGCTGCTTCCAGCCCTGCGGCAGGTCCCCCGTGGGGCGGTCCTTCACCGCCTCCAGTCGCGCCATGGAGAGGACCCAGCGGGTCCGCTCCCGCCAAAGCTCCGGCGAGACCGCGTAGATCCCCAGGTAGAAGCGGAGGTTCTCCGCGGGCGTCAGGTCCTCGTAGAGGGAGAACTTCTGGGACATGTAGCCGATCACGCTCTTGACCCGCTCGGGCTCCCGGAAGATGTCGATCCCCGCCACCTCCCCCTGACCCGAGGTGGGACTGAGGATGCCGCAGAGCATGCGGATTGTCGTGGACTTGCCCGAGCCGTTGGAGCCGAGGAAGCCGAAGATCTCGCCCCGCTTCACCGAGAAGGTGATCCGGTTCACCGCGACGAAGTCGCCGAAGCGCTTTTCCAGCTCCCGGACGGCGATGGCGTCACCGCTGAAAGGCTTCATTGGCCAGCTCCTCGTCCACGTCCCGGATCCGGGCGATCATGGCCTCCTCCAGGGAGGGGTAATCCGCCCGGACATCCGCCGGGGCGGCCGTTTCGATCAAGCCTGCCTTGTGCATCAGGGCCAGGCGGTCGCACTTCTCCCCCTCGTCCAGGTAGGCCGTCGAGACTAGGATCGTCATGCCCTCCTGCCGCATCTGCTTCAGGATGTCCCAGAATTCCTGCCGCGAGACGGGATCGACGCCGTTGGTCGGCTCGTCGAGGATCAGGACCCTGGGCTCGTGGACCAGCACGCAGGCCAGCCCCAGTTTCTGCTTCATTCCGCCGGAGAGGTTTCCCGCCGGACGGTCGGCGAAGGGAAGGAGGTTGGAGAACCCGAGGTACTTCTCCCTGCGGCGGATCCGCTCCGACCGGGGGATGTTGAAGACGTCCATGAAGAAGCGCAGGTTCTCGTCCACCGTCAGGTCCGCGTAGAGGCCGAAGCGCTGGGGCATGTAGCCGATGAGGGGCTTCACCTTCTTCCGGTCCTTCACGACGTCGAACCCGCCGATGGCGATCCGCCCGGCCAGCGGCGCGATCATGGTGGCGGCCATGCGCAGCAGGGTCGATTTCCCCGCCCCGTCGGAGCCCACCAGGCCGAAGAGGGTCCCCTCCTCCACGGCCAGGGAAACGTCCCGGACGGCCTCGACGGTGCCGAACCGCATGGACACGTTCTCCACGGAGACAAAGGGCGCCACGTCGCTCCTCACTTCAGCCAGGCGTCCGCCGGCATGCCCGATTTCAGCTCCAGGTCCGGGTTCGGCACGCTCACCTTCACTAAGTAGACCAGCTTCACCCGCTCCTTCTTCGTCTGGATGATCTTGGGCGTAAACTCCCCTTCGGGGGAAATGAAGGTTACCCGCCCCTCGAAGGCCTTCTTCGGGAAGGTGTCCACCTTCACCTCAACCCTCTGGCCCGGCTTCACCTTGCCGATCTCCGTCTCGCCCACGAAGATCTTCAGGTCCACCGTGGAGAGATCGGTGACGGTCAGGACCTCCCGCCCCGCCGTTACGACCTCGCCGGGCTCGACGTTCCGGCTGGTGACGATCCCCGCGAAGGGAGCGGAGAGCTTCGCGTAGCCCGACTGGATTGCAGCCTGGTCGAGCGTAGCCCGGGCCGCCTCCGCGGCGGAGCGGGCGCTCTCCAGGTCCTTCTGCGCCGCGACGATCTTTTTCAGGTTCGACCTGGCCTGGACGAGGACCGCCTCGGCCTCGGCCAGCCGCTCCCGGTCTGTGTCGGCTTTGAGCCGGACGGTGTCCCGTTCCTTCTCCGTCACGACCCCCCGGGAAAAGAGCTGCTCGTACCGGGCGGCGTTCTTCCGGCTGTCCTCCGCACTGCTCCGGAGGGCCTTGAGGTTCGCCTCGGCCCGGAGCACATCCGCGGGCAGGGTCTCCCGGTAGAGGCTCTGCATCGTTCCCGCCTGCTCCTGGACCCGCAGGGACCGCTCCAGGTTCGCCTTCGCCTGGTCCTGCCGGGCCTTCAGCTCCGAAGGATCCAGCTCCGCCAGGACCTGGTCCTTCGCCACGGTCTCCCCTTCCTTCACGGCAACCCGGACGACCCGCCCAGGGGCCTGGAAGGCGAGGTTGGCGTTCGTGGCCTCGATGGTTCCCGAATAGGAAAGCTCCTGCCGCTGGTTTCTCCACTGGCCCCAGTAGACCAGGGCGCCCACGCCTACCAGGAGGGCCAGGAAAATCGCAATGACGATCCGTTTCTTCTTCATGACGCTGCTCCCCGCCTATCGGCGGCCCGTGGCCCGCTCCAGCCGGGCCAGGCTGATGTGGTAGTCCGCCAGGGCGCCGGCATGGTCGGACCGGGCCCGGGTCAGGAGTGTCTGGGCGTCCAGGACCTCCGTGGCCGTCCCGACCTGCTCGCGATAGCGCTCCTGGCTCATACGGAAGTTCTCCTCCGCCTGTTCGATGGCCTTCTTCGTCACCCCCACCTGCTTGCGCGCCTCTTCAAGCTGGAGCCAGGCGTTCTTGACCTCCAGGGTCACCTGGTCCTTCAGGCCCTCCAGGGCATTCTGCGCCTGGTTCCGGCGGCTCTTTACGGCATCCACCCGGTACTTCGTGCGGCCCCATTCCCAGAAGTTCCAGCTCAGCATCCCACCGACATACCAGCTTTCGGCATCCTGGTAGGGGCTCCCGGACACCCCCGGGGTGTCGCCGAAGCGCTCGTAGTGGCCGACGGCGCTGATGGTGGGAAAGAACTCGCTCCGGGCCGCGTCCACGTACCGGTCGGCCTGCTCGGTCTTCATGGCGTAGGACTTGATTTCCGGACGGCCTTCCAGGGCCTGCTTCCGGATGTCCGCCAGGGATCCGTCGACGGGCCGGAGATCCGGCATGTCCTCCAGGACGACCGGCTCGTTGACGTCCCGGCGCAGGACGGTGTTGAAGTTCGCCCGGGTCATTTCGAGGGCGTTCTCCACCTTCGTCAGGTTGTACGTCCCGTTGGCCAGCTCCACCTCCGCCCGGAGGACGTCGTTCTTGGGAACCATGCCCACGTCAAAGAAGTCCTTCGCCATGTTCCGGTGGGCCTGGAGCAGCTCCACCGCCTGCCGGGCCGCTTCCGCGAGGCGCTGCGCCTTGAGGACGCTGAAATAAGCCGTCTTGACGTCCAGGACGAGGTCGTTGACGGCGGCCTGCTCGTCCGTGCGGGCGATCTCCGCGCCGAGCCTGCCGGCGCGCCAGTTCGCCACGATCCCGCCGCCGGCGAAGAGGGGCTGCCGGACCTCCGTGGCCCAGGTGTAGTTGTCCCGGGTTCCCGTCGTGAACGAGCCGAGGCCGGTGACGGTCATGCCGGGATCCTCATTGAGGCGGGTGTAACCGTAGGACGTCGAGAACTTCGGCAGGAATCCCGTGAAGGCCTCCCGCTCCTGGGCCCGGGCCCCCGCGACGCCCTCCCGGGCCGAATGGACGATCAGGCTCTGCTTCAGGGCGATGTCGATGCTCTCCTGAAGCGTCATCTTCTCCGCCGCAAGACAGGACGGGCCTCCCGAGAGCAGGAGCAGCCCGGCCAGGATCGTGGACAAAGAAATCGAATATCTTCTCATGGTGCGCCCTCCTTATTTCCTGATGGCCCTCAAAACCATTTCCTCGACGTCTCCGAGAACGGAGCCGGAAATCTCAGGCGGCATCCGGCGGACTTCCTCGGGGATGAATTCCGCCCGCTCCCGGACCGGCGCCGCCACCTTGTAGACGATAAAGGCCCCCGCCACCATCATGTGGACGAGAAAGGGGTTGATGGGCCGGAAGGCACCCTTCGCGACCCCCTCGTCCAGGATGCCGCCGATGAGCGATATGACCCGGGCCACGCCTTCCAGCGCCGACTGGGGCAGCGTGCTCCCGCCCGAGGCGAGCTCCCGCATCATGATGGGCGGCATGAGGGGATTCCGGTCCAGGGTCTCGGCGAAGCGGCGCATGTAGATCCGCATCTTGTCTTCCGGGTTTTGGGCCTGCCGGATCTCCTCCTCGAGACGCGCCGCCGTCTCGACGATGATGCTCCGGATGACTGCCTCGTAGAGGTCCTTCTTGTCGCCCACGTGATAATACAGCATGGTCTTGTTGACGCCGGCGCGCCGGGCGATCTCGTCGACCCGGGCCCCGGGGAATCCCGATTCAGCGAAGACTTCGGCGGCGGCGCGCAGGATCCGCTCCACCGTGTCTCCCGACTTGTCGCTGCGGGTCGCTTCCTCCATGATTCACCTCCGTCGAATGGCCTGAAACCCATCAACCAACCAAATGTTAAAACCAACCGGTTGGTCTAACTGTATGGTTGCATACCCTCTCCCCTTTTCCCTGTCAAGAGATTTTTTCCGGCCGTTGCACCGCATCCGGAGGTAGGCTATAGAGAACCTTCGTGAAATACACGCCATTCGGGAGGCAAGCCATGTCCGATCAAAACAGCAGCCCCGCGCCGGTCCTTGCAACGGGCGACATTTACGAAGGATTCCGCGTGCACCGCGTGGAGCCCGTCGAGGATATCCGCGTCACCGCCTACCTGTTGGAGCACCAGAAAACAGGGGCCCGGGTCCTCCACCTCCACAGCCGGGACCGGGAAAACCTCTTCGCCGTGGCGTTCCCGACACCGCCTGCCGATTCGACGGGCCTCCCCCACATCCTGGAGCACTCCGTCCTGGCGGGCTCGCGGACCTATCCCGTGAAGGACGCCTTCAACGAGCTGATGAAGGGCTCGCTGCAGACCTTCATCAACGCCTTCACCTACCCCGACAAGACGGTCTATCCCGTGGCCAGCCAGACCCCGGCGGACTTCTACAATCTGGCCCGGGTTTACGCGGACCTGGTGTTCCATCCCCGCCTGCTCCCGGAAACCTTCCGGCAGGAAGGGCACCACCTGGAGCCGGCGGATCCGGACGACCCCACCGGCGGCCTGACCGTCTCGGGCATCGTCTTCAACGAGATGAAGGGGGCCTATTCCTCCCCGGAATCGCTGCTGTACAAGGCCATCCAGGAAAACCTGTACCCCGCCACGCCGTACGTTCACGACTCCGGCGGCAGCCCCGAGGAAATCCCCTCCCTGACCTACAAGCAGTTCCGGGCGTTCCATCGGGCCCGCTACGCCCCGTCGAACGCCTTCTTCTTTCTCTACGGCGACATCCCGCCCCAGGAGCACCTGGCGTTCCTGAAGACGATCCTCGACGACGCGGAGCGGACCGAGGCCGCGGAGGAGATCCCCGGGCAGGACCGCTGGACGGAGCCCCGGTCGGTCCGGGCCTTCTACCCCGTGGGCAAAGACGAGCCCCGGGAGCGGAAGACCACCGTCAACATCGCCTGGATGCTCTCCGACAGCCGGGATTCGGAGACGGCCATCCTCCTGGAGATCGTGGCGGGAATCCTCGTGGGCAGCGCCGCAGGCCCGCTCCGGAAGGCCCTTGTCGATTCGGGTCTCGGCGAGGACCTGTCACCCGTGACGGGCATGGAGCGGGACCTGAAGCAGACGTTTTTCTCCACAGGCCTGCGGGGAACCGACCCGGAGAAGGCCGTCGGCATCGAGCAGCTGATCCTGGACACGCTGGAGGCCGAAACGGAGAAGGGGTTCGACCGGGAGCTGATCGAGGGAACCCTGCACCAGGTGGAGTTCCATGGGCGGGAAATCAAAAGGAAAACGTACCCCTACGGAATCACGCTGATGGGACGGGCCTTCCACGGCTGGCTCTACGGCGGCGATCCCCTGGCGGGCCTGAATTTCCCGGCCATCATCAGCGGCATCCGCCGGAAATGGGAGGCGGACCCCCGCCTCTTCGAAAAAACCGCCCGGACGTGGCTGATCGAGAACCCCCACCGCCTCCTGGCCGTCCTCGAACCGAGCGCGACCGTGCAGGAGGAGCGGGAGGCGGTATTCCACGAGCGGATGAAGCGTCTGCGCGCGACCCTGTCCGACGGCGACATGGAGCGGATCCGGCGGGAGGCGGAGGACCTGCGGCGCTACCAGTCGGAGCCGGACCCGCCCGAGGCGGCGGCGACCCTGCCCCGGCTCGCGATCGCCGACATCCCCGTCGAGCCGGAATATATCCCGACGGAAGATTCCCTGCTGGCGGGCGTCCCGACCCTGCGGCACGATCTGTACACCAACGGGATCGCATACTGGTCCCTGGCCTTCGACATCTCGGATGTACCGGAAGATCTCCAGCCCCTCCTGCCCCTCCTCGGGAAGCTGACCCTCAACATGGGCGCCGCGGGCCGATCCTATGAGGAGATGGCCAAGCGGCTTGCCTTGAAGACGGGCGGCCTCCGCTTCTCCCTCTCGGCGGGCTTCGGACGGAAGGGGGAAGGGACCTGGCAGAAACTGATCGTCGAGGGGAAGGCCCTCTACCGGAACGTCCCGGACGCCTTGGCAATCGTGAAGGACCTCCTCCTGGCGGGCGACCTGGGCGACCGGACCCGCATGCGGGACCTGATCCTGGAGAAGAAGAACCGCCTCCAGGCCGCGGTCATCCCTTCGGGACACTCCTTTGCCAAGATGGCGGCGGCGGCAGCCCTCGGCCTGCCGGCCTGGCGGGACGAGCAGTGGCACGGCCGCTCCCAGCTCCGCTTCGCCGCCCGGACGGCCGAATCCCTGGACAGGGACGCGGCATCCCTGGAGGAAACGCTGAACTGGCTGAAAACGGCGGTGTTCCGCCGGGCGGGCCTGACGGTCGATCTGGCCGCCGACCGGGAAGGGCTCTCGATCCTCTCGGCGGAACTGGGCACCCTCATCACGGATCTCCCTGCAGGAAAGACGTCGCCTCCCGTTGAGACGGCCCTGAAGCCGTCGCGGCCGGGCGTCGCCATTCCCGCCGACGTGAATTATGTGGCCCGGGTCCTGCCGGCGCCGGTCCACGGGGATCCGCAGGCGGCGGCCCTCCTGGTCCTGGCCCGCTACCTGTCGAGCGGCTATCTCTACAAGCGGATCCGCGTCCAGGGCGGGGCCTACGGCGGCATGTGCGGCTACGACTCGATGAACGGACTGTTCTCCTTCCTGTCCTACCGGGATCCCCATCTCGTCGAGACCCTGGACGTCTATGAAGGCGTGCCCGACGAAATCCGGCGGGGAATCGACCCGGGGGAGCTGGAGAAGGCCGTCATCGGCACAATCGGCCTCCTGGACCGCCCGACGGACCCTTCGGGGAAAGCCCACACGGCGCTGATCCGTCACATCGCCGGCGTGACCGACGACGACCGGCGTGCCCTCAGGCGGCGGATCCTGGACATGACGCCGGAGACGCTGCAGTCGGCGGCGGAGGAATTCCTGGCCGAATCGATGGACCGGTCGTCCGTCTCGGTGTTCGCCCCGGAGGAGAAGCTGCGAAAGGCCAATGAGAGCCTGCGGGAAGCCCTGGAAGTGGAGCCGCTGGTCCAGGCGAAGGCCTGACGCGGCGGAAGGCAAGATCCGGACGGGAAGGACATCCGGGATGCCCGGGACCCGCGGAGTTTCGGATTACGGCCGGGGCGTTTTCCCTCCCCCGGAGGAAAAGAGGGAGCAGCACGCGGAAAGGGCCGCCACGGCGGCACAGACGATAAATCCGCCTTGAAAGGCCGTGGTCAGCTCCGCCATCGGCAGGGCGCGCCACCGGGAGATCGATTCAACCGTCTCCGGGAGGCCGTCCCGGAGCACCGCCTCCGCCAGGGCCACCCCCAGCGGCTGCCCGAGGTAGAACAGCAGGCGCAGAACGCCGGACGCGCTTCCCTGCCCTTCCGGCGGCGCCAGGTTCAGGATCTGCCGGTTGTTCGGCGAGAGGTATGAGCCGTAGGCAACCCCCAGGAGAACAAGGAGGACGACGGGGGCCGCCATGGACGGGGCACCGGTCAGGCACGTGAAGACGAAGAGCCCGCCCGCCGCCAGGACCATGCCTCCCGTCGTCAGAAGCCGCACCCCGATCCGGTCCGACATCCTTCCCGCCACCGGACTCACCAGCACATAAACGCCGCTGAAGAAAATCAGGACCGCTCCCGTCGCCGCCTGGCCCAGGCCCTGCACGTAAATGAGATAAAAGGGGAACAGGAAGTTCACCCCCGCAACGAGCATGGACGTGAAGAAATTCGCCAGGTTGGCGGCCAGGAAGCGGCGATCGCGAAAGAGGCCCCAGTCCAGGAGCGGATCCGGGCTCCGGCGCTCCCGGAACAGAAAGGCAACGAAGAAACCGACACCGGAGAGAACGCTCCCCAGCACCGGCGGGGAGAGCCAGCCGTCTTCGGGCCCTCGGGAAATCCCGTAGAGCAGGCTTCCGAGGGCGATCACGCTGAGCAGAACGCTTGCCGGATCGATCCCGATCGTCCTCCGGTTCCGGCCTGTCACGGTTTTCGCATCCCGGGGGAACCGGAAGGAAACGATGTACCAGGCAAACAGGCCGACGGGAAGATTCACCAGGAAGATCCACCGCCATCCCGCCGTTTCCGAAAGGATTCCCCCGAGCGGCGCTCCCAGCATGGCGCCGAGTGCCGACGCGGCGCTGACGATACCGATGCCCCACCCCCGGCGCTCCGGGGGGAGGTAGCTGCCGACGGCGCCGAGCGACGTGGCGGAGAGCATCCCGCCGCCGATCCCCTGCAGGAGCCGCCCGGCCACGAGGACCGTCGCAGTGGGGGCAAGCCCGCAGAGGAGGGAACTGCCCGTGAACAGGAGATATCCCCAGGTCATGACGCGGCCCATCCCGAGCCGGTCGGCCAGCTTGCCGAACGCCAGGACCGTTCCCGCCAGCGTGACGGAATAGGCCAGGACAATCCAGACGCCGACGTCGGTGTCGACCCCCAGATCGTGCACGACCGACGGCAGCGAGACGTTGACAATGGTCCCGTCGAGGATGTTCATGAAGGCGGCGCAGCCCGCCGCGAGGATGACCAGGCGGCTCCGTCCGGCGTCACGGGAAGTTGTGGATCTGCTCATGAGCGATGTCGCGGCATCTTGGGGGAACGGGAAGTCACGGTCTTCTCTCCAATCTTTCCGGACCCGCCCGTAATGTCGAGTCCTGCTTCCACTTTTTTTTAAAATCACAAATCTTCGGATCGATTTATCCCATTTGACGGAGCCCGCACAATAACTGCGGATCCGTTAATTTTCAACCGCATATTACCTATTGATATTTAAGCGATATTTCCTGTTGATCCTCCGGGATTTTCCTTGAATACTGACCACGAGCCGCCAGCCGAATCATTGCAGAAAAACATTCGTCACGTCCCGCCAGCACCATGGACGGAGAAAGGACATCATGAAAAAAACCATTTGTGCGCTCTTTCTTGGAATCCTCTTCCTGCTGTCTGCAGGCCCGGCCGTGTCGCAGGCAGAGGAGACCGTCCTTCGCAGCTACTCCCTGTCCGATTTCGGAATTCTTCAGCTTCAGGTGCCAGCAGACTGGAAAGACGATGTCTCTCGTTCCAAGGATCGCCCGGAGCCGACGATCTCCTTCAAGCCGAAAAGCGGCAAGCCCTTCAACATCCTGGTGACGCCGCACGGGCCCCCCGGCAGGGGCATGTCGCCCCCCGGCGCTGACGCCCTGTACAGGCGGGTTCAAAAGCGCGCCGAGGAGATCAAATCCGGGGCCGTGGAAGACAGAATCGATATTCGCAAACTGGAGGGGACCTCCGCAACCGGTTACTACTTTTCCGCAACGGACCGGGCTCCGGAGGAGGGTGGATACAGATACATGACCCAGGGCATGGCCCGCACCGGGAACGTGCTCATGCACTTCACGATCCTGGCCAACGAGGACCGGGAGGCCGTCGTCTCCTCCGGACTGGCCATGGTGGGCGGCGCCGTCTGCAAGGAAAACGAGGACCGCAGGGATGCGGGGGCATCGCAGCAGGCTGTGCGGATCGGCAAGAGAGACGGCCGGTATGTGCTGACCGTTCCCCCCAGCCGTCTCGTCCTGAGCTTTCCCCAAGACGGCCTCATCCAGGACAAGTCGGCCGGGGGCGGAAGCGGCCCCGATCACCCCGGGTACTTCTTTTTTTCCGGGGGCGGCAGCGGAATCATCCTCTCCGGGTGGTTCGAACCGGCCTGGGAATTCGAAGGCAGAGAAAAATACTTCGCCACGATCAGGGAAAAGCTCTCCCATCTCGGGCCGGTCCTCGTGGAAGACATTTCCACCCGGAAAATCGGCCCATGGGATGTCATGACTTATTCTTTGTTCCCCAAAGAAAAGCCGGAATGGGTCCAGTTCAATCTACGGGCCAGCTGTGTCCGGGAGGGCACCTGGATCGACCTTCACATCTCCTCCAGCATCAGCCGTGACAAACTGATCGCTTTCCTGAAAAGCGTCCAAATCGAAACAAAGCAGCAATAAAGGCAGTGAGGACAGGAACTTGCGGGACAGCGGAAAATCGATCTCAGGCAGCGGATGTTCAACCGGACAAATCAAAGAAAGGAGAAAGATCGACATGTACAAAAACAAGAAGGCGGTTTTGTTTGCGGTATGGTTCGTTTCGGCAATTTTCATCTGTCTGACGGTAGAGGGCGCAGATGCCTTTTGCGTCTACAACAATTCGGACTTGGAATTTCAGGTCCAGGAAACGCATGGTGGAAGGAAGTTCAAGGAGTTTATAAAAGTAATCAGCCCTGGAGACCATGCCTGCTGCAACTGGAAAAACAAGGACTGCAACGAGAAGGGGAAGAAAGACAGTACCGTCAAGTTCCTTGTCGCGTTCACGCAGGTGCTCCCGATTAACCTCTGTGTCGACTTTCCCGTCAAGGCGGGTGGATGGCTGTCGGTATCCGGTGATCAAACGCACCAATATAAGTGTGAAGCGTACTTTGATGAATCATGGGAGAAAGACGGTGACGACCGATAAGCGTTTGGGCAACGGTGAAAAGCGGCATGCCTCGACAGACCCATTTCGTACATTGAATGTTCACGCAGAAAATCGATTACAAGGAGGATCGTTTTCCATGTACAGAAAGAAGAGCCTCGTTTTGACGGTATTGATTCTGTCCGTGTTCGGTTTTTGTCTGATGACGGGGAGCGCGGGTGCATTTTGTGTCTATAACAACATTGACCGGCCGATCCACGTCAAGGAAACGGACGGCTGCAAAATGGAAAGGTGCGCAGAATGGTGGGGCGTCCAGCCCGGAGATCACGTCTGCTGCAACTGGAAGAACAAGGACTGCAACAGGGAAGGGAAGAGAGACAGCACCGTCAAGTTCATGATCCACGACATGAAACCGCAAAGCTTTGTGTGTCTGGGATTCCCGGCCAAGGCGGGCGGATGGGTGTCGGTCACCGGGACCGAAGGGAATCGCCACTGCGAAGCGTTTTTCGACGAATCGTCCGACAAGTGAAGTACCGGCCGGGGAATGCCGGCGGCCTCCCGCGCCGTCGGTGCCCCGGTCGCAGATCAACCCTTTGCAAGGAGCAGGCAGCATGAAGAAGGAAACCATCTGCGTTCACGACGGCACGTACCACCGAACCAGGACGCCGTGGTCCACAAACTCTGCGCGCTGGAAGGTGTTGATCTGCGCCCCCACCGGGACATCCCATGCGAAGATCTCCCCGGAAGAGCGCCGGAGGATCGGCATTTCCGACTCGCTCCTGCGGCTCTCCGTCGGGATTGAAGATGCGGACGACCTGATGGCGGATCTGGACCAGGCGATGAAAGAAGTGTAAAAGCCGGCCATGGAAACGAATCCGCATCTCCCCGCGCTCGTGCCGGCCGGTCCCGAGCACGCCCAGGCCGCATCCCGGCTCATCTACAGCACGGATCCCCACCTCTGGGACTGCCTCTTCGAAAACAATTTCGACCGTTTTCTCCGCTTCTTCACCGCCATGTGGAAAGAGAAGGAGAGCCTGTACAGCCACACCAACGCCACCGTCGCCGTCACCGGCGGCAGGATCGCCGGCCTGGAAGTCGGATACGACCGGGAAAGACAGCACCGGATGATCCCCAACATGGTAAAGCGGACCCCGGAGATCCTGGCGCCCGGAGAATTGCGGCACTACGTGGAAATCACCGGATACATCCGGTATCTCACGCCGCCGATCCCGAATCATGCCTATTACGTGCTTTTCCTGGCGACGGATCCCGCGGAGCAGGGAAAAGGCATCGGCGAGAGGCTGCTGACCGCCGCGTTCGACCGCGCCCGCGAGAGAGGCTATGACGCCTGCCATCTCGACGTGGCCGGCGACAACCCGGCGGTCCGGTTTTATCGGCGGCTGGGGATGGAGATCCTCTCCGAGAGCCGCGTTCTTCCCCTGGAGGAGCGGGGCGTGAAAAGCCACTACCGGATGGTGAAGAGGCTGCGATAGCAGACACCGGTTCCGCAAATCTTCCATGATGCTCGTCTCTTTCGGTGAACGCACCCGCCCATGAATGATCCGCCCTTCTTCCATCTTCGCGTGACTCCCTTCGGCCCCGTGGCCGTCCTCTGGTCCGCCGGGAGAGGCAGGCCCGAAGTCCGTCGCATCCTGATCTCCCGGCCGGCCAATCCGGCGGGGCAGGCGGTCAGCGTGATCTCCCCGAATGCCGTCCCCTCTTCCTGCCGGGAAGTTGACGACCTCCTCGACCGCATCGAATCGTTTCTGAACGGCGAGGACGTCCGGTTCTCCCTCGAGGCGGTCCGCCTCGATCTCTGCTCTCCCTTCCAGCGGAGCGTCCTGCTCGCCGAATACGCGATCCCCAGGGGAAGCGTCAGCACGTACAGCCTCATCGCCAGGCACCTGGGAAACCCGACGGGTGCCCGCGCCGTCGGCACGGCCCTGGCAACGAATCCCTTTCCCCTGGTCATCCCATGCCATCGGGCGATCCGCTCCGACGGCTCTCTGGGGGGCTACCAGGGCGGCCTCGGCATGAAGCGTGCCCTGCTGGCAATGGAAGGGGTTGCCTTTTGTGATGAAAATCGTGTAGCCATACGAACATTTCATTACGGAGGTCCCCCTTGACGCTCTATCCGCTCTTCCTGCTCGTGGCCGCGCTGACCGTGCTCAGCCCGGGACCGGGCGTCGTCATGACCCTTACGAACTCCCTTCGCTACGGCATGAGGGGAACCTTCGGCGGGATTCTCGGCATCGCCGTCGGCGCCCTCGCGGTCGCCGCCATCTCGGCGACGAGCCTGGGTATCCTGCTGGCCGCCTCCGCTCTGGCATTCACGATCCTCAAGTTCATCGGGGCCGCCTACCTTTTCTACCTGGGCATCCGGCTCTGGCGCGCTCCGGCGATGCGTTTCCAGGAGCAGGCGTCCCGCGAGGCCGGGTTCGGCAGGCGCTTCCTGGAGGGACTGTCCCTGCAGCTCACAAATCCCAAGGTGATCTTCTTTTTCCTTTCCATCTTTCCCCAGTTCATCGACCTGTCGAAGAACTACTGGTCCCAGTTTGCCCTCCAGGTCCTGACGTACAGCATGCTGGTCGTCGTCATCCACTGCCTTTACGCGCTGTTTGCCGGCACGGCCAGGCGCTGGCTCGTGTCGGAGCGGGGCGGACGGGCCATCAACCGGCTGGGCGGGGCCACGTTCATGTTTTTCGGGGCCGCCCTGATCGCCGCCAAGAAATGAACCCGCCGCCCCGGTCGCGGCACGATCGGCATGCCCGGGAGATGACGGAAAGGATTGCCATTTGAAGGCCACCGACATCCAGCGTCGACTGCAAGCGTTGAGCAACCCGGAGAGGGTCCGGATTCTGCAGCGGTTTTTCAAGACGGCCAAAGGGGAATACGGAGAAGGCGACGTGTTCATCGGCCTCTACGTCCCGGAGATCCGGAAACTCGCCCTGGAGTACCGGGATCTCCCCCTGCCGGAGGCCGTCGATCTGCTCCATTCCCCCTTCCATGAGGCAAGGCTCCTGGCGCTTCTCATCCTGGTCGGCGCCTATGCCCGGGGGAATGCCGCGCTGCGGGAGCGGATCTACCGCCTGTACCTGGAGCACACGCGGTTCATCAACAACTGGGACCTGGTCGACGCCTCGGCCGGGCACGTTGTGGGCCGTCATCTTCTGGACCGCAGCCGCGCGCCGCTTCATGCCCTGGCGGCTTCCGGGCTGCTCTGGGACCGGAGGATCTCCGTCATGGCGACCTTCCACTTCATCAAGCGGGGCGAATTCGCCGAGACGCTGCGCATTGCCGAGCGGCTCCTCCGGGACCGGGAGGACCTGATCCAAAAAGCCACGGGCTGGATGCTCCGGGAGATCGGCAAGCGCGACCGGGCGGCGGAAGAGGCGTTTCTGAAGGTTCATTGCCGGATCATGCCGCGGACGATGCTCCGGTACGCCATCGAGAAGTTTCCCGAGGAGCTGAGACAGCGGTATCTGCGCGGGGAAGTATAGTAAGACAAATTGGGAGGCACGACAAATCGATGAAACGGGGTCCTGAAGGAGGTGGACACCATGATCACGGTACTGGTTCAGTTCAAGCTCCCGCAACCGTTTACCCGTAAAAAGGCGAGAGAGGCATTCTCGGCAACAGCACCAAAGTATAGAGAGATTCGGGGCCTCATCAGGAAGTACTACCTCCTGTCGCAAGACGGCGGGACTGCGGGTGGTGTCTATCTATGGAAGTCTCTGGAAGATGCAGAGCGCTTCTATACCAGTGAATGGGAAAACTTTATCATCGAGAAATACGGGGTGCTTCCGTCGGTGACCTTCTTTGAAAGCCCCGTCATTGTTGATAATGAAATTGGGAGTATCGTCAACGACTGAAACGGATTCGCAATTATATTTCCGGACCATGAGACTCAAAGACATACCAAATCGAACGATCCCCCCGGCTTCCTGGGCCGAGGGGGAGAACATCCCCTGGAACGACCCGGACTTCAGCCGGCGCATGCTGGCAGAGCATCTCTCCCAGGAGCACAACCTGGCAAGCCGCCGTTTCGAGATCATCGACCGGCAGGTCGGCTGGATTCATGAAGAACTGCTGGGCGGCAGGCCGACACGGATCCTGGAGCTGGCCTGCGGGCCCGGGCTGTACACGAGCCGCCTGGCAAAGCAGGGGCATGCGTGCGTCGGCATCGACTATGCCCCCGAGCCGATCCGCTATGCCCGGGCCGCCGCGGCGAGTGAAGGGCTGGATTGCCGCTACCGGCTGGAGGACCTGCGACAGGCGGATTACGGCGGCGGGTACGGCCTGGTCATGATGATCTTCGGCCAGTTCAACGTCTTCCGGAGAAGCGACGCGCGCCGGATCCTCGAGAAGGCCCTCTCCGCACTCGCCCCGGACGGCCTGCTGCTGCTTGAACCGCAGAGGTACGACACGGTCATGAAACAGGGGCAGGCGGGAAGCTCCTGGTATGCCTGCGGCGAAGGCGGCGGTCTGTTCTCGGACCGCCCGCATCTCTGCCTGACCGAAAGTTACTGGGACAGCATCGGGCAGGCGGCAACGCAGCGCTTTTTCATCGTAGACGCCGGGACGGGTGCCGTGTCCCGCCACGCAATGACCAGTGAAGCCTACACGGACGACCAGTTCCGGGAAACGCTCACCGGGACCGGTTTCGAAGATGTCCGATTTTATCCTTCCCTCACGGGCGTCGAGGTCGAAGAGGAAAGCCAGTCCGCGAATCTGGCGATTGTCGCGCGAAGGGGAACGTCCTGAGCAGTCCGAGGTCGGTTTGCGGGAGGATCGAATGGAAACGAGAGAGCTCCGGGAAGGGGAACTGGACAACCTGCTCGCCCTCTATTCACATATGCATGCCTCCGACGATCCGCTGCCGGAAAGGCGGGAGGTGGAGGCCGTCTGGAAGCAGATCCGGAACAGCCGGTCCTTCCGGTACCTGGGCGTCTTCGTGGACGGCGGGCTCGTCTCCTCCTGCACCCTGAACATCATCCCGAATCTCAGCCGGGGCTGCCGGCCGTTCGGTGTCATCGAGAATGTGGTCACCCACACCGCACATCGACGAAGGGGATACGGCACGGCCGTTCTGAAGGAAGCGCTGGCGCTGGCCCGGGAGAACCGCTGTTACAAAGTCATGCTGTGCACGGGACGTACAAGCGAAGAGATCGGATCGTTCTATGAATCCGCCGGATTCGACGGGCGGATCAAGCGGGCGTTCCTGGCAAAGCCGTGACGGGACGTTCCGTGGCAGGCGAAGAGCGGTCCCTACCCGCCCGATCCCGTTCTTTTCTCCCCCGATTCTCCCATCCCCGCCTTCACATAATCGAAGAGCAGCCTCCCGAATTCATCGAAAAACTGCAGCCGGTCCGGATCGAAGGGGCAGTGAAGCCGCTGGAGTCGCAGGCTGTCGCCGTCCGGGGCCTCCCGGGGCCGGAGCCCCGAAAAAAAGAATCCCGCCTCCTCCGCCTTCTCGCAGAGCAGGGCCGCCGCGGGCTGCGCGAGGGGAAGGTCGAGGTTCACCACCTCCGCACCCGCGTATTCCGCCAGATCGTCCGCCGCCCGGAGGAGCTCCGGCCACTGGCGCTCGTCGGCCTGCATCACCCGGATGATCCCCTTCTGCACCGACTTGTCGAAGTCGATCCGATACTCCCCCGGCGCCGAGGCCGGGGCCGGGTCGCCGAAGGTGCAGGGCTGGGCGAGGCCTTCGTAGATGCGGGAAACGATCTCCCGGTGGCGGGGCGGGACATGGACCTTCACCGGCACAGGGGCGTCGAAGTAGCGGAAGCAGTGGAGGCAGGACTCCCGCTGGGGCGTTGCCGCTTCGGGGCCGAGGGCCTTGAACAGCCGGGGAGGGCTGGCGGCCAGGTCCAGGCCGCAGGGCCTGCCCCCTTGCCGCATCACGTCCCGCTGGCTGATGGCATGGCTCGTGACGGGATTGAGGGACATTCCGAGCAGCCCCATCTCCAGGGCCCTGGCCTCGCTGGCCCTGGACAGCATCTCCATCAGCCCGCGGCCCCGGTGGGCCGGGCTGATCACCAGCAGGGCCGCCTCGGCCATGGGCGCCGGCGTCGGCCGCAGGATGCCGACGTGCCCCACGACTTCGGCGTCTTCGGTCACGGCGACGGTGCTGACCACACGGCCGCTTCCCACAAGGTGCAGGAGGCCTTCCGGGCGGTAAAAATTCTCGTTTTTGTAGGAATAGCCGTATGCCAGCCAGAAGATCCGGGCCACCTGGATGGCCTCCTCGGGCTTCATGGGCCGGATCTCGTACGGCTGCGGGGGGGCCGGCTCGATCCTCGGCGGCAGGCGCTCCGGCTCCGGCTCGGCGGGTGCGGCCAGCCGCTTGACGAGGCGCAGGGCCTTCCCCCGGCGGCCGAGGTTTTCAAAGCGGGCCTCGTCCACCTCGTGACGAATGATCCGCAGCCCCAGGCCCTGTGCCGAAAACTCGTCGGCGGCCGTCCCGGAAACACCGGCCGGCTCCAGATCCGGATCAAAGGGCAGCCCCTCGTCCCGGATGGACAGGACCAGCTCCGTCCGCCCGATCTCCGCCTTCAGGAAGATGTCTCCCGGTCGGCCGTCCGGATAGGCGTGCTCGATGGTGTTGACGGAGGCCTCTTCGGCGGCCAGCTCCAGCCCCAGAACCTCCCTCTGGGAGAGCCCGGCGGTTGAGGCCAGCTCCCGAACAAATCCCCGGATCGTCTCCAGGAAGCGCATGTCCGCCGGAACGGCAAGACGCACGATGGAAGGGTTCACAGGTCTCCTCCTCGGGAATGCCGGATGATGCCTCCCGTGCGGGATCGATCCCTGCCGCGGCGGAGGGATCTTGCATTTGACACGATCCGGCGGCACCGTTATAGTTTGCGACTCAAGGGAAGCCGCATCCGGTTCCGCGCTTATACCCGCAAACCCGCCGAAAAGCAAAGCGCTGTCACGACCTGGAGGAACAACGGAGGCTCCTCACCTCCCGGCGGGCTCGCACCCGGCATAATGTCTATGAACCGCTTTCAGCTCACATCGGAATTCCAGCCCGCCGGCGACCAGCCCCAGGCCATCGAGGCGCTGGCGGAGGGCGTCCTCCGGGGCGATCCCCACCAGGTGCTCCTGGGGGTCACCGGGTCGGGGAAGACCTTCACCGTGGCCCAGGTCATCCAGGCGGTCCAGCGGCCCGCCCTCATCATGGCCCACAACAAGACCCTGGCGGCCCAGCTCTACGGCGAGTTCAAGGCCCTCTTCCCGGAGAACGCCGTTCATTACTTCGTCAGCTACTACGACTACTACCAGCCCGAGGCCTACCTCCCCAGCACGGACACCTATATCGAGAAGGACTCGTCCATCAACGAGGAAATCGACAAGCTGCGCCACGCCGCCACCCACGCCCTCTTCGAGCGGAGCGACGTGATCATCGTGGCCAGCGTCTCCTGCATCTACGGCCTGGGCTCCCCGGAGTCCTACTCGGGGATGCAGGTGAACCTGGCGGAGGGCCTGGAGCTCCCCCGGGACGACCTGCTGCGACATCTCGTGGCGATCCAGTACGAGCGCAACGACATCGACTTCCACCGGGGAACCTTCCGGGTCCGGGGGGATACGGTGGAGATCTTCCCGGCCTACGAGGAGGACCGGGCCGTCCGGATCGAGTTCTTCGGCGACACGATCGAGGCCATCTCCTGGGTGGATCCCCTGCGGGGGAAGAGGCTCATGAAGGTGGACAAGATGGCCGTCTATCCCGGGAGCCACTACGTCACGACGCGGGACAACCTGGAGCGGGCCGTGAAGGACATCCGGGTCGAGCTGAAGGAGCGCCTGGCCTGGCTCAAGGAACAGGGCAAGCTCCTGGAGGCACAGCGGCTGGAGCAGAGAACCCTCTTCGACCTGGAGATGATGGAGGAGATGGGCTACTGCCAGGGAATCGAGAACTACTCGCGGCACCTGACGGGCCGGGAGCCCGGGGAGCCGCCGCCCACCCTCGTGGAGTACCTGCCGAAGGACGCCCTCATCATCGTCGACGAGAGCCACGCCACGATCCCCCAGTTGAACGGCATGTACCGGGGGGACCGGTCCCGGAAGGAGACCCTGGTGAACCACGGTTTCCGCCTGCCCTCGGCGCTGGACAACCGGCCGCTCCGGTTCGACGAGTACGAGGCCTTCCCCCAGCAGCGCCTCTACATCTCCGCCACCCCGGCCGAGTATGAAATCAAAAAGGCCCGGGGGCGCGTCGTCGAGCAGATCATCCGCCCCACGGGGCTCATGGACCCGGAGCTCGCCGTCAAGCCCGTGGCGGGCCAGGTGGACGACCTCCTGGCGGAGATCCGCGAGCGGACGGACAAAGGGGAGCGGGTCCTCGTGACGACCCTGACGAAGCGGATGGCAGAGCACCTGACCCGCTACTACGAGGAACTGGGCGTCCGGGTCCGCTATCTCCACTCGGACATCCAGACCCTCGAGCGGGTGGCCATCATCCGGGACCTCCGCCTCGGCGAGTTCGACGTCCTGGTGGGGGTGAACCTCCTACGGGAGGGGCTGGACATCCCGGAGGTGTCCCTGGTGGCAATCCTGGACGCCGACAAGGAGGGCTTCCTGCGGTCCGAGCGGTCCCTCATCCAGACCAGCGGCCGGGCCGCCCGGAACATCGCCGGCCGGGTTATCCTGTACGCCGACCGGGAGACCCAGGCCATCCGGGCCTGCCTGGAGGAGACGAAGCGCCGCCGGGAGCTTCAGCACCGCTTCAACGAGGAGCACGGCATCACCCCCGAGAGCATCCGGAAGTCCATCTCCGACGTCCTCTCATCGGTGTACGAGGCGGACTACGTCACCGTCCCCGTCGTGAAGGAGCCCGGGGCGGCCTACGGCACGGAGGAGGAGATCACCGCCGTCATCGAGCGTCTGAAGAAGGAGATGAAGGCCGCGGCGAAGGACCTGGAGTTCGAGAAGGCGGCGGAGCTGCGGGACCGCATCAAGGAGCTGACCGGCCTGATGCTGGCCATGGGGGAGATGGGCTGAGAGCGGGCGGCGGGCTTCACCACCGGGGTTCCGACGATCCGGCGGCATCCCGCCGAACCGTCCGCGCGGAAATCATGATCCGGGTCTGACGGCGATTCCTACTTCCACTCCCGCTCGTCGACGATCCGCTTGTCGTCGTCCGTGAGCGTCCCCGGCTTCAGGAGCTCGATCCGGTCGATCCGGACGGTGCAGATCTCCCGGAAGACCTTATGAAAGGCCTGCTCCAGGGAGGAGGGGTCGCCCGGCGCCTCCAGCGGGTCGATGCGGACGTCCAGACTGTCCTTGTCGCCGCTGCGGCCGACGACGACCTGGAACTTCCGGATCTCCGGGAATTTTGCACCCACCTGCTGGAGCTGGCTCGGGGCGACGAAGAGCCCCCGGACCTTCACGGCGTCCCCCACCCGGCCCAGGATCCCGGCGAGGCGCAGGGACGTCCGGCCGCACGGGCAGGGCTCCTCGACGATTCGGGAGAGGTCGCCCGTGCCGAAGCGGAACAGGTAGAAGACGTCGTTGAACCGCGTCACGACGATTTCTCCCGGGGTCCCCGGGGGAACGGCCTTCCCCGTCGCGGGATCGACGATCTCGACATAGACCTCCTCGCAGAGGTGCCAGCCCTTCTTTTCCCGGCACTCGTAGGCGACATCCCCCACCTCCGTCGCGCCGTACATCTGGTAGGTGTCGATGCCGAACTCCGTCTCGAAGCGCGTCCGCATGGCCGGAAACAGGGGTTCGGCGGCGAAGCAGGCCTTCCGGACCCGGAAGTCCTTCCCGAAGTCGTACCCCATCTCCTTTGCCTTCTCGATGATCGCCATCAGGAAACTCGG
The DNA here is from genome assembly GCA_964578535.1 of uncultured Syntrophaceae bacterium. Classification (GTDB taxonomy): domain Bacteria; phylum Desulfobacterota; class Syntrophia; order Syntrophales; family PHBD01; genus PHBD01. The sequence goes on from CAZODI010000026.1 coordinate 38,687, forward strand.
CGTCCCCGTGTAGGCCGTGGCACCGAGGTCCCGGATCAGCTGCACCTGGGCCTGGGCGCTCGAGGCCCCCGACGGGATGACCGTCGCGCCGACCTTGCGCAGCCCCCCGTGGAACGTAAGCCCCGCGGCGACCATGTGATAGGAGAAGGCGTTCAGGACCACGTCGCCCTTTCCGAGACCGGCGGCCTTGTAGGCCCGGGCCCAGAGGACATCCTCCTCGCCCAGGTGGGGCTCGTAGACGGGACCGGGGGAAATGAAGATCCGGTCGATGGGTGCGTCGGGGTTTTCCAGGCCCGCGTACGGCGGGTGTTTCAGTTCCATCTCCACGAGCCGTTCCCGCGAGACCACCGGCAGTCGCTCGAAATCCGCCGCCGTTTTGATGTCGGACGGGCTGATCTTCAGGTCTTCGAACTGTCTCCGCAGGACCGGCGACCGGCGGCCGGCATTCTCCATCATCCGGGAAAGCGCCTCCACCTGCATGCGGAGCCGTTCCTCCCGGCTCAGGGTTTCCCGGTCGTCGAAATAGGATTCCATGATGTCCTCCCCGGCATGTTGATCATCGGAAGGCATCCCCGACGCGGATCGCTGTCCCCGGGATTCTTCCTGCCCGGATATGTAGTGGAAAGCCTTTTGCTTGTCAAACGCGCTTCCCGTTCTATTCCGGTTTTCCTCATATTTCCCGCCTTCCGGTTCACACCGCACGTTTGCAACAAATCCGTGCCATCGCGTTCATTCGGAACATTTCCGTTCGGCATCCCAGGGGGCAGAGTCGCGCAACCAGCTGATATTACACACGTCGAAACCTGGCCGGCAAATTGCTTTTATTTGATCCATTTAACGAAGGAGCGGAGATTATGAATACCCCCATCAATGCGGGCGACACCGCCTGGATCCTCGTGTGCTGTTCCCTGGTCCTCCTGATGACCCCGGCCCTGGCGTTCTTTTACGGAGGGATGGTCCGGAGGAAAAACGTCCTGTCCACCCTGACCTTGAGCTATGTCTTCATGGCCCTGATCGGTGTCCAGTGGGTCCTCTTCGGCTACTCGCTCGCCTTCGGCACGTCCATCAACGGGCTGATCGGAGGGCTCAACTTCCTGGGCTTTGAGGGCGTCGGCGCCGCCCCCAACGCGGACTACAGCAAAACCATCCCCCACAGCCTCTTCGCCGCCTTCCAGATGATGTTCGCGGTCATCACGCCGGCCCTCATCACCGGCGCTTTCGTCGAGCGTGTCAAGTTCAAGGGCTTTCTTCTTTTCAGCCTCCTCTGGGCGACCCTGGTCTACGATCCCCTTTGCCACTGGGTCTGGGGCCAGGGCGGCTGGCTGAAGAGCATGGGCGTCCTGGATTTCGCCGGCGGCACCGTGGTCCACATCGCCGCCGGGTTCTCGGCCCTGGCCTTCGCGCTGGTGATCGGCCCGCGGCGCGGTTTCGGAAAGTCCCCCATGGAGCCCAACAACATTCCCCTGACCGTTCTGGGAGCGGGGCTTCTATGGGTGGGATGGTTCGGCTTCAATGCCGGCAGCGCCCTCGCCGCCAATGGAACAGCCGTGAATGCCCTGCTCACGACGAACACCTCGGCGGCGTCAGCAGGACTGGTGTGGATGCTCCTCTCCTGGCTGGACGGGCGGCCCAGCACCCTCGGAATCGCCACGGGCATGGTCGTGGGCCTCGCAGCGGTGACGCCCGCCTCGGGCTTCATCACCCCCCTGGCCGCCATGGTCGTCGGCGCCGTCGCGGCGCCCCTGTCCTATTACGCCATGCGCTTCCGGGACCGCCGCAAGCTCGACGAGTCCCTCGACGTCTGGGCCTGCCACGGCATCGCCAGCACCTGGGGCATGATCGCCGCGGGCCTGTTCGCCACGACGGCCGTCAACGGCGACGGCGCCAACGGCCTCTTCTTCGGCAATCCCGGCCAGGTCGGCGTCCAGATCGTTGCGATCCTCGTCACCATCGCCTTCTCCTTCGGGATGACCTACGTGCTGGCCAAGCTTCTCCACTGGAGCATGGGACTCCGCGTCTCCCCCATGGAAGAGGAAGTGGGGCTGGACATCAGCTCCCATGGGGAGAGGTCCTATTCGTAGCATCCAGGAATCGAAACCCGAATATTAAATAGATTTCAAAGACATCTTGGAGAGACAACCATGCTGAAGAAGATCGAGGCGATCATTCGCGAAGACAAGGTCTGCGACGTGAAGGAGGCCCTGGCGGGGATCGGCATCGTGGGAATGAACATGTTCGAGGTCCGGGGTCACGGGCGCCAGGGCGGTGTACAACTGGTCGGCCGCGCCGGAACCTACCAGGTCAACGTGCTGCCCAAGATCCAGGTCAACATCGTCCTGTCGGACCGCAACCTGGAGGCCGCCCTGGAGGCCATCCTCACATCCGCCTACACCGGCGAGCCCGGCGACGGGATCATCTTCGTCACCCCCGTGGAAGAGGTCATCCGCGTCCGGACCCGCGAGCGGGGCCAGGATGCGATGATGTACCCCGGCGACATCGACGCGCGGAAGTCCGGCACACAGGGGTGAAAGAAAACGGGAGGGAGGGAGGATGGGCGGGCGCTCCGTTCAAGGGGGCGTGCAGACCCGGTCCCGGCCCTCCTGCTTGGCCCGCTTCACCGCCAGGCGGACAGCCTGGAGAATGTCTCCCGCCGTCTCCCCGTTCTCCGGCGAGGAGGCCACGCCCATGGACAGGGTCACCCGCCGCATGTGCTGATGCCCGGCCACCCGTTCCTGCTCCTTAAGCATCGCCCGCAGGTTCTCCGCCCGCCGCCGCGTCGTGTCCAGATCGCTCCCCGGAAGAATCAGGACAAATTCGTCCGCCCCCCAGCGGCAGGCAATATCCTCGTCCCGTACGTTGCCGCCCACGAACGCGCCCAGGTCGCGGATGATCCGCTCCCCCTCCTCGATGCCGTACGTCTGGTTGATGTGCCCCAGGTGATCGACATCCATGAACACAACACCCAGGGGCTGTCCCTGCCGTTTTGCCTTCTTCAGCTCCCGCTCCAGCGTCGTCTCCAGAAATCGCCGGTTGAGGAGGCCCGTCAGGGCGTCCCGGGTTGAAAGGCTGCTCAACTCCTCCCGGAGCTGGATGTTCCTCAGGGCCAGCCGGACCTGCTGGGCCGCCAGGACGGCCAGTTGCTCCGCCGCGTCGACGGCCCGCCGCGATTCCACGGAGGGCAGGTCGAAGCGGATGTGGAGCAGTCCCAGAAACTCGCCGTATACCGTCATGGGTACACAGACGGAGGCCCTGCCGTCGGTCTCCGCCTCGGCGTGTCGGCAGGGCATGCCCTTGGCCGTTCCGGCCACCAGGTGGGGCCGGTTTCTCCGGACCCCGTGGCAGTCCGCAGGTGCGAAGACGGCCTCCCGGGGCGACATCCCCCAGGACGCCTCGGCTTCCAGCAGGTCCCGTGCGGCCTGATGCCGGTAAAAGACACCGGCGGGGAACAGCCGGGGCATTTCCCGGACCAGAATCCCGCAGGCCTCCTCCATGTTGAAGGAGGCAGAGAGGAAATCCGCCATCTTGATCAGCCGTTTCACCTTATCCTTTGCGATGGCCATGGAGCCCTCCTTCGATTTTTCTTCGATAGGCCTCGGGGGCGACGATTCCCAGTTCCTTGAGGCCGGCATCGAATTCTCTCATGGTCCCGACCGCGGCGGCGATGTCGAGAAAAATCTCCATGTAGGTGCCGCCGGTCCCCTCAATCTCCCCGCGGAACGCCCGGTCCGCATCGAGCCGTCCCTCCACCGCGGGTGCAGCACCGGGTGCGAGCAGGCGTCCCACGGACCGGTACGCGGTGAACCGCTGCAGCGCGTCGCACTCGTAGTCCTTCGTACAGATGCTCCGATTCACCCGCTCCAAGTCGATGCCGTCGACGACAGCGGCACCGGGAAAGGCCTCCAGGTCCGGCCGAAGCGCCTCCAACGCCTCTTCGAACCAGGGACCCGCACCACCCTCACCCTTCTCCTTTTCCGGAGAATCATTGCGGTGGAGATAGACGACCAGATCCAGATGCGGCATTGACCCGGAGGGGACGGGATCGCCGCCGCTCACGAGATCCACCCCCGCGCAGATGTCGAGGCTTGCCCCGATCCGTCCGCAGGCCTCAACGACATGCGCCTGCAGAGGTCCCGCACCGGCCATCCCGCCGGGGCCGGGAAAGAACCGCGCCATGAGGGAGATCAGGCGTGTCCTCGGTTCCCGGCTGTCCCCCCTCCCCTCCCGGTCGACGGATTTTCCCAAGAGGAGCGCTCCATAACGGTCGCGGTCCAGCACGGCCCTGGTCCATCCATTTCCGCCGGGCTCGAAGGCGACGACATCATGGACTCCCTGCCGGGTCAGCTTGCGAAGGACGATCCGCTCCAACCGGCGATCCCCGGTTTCGACGGCGTAGAAAAACCCCCCTTCGGAGATCCTGCCGCCGGGTTCTTGGACCTCTCCGAAATTGGAGGGGTTGAGATAAACCGTTCCGTCGATCTCCTCGAATCCCCACTGGTCGTGCAGATGGCCCGTCAGGCACAGGATCGCCCCGCTCTCCTCGCAGTAGCGCCGCAGCTCCGGCGATCCGCTCTCTCCCCGCGACGGGAGATGGTCGAGGACGCCGTGGGCCGGCTTGTGGGTCGCCACGATGTCCGGCCGCGCCTCGCCGAAGAACCGGGCCATCTCGCTGACGCCCCGGTCGGCCAGATACTTCACCGCATACTGCTCGGGAATGCCGGGGGTCACGATGTCGGCCCCCCCGTAGCCGGCGATCCTCAGCCCCCCGGCCTGAATCCAGTGCCGGTGCAGGTCCCGCTCATGGAGAGAGGTGTATTGGAGGTCCATGTCGTAGTTCCCCGGCAGGCAGAGGATCCGGGCACCCGTCTTGAGGCGCAGGATGCTCTCGAGGATCTTGTACTTCTGCTGCATGACCCGGCGGCCCCGGACGGTCTCCTCCCGGAATTCCTCTGCCTGCCGCCGGACGTCGTCCGGCACGCCGGTTCGCTCCAGGAGAGCGGAGACGAAATCCTCCATGTCCATCTCCCCGTCGCCGAGCCGGTGGCGGAGCGCGGAGAAGGACGCCTGCCTTTTCCGGTATCGGGCTGACATCTCCTGCGTGTAGAAGGGGCGATCGATCAGATCGCCCGCAATGACGTAAATGTCAGCGTCCGTCCGGGACAGGAGTTCCCTGACCCGGTCGAAGGCGTCGTGGACATCGGAGAGATAGACGATCTCCATGGCTCGATCCATAGGGGGTTTGTCTCTTTATAGCACGATTCCGTATCCCGGTCAGTACCGGCATCCATCGATGCTCGGACCGGCAGCCGCTCCAAAAGACCGGTGTAAGCCCAAGGTACAGTCCCGCCCCGCAGTACAACTCCACCAGATCCGCATTGAACAATGGGGGCGATTCTCCTATAATGAGCCGGTTTTTCAGGAACTACCGCACAGGAGGCATGGATGAGGCACCCGGATGTCCAACCCAAGGGGAATACGGTGGAAGACACAACCGTCCGGTCCGACCGGAATTCGCAGAAAGACGCTCCACTCCGTACCGTCTGCTTCGACGAGCGGATTCCCGTCCCCCGCAGCCTCCTTGCAAACCTCAAGCACGAATACCTGCACCGCGAGGGCTGGGTTCCCCTGGAGCGGCGGGAGGGGCGAATTTCCGTCCTCGTGGACAACCCGGCCGACCTGCCGCGTCGGGACAGCATCGAAAGCCTGCTGAAAACGAAGCAGATCGAGTACTGCGTGGCCTCCCGGGAAGACATCCTGAAGTTCATCGACCATTTCTACGGGACCTGCTACCTGAAGGAGGCCCGGGCCGAAGAGAGCGCGGCGGAAAACGGCGACCGGCGGGAGGAGTTCGCGGACGTCAGCGAGACGGACGGAACCATCGTCCGGCTGGTGAACGAGATCATCAACGAGGCCTGCCTGCGCCGCGCCTCGGACATCCACATCGAGCCGGACATCCGGGACAGGGAGGTCCTCGTACGGTTTCGGGTCGACGGAGAGTGTTTTCCGTACCGGACCTTGCCGTACGACTACCGGGCGGCGATCATCTCCCGCATCAAGATCCTCTCCAGCCTGGACATCACCGAGCGGCGCCTGCCCCAGGACGGAAAGATCCGGCACACAAGGCCCAACGGCGAGGAGATCGAGCTGCGGGTGGCCACCATGCCGACCCACGGCTACGTGGAGGACGTGGTCCTGAGGATCCTGACCCGCGGAAAGATCATGACCCTGGGCGAACTGGGGATGCCGCAGGAGATCCTGACCCGGTTCGTCGAGCAGCTCGACAAGCCCTACGGGCTGATCCTGATCGTCGGCCCCACCGGCTCCGGCAAGACCACGACGGCCCACGCCGCCCTTCACCGCCTGAACCGTCCCAACACCAAGATCTGGACCGCCGAAGACCCCGTCGAGATCACGCAGAAGGGGATCCGCCAGGTCCAGATGCACCACAAGATCGGCCTGGACTTCAGCACCGCCATGCGGGCCTTCCTCAGGTCCGATCCGGACATCATCATGGTGGGGGAGATGCGGGACTACGAAACGGCCAAGATGGGCGTCGAGGCGTCCACGACGGGCCACCTCGTCCTGTCCACCCTGCACACGAACAACGCCCCGGAGACCATTGTCCGCCTCCTGGACATGGGCATCGATCCCTTCGGCTTCGCCGATTCACTCTTGTGCGTCCTGGCCCAGCGCCTCGTCCGCCGCCTCTGCACCCATTGCCGCGAATCCGTTCCCGTCGGCCGCGAGGAATGGGACGAGATGGCACACCAGTACGGAGAGAAGGCCTTCGAGGCACTGGGAATGGAGTTTTCGGACAAGCGGAAAATCAGCCGGGCGAAAGGCTGTCCCGAATGCAATGACACCGGCTACCGGGGGATGATGGGCATCTACGAGCTCCTGGTAGCCAGCGACAGCATCAAGCAGATGATCATCAGCAGGAAATCCATCGCGGCCATCCGCAAGGCGGCCTCGTCGGAGGGCATGAACACATTGCTGCAGAGCGGGATCCGGAAGGTCCTGGAGGGGGAAACCGACCTCATCGAGATCCTGAGCGTCTGCCTCCGCTGATCAGAGCTCCCGGCCCGCCCGGTCGCCCTCGTGAATGGCCTCCAGGAGGCGCCGCGGCCCCGCCGCGTCTCCGACGGTCCGCCAGGGGATGCCCAGCTCTCGCAGCACATCTTCCAGCCCGTTCTCTGTCCGGGCCCCCAGGGCCGTGATCACCGAGGCGGCGGGGACGGTTTCTTCCTTCTCCCCCTGCCGGCAGGAAACGGTATTCTCCCCGATCCCCGTCACCGTCGCACCGAGGAGGATCCGGGCACCCCGCTCCTTCAGCCGCAGATGCAGCCAGTACCCATGGGACGTGAGCTTGCCCACCGGATAAACGGGCTTCATCTCGAGGACCGTGACATCGATGCCCCGGGCCAGGAGGTAATCCGCCGTCTCCATGCCTACGTATCCTGCACCGAGGACGGCTGCGGGCGCCACCGGGGTCGCCTTGCCCGTCAGAACGTCCCGGGCATCAAGAACATGACAGCGGTGGATGCCCGGGATCTTCGGTACCGACGGAGAAGCACCGGCGGCCAGGACGACCGCGTCGGGACGCCCTGCCTTGAGAAGGTCCGCGTCGGCCTCCCGGCCGCAGTGAACGACCACACCCCGTTCCTTCGCCCGACGGACCGCCCAGCTCACCCAGTCCAGGAAGGCCTCCTTGTGGGGCGGCCGGCCGGCCGGCAGGATCTGCCCCCCCGGGACCTCCTCCTTCTCGAAGACCTCCACCTTGAAGCCGCGCTCTGCCGCGGCCAGGGCGGCGGTAAGTCCCGCCGGACCGGCGCCGATCACCCACAGGCGCCGCCCCTGCGCGTCCGGTGCCGCCGGTTCGCGCTCGTTCCCGCACTCGGGGTTGAACGTGCAGGTGACGGGCTGCATCTCGAACATCAGCCGCTCGATGCAGCCCTGGTTGCAGGAGACGCACCAGCGGATGTCGTCCCATCGCCCTTCCCGGGCCTTGGCGAGGAAATCCGGATCCGCCAGGTGCTGGCGGCCGAAGCTCACCAGGTCGGCATCGCCCGCCGCGATGGCCCGGTCGGCCAGCCGCGGGTCGTTGATGCGCCCCACGGCAATGACCGGCACCTCCACCCGCTCCCGGATCGCCCGGGCGCGGAAGAGGTTGAACCCGGCCTCCGTGTCCATGGACGCGATGCTCAGGTTGCCCGGGGTGGAATAGACACCCACCGAGGCGTGGATGGCATCGGCCCCGGCGGACACAAGGCGCGGCGCCAGCCGTCTCGCGAACTCAAGGTCGTAGCCGCCCTTGATCAGCTCATCCGCGGAGATCCGGACGAGGACCGGGAAACGGTCCCCCACGGCCCGCCTCACCGCCGCGACGACCTCCAGGACGAAGCGCATCCGGTTCTCCTCGGATCCTCCGTACCGGTCCGTCCGTGCGTTGGAAAAGGGCGACAGGAACTGGGTCAGGAGATACCCGTGGGCGCCGTGGATCTCCACGGCATCCAGGCCCGCCTTCCGGGCCCGCACCGCCGCGGAGGCGAAGGCATCGACCACCTCGGCAATCCGGTCCGCGCTCATCTCCTCGCAGGGCTGCCTCATGATGACGCTGGGAATGGGCGACGGCGCCTCGGGTGTTCCGCCGGCGGCGGCGGCAAAGGTCTCACGGCCGGCATGGTGGATCTGCAGGGCGACCTTCGCCCCTTCGCGGTGGACCGCCTCGGCCAGGCCCGCCAGGCCGGGGATGAAATCGTCGCTCCAGGCTCCGATCTCCCGGAGGAAGCCCTTTCCCCGGGGCGCAACCGCGCAGACCTCCGTTATGATGAGGCCCGCACCGCCCCTTGCCCGCCGGGCGAGATACCGGACCAGGCGGTCGCTGACGGTGCCGTCGGTGTTGCCGTAGCCGCTCCCCATGGCAGGCATGACGGCTCGGTTCCGAAGGGTCATTCCATTGATCGTGACGGGTGAAAACAGGGTTTCCAGGCTCATGGCTGCTCCATTTCCTCTTTGATGCGCCCCTCAACGAAGCCGGGTTTCGTGAAACGGGGCCCCGGGTAGGCATAGAAACCCCGCCCCGCTTTCTGGCCCAGTTCTCCCCTGTCCACCCGGCTTTTCAGGAAGGCGGCGTTCTTCATCGCCTGCGGGTCCCGGGTCATGGACGCCCAGAATTCGACGACCTTCCACACGGTATCGAGTCCGACGTGGTCCATGAGCCCGAAGGGACCGATGGGCATGTTGAACACCCCCATCCAGGCTCGGTCGATGTCCTCCACCTCGGCGATCCCACCGGCCGCCAGGGTCTGGGCCGCCCCCAGGAGGGCCATGAACATGGAATTGAAGAGGTAACCGGGATACTCCTTTTGCAGGACGATGGGGATCAGGTTCATCCGCTCGCAGAATTCCCGGATGACACGCACCACCCCCTCATCCGTCCCGGGGTGCGGCATGACGTCCACAATCCGGTTGTGAAAAAGGTCGTGGAAGTGAAGGGCCAGGAACCGTTCCGGCCGGCCGGTCTCGGCGGCGAACATGGAGGGGACAAGCGAGGAGGTGTTGGTGGTGAAGAGGGTCCGGTCCGGACAGAGGCCGTGGAAAAGGGAAAAGACCCTCCCCTTGAGGACCGGGTCTTCCGGGACGGACTCGCTGATCAGGTCGGCACCGTCCGCCGCCTTCGCGGCGTCGGTTGTCGTGAAGATCCTTCCGACGGCCGTTCGTGCTTCCGTCTTCTCTACCAGCCCCTGCCTGACCATCCGTTCAGCCGTTTTGCGGATCGCCGCCAGCGCCCGCTCCAGGACGGCGTCTTCCAGGTCATACAGGACGGGTTCGCAGCCCCGGAGGGCGAAATACAGGGCGATCTGGCGCCCCATGGTGCCGGCGCCGAGCACCAGCACCCGATGGATATCCGCTGCATTCATGGACCCGCTTGTCCCCTTTCCGACTCAATGTCCGATCACCTGCGCA
>CAZODI010000026.1:48749-52202 GCA_964578535.1 uncultured Syntrophaceae bacterium
CGGTCGCCCTGGCGGATTGCGTCGACGACGTCCAGTCCCGCCACGACCTTCCCGAATACCGTGTGCATTCCGTTCAGGTGGGGCTGCGGGGAGTGGGTGATGAAGAACTGGCTGCCGTTCGTGCCGGGGCCGGCATTGGCCATGGAGAGAACGCCCCGCTCATGGATCAGCGGGTTTCCAGCACACTCGTCCTCGAAGCGGTATCCGGGTCCGCCCCGTCCGGTTCCGGTGGGATCACCCCCCTGGATCACGAAATCGGGAATCACCCGGTGAAAGACCACCCCGTCATAAAAGCCTTCGCGGGCCAGAAAGACGAAGTTGTTCACAGTGAGCGGGGCATGCTGCGGATAGAACTCGATCTCGATGACCCCCCGCGCGGTCTCGATCTTTCCACGGTATTTCCGGTCCGGGTCGATCAGCATCTCCGGCGGACGGTCCCATTGCTTCATAGCCATCGTTTCCTCCTCCTCTAAAAATTCCGGCGACTCCTCCCGGATCGCCGGAGCGGGCGGGCACTGTATCCTTTGCGGTGCCCGCGGTTACGGCTGTATGCCCGAAACAGGCCCTCCTGTCACGATCATTTTCCGTCTGCCGGCATGCGCTGCATCCACACGGTGTCCACGAGACGCCCTTTTTTCCGGAAGACCTCGCGAAACCGGCCGCACTCGGTGAACCCGTGGCTGCGGTGAAACCGGATGCTTGGTTCGTTAACCGCTGAAATGGCTGCAAGAACGGTATGGATCCCCTTCAGCGCAGCGGCTTCCAGGAGATGGTCAAGCAGGATTCCGCCGATTCCCTGCCCGCAATGATCCGGATGCAGGAAATAGGAGACCTCCGCCGTCCCCGCCATGGTCGGGATCGGGCTGTGCGGACGCAGGAACCCGAATCCGATGACATCCCCTGTCTCCGTCTTCACGGCCGCGGAGGGATAGCCTTCCGCCGTCTTGAGCAGAACGTTGAAGAAGGCATAGGGAACCGGGGTTTCCAGGAACGCGGCAAAGGTGTGTTCGATGTAGTGATTGAAGATATCGATGACCGGCCGGCCGTGGTCCGGCGACAGGGGTTCCATTTCCAGATTCATTTCCGGCACCTCGCTTTTCAGTTGGTTGAGGCAGGCATTCCTCCCCGGCCTCAGGACGTTCAGGATACAGCCTTTCCGGCAACCCGGACGAGTTCATCCACAACGGACCGGAACTCCCCTGCCAGCCTTCGGTGTTTCCCGGTGCGTTCGAAGGCCTCCGCCAGGGTTTCATAATACCAGAGGGTCCCGTCCCGACCGCCGCGGAACCGCTCCCACAGGTCCTCGCCCACGGTCCGGTAATCCCTCAGGATCGCCCGGGCGTTGTGAAGCTTGTCCGCCAGGGAGACCAGGAGAACACCCTCGGGAACCGCCGCCAGGTGCGCGATATAGCACTCTTTCCGCTCCCGCCACGGAGGCTTTGGCGACTCGGTGGTATCCGAACAGGCCGCCACGACGGCCGCCACGGACTCTCCGCACAGGGAGCGGATCCGCGCCAGGATCTCCTCGCCGCCCTGGTCCTCCGCCGCATCATGAAGGAGTGCCGCGATGACGAGATCCTCGCTACCCCCCTCCTCGATCACGGTGGCGGCGACGGTCAGCAGGTGCGCTACGTAGGGAATCCCCGATCCCTTGCGGACCTGGTCCGCGTGAAGGATGGCCGCCAGGGCGAGGGCGTCCCGGAAGCGAGCGGTCAGGACGGTCCCGTTACAGCCGTGGTTTCCCATTTCCATCACTTCCCCTTTCCCCTCTCCCGAAGATTCTTCTCCATCTCTGTTTCGGACAGCCGGGCACACGATGTATCTATATATCGTTCCCGGCCCTCAAGATCAACCGGCCTCGTTAAGACCGATACCCCCACGAAACAGTTGATTCCAGGACGACATGATCATGAATAAATACAGTCATATACGATCCGTGATTGACTTCGGATCGTCAGTCGGCGTAAGAAAAAGCCGTTTATCCGGCAGAAACGGATAAACCAAAGCAGGAAAAGAGGGGTTGTACGGGGGGATAATAACCCATCCATGCGAATGGAAATTCAGGAGGTATGACATGTTGGAAGAAACAAAAACCCCGAAAGCAATGACGAGAAGAACCTTTTTGAAAACGAGCGGCGCGGCTGCAGCTGCGGGCGTCGCAGCGGGCACACTCGCGATGAAGCCCTGGAATGCCGAGGCGGCTCCCATGCCGAAGAAGTGGCAGGAGACCTTCGATGTCGTCGTCATCGGCAGCGGTTTCGCCGGACTGGCGGCGGCCTATGAGGCCAAGAAGGCCGGCGCCTCCGTGGTGGTCCTCGAAAAAATGCCGACCCCGGGCGGCAACTCCATCATCAACGGCGGCGTCGTATCGGCGGCGGGTTCACCCATGGAGGAGAAGGAAGGAATCAAGGATTCCCCGGAGCTGCTCCTGAAGGATATGCTCGCGGCGGGATTGAACCTGAACCACGTGGAGCTGGCAAAGATGGTGGCGGACCAGTCCGTCAGCACCGTGATGTGGACCATCAACGAGTTGGGTGTCAAGTACAAGGACAAGCTGACCCAGGAGGGCGGCCATTCCGTCCCGCGGATGTACAGCACCTACAACCAGAGCGGCTCGGCCATCGTGCAGCAGCAGCTCCTGAAGCTGAAGGAGCTGGGTGTCGTGCCCCGTACCCGGGCTTACCTGACGCAGATCTACCGGGACGCCGACGGTCGGGTGAAGGGCGTCCAGGTTCGCGAGGGCTACACCTTCCCGAAGGCGGGCAGCGGCAAGGTGAAGGACATCAAGGCCAGGAAGGCCGTTGTCCTGGCCACGGGCGGATTCGGCGCCGACGTGGCCTTCCGGACCCTTCAGGATCCCCGATTGACGACGGAAATGCAGACGACCAACCAGCCCGGCGCCACCGCCGAGGCCCTGCGGGAAGCCTTCCGGATCGGCTGCACGCCCATCCAGCTCTCCTGGATCCAGTTGGGTCCCTGGGGCAGCCCGGATGAAAAGGGAATGGGCCTCTCCCCCTTCTTCGCCCAGCTCTGCGCCGCCATGTACGGCCTCTGGATCGACACCAAGACGGGCAAGCGCTTCGTCAATGAGCTGGCGGACCGGAAAATCCGGGCCGACGCGATCATCAAGGCGGGGAACAAGTGCATCGCCATGACGGACGCGAACGGGTACGCCATCGGCAAAAAGCTGCTGGCAGAGTACATGCCGAAGCTGATGGAGCGGGGCGTCGTGAAGGAGTACAAGACGCTGGAAGAGATGGCGGCGGCTTATAACGTTCCCTTGGAGCCCCTGAAGAAGACCATCGACACATGGAACAAGAGCGTCCTGGCGGGCAAGGACGAGGAGTGGGGCCGGTACCTGCAGAAGAACCAGAAGCCCCTCGGCCCCGGCCCCTGGTATGCCCTGCGGCTCATGCCCAAGGTTCACCACACAATGGGCGGCATCAACATGAA
>CAZODI010000027.1:0-5782 GCA_964578535.1 uncultured Syntrophaceae bacterium
AGGCCCATCCCGGCCGCATCCCGTTCATCGCGAAGACCGGCAGCGCGGCGAGGGCCGCCCCGAGGGCGAAGGCCTTCCAGGGAAGCTCCGGATAAGAGTCGCTGCGCCCGATGACCGCCAGGACGATCTGGGCGCCCGTCCGCTTCTCCGCTTCCGCCATACGATGGTCGAGATGGGTAAGATCCTGTTTTTTCACAGGCCGACTATAGGGTGTGCTTTTTGTCCTGTCAATTCCAATTGATACGAGGGCGGTGCCTCCGGCGGGCAGGCGGCCGGCTCCGATCCGGGTTCGGTCATTCGGTGATGATCCGTTCGCGGAGGATCGCCGCCACGGCCTGGGATTTTGTGCCGACTCCCAGTTTCTGGAAGATGTTCTTGATGTGGGACCGGACCGTGTGTGCCGAAATATTCAGCGATGCGGCGATCGTCCGATCCGTCTGTCCGGCGACAAGCCCGCTCATGACCTCCAGCTCCCGTTTCGTAAAGACCGGTTTCTCCGTCTTTTCCGCAACCTTTCCATCTCTTTTGATCTCATCGATCACGGAGGAGGTCACCAGGGGATCGATAAAGGCGTGATTGTCCATGACATGGCGGATGATCTTGTGCAGTTCGTCCTTGCCGACGGTCTTCAGCACATAGCCGATCGCTCCCGCCTGGATCGCTTCCGTCACGAATTCCGCGTCGTGGTAAATGGTCAGGATGATGACCCGCACGCCGGGCTTTTTCTTGCGTGCCAGCCGGGTGGTCTCGATGCCGCTGATGCCCGGCATCTGGATGTCCATGAAGATGATGTCCGGGGAAACGTGGTCGAGCTGCTCCAGACAGTCCAGTCCGTTTCTGGCTTCGCCGATCACGTTCACGTCGGGCGAGATCTCCAGGATCTGTCTCAGGCCTTCCCGGACGATGTCGTGGTCGTCGACAACCATTACCTTGATGCTCATGATTCTTTTCTCTTCTCCAGGGGGACCGTTATCTCGATCCGGCACCCCTTGCCGTTGGAGCTTTCAATGGTGCATTTCCCGCCGCACGCCTCGACCCGCTCCCTCATGAACACCAGGCCCAGCCTGTTCTGGCTGGCCATTTTCAGCAGTCCCGAGGAAATGTCGAAGCCTCTTCCGTTGTCCGATACGGTCAGGGATATGCGGCCGCCTTTTTCCTTCAGCGTCACATGGGCGGCTGCTGCCTGCGAATGCTTGCCGATGTTCGCCAGTGCCTCCTGCAGGACGCGGTAGATGCAGATGCTGGCCGTCGCGTGGGCATCGACCCTGGCGGGCAGGTCGGCGTGAACGCCGATTCCGGTCGCTGTCTCGAAGTTGTCCAGCAGGCGGCGGATTGCCGCCATCAGGCCGATGGTGTCGATGAGCTCCGGCCGCAGCTCCGACATGAGGCTGCGGGACTGGAAGATTGCATTCTTGACGATCCCCGTCAGGAGATTGAGCTGGGCTTCCAGTTGTTCGGGGTGATGCACGTGCTCCTTGCAGAATTCGATTTTGTAGCCGATCGAGGCCAGGGTCTGGGCCAGGGTGTCGTGAATGTCGACGGCGATCTGTTTGCGCTCTTCTTCCTGGATGGTGATGATCTTTTCCGTGAGAAACCGCAATTGCTGATTGTTCTGCTCGATCTGCCGGAACATGAAGGCGTTGTCCAGCGCAATCACGGAAATGTAAAGGAACGGATTGAGCAGGTCGAGCTCCCGGGGCGTGAACTCGAAGGGGGTCTTCCTGTTGACCAGCGCGATCACACCGTAGGACTGGCCGCGCAGGTAAACGGGAACGGCTGCGAAGGTCTTCTTCCTGATCCTCCGGATCCGGTTCGTGACCCATCCCGACTGGCTCTGAAACAGGATGGAACGGTCGAGATAGGACCTCTCCATGAGCCGGACGATGTCCTTTGCCGGGTCCCTCCGCGGCTGGCTGTAGACGCTGCGACCCGTGCCGTTCTGGGAAAGGAGGAAGTGGCAGGATCCCCGCTCCATGAGCCGGTGGATTTTTTTCAGGAGGATTTCAATAATGCTTTCGATATCCTGCGTGACGATAATCTCTTTTGTAAAGTCGTAGAGCTCCTCGAGATGAAAAACCTTTTCCTGAATGATGTCCTCGCGGGTGTTGATGTACGACTCGGATATCATTCGATAACCGTGGAGATAGTACTCCATCAGCCTTCGGTAGTCGCGAAAGAAATCCACCGTGACCGGTTCATCCGCTTCCGTCAGGGCTTTGTTCAGGATCTTCAGGGCCGTCGGATAGAAGGGGGATGTCTGGGAGAACTCGTAGCCCTGGGTCGCCCGGATGTAACCGATATCATGCTGATCGTCGAATAGGGCCTGCTCGTTTCCCTCCAGAGCCTGAACCAGCAGTTCCAGCCACAGGCGAATCCGCCGCTGCCCTTCGGGAGAGCGGGCCAGGTGGTCGATGTAAGGCGTCGGCGTCAGTTCATCCAGGCCGCCGATGATGTCTTTCAGCAGCGCCTCTTTTTTATTCCTCAGGAACCGATTCAAGGACGGCATCGGGGATCCCCTGAATTAGGGATATTAAATTCCCTAATCTTGATGATGTTAAATCCCAATTTTTGCGGATTGTTTAAATCAAGCAACTGTTATCTATAGTGCCTCAAGTTTTTGAGGTGTTTCTATATCGAACACGGCCGAAAATGTCAAATCCATTTTAATATTTAATATTCGATCTATTTAAACAAAGAGAATGTCGCTTTATTATAGAATGTCGGATGGAACAAAAGCATGTAAAAACATAATAAATAGAAAATAAGGGGAGTATTTGGATGAATAAACATTATAACAAGGGGGTAATTTTATGAAAATGATGAGTTATCGCTGGGAAGTTGTGTTCTGGGTTTTTGTTGTAACAATGCTTTCCTATTTTGATCGCTTTAATTTCTCCGTTGCGGCACCTCTCATCATTAAAGAATTAACGATCGATGTCGCCCTCATGGGAATCATCATGAGCGGCTTCAATATCGGATATACCATTATGAATTTCTCGGGTGGCTATCTCGCCCAGAAATACTCCGCCCGCAAATTCCTGTCCGTGATCATCGTCCTGTGGTCCATCATGACCATCTTTACCGGTTTCGGATGGTCTTTCATCAGCCTTCTGGTGATCCGGGTCCTCTTCGGGATGTGCGAGGGGCCGATGTTCCTGATCTGCACGAAGCTCCTGAACCACTGGATGCTTCCCACGGAAAGGGCCTTCTCCATCGGGGTCATGTCTTCCGCCATGAACGTGGGCGCCATCATCGGGATCCCGCTGGCGGGTCTCATCGTAGCGTCTTACGGCTGGCATTCGGTTTTCTATATCTTCGGCGTCCTGGGCTTTGCCCTGGTCGGCCTCGTTCTGCTTCGCCTGCGGGACGATCCGGCGTCCCATCCGCATATCTCGAAGGACGAGCGGGAAAAGATCGAAACGGCCATCGCCAGGGCGGACGGTGCCGCGGCGCTGACGGCGCAGAGCGCGACCCTGTCTCAATACCTCAAGAACCCGATCGTCTGGATGCTCTGCTTTGTCTACTTCTCCGACCTGATGTTCGTGTGGGCCAACATCAACTGGATCCCGACGTATTTCCTGAAGGCCAGGGGGCTGTCCCTCGTGAAGAGCGGCTTCCTGTCCTCGCTTCCATTCGTGGGCGCGGCTCTCGGCGCCCTCGTTCTGGGCTGGCTTTCGGACCGGGGCCTCCCCTTCAAGCACCGGGCCGGCTGGGTCTCTTTCAACATGTTCTGCTCCGTGCCGCTGATCGTCTACGCGGTCATCACGCCGTCCATCGAGGTGAGCCTGGCGTGCTTCTTCATGGCATCGTTCTTTGCGTACGGCACGATGAACATCATGTTCTCCCTGGTCATGGGGGTCTTCAACCGGGCCGACGTCCCCAAGGTCACCGGCTTCATGCTCGGCAGCGGATCGTTCTCGGGCATCCTGGCCCCCATGGTGGTCGGATTCATCCTCAAGGCGACCAATTCGTTCAATTACGCCTATTACGCTTTTGCCGCCCTCACCCTGGTCGGCGGCTTCCTGGCCCTGATCCTGCTCCGGCAGGAAAAGGCCGTCAGCATTCAGAGGGCCGGGAACGCAGCATAATCGTCATCGGGAAGACAATCCCGTCAACGCGGATCGCTCGCGGGCGGCCGGAAGGCCAACCGTCGCGATCGGAAGGGGCGGGTCCTGAAGAAAACAGCAAGAATTTATCTGGAGACAGGGAGGACAGCTATGACGACGATGTTTCACGGCATTACGTGTGCGGATCTGTACGACCGGTCGGTCGCGGCCTTTCGGCAGAACACCGCTATTCTCTACAACGATGAAACGTACACCTACGACGAGATGCAGAAGAAGGCCTATTCGCTGGCCCACGCCCTGAACAACCTGGGGCTGAAGAAGGGCGACCGGGTGGCGTTTCTCATGGCGAACTGCCCCGAATACATCTTTTGCGAATACGCCCTGGGAAAGCTCGGCCTGGTCCGCGTTCCCCTGGCGGTGCTTCTGAATTCCAGGGATCACATCTACATGATGAACCAGTCCGAGTGCAAAGCGATCATCTACCATGAGAAGATGGCCGGTCGCGTGAAGGAGATGATCCCCTCCCTGGAGACGGTCAGGCACTACATCTGCGTGGCCGGGGACGGGGCTTCGGTGGCTCCGGGCCACGAGCACCTGCAGGGGCTCATCGACAACAGCCCGCCGGAGGTGCCGAAGGTCGACCTGGACTGCGAGGACCTGGTGGGGATCTTCTACACCGGCGGAACGACGGGCCTCCCCAAGGGGGTGATGCTGAACCAGAACACCTGGGTGGGGACCTTCATCAGCGAGATGCTGCACCTCGGACTGGACTGGGACGAGGTGTTCGCCTTTGCGACGCCGCTCACCCACGCGGGAGGCTGCCTGATCCTGCCGGTCCTGCTGAAGCGGGGGACCTGCGAGATCCAGGACCATTTCGACCCGAAGCTGTTCCTGGAGCGGGTGGAAAAGGTGAAGGTCACATCGACCTTCATCGTTCCCACGATGATCTACGTCCTCCTCGATACGCCGGACTTGAAGAAGTACGATCTCGGCAGCCTGCGCAACATCATCTACGGCGCATCGGCCATCGCCCCGGCGCGCCTTGCCCAGGCGGTGGACACCCTGGGGCCGATCTTCACCCAGCTCTTCGGCCAGACGGAGACACCCATGATGATCAGCTGCCTGTCCCGGCAGGAGCACGTCATCGCCGATCCGGAGAAGCGCATGCGGGTCTACAAGTCCTGCGGCCGGCCGGTGATGACGGCGGATGTGCGGATCATCGGGGAGGACGGCAGGGAGGTGCCCCGGGGGGAATCGGGCGACATCGTCTGCCGGACGATCAACATGATGACGGGCTATCTCAAGAAGCCCGAAGAGACGGCGGAGGCGCTCCGGGACGGCTGGCTGTGGACCGGAGACGTGGGCAAGTTCGACGAGGAGGGATACCTCTACATTGTGGACCGCTCCAAGGACATGATTGTCAGCGGCGGCTTCAACATCTTCCCCCGGGAGATCGAGGACGTCCTTCACGAGCACCCGGCGGTCAAAAGCGCCGCCGTCATCGGCGTTCCGCACGAGAAGTGGGGCGAACTGGTCAAGGCGGTGGTCGTTCTTCACGAGGGCAAGACGGCCACGGAAGAGGATTTGATCCGCTTCGTGAAGGACAAGAAGGGAAGCCTGGTCACCCCCAAGAGCGTCGAGTTCTGGGATGCGATCCCCCTGACGAACTTAGGCAAGATCGACAAGAAGAAGATGCGGGAGCGCTACTGGGCCGG
>CAZODI010000027.1:5882-18946 GCA_964578535.1 uncultured Syntrophaceae bacterium
AAATGAGGGACGTCTATATCGTGGGGGCCTATTCCACGGAGTTTAAAAAGTATCCGGACCGCTCGTTTAGGGACCTGGTCCGGGAGGCCTATCTCGGTGCGATCCACGACGCCGGGATGTCCGACGGAAACGAGATCCAGTTCGGCTATTTCGGCAACTGCGCCATGCACCTGTTCGGCCAGGCCAGCATCCGGGGGCAGATCTGCTTCGTCCCCCTGGTGCGGGAGGGGCTCTTCCCCGGGCGCGTGCCGATCATCAACGTGGAGGGGGCCTGTGCCACGGGATCCATGGCCGCCCACTGCGCCTGGAAGGATATCCTGAGCGGGCAGAACGACGTCATCCTGGCTCTGGGTGTCGAGAAGCTTTTCATTCCCGACGATCCGGCGACCATGTTCAAGATCTTCGAGGCGGGCATTGACAATTTCACCACCGAGGAGACGATCGACGTCTATCGGCAGATCGGCGCGCTGGTCGGCCGGGAGTTCAAGACCGGGGGCAACCGCAGCCTCTTCATGGACACGTACGGGATGCAGGCCCTGTATCACATGTGGAAGTACGGCACGACCCAGCGCCAGATCGCCTGCGCCGCGGCCTTCACCCACGACTACGGGGCCAAGAACCCGAAGGCCCAGTACAAGTTTTCGATGGACGTGGATCAGGTGCTCCAGGACCGGATCGTGACCTATCCCCTGACGCGCTCCATGTGTTCCCCCATCGGGGACGGGGCGGCGGCGGCGGTCCTGTGCTCCGGTGATTATCTGAAGGGGCTTCCCTCGGCCGTCCAGGACCGGGCCGTCAAGGTCCGGGCAAGCGTCATGACGGGCGGCAAGTACAAGGGGCTCGACGAGCCCGGCCTGAGCAGGGTCGCCGCGGACAAGGCCTATGCCATGGCCGGCATCGCCGCCTCCGATATCGACGTGGCCGAGGTCCATGATGCCACGTCGTTCAGCGTCATTCTCCAGTCCGAGATGATGGGATTCTGCCCGATCGGGGAGGGAGGCCGTTTCGTCGAATCCGGCGGCACCACGCTGGAAGGCTCGACGCCCGTGAATACGAGCGGAGGCCTCGTTTCCAAGGGGCATCCCGTCGGCGCCACGGGCATCTCCATGCTCTATGAGCTGGCGACTCAGTTGCGCCGGGAAGCGGGTCCCCGCCAGGTAAAAGACGCAAAACTGGCCCTGCAGGAAAACGGCGGCGGCGTGATCGGAACGGAGGAGGCCGCCTGCTCCGTGTTCATCCTGGAGAAGGATCGCTGAGAAAAAAGAGGCCGTAACCCGCCGAAACGTTCAAAATCGAACCGCCCCGGGGCAAAACCGGGGCGGTTCTTTGTTCGACCGACAGGAAATCCGTCAGGCCCTGCAAGGCCGGGGCACGGTCAGAGCGAAGCGGGCATCCAGCGGGGGTATCTCTTCACTTCATTCAGGGCGCCCGCAGAGACAGGCATTCCGATCTTCGTGTAATAGGGGCCCAGGTCCCGCTGTACGACCCTGGAAAACTGGATCACCCAGAGGTCCCGTTTTTCCTGGTCGGTTTTCGGTTTCTCGCCGGCGCTCAGCTTCTGATACGCGGCAAAGACCCTCTTGAAGACATCCCAGCCGAATTCCTTCTGGAGGAGGATGTAGGTTGTCAGGGCGAGCTGCGGATCCTTTTTCCATTCCTCGAAGGGGGATCCCTTCGCGACGTACTTCTTCAGCTTGACCCAGCCTTCCCTGTGCCAGGGATGTTCCGCCGGGATGATGCCGTGCATCTTCTCCATGGCATACAGGGTGAACAGGTTCACCGTCACTTCGGTCGTGCCGTCGAACGTCCATTCGCCTCTCTGGCAGTTGTGTCCCAGCTCGTGGAAGTGCCCCCAGGAACCGGCCTTGTAGAGGTCCGTCCTGTCGGCGGGGTTCAGGGCCACGCCGGCCGTGAAGTCGCTGACATCCATGCGGATCACGATCGGATAGCCGGCATGCATGTAGCCGATCTTCGGCTGCACGTCGGTGACGAACCGCTCCTCGTAATCCTTCGGCGGCTCCTGCAGGAGTTGCGGATAGAAGCTCAGCACGCGGTCCCAGTATCTCAGGATTTTTTCAGGGTTGTCGATTTTTCGGATCGTTGCGGCGGGAAGGGTCAGGATGATCCTGTCGCCGGCGATCTCTCCCCAGGGGGCATCGTAGTGCCTGATGGTGCCGTTCCATGTTCGGGCATCGGTTTTCCCGAGCCTGAAATACGGCGCCTCCACCGCTCCGTGCACCTTGATGCGGATGGTCCTTTTTTCGGATTTCCCGATCTTTTCAAAGTAAATCAATCCCCCGTGGGGCGAGGCGACGATCGTCTCGGCGCCGTCCAGGACGGTCGTCCGGGAAAGATCGGGCCAGCGGTTCAGCTGCTTTCTGTACCGGTCGTCCAGGGGGAAAAGGACGTCGGAATGGGCTCCGACCCTGAGCATGACGGCCTTTCCATCGCCCGGGTCGATCGTGAAAGAGACGGGCCTTCCCGCCGGCGCGTACAGGCCGGTGCTCTGCCAGCGGAGTTTCGACAGGTCGACGTCGACCGTCCGGATGGTTTCGACCGCCGCCGGTCCCACGTCGCCGGGGAAGATCTCCGCGTCCTTCAGCTTGCTGATCCTTTCATACGGCGCCGATTGGTAAAGAAGGTTCAGCATCCCGACGGTCAGAAGAAAGCCCGCGTCCGTCTTCAGTACGGGGTTTTTCGGTGAAATATCCCTGCGTTTCCCGAACGAGTCGTAATGCGTCTCGAATTTCCGCAGAAGAGCTTCGTCGTGGGGGAACCTGTTCCGGTACGCAAGCATCGCCGTCAGCAGTTCGTTCAGCTCGTTTTCAGGGACCCTTGCCCGGGTCTCGACGATCCGGCCGACTCGGTCGACCAAGAGCAGTGGATGGTTTTTATTTCCGGCGGACTGGGCAAGCGGAATCTGGTTGCCCGTGAAATCCCCGTTGAAGACCATGCCGTAGTCTTTCAGGAACCGGTTTCCGGCAAAATCCCTGTCCAGGCTCTTCCCGTTCCTGCCGTCCCCGTAGCTGTTGTAAACCCAGCCCAGTGCGGAACACAGGATGCCGCCCCCGCCTGCGACGTACTGCTTCAGGGATGCCATGGCGGTGGCGTCGAACCCCTGGGGCTCTTTACCGGTGAAATCGATCAGGATCAAGTCATACCAGTTGAGATTTTCGGGAAGCCGGTTTGCCCGTTCAAGCTGCAGGATATGAATGCCCGGGAGCGAGCTTCCGGGATTCAATCCAAGGCCCAGGACGTGAATTTGTGTCTTGCCGCCGGCCGTCCAGGAAAGGAGGTTGGCGAGAAACCGGCCGTTTTCGGGATCGGCCGTGACTTTTTGCTGGAACCAGGATCCGTGGGTGATCGCGGCGATTCTCCCGTTCCCGTGTGTTGCGCCGGCGACCAGTGACCTGCCCCTGGCATCGGTCAGGATTGTGAAGGCCTGTTCACCGAAAACCGTCAACAGCCCGGGCGCCCCTTCGATTTTCAGCGTGTGAATCCCGCTGGTCAATCGGGCGACGGTTCGATCCGGATCGTCAAATCCACTCCCGGCATGGGAGGAAACGGCGATGAGCATGATCAGTGCTGGAATCATGAGCAGAAGTCTTGATTTCATCGTGGAATTTCCTCTTTCTGGTTTCTCTGAAACGAAGCGGGACCGTGCGACGGTTCCGATCAAAGCGACCCGGCACAGGCATCTTTTGAAATCATCGGCAGGGAGAGGATGAAACTAAAGAAATAATTGCAGAGTCCGATAGAAAAGAGGGGGAGCATGCAACGACTATGAAAATGATCCGCCGACGGATCAGGACCCGCAAAGAGGGGATGTTGTTAAAAAGGCTGTTCGTGGCGGCGGTGCTGGCATTCGCTCTGGCCGGATCGGCCCATGCCGGAGAGGAGCGGGCATGCCTGGAGAAGACCTGGAAGGGAACCATCGGGGAGGTTCCCGTCATGATGCAGTTCACCTTTCAGGTCGTGTTGCCCGTCGATTCAGAGGAATCCGGTTTCCCGCAGACCGGTCGCTATTATTACCGAACGAGCCTTGTCGATTTCATCCTGGTCAGGGACAAATCAAGGCCGGATCGATGGAAGGAGCTCGACCCGAAGGGAAACGTGAGCGGCTCTCTCACGCTGGCCTGCAGGGGAGACACCCTGGAGGGCACATGGTCTTCGCCGGACGGATCCCGGACGCTTCCGGTCCGTGCCGGGAGCGAGCCGGACGAGTCGTATACCCGGCAGCGACTGGGCGGCCTGAAGATGACGGTTGAAGGCGCTTCCATCAACGGACGCCGCTATGAGCTGTTCAAGGCCCGGGATTTCGGCAGTGTGGAGGGACTGCGGCTGATCGGGAGCGGCAAGGCCGTCGCCGGCATCAATCATGCCCTTATGGAGCGCTTCAGGTCCAGCCTCGAAGAGGGGATCGATTGCGTCGCCGCCGGCCGGATCCGGAGAGGTGCAGAGTCGGAAGACGAGGACCGGGAAGACGAAGACGGGTACCAGTACGAATACGCCCTGGACATGATCGCCTGGAACAGGGAATTCGCGGTGATCGGCCAGAGCATGTCGCAGTACTGCGGCGGGGCGCATCCCGATGTCTGGTCCGGGGCAACGGTCTACAGCCTCCGGACGGGAAAATCCGAAGACGTGTCCCAATGGCTGGTCGAGAAATACCGGAAGGAGATTCCGAAAGACTCCGCCCTTGGGACCATGCTCCTCGATCTCTATCGCCGGGAAGAAGTGAAGATCTTTCCCACAAGGGACGCCGGGGATGAAGACGAGTGTCCCGAAGCCATCGGGTTTTCGGGTGAGGACCCGTGGCCGACGCCGGCGGGGATCACCTTCCGACCGGATGCACCCTACAGCCGGAGCGCGTGCATCGTGGATGTGAACGTCCCCTACGCGAAGATGGCTCCTTACCTGTCGCCGCTGGGGAAGTCGAACGCAAAGGCGTTCCGGCGCCGCTGACCTCCGGGTGAGGAATCAAGCCGGTTCTGCCCGTTCGTTTAAGCCTTCACGGCATCCATCCCCTCGGCAAACGCCTTCCGGTTGACCTCGAGTTTTTCCCCGGAAAGCGTTCTCCCCATGACCGCCCGGAAGTCCTCCAGGGTGAGGGGGAGGACCCCGGAGCCCGCCAGGGCCCCGATCATGACGATGTTGGCAAGAATGGGATTGCCCAGCCGGATGGCCGCGTCGGTGGCGTCGATCATCCGCAGGCGCGCCGAGAGCTCCTCCAGCGACGCCCTGATCTCGTCCAGGGAGGGGTAGCTCAACTCCCCCGTGATGACGCCGATCGGGTAGACCGGGCGGGTGTTCGAAAGGACGATCACGCCGGGATGGCCGTAAACGGCCAGCACGCGGACGGCCTCCGCCGGTTCCAGGGCGACCACGACGTCGGCCTTTCCCTTCGGGATCTGGGGGCTCCATGTCCCCTCCGCGGAGGCGCGGACGTGGCTCATGACGGAGCCGCCCCGCTGGGAGGCGCCGAATGTCTCGCCGATCGTCACCGTCAGTCCCCGCTCGACCAGCATGCCCGACAGGACGCGGGAGGCCATGACGTTGCCCTGGCCGCCGACGCCGGTGATGATGAGGTTGAATGGATCCCGGGGCAGTTGCAGGTTCACCATGATCAGGCCACCTCCTTCCGGATGGCCGACTGCGGGCAGATCTGCGCGCAGACGCCGCAGCCGGCGCAGAGGACCTCGTCCACGCGGGCCCGCCCGTTCTCCCGGTCCCAAACCAGGGCGGGGCAGCGGAAAATGCGGGTGCAGAGGCGGTTGCAGCCGCAGTCTTCGCCGATGCAGAGGGTCTCGTCCACCCGGACGTTGTATGTCCGTGTTCCCCTCTTCTCCGGGGAAAGGGCGCATTTCTGGCGCAGGATCAGCACCTTGACGCCCTGTTCATCCTCCATCAGCCGGTTCAGCGCCTCCCGGGTTTCGGCAAAGTCGAAGGGATCCCGGATCTCCACGTCGGCGCCGATGGCGCTGCAAATCTTCGCGATGTCCACGTCCGGCGCCGCACAGCCCATGGCGTTGACGCACAGGCCCGGGTGGGACTGGAATCCCGTCATGGCGGTTCCGCTGTTGTCGAGGATGATCATCAGGATGTTCGACTGGTGATGAACGGCGTTGACCAGGGCGGGCATGGCGGCGTGGAAAAAGGTGGAGTCGCCGCACACCGACAGGATCGGCCTGTCCAGGCCGAAGGGGCCGAGTTTTCCGAAGCCGCTGGCGACGCCCGTCCCGGAGCCCATGGAGTGGAGGGTCTTGAGCGTACCCGCGCCGCCGGGAAAAACGTCCAGGGTGTAGCAGCCGATGTCTCCGCAGACGAAGCCGTCCCGGTCGTCCAGTTTCAAGGCCGTCCGGATGCTCCAGTAAGAGGCCCGGTGGGGACAGCCGGGACAGAAGGCGAGCCCCCGCTGGGGCGCGCCGGTCCGGGCCGCTTCCCGGGCCTTCCTTTCGTACTCCGGGTCCGTGGCGGGGGAGGGGATGTCCAGGATCCGGCAGAGCGCCCCGATCACCAGGTCCGGCGACAGCTCGCCCCGCGCGGGGATGGTCCCGTCATTCTTCCCGTAGAAGGTCTTGATCCCGATCTCGCCGGCCTCTTCGGCGGCGATGACCTTGACGTTCTCCTCCAGGAAGGCGAGCACCTCCTCGACGACCAGGATCTTTTCCGCCCGGGCGAGGTGCTTTTTCAGGAGATTCGTCGGCAGGGGCCAGGTCGTCGCCAGCTTCAGGATCCCGACCCGGTCGCCCAGTCCCAGCGCGTGGACGGCCTCCCGGCTGTAGAGGGTGCAGGCGCTGCTCGTGACGATCAGGACCTCCGGCCGCTCCGGCCCCTCGCAGGTGTTGAAGGGGCACTGCTCGAAGAGGTCCCGGGCCTTGCGGATTCTCTCCTGCTGGAGACCGTGCTTGAAGGCAACGGGCATGCTCAGGACGGGGCCTTCTCCGGGATCGAGCATGGACCCTCCGGCGCTGAACCGAGCCCGCGGCGTCCCCTCCGGAAGTGCTCCCAGGCGGACGTTGCCGCTGGCGTGGGACATCCGGGTGACGCTGCGCAGCATGACCACCGTCCCGAGCTCTTCCGAGAAATCGAAGGCCCACTTCGTCAGGTCTTTGGCTTCCTGGAAATCCCCGGGCTCCAGGAGGGGGATCTCGATCATGCGGGCGAAGTGCCGCGATTCCCCCTCGTTCACGCTGGACAGGGCGCCCGGATCGTCGCAGGTGACGAGGACCATGCCGCCCCGGGTGCCGGATCCGGCGAGGTGGAGCAGGAAATCGGAGGCCACGTTGACGCCGTTCTGCTTCATGACGCACAGCGAGCGCAGCCCCGCGAACGAGGCGGCGGCGGCGACCTCCAGGGCCACCTTTTCGTTGGTCGACCACTCCACGTAGAGGTTTCGCGCCTCCGCGACCCCCGCCAGGTTCTCCAGGATCTCCGAAGACGGGGTGCCGGGGTAGGCCGCCGCCACGGCCATTCCGGCCTCCAGCGCGCCCCGGGCGATGGCCTCGTTTCCCATCATGAGATGGCTGCTGCCTTCCTTTTCCTCCAGCAGTACCGGCATGTGTCCTCCTATGAGCGGAGCCCGGCGATCACGGGGTCCCGCGCGTCCAGGTAGAGCAGGTCGCAGGCGTTGCCGCTCTTTTCCGCCAGGTTCTTCAGGGCTTCTCTCTTTTTCGCCGCCGCCGCCCCTTTCAGCATGTCCAGGTTTCCCTCCGGGACCTCGTGAAATTCAAGGATTCCCTTCGCCCTGGCCGTCTCGAGGAGGGCCTCTCCGGCGGCGGTCCGTACGATGACCTGGTTCCAGGAGCGCGATTCCTCCCAGCTTCCGTCCAGGCGTGCCGAGCCGACGGAGATGTCCGCGAACTCGGCCGTGGTGTCGGTGCAGTACCGGCAGGATTCGCGGATGCAGTCCCGGATCTCCTCGATCGGAAACGTCCGCCGGCCGCCGTCGAGGCGGATTTCGAGGACGCCCTCCCCCGGGGGAATCTCCATCCCCTGCACCCTCTCCAGGCCGACATGCTGTTCGAGCAGGCCCGACAGCTTCGACCAGGAAAAGGTGAATCCGCAGAAAAGCCCGATCGTGAGCTTCAGCCTGTCGATGGGGTTTGTCCCGCTGTCCAGCTTCGGCTTGAGGCGCATCTTGGCCAAGGCGAAGGCCTGGCAGGGTGTGGCAACGACGCCGATCCTTTCCGCGGTGCCCCGGGCCGCCCGGTTGAACTCGGCCACCGTCGCGGAGGCGATGAACTTGCTGCCGCCCCGTTTCCAGACCTCGTCGGGATCCTGAACGGCCGCCCCGGAATGGAGGAAGCGCTCCCGGCCCTCGGCGACGACGGCGGTATCGATCAGCCCTTCGCGAAGCGCCAGTGCCATGAGCGCCGAGACGGTTCCGCCGTGCTGGGCCTTTTCCCGGAGCCGGGCGTCGGCGGCGCGGGCAATACGGAAAGCCCGGACCGGCCCGATCTCCGGCGTGATCTCCGCCTCCGGCATGAGCAGCCTTCTCATTTCCCCGAGATCCGCGGGAGTCCGGGGGCAGAAGGCGTAGCAGCGGCCGGCCTTGATGTCGCAGGGGTTGAGGACGATTGTCCGGTCACGGTGGAAAACCTGGTAGGGGCAGAGATTGACGCAGGCCCCGCACCCCGTGCAGAGCCCGGCATCCCGGACCCGCTCCCCGAGCTCCTTCTGTCCCCCCGTCTCATGCGCCATCGCTTAAGACCTCCCGGTTTTGTCTTTGCCTCGCTGTTTTGACGCCCTTCCGTTACCACAATCGGCGAAGCGGGAACAACGAGCAAAGTGAAGCCTTGGAGGTCGGATCGGATCGTTCGGTCCGGCTCAGGATTGTGCGAGGTTGCGGGGCAGGGTAAGCGTGAAGGAGACCAGGCCGCCGGAATCGTCGTCCAGGCGAAGGGATCCCCTGTGGGCGTGGACGATCTCCTGGGCGAGGCTCAGTCCGAGGCCGGATCCGGGAACGGCACGGCTCCGCGACTTGTCGACCCGGTGGAAACGGTGGAAGATCTTCTCGCGGTCTGCCTCCGGGATCGGAGTGCCGGTATTGGAGATCGTGAAGATCACCCCGTCCCTGCGCTCCTCCAGGCGGAATCGGATCAGGCCGCCTTGCCTGTTGTACTTTACGGCGTTGGACGTGAGATTCTGGACCACCTGCCGGAAGAGGTCCGGGTCGGCCTGCACCGTGACGTGCGGGGCGATCTCCTGCTCCAGGCGCAGATGCGGCGCGACGGCCCCGACGTCCTCGACGGCCGATTCGATGACGGCGCTGATATCCAGCGGCTCCAGATTCAGGGTCAGCTGCCCCGCGTCGGCGTGGGCGAGGATCAGGAGCTTCTGCACGATGGCCTTGAGCCGCTGGACTTCTTCGATGAGTGCGCCGTAGGAACGCTGCTCCTCCGAGCCCGTGGCTGCGTGCTGCACGGCGTCGTCGAGCATCCCCTGCAGGATCGTCAGCGGCGTCTTCAGCTCATGGGCGGCGTCGGCGCTGAACCGCACCGCCTGCCGGAAGCTCTTCTCCAGCCGGTCCAGCATGTCGTTGATCACGTCTACCAGCCGGGAAAACTCGTCGTCGGGTCCGGGCGACGAGGGGATCCGGCGATCCAGGCCCTGCGCCGTGATGGACTCCGCCGTCCGGGTTATGTCCGCGACGGGTCGGAGCGCCCTTCTGGTGATGAGCCATCCGCCCGCGGCAAGCAGGAGCAGCGCGATCGGTACAGCGATGAAGAACGTCTCTCGGTAACGGGCTTCGTCCGCATGGAACCCCGCCATGTTCATGCCGATCAGGATCGTGACGAACGGGTCGCCCATGATCCCGACCCGCCATGTCTTCCCGTCGGCCTTCAGGGTCTTGAAGAAATGCTGTTTCATACGGAACGGCTCGGGCGGAGCGGGCAACGGCGACGGCGAACGGACAAGATCCGCGGGGGGACCCGCCGGCCTGTCCGGCGGGACGCCGGATCGGAGGGGCATCGGGGGCCCGTTTCCCGCACCCGGGGTTGCCTGGCCCGTCGGGTCGACCGCGCCAGCATTGCGGCTGGAACGTTCCGGGTGTTGCCTGCCCTCCGGGAAGAGAGCGGGAAGGGGCGGAAGGGTCTCCATCCTTCGGTCATACTCGGGGAAGGAGTCTTCGGAAATCGCCGTGGGCCAGTGGGGGGACCGGTACAGGACCTCGTTCTTTCCGATCCTGATCTGAACGATGATGTCTTTCCAGCGCTCGGTCCCGTAAATGGACTGAAGCCGCCGATCCAACTCCTCCCCGCTCCTCGCGAGCCGCCAGGCGTGGATGGGACGAGGTCCCAGGGAACGGAGCTCCAGGTCGATCCGGTCAAGGCTTACATCATGGATCACGTTGAGAAAGTACAGGCCGAAGGCGACGAGAACGGAGCCCGAGATCAGGATCGACAGCAGGATGATCTTGATGCGGAACAATCGTCTACTCCTTGCAGGCCCTGTTGAACCGGTATCCGACGCCCCTGACCGTTTCAATGCGCAGGCGCTCCGGGTCGGAGTCCATCTTGCTGCGGAGCCTCCGGATATAGACGTCCACGACGTTGGTCTGGGGGTCGAAGAAGTAGCCCCAGACGTGCTCCAGGATCTGCGTCCGGGTATATACGCGTCCCGGAGAGCGCATGAGAAGCGCCAGCAGGTTGAATTCCCGGGCCGTCAGATCAACCATCCCCTTGTCGGTCCGGATCTCCCGCGTGATCAGGTTGACCACGAGATCGCCGTCCTGGAGCAGGCTGAGCTGCTGGCCTGTTCCCCTCCGGGTGACGGCGTGGATCCGTGCGAACAACTCCTCGATGTAGAACGGCTTGCTGAGGTAGTCGTCCGCCCCCAGGTTCAGGCCCTCGACCCGCTCGCTCAACGCAGAGCGGGCCGTCAGGAGGATCACCGGGACGGTGTTCTTCTTTTCCCGCAGTTGCCGGAGGATCGTCAGCCCGTCGCGGCCGGGGAGCATGATGTCCAGCAGGATGACGTCATACGCCTGCCCGGTGGCCAGGGCAAAGCCCTCGTCGCCGTCCTCGCACACATCGACAACGAAGCCCTGTTCCTGGAGGCCCTTTTTCACAAAGGAGATGATCTTCCTGTCGTCCTCGACGAAAAGCACGCGCATGGCGCTACTGTACCCATAATCGGATTTATTGCAACGGGGCATAAGATGAAAAAAACGTAACCTTTCCCATTCTATCGCCGCGGAGAAATCCGCCGGGCGCCCGCCCGCACGTGCGGACGATTTCCGCCTGCCTGCTTCCCACGATGTCCGGCCATGACAATCATTTCATGATTCTTCCCGACGGTTTGTCATCCGGAGGGCGTATGAATCGACACAACCCGCGGTCGGCGGGTGAAATCGGTACAAACCGGAGGATGAAACATGAAAAAGGAAATCATGAAAGACGCCGCGGTGGTGGGCATCATTCTCATGCTGGTTCTGCTGTTCGTATTCGAGATTGCCTGGGGACAGCCCCCG
The DNA here is from genome assembly GCA_964578535.1 of uncultured Syntrophaceae bacterium. GTDB lineage: Bacteria > Desulfobacterota > Syntrophia > Syntrophales > PHBD01 > PHBD01. The sequence goes on from CAZODI010000027.1 coordinate 17,359, forward strand.
GGTCTGCGGGAACCGGACCGCTTCACAGGAGAGAACAGCCCCTGTTGCGGCGAGGCAAGTGCCGGAATGCCCGGCGAATTTCCTCTCGGGCCACCTCCGGAGGCTTATCGGGCCTGCCGGGACGCAAAAATGGGAAGCCTCTCCGGCTTCATCGACCCGTGGGGAGAGGTGGTCACGGGTGTCTGCCGGAGGGATGAAAACGGCCGGCTTGTGCTGATCCTGGATCCGCCGGAGGACGTGGAACTGGCCGGAGCCCCGCTTCCGCCGGCCTGCTGCGAAGAGGAGCCGGAGCCCGTTCCCGGGGTATGGGAAGGCATGTACCCCGTTCCTCCGTCTTGGAGGGGAAAGGGTTTTGGGCGCATGGGATTCGTGGAGTGAGGTTCGGGGAATGGGAGTCCTGACACCGGCCGGAGACCTGCCCGCGCGTGCCGCGTCCAGGGTGGGCCGAACATCAGAACAGGCAAGGGAAGGAGAAGCGATGAAAAACATCCGGATGCCCTTTCTGGCCACGGTTGCCGTGCTGCTGTTTTCAGTGGGGCTGATCGGGTGCGTCATGCAGGAGCTGCACTGCGCGTGGCATGATCGACCGGCCGTCGGCGGCGCGGAAGACGAATGGCTGGAGTGGAACCGGGCGCTTCACTGGTTGCCGAAGGAAGAAGTCACGGTCGGGCTTCTGAACGACGACCGGATGCTGTATCTGCGCCTGTCTATGAACAACAGGGCCATCCAGCGGCAGGTCATGACCGCCGGCCTCACGGTGTGGCTCGATGAGACGGGAGGCCGGAACGAGACCTATGGGATTCGTTTTCCGCTTCCGAGCCGCGGGATGGAGCCGGGGAGCGAGCGCCGGCCTTCCATGGAAAGAAACGGCGAAGGACCGATGGATCTCCCCGACGGTCCCGATCCGTTCCGGATCATCTCCAAAGGGGACATGGAAATCACACGTCCCGGCAGAAACGAATACGTCGTGATGCTGGCGGACAATTCCGACCCGAACGGCCCCCGGGGTCGGATCAGGAGCGTACAGGGGGCTCTTGTGTACGAACTTCAGGTACCCCTGGTGCGGGATGAGAGGTCACCTTTCGGCATTGCAGCGATCAGGCCGAAGATCATCGGTATCGGCCTTGTGACCGGCGAAGATTCGCGGCCGTCGTCTCGCTGGGGGGGCGATGGTGGGGGCCGCGGAGGCGGGAGGGGTCCGGGCGGTTCCGGTCCGAGTGGATTCGGTGGAGAGCCGGGAGGAAAAGGGGGTGGGACGGGACCGCCCCAGGGGCCGCCCGGCGGGATGGACGGCGGCGGGCGGACGAAGACGAAGTCGGTCGACCTGTGGCTGAAGGTTCATCTGGCAGAGCATCCGTGACCGGTTGAATGGGGATGGATACCGGATCCGTCCCCCATTTCATTCACGGTCAGAACATCCCCTATCTGAACTTTACAAAACGATCCATCCTCCTTAAGGAAATGGAGACGGGCGAAAATCCGTCCCAATTCCCCGTCCTGTTTTTCCCCGTCACAAATCGTGCCCCGGAATTGTCTAACAGGAAAAAGGAGTGGCGTATGCCGGCGAAGACGCACATTGTTGAGGGGA
>CAZODI010000027.1:19046-41201 GCA_964578535.1 uncultured Syntrophaceae bacterium
TCTAACAGGAAAAAGGAGTGGCGTATGCCGGCGAAGACGCACATTGTTGAGGGGACCATCGAGGACCTGGTCGAACGGGCCAGGAAGGGAAACCGGGAGGTCCTTGAAGAAATCGTTCGGCGGATCCAGGACCGGGTTTACGGGCTGGCGATCCGGATGCTCTATATCCCCGCCGACGCGGAAGACGCTACCCAGGAGATCCTCGTCAAGGTCATCACCCACTTGAGCACATTCAAAGGGGAAAGCCGCTTTGAGACCTGGGTCTACCGCATCGCCTCCAATCACCTGCTGACCGAGTGCAGGGGGCGGGCCGAGCGCTGGCGAATGACCTTCGACGTCTGTCGGCAGGCCGTCGAGGAATCAGGTCCGGCGGGTGTGCCCGATCCGTCCATGGAAGCTGAACAGAGCCTCATCTGCGAAGAAATGAAGCGGGCCTGTGTCCATTATCTTCTCCTGTGCCTCAACAAGGAGCATCGCCTGGCCTTCATCCTCGGTGAGATCATCGGCGTCAGCAACGCCGAGGGAGCCTCCATCCTGGGGCTGACACCGGCGGCATACCGCCAGCGAGTCTCCCGCGGAAAAAGACAGGTCCTCGGTTTCCTGGCCCGGCACTGCGGCCTGGCCGACGAGGACAACCCCTGCCGCTGTGAAACGCTGGCTGCCCATCACGTGCGGAAAGGGTACCTGGATCCGGAGCATCCGCTCTTTGCCAAACACCCCTGCCGTCCCCGGCGGGAAAGCGATGCGAAGGGCCTCGTGCTGGAGATGGGCCGGATGGCGAAAGCGGCCCGGGTCATCCGGAATCACCCGGATTACGAGGCCCCGGGTGCCTTCGTGGAGTCCATGAAACGGATGATCGAATCAAACCGGTTTCGGCTGCTGGAACATTCGTAAGCGGACGTCTTCGGATACGGTGACCGTGAACAGGGAGGCGTTTCATGTCGCTGACGGAAGAGATCAGGAGCTATGCCCTGGACCTCGGCTACAGCCGCGTGGGGATCACGACGGCGGAGCCGTTTCCCCTTTATGCCCGGGTCCTGGAAGAGCGTCTGCCCGACTACGACTGGGCGGCCGACAGTGGCCTTCGCCTCAAGCGCGCGGCGCGTCCTGAGGACCGCCTGCCCGGCGCCCGGTCCATCGTCGTCGCGGTGTACGACTATTTCCGGGAGCGCTTCCCGGAGAACCTGACGGGCAAGGTTGGTCGCCTCTACCAGTCGCGTTCGTACATCGAGCCGCCGACGCGCCTGGGGGGCGCCCGGGTGGAACTCATGCGCCGCTTCCTGGAGTCGAAGGGAATGCAGGTCGGGCGCTGGTACATGATCTCCTCGGGCGTCCCCGACCGCCTCGCCGCCGTCCGGGCCGGGCTCGGTACGATCGGCCGCAATACTTTCTTCTGCGCCCCGGGAATCGGAACCTTCGTGATCATCCACACCTTCATCGTGGACGCTGAGCTCGAATATGATTCCCCCGCCGAGGGAACTCACTGCCCGCCCGACTGCCGGCTATGCCTCGATGCCTGCCCGACGGGGGCCATCGTCGCCGATTTCCGGCTGAATCCCCGCCGGTGCCTCACGTTCAATCATGTGGTCAACGTCCACGGGTTTCAGAACACGACCCCGTACATCGATCCGGAGATCCGGCCGAAGATGGGAAGCTGGATCCACGGCTGCGACCTCTGCCAGGAGGCCTGCCCGCGCAACCGGGAAAAGCTCCGCGCGGATCTGCCGGAGAATGCCTTTCTGGAGGAGGCGGCGAGGCACTTCAGCCTGACGGGACTTCTGGGGATGGACGGGGAGTTCGAGCGGAAGGCCGTGGCGCCGCTCCTCTATACCTATATGCGGGACCGCCGGTTCTTCCAGCGGAACGCCGCCGTGGCGCTCGGAAACAGCGGCGATCCGGAGACGGTGCCTTATCTGGCGAAGGCCCTGGAGGATCCGGAGGAGCTGGTGCGGGCGCATGCGGCCTGGGCGCTTGGCAGGCTGGGTGGCAAGGAAGTCCGGCACGCCCTTCATGAGGCCCTGCAGCGCGAGAACGGCGGCCGGGCTTCTGAAGAGATCCGCTCGGCCCTCGAATCGGCGTGAGTAACCCGCGCCGGACGTAAAGAGCATCCGGGAGATGTCGGGTTGCGAAGGGGGTTCCACTGGCGTATTCCAGCCCGCTGGAGTGCCCTTGCTATGGAGTGGCGGGTCCTCTCGCGACCATCATATGGTCAGGTTATGGCTCTGGAACGTTTCCCAGGGCGTGTCGTCCGCACTTTCCCTGTTCTTTTTCGCGATGCCCAGTTTCTTCATCCGGCTTCTCAGGGTGTTCGGATTTACCTTCAGTCGCCGGGCCGCGCCGTCGGGTCCGTAAATTCTCCCTTTCGTCAGGATCAGGGCTTCCTGGATGTGCCTGGACATCGCTTCGTCGAGCGTGAGGATCGTGTTTCTCCCCTCCGTCGGCCTCCATGTATCCTGAGGATGCTTCGGCCACCCGAACGGCTCGAAGGTCAACGCATGGTTCCCGTTGGGTGTCCTGCTGCGGATCAGCTCGCGTTCCACGAGATTCTCGAGTTCCCGGACGTTGCCCGGCCAGTGATAGTTCATGAGGCGTTCCATCACGGCAGGGGACAGGGGCGGCGGAGTGTGAATCTTCAGCTCCCTGGATTTTTCCCGGATGAAGTGATCGAGCAGCCCGGGAATATCGTCCTGCCGGTGCCGAAGAGGGGGAATCATAACGGGAAAGATATTGAGCCGGAACCACAGGTCTTCCCGGAATTTCCCGCTGCGGACCATCTCTTCCAGGTTTCTGTGGGTGGCGGCAATGATGCGGATGTCGACAGAGATCGTCTCTGCGCCTCCCACCCGCTCGATCTGCCGGTTCTGCAGGACCCGAAGCAGCCTGACCTGGGCCGATGGGGGAAGCTCGGCCACTTCGTCGAGAAAGATGCTTCCCCGGTCGGCCCGTTCGAAACGGCCCTTCTTCTGGGCGATGGCACCGGTAAACGCGCCCCGCTCGTGCCCGAAAAGCTCGCTGTCCATCAGGCTCTCCGGGATGGCTCCGCAGTTCACCGTAACGAAAGGCTTGTCCTTCCGGGGAGACGCGTAATGGATGGCATTGGCGATAACCTCCTTGCCAACGCCGGTCTCTCCCAGGAGCAGGACGGGGCTGTTGAGGGATGCCACCTTCCTCACCATCTCCATCACTTCCTTCAGGCCGCCGTCGGCACCGACAATTTCGTCCTCTGTCGTATACCGCAGCTCCCGGGTCAGGTTCCGGTTCTCCGCATCCACCATGTCCTTCAGCCTCATCACCTCGCGATAGCGCAACGCGTTCGAGACGGCGATGTTGAAGGGCTCCCGGAGCTGGGAGACGAGGGCGGCATGCTCTTCCCGGAATACTCCTTTCCCATCGGCCAGGAAGACAACGGATCCCAGGAATTTCCCTTCGATGACCAGGCTCATGTACATGATCGACGTCTTTGACGGATCGATGCTGCCGGCAAGCGTCAGGGCCGCCGGATGCAACTCCGCCCGTTCCAGGATCTTGATTTCGCTCCAGGCGCCGGCGTCCCGGTTGATCCGGTCGATGGCCTCCTCCGACAGGGATTTCGACGGAAAGGGCTGCCTGACGCCTTCCAGGTCCACCGTGGCGATATTGTGGATCAGGTGCGTGTTCGGATCGAAGATGGTCAGCAGCATTTCCCAGGCGGGAATATGGTGGTGAAGGTAGGCAAGACAGCGGAACATCGCTTTCTCGATGTCGAGGCTGCTGCACAGCCGTACGGTCGCCTCCCGGAAAAAATCCTGGTCTCCTTTTCTCATGGCGTTCTCCCCCCCCGACTCTTATCGAACAACCATCAAAAAGCGGTAATCTATACCAATAATGACGATATATCGCAATTGTCGGCGCGATATTTCGTCTTATTTCATCATCGATTTGCATCCAGTTGATATTGCAGGGTGTTCAGAATGGCATGGTTTCGGCTTATCATTTTGTTCGGATGCACATATCTGTCTCGCCACGCCGTCCGCACGGCTGGCTCCTCACGATTTCAAAACAGGAAGACAATTCGACGGGAAAGGGGGGATGTCGAGGGAAGGTATCTCACGGCAGTTAAGGGGTTTGCATGTTGGAATAATTCTTTTAACGAGTGAAAAGGAGGAAGGTTTTATGGCACACGAGCATACATTTGCGTCTCCCGGTCCGGGCGGGCTGGCGGCCCTTGCCGTTGCGTGTTTCGGTTTCGGGGCGGTATTTCTGGGCAAGGTGGATATATCCGGATTTCCCCTGCTGGCCGCCTGGCTGGTCGGCGGTTGCCTCGTTCAATACACCACCGCGGTGATGGAGTTGAAGGACCACAATATCGTGGGCGGCAACGTGTTTCTGTTCTTCTCGGCATTCTTCATGCTGGCGGCGGCGCTCAGCGTCTTCTCAAAATGGTATCTGGTCAGCTTCGTTTTCGGGCCCAAGGCAGCCAAGGAAGCCATGGATGCAGCCATGGCGGCGGCCGGTGTGGCGGACGTGAAAATGCTCACCCCGGAGCAGCTGGCGGCAGCCAAGGCCGGAATCGGCAAGGCCGTCGGCGCCATGTTGGGAAAGGCGGTCCATGTCGAAGGATGGATGTGGATGGCGGGCGCAGGCTTCCTGACCGCGGTAACGCCGGCCTACGCCAAGAGCAATGCATTTCTTTTCATCCTGGTTCTTCTGGTCGATGTCTCCCTGTGGTGCATCGTCGGTCTCGACACCGGATGGTTTGGAACGCCTGCGACGGTCAAGCCCATCGTGGGATGGTGCCTGATCATCGCCGGGTGGATCGGCATTTATATGGCCGGGGCGGTTGTGTGCAACACCACCTACGGCAAGTCCGTGTTCTTTGTGCCCAAGCCCCTGGTTAAGTAGGGACGGAAGAAAAGGGTTCAAGGAAAATATCGATTCCCACAAACAGGCATGAATGATCCCCGGGGACGACGTGCATCCCCGGGCCGTCAGAGACCGGGGGTGCGCCACCCCCGGTCTCCTCCTTTCCTTTCCGCCGTTCGGTTTTCTTTGCATTGACCGAACAGGCCGGAATCTGATTTCACGAAACATTTCATACCTTTTTGTCTCCCGGAGCCTTGTCGTCCCGCTTGTTACCCGGTGCTCAACTTCTCCGAATCCGGCAATGCCGGGTTCCTGCAGCAGCACGGCCATCTTTCATCGCCACCGTTTCGCGGATGATCCTGCCGTTTGCCCGTCTCCGGCATCCTGAACCAAAAGGCGCTCGGCATCGGATCGACAGTTTCATCCGGGAAAACAGGCGTATTCGGCATGACCGGACCGGATCCCGGAAAAAGGATTGACAGGATTTTCTTTCCGGCTTAGATTGAAGTATCACTTCAATGTTTACTTGAGGCGCATGAACGTAAAAATCGGCGACATCTCGAAACAGAGCGGGGTTCCCGCCTCCACCATCCGCTATTACGTCCGGGAAGGGCTGCTCCCGGCTCCCGTAAAGATCAACAAGAAGATGTCCCACTACGACGACGCCTGCGTCGAACGGCTGAAGGTCATTCAATACTTTCAGGAGCGTCGCTACTTTCCCCTGTATCTCATCAAGAACATCCTGCGCAGGATGGACGAGGGCCTGAGCCTGCAGGAGGCCGAGGCCGTCGAAAACGCCGTCTTCAAGCCCGAGGAGAGCGACCGGAACCTGGTGGACCGGGGGACCGTTCTGGCCGAATCGGGGCTGACCGATGCGGAAATGCAGCAGGCGGAGGAGATCGGGATTCTGGTTCCCTTTGCCGTCGAGGGAGGGAAGCCCCTTTACGATGACGACGACGTCCGCTTCTGCAGGGATGTCCTGAAGAGGATCGTTGATTTCGGACTGGATCTGCAGTCGCTTGCCTTTTACGTGGACCTGGGCAGGTCCATCGTGACCAGGGAGATGGGGCTCCGCCGGCAAATCGTCTCCGGCAAGGCCTCCCGGGAAAACATCCGGATCACCGTGGAGCTCTCCCGGGTGGGCGATTTTCTGCGCGACTACGTCATGCGAAGGCTCTTCCGGCAGCAGGTGCAGGAGAATATCCAAAAGAGCCTCACCAAGCCCAAAAGCGGCAAGACAGGGCGCCGCAAAACCAATAACCAACAGGAGGTGTAGGATGTTCAAGACAGCGATTACGGAGATGTTCGGGGTGAAGTATCCGATTATCTGCGGGGCGATGATGTGGCTCTGCAAGCCGAAGTTCTGCGCCGCCATTTCTAACGCCGGCGGTCTGGGCAACCTGACGGCGGGCAACTACGAGACGGACGAGGCCTTCCGGGAGGCGATCCGGGAGACGCGAAAGCTCACGGACAAGCCCTTCATGGTCAACATCACCATGCTGCCCTCGGTGCGGATCACCGCCGAGCACCACAAGATGTACATCCGCGTCTGCGCGGAGGAGAAGGTGGACGGCATCGAATTCTCCGGGACGCCCGCCGACAAGGCCGCGGGCATGGAATACGTCGAGATGCTGAAGAAGGCCGGCGTGAAACTGTTCCATAAGGTCGGCTCCGTCCGCCACGCCGTTCACGCGGAAAAGGTCGGCTACGACGGGATCTATGCGGCCGGGATCGAAGAGGGTGGCCATCCCCTGAGCGACGACGTGACGACGATGGTCCTGACGCCCCGCATCGTGGAGAGCGTGAAGATCCCCGTCGTGACGGTGGGCGGGATCGCCGACGGGCGGGGCCTTGCCGCGGCGCTGGCCCTCGGGGCCTCCGGCGTGATGATGGCGAGCCGCTTCGTGGCGACGAAGGAGTGCGAGGTCCACGAGAACATCAAGCAGGAGCTGGTCCGTCGCCAGGAATTCGAGACGGTCATTTACGGGAAGTCCATCGGGCTCCAGGGCCGGGGGCTGAACACCAAGATCCTTCAGGAAGTCCTGGCCATCGAAGAGCGCGGCGGCGCTTTCGACGAGCTGATTCCGCTCTTGGCGGGCCAGAAGGTGAAGGAGGCCTGGGAGACGGGCAAGGTCGATTATGCTCCCCTCATGGTCGGCCAGTCCATCGGCCTGATCAAGGATATCCCCACCTGTGCCGAGCTCCTGGACGGCATGGCGAAGCAGGCCTGTGAATGCGCCCGGAAGGCCCTCGCGAGCTGTGGTTGAAAGGTTTCCCGATGAAGTGAACATGAACCGGGAAGACCCCTGAACACGGGATTCGAGGAGCCTACCGGTGTTGAAGGCCGCCCAGGTCGAGCGACCGGCGGCCGGATCGGCAAGGAGGTTTCAGCAGCATGGTTCAGCAGGAGCAGATCGACAGCCTCGTCGTGCTCTGGGAGAAAGCCGCCTCGCGGCATGCCGACCGTCCCTATATCGGGACGCGGAATCCCTCCGGCACGTATGACTGGGTGACATTCAGGGAAGTGGACGTGCGGATCCGCAATCTGCGCGGCGGTCTCAGCAGGATCGGCGTCAAAAGGGGCGACGCCGTCGGCATCATCGCCAACAACCGCCTCGAATGGGTCATCGCGGCCTTCGCCACATACAGCCTCGGCGCGCGCTACGTGACCATGTACGAGTCGGAATTGATCCAGACGTGCCGTTATATCGTCAACGATGCATCCGTAAAGGCCCTGTTCGTCTCCAAGCCGGAGATTCTCGAGAAGGTGAAGGATTTCCAGAACGAGATCCCGAGCCTGGAGAACATCATCCTCATCGAGGGACAGGGTAAGGGCTCCATGGAGGAACTGGAGCGGATCGGGGCAAAGAGCCCCGTGGAGGCGGTCCATCCCGAGCGGGACGAGATCGCCGGCCTCATCTACACGTCGGGAACGACGGGTGACCCCAAGGGGGTCCTCATTTCCCACTGGAATTTCTGCAGCAACGTCATGGCCTGCCGGGACCGGTACCCCCACCTTTCCGGCAGCGACCGGTGCATCAACATCCTTCCCTGGGCCCACTCCTATGCCCAGACCGTCGAGCTGTACGTCTTCACCATCAACGGGGGATCCATCGGCATCATGGGGAGCACGGCAACGATCGTCCAGGACATGGCCCAGGTCCGGCCGACCTTCGTCGTGGCGGTGCCCCGGGTCTTTAACAAGATCTATGAGAACCTCCACGCGGCCATGAATGAAAAGGGCGGGCTGGCGAAGGCCCTTTTCCACGCAGGGCTGAAAAGCGCCCGGGCCCGCCGCAACGGTGGGGCCGGAATCGTGGACGGGATCGTCTATGCCCTGGCCGACCGGATCGTCTTCCGGAAGATCCGGGACCGCTTCGGCAGCCGCCTGCGGGAGGCCCTGACGGGAGCCGCGGCGATCAGCCCGGAGATTTCCTATTTTTTTGACGACATCGGAATCAACCTCTACGAATCCTATGGCATGACGGAGCTCTCACCGGGCATCACGGCCAATTCCCCGAAAGCCAACAAAAAGGGCAGCGTGGGGCGTCCCCTCATGGGCGTCCGGGTTGTCATCGACCAGTCCGTCGTCGAGGAGGGTGCCCGGGACGGGGAGATCGTCGTGTACGGGCCGAACGTCATGCGGGGATACCACAACAAGCCGGAGCTGACGAAGGCGGCGATGACGCCTGACGGCGGCATCCGGACGGGCGACCGGGGCCGCCTCGACGAGGACGGCTACCTCTACATCACGGGAAGGATCAAGGAGCAGTTCAAGCTGGAGAACGCCAAGTTCGTCTTCCCCGCCGCCATGGAGGAGGACATCACCCTGAATCCGCTCATCCAGAATGCCCTGATCTACGGGGACAACCGGCCGTATACCGTGTGCCTGGTGGTGCCCGATCCCATTGCCCTCAGGAAGTACGCGGAAGCGCACAACCTGACGGGCGAGCCCGGGGAGCTTTCCAGGAGCAGGCAGGTGCAGGAGATGATCGGGAAAGAGATCGGCCGCTCCCTGGCGGGCAAATACGGCACCTACGAGATTCCCAGGAAATTCGTCTTTATCCATGAGCCGTTCTCGGTGGAAAACGGCATGATCACCCAGACGATGAAGATGAAGCGAAAGGCGATCCTGGACAGGCACATGCCGGAGATCGAGGCGTTGTACGGCGAGGCATGAGCCGGGCTTCGATTTCAGGTAAAAAAAGTGGGACGGCTTGGGTCCGTCTCCGGGAATCGCCAGGGGGACAGACGAAAATCTGTCCCCCTTTGCGTTGTGGGGCGCGGGGGCGCGGCTGTGAGGTTGGTATTTACAGGAACGGCCTCTCGGGATGTTCATCCATCGTCTGAAGCAATGCAGCGGGGGAGGCAACGAAGCGGGTTTTCTCTTGCCCCGATCCCGGCCCTCTGGCAGATAGAATGGCGATGCTGGGGAGGTCTCGTCGCTTCCCGGGAAAAACGATGCGAAAGGAGCACTCATGGCCGATATCCTGAAAGGCTATCCCGTCAGTCTGGAAGTGCCCGTCGCCTGGGGCGAGATGGATGCCATGGGGCACGTCAACAACATCGTGTACTTCCGCTATTTCGAGAGCGCGCGGATCGCCTATTTCGAGAAGATGGGGCTGATCGACTTCATGAAGAAGACCGGCATCGGCCCGATTCTCGCGACGACGTCCTGCCGGTTTCGGATTCCCCTGACCTACCCGGACAGCGTTCTGATCGGCGCGAAGGTCGTCTCCGTGGAGGAAGACCGGTTCGTCATGAACTACATCGTCGTGAGCAAAAAGCACCGGAAGCCGGCCGCGGAGGGGGAGGGTGTGATCGTGGCCTTCGATTACCGGGGAGGGAAGAAGGTGCCCGTCCCGGAGGCGCTGAAGGAGAAGGTCCTGGAAATCGAGAGATCGGGGAGTGCCGAGCGCCCCGGCCGGCTCAACAGCTGATTCCCGGGGAAATGGGAATCGGGATCAGAAGCGCAGGATGTGCAGGCAGAAGGGGATGAAATAGAGAAGCGACAGGCCGATCACTCCCCAGCAGGCCGGAGCGGCCGTCCGTTCGAGGCGCGACAGCACCTCTTCCCAATCGCCCGCTTCGACGAGATGCCGGCCCCTCTTCAAAAGGCTTCCTGCGGTGTCGCACGTGCGAAGCCGGAACACTTCCTCTGACCTCAGACAATCTGGAACGTAGGCCTGCATTTCGAACCTCTTCTTCCTGAAACGTTCATCCTATGAACTGTATTTCCGGACCACTGCCGTCACAACACCTCCGAGCCGGAGCTCGTTCCGCGGGGTGATCGGCGGGTATTTCGGATTGGCGGCCTCCAGGAAAATCTCTTTCCCCTGCCGGCGGAAATGCTTGAGTGTCCAGTCCCCGTCCACTTCCGCGACGACGATGTCTCCGTTCCGGGGCTCCCGCCCCTTTTCGACGACGACCATGTCTCCCTCCATGATCCCGGCGCCGGTCATGGAGTCTCCGCTCACCTGGAGCAGGAAGGAGGATTCCGGGCGCGCCACCAGGAATTCGTCGAGCGAGAGGATGTCGCAGAGGCCTTCCTCTTCCGCGGTGGGGAATCCCGCCTGGACGGAACCGGCCATGGGGACACCGAAGGTCATCCGGGTGGGCTTCAGAAAACCCTTGTCGTCCTTTTCCAGAAAACCGTTCTGGATGAGCTTGTTCACCCAGAAATGGACGACGCTCTTGGAGCGCACGTCCAGGAGCTCGATCATTTCGGTGTAAGTGGGCATCCGCCGGTTCCGGCGGAAAAAGGAGCCGATGGTCTGTTCGACGCTCTGGATCGTTCGTTTGGCGGCCATGGGGCGACCATATAGAACGTACGTTCTATTGTCAAGAAGAAAAAGCGGGGAGAACCCGCAGGACCTCCCGGAGGGCAAAGACGGAAATGCTGTTGCCGGCCAGGTGCCAGCGCTTCTGCAGGCCCATCCCCTCGGGCCAGCGGAAGTCCCGGGGAAATCCCAGGAGCCGGATGATTTCGTCGGGGGAAAAATGGCGGAGCCGCCCGCCGTCGGCCAGGAAGGCCCCGGAGTGCATGGCCGCACGTCCATAGGACGAGGTGAAGCAGGTCGTATAGGAGCCGGAATCGGCCGGGTCCAGAACCCGGAGTCCGCGCCGGAAGCGCTCGATCCGCTCTACCGGCAGGAACAGGGAGGGCGAGGGGGGGTCATCCAGGTAGTGCGCCAGGGGCTCGGTGCGGACGGTTGGCGGGGGAGGATCCAGAAGCTCCTCCCGCGAGGCAATCAGGTAATATCGGGGCCGCCGGCTGGGGATCCCCAGCTCCGTCGGGCACAACCGACGCTCGGCGACCCGGAAGCCTCCGGCATCCAGGATTTCCAGGAGCCGTTCCCGGGCCCGCGATTCAGCGAAGCCCTCCACGTTCTCCAGGCCGAGGTGGAGGGGCGGCTCCACCTGGAGGATTTCCAGAAGGTTCCGGAAGCTCAACGCCCGGGGGTCGTCCAGATCCCGCCGCCGCCCGCGCACCGAGTAGGGCTGGCAGGGAGGGGAGAGCCACCACATGTCCGCTGGAAATGCCCGCAGGTCCTGTACGGCGATGGTTTCCAGGTTCCATTCGACAGCGGGTGTATCGGGGCGGTTGAGCCGGTATGCCGCCAGGGCATGCGGGCTCTGGTCCACCGCCGCGACGATCCGTACCCGGCTCCCGGCCGCCTCGGCAAAGCCTCCGATGCCGCAGAACAGCTCCAGAACTCTCAAAACATGGCCCTTCCCGCAAAGCAGAATTATCTTTTCGATGGGTCCTATGCTACCATGCCGGGCGGAATCATCGCCTGCAAAATGTCTCCGTGTCCGGACCGGGCCGTGACGTCTGCCGTTGCATGGCAGCCGTCCCTGTTTCTTGACAAACCATCCGGGGATGGCCAAATTTCACCGACTGTCCGGGGAGAGGAAAGGTCCTTCGCCCCGTGTCCAATCGTTGATTCATTGTGGTCTCTTTCCCCAGGCGGGGAATCCCGGGACCGTCCCGAGTATCGATTTTATAAAACCGGAAAACATCGGCGGCCGGCAGCCCGAACCGGAGCCCGCCACGATCCGGTCTTTCAGAAACCGGGCATTCACAGGAACAAACTAACCACAAGGAGGTTATCACATGGCAAAATCACTGAAGGGAACCAAAACAGAGAAGAACCTGCTGGCCGCTTTCGCCGGCGAGTCGCAGGCCAGGAACCGCTACACCTACTTTGCCAGCGCGGCCCGGAAGGAAGGCTTCGAGCAGATCGCCAACATCTTCACCGAAACGGCGGAGAATGAGAAGGAGCACGCCAAGGTGTTTTTCAAGCACCTGGAGGGCGGGGAAGTCGAGATCACCGCCATGTACCCCGCCGGCGTCGTCGGCAGCACGAAGGCCAACCTCGAGGCGGCAGCCGCCGGTGAGAACCTGGAGTGGACCACCCTCTACCAGGATTTCGCGCAGGTTGCCAAGGACGAGGGCTTTGCAGAGGTCGCCCGCTCCTTCGAGCAGATCGCCAAGGTGGAGCGCTTCCACGAGGCCCGCTACCGGAAACTCATCAGCAACGTTGCCAATGGGGAAGTCTTCAAGAAAAAGCAGGCCGTGAAGTGGCACTGCATCAACTGCGGGTATGTCCATGAAGGCGAGGAGCCGCCGAAAAGCTGCCCCGCCTGCCTGCATCCCCAGTCCTACTATGAAGTCCTGGCGGAGAATTTCTAACCGGGCAATATTTTTTGATCGAGCGGACAGGAGGCCCGTGCGCCTCCTGTCCCTGTAGTTCCGATGGACGGGCGGATGAAACATCTCTGGACGGCCTTTCTCAACGAGCGCCTCCACATCATCCTGAGCTCCCTGGCTCTATTGTGGTGCTGGGACCGGGTCCTCGACATGGAGGTCCGGTCCGTGGACTATTTCATCCTGCCGCTGGCGGTGGCCTGCATCTGCCAGTGGAACCGGCTGACGGACCTCCAGGAGGACGCCGTAAACTGCCCGGAGGAGCTGGTGGAGGCCCTCAAGCGGGAGCGCCGCATCCGCCTGTTCTGTTATGCCGGCGGGGCAACGGCCATCGTCCTTGCCCTGGCCACGGATCCCACGTGGCCCGTGGCGGCGGTTGTGGCCGCAGGGGCCGCCGTCGGATTCTTCTACAGCACCTCTCCCTGGCCGGGTCGTGCCGCCCTGCGCATCAAGAATATCTTCATCCTGAAAAACCTCATGTCCGGCATCGGCTGGACCCTGGGGCTCCTGGTTTATCCCGCCCTGCGGGCGGACCATCCCCTGGACGGGCCGTTCTGGCTGGCTTCCGCTTACATGTTCCTGGCCGTCATGGCCCACGAGATGATCTGGGACCTGCGGGACGAGGCGGGCGATCGGGCGGCCGGTGTGCGCACCCTTCCCGTCGTAGCCGGCCCGGGGGTGACGAAGGCCTTCGTCCTGGCGGCCATGACCGTCCTGGCAGCCCTCATTGCGGCCTCCGTGGCGGTGCATGTGGTCCCGCCCTGGTGGCTTCTGCTCATCCCCCATGCCGGCATCCTGGCCGTCGTCACCGCCCAGTTCGACGGCTGGTTCCGTTCGAGCCGGCTCGTGACGTACCTCCTGGTTGTCATGACCACCGTTTTCAGCTTTGCGATGGGAGCCCTGGCCGCCGGCCTAGGCTGAGATTTCTCTTGTGACCCCCCGGTGGATCTGTTAGGAAATGCGCAGGAAGTCCGCATCCTGTCGGCCTTTCCGGGGTTTCCGGGATCCTTCCCGTTTCCGGTTTCCCCGTCGTCCGTCAGGTCTTCACTTCATGTCCATTCAAGGAGGTGCTCATGTCGTCACTGGTGTATGAAAAAGAAGGCGCCATCGCGAAAGTCGGGATGAACCGGCCGAAGGAAAAGAACGCCCTTGACCCGGGGATCCTGTTGGACCTGCATCGGACCTGGGAGGACATCAACCAGGATGCCTCCATCCGGGTGGTCATCCTCTACTCCTGCCTGGACGAGATCTTCTGCTCGGGCATGGACCTCAGGACGGCCATCCCCGTCCTCACGAAGGCCCGCGAACCGGAGAACGAAGCGGAGCGCTGGCTCGTCCAGGTGGGGCCCCACGTCGGCGAGGCGATGCTGAAGCCCAGCATTGTCAAGAAGCCCGTCATTGCCGCCATCAACGGCTACTGCCTCACCGGGGGATTTGAGATGATCATGGGGGCGGACCTGCGCGTTGCCTCGGAGGACGCGATCTTCCAGATGCGGGAGGCGAGCCTGGGCATCATGCCGACCGGCGGCTCGAACGTCTACCTGCCCCGGATGCTGACGCCCTGCCGCGGCCTGGAGATCCTGCTGACGGCGAACAACTTCAAGGCCCGGACCCTCTACGAGTGGGGTTTCCTGAACCGCGTCGCGCCGGACCGCGACGGCATGATGAAGGACGCCATGGAGCTGGCGGAGCGCATCGCCGGGAACGGCCCCCTGTCCGTGCAGGGGATCATCCGCTGCTGGCGGGAGAGCCGGGACATCTCCTGGGCCGAGGCATTCAAGAAGGAGCTGGACATCGGGCTGCCCGTCTTCGGGAGCCAGGACGCCCGGGAGGGAATCCTGGCCCAGCGGGAGAAGCGCAAGCCGAATTTCCCCGGAAAGTATTGACGACTGTGTCCGGCAGAGGCGAGAATCCTTTGCCGGACCGATGAACCCGGCCCGGCGGTTGCGGGAGAGTAGGCTGCCGGGCCGGATATTTCCCGTCTCCGTTGAGGTTCGGGAGCGCGGCGGAGAACGAACCGTTCCGGATACGTCCATCGCCCATGAAAGACCTGCTCTTCCTTGCCGCCGGCCTGCTGATTTTCCTCTACGGGATGCTGCGCCTGGGTGAACAGGTGCAGCGCCTCTTCACGGTCCGGATCCGCCAGCTCATCCGCTACGCCGTCCGACGGCCCCTGACGGGCCTCCTGACGGGCATCACCGCGACAGTCTTCTTCCAGAGCAGCTCCGCCGTGACAGTTCTCACCATCGGCATGGTGAGCGCCGGCCTCGTCACCTTCTACCAGTCCCTGGCCATCATCCTCGGCGCCGACATCGGCACGGTCCTGACGGTGCAGCTCGTGGTCTGGAAGGTGACGGACCTGTCGCCGGTCCTCGTGATCATCGGGGGAACGCTCTGGTTTTCCGGCCGGGGAGGGTGGAAAACGGCGGGGGAGACGATTCTCTACTTCGGCCTGATCTTCTTCGGGCTCTACTTGGCCGGCATGGCGACGGCGCCGCTGAAGCAGGACGGCGCGGTGGTCCGGTTTCTCCGGGAGACGGGAAACCCCTTCCTGGGATTCGCCGTGGGCCTCGTCTTCACCGCCTTGGTCCACTCCTCCCTGATCCCCATCAGCCTATTGGTCATCCTCGCGCAGCAGGACCTGGTGATCCTGGAAAACGCCCTGCCCATTGTCTTTGGGGCCAACGTGGGAACCACCTCCACGGCCCTCCTGGCCGCCTGGGTGTCCTCCGTGAGCGGCCGCCGGACCGCCGCCGCCCATTTCCTGTTCAAGCTCTGCGGCGCCGTGATCTGCATGGCTGCGCTTCCGTGGGCGGCAGCGCTGCTGCGGACCGTCACGCCACTGGTGGGGCAGCAGATCGTCTTCGGCCACCTCCTGTTCAACGTCCTCATCGTGGCGGCCTTCATCTTCTTCCTGAAGCCCTTCGCCGCCCTGGTGGAGCGCGTCATTCCAGGCCGGGAGGACGCTCTGCCCCTGTGGCCCGAATTCCTGGACGAGCGCGACCTGGACGACCACGAAAAGGCCCTGGAGAACGTCCGCCGGGAGCTGGCCCGGGAGATTCTGCTGACGCAGCGGATGGTGGAGCAGGTGGGACGCCTCGTGTTCGACTACCGGGAAGGTCTCCGGCGGGACATCGCCTACCTGGATGTCGTCGTGGACAACCTGCGCCGCGAGATCGTCGACTATCTCCGGAGGCTCGCCGGCCGGGACCTGGCTCCCGGACAGTCGCGGAAGGTTTTTGTCTACACATCCGTGGCGGACGACATCGAGCGGATCGGCAACCATGTTCTCATCATCGCCGATCTTTGCCGGGACAAGAGGGAGCGGGAGATCGCCTTCACGGAATTTGCCCGGGAGGAGCTGGACGGGATCGAGGGGCTGGTCATGGAGAACCTGCGGGACGCGGCGGCCCTGATCGAGCATTTCGACCTCCCGCGGATTCAGGCCATGAGCCGGCGGGAGGAACAGATCGACGAGAAGGTGAAGCTGGCCCGCTTCCGCCACCTGGAGCGTTACCACCGGGGGGTTTGCGTGGCCGAGGCGGGGCCGCTCTACATCGAGATGCTGATCCGGCTGGAGCGCATCAGCGACCACTGCGAAAACATCGCCGAGGCCGCGCAGGATCTGGTGAGCCCGGTCCCCCGTTCCTTCGAGTCTTAGAAAGAAAGGAGGTTCCCGTGAGAATCGCCAATCACCGGCTGGTCGGGGAAGGCGGGGAGGCGGTGTCGTTCCGGAAGAGCCCGAACCAGTCCCGGGGTGTGTCCCCGCTGTACCTGATCCTGCACTTCACGGCCGGCATGACGCTGGAGGGGGCGGTCTCCTGGTTCCTGAATCCGGAGGCCCGGGCGTCCGCGCACCTGGTCATCGGCCGCGACGGCGCCGTCGTCCAGATGGTGCCCTTCAACCGGCGGGCCTGGCACGCCGGAAAAAGCACCTGGGGCAACCTGGAGGGGATAAACCCGTATTCCATCGGGATCGAATTGGTGAATGCCGGCAAACTGAGGAGGCGGGCCGACGGGCAGTGGGTAAACTGGGCGAATCATGTGATTCCGGCGGATGAGGTATCGACGGCGACCCACCGGCATGAAAAGATCGAGGCCGGGTGGCACGAGTACACCGAGGCGCAGATGGAGGCCCTGCGGAAAGTCGCCGTCCTGTTGAACGCTTCCTATGCCTTCACGGACGTGCTGGGCCACGAGGACGTCAGCCCCGGCCGCAAGGTGGACCCGGGACCGCTGTTTCCGCTGAACAGCTTCCGCTCCATTGTCCTTGGCCGGGCGTAACGGGCCTTGTCCCCGCTTCCGCCGGCCGCCGGAATGTCACGCCTGCTTCTTCGGTGATGCAGTGCGGAGGACCCTATTTCAGCCTTCCCGTAATGTCCTGAACGACCTCGGCATCGCCGTAGAGTGGGATCATCTTCGTTCCGCCGCCGCTGAAATCGAGCTGCTTCAGGTCGATCTTCCGGAGGGTAAAGTTGTCGTAGGTCCGGAAATAGAAGACCCGGTTCGTAATGTCCCGGAAGGATGCCCACTGCGTCGTCGAGCTTGCCGTGATGCTTTTGTCGGGTCCCCTGGTTACGGACATCCCTTTCACGATGTGGAGGGTGCTGACGATGTGGACGGCGAGGTTGAGGGCCTGTGCCGCGTTTTCCGGGGGATCGGCGAAATGGGTCATGACGGCCATGCGCACGAAGCGGCTCGGCGGTGTGATGTCGCCGGGGAGCCCCAGCATGCCGGAGCCGCTCCCGGTGGGCCGGGTCTCGATGCCGGCGAAATTCTGCATCGTCCGCTGGTCGCTGGTCATGCCGACGTAGTTCCGGAGATTGGTCACCATCCAGGGAAAGTTCGGGGAATTGGTCATGAGGCCCAGCGGGTTCTCGTAGATCCGGAGCTCGCCCCGCTCGTATTCGACCACGACGCAGCCCCCCTTCGCGTCGTAAAGGATGAAGTGGCCCGGGGGCGCCTTTCCCATCTGCGGTAGCTCCATGGCGAAGACCTTGACACCCCGGATCGCTTCGGTCGCTTCCCCCACCGTGGCGAAGCGGCCGAGAATCCAGGATCCGACCATCATATGGGCAATGGCCTTGTCCCGGTCCCGGGGACCCACGTCCTGATACCGGGTGTCGACCTCGAACCACAGGGCGCTGAAGGTGAGTCCCGCCTCGTTCATGCCGTCCGTGACGGCCCCCTCGATTCCGAAAACGTTTGTCGCCACGTACCCGTAGCGCGACGTCCAGGACAGTCCCGCTTTGGCGTCCGGTGCCGGGCTGACGAATTTCCGGCCGCGGGGAACCGCGATGAGACCGGGCTTCAGATCGCTGCCGAACTCCATCGTCCGGCCGCTCATGATCGTCCCGTCCTTGGCGGTGACGCGGAAAACGGAACAGGCTTCCGTGAGCGGAGCGGACCATGCGGCCGTCAGCAGGGCCAGTCCGCAGATGAGAAACGCCTTCGCGATGGTTCGCATGCAATCCTCCTTGAACGGTGTGATGGATTCGACCGCCGCGGGCATGGAATGCCTTTCTGCCCACGGAACACGGGTTCCGGTCCGGCCGCATCGGGTGATGACGAACGATGCCGACGTTCCGAACGATATGCCCCCATTTCCCCCCCCGTGTCAACAGAGGGCAACCATTCCCGGGCACGCCTTCGATGATTTCGAACGGCGATAACGGCCCCGGCGCCGGGGGGAGTCCCGGTGCCGCGGAGAGCGACCTCCAGCGTGATGACCGGATGGGAGATGCCCTCCCGATCTCTCAGGGACGGGGCCCCCACAGGGCGTCCCGGAGCCCCGAGAAGCGGGCGATTCGGCGGGCGCAGGCGGCGGTGAAGACGTCCTGGCGCCCGCAGATCCCGATCCGCTTCCGGGCGCGGGTGACGGCGGTGTAGAGAAGCTCCCGCGTCAGGACCGGCGCGTCCCGGTCCGGCAGGACCAGGAGGACTCGGTCAAACTCCGATCCCTGGCTCTTGTGGACCGTCATGGCCCACACGGTTTCGTGCTCCGGCAGCCGGGACGGCGGCAGGGAGCGCAGCGATCCATCCGGGCTTCTGAAGAAGGCGCGCAGCTCGCCCCCGGCCTCCCGGTCCGGGAGGATCATGCCCACGTCGCCGTTGAAGAGGCGGAGCGTATAGTCGTTCCGGGTGATCATGACCGGCCGGCCCGCGTACCAGCGCCCCTCCGGCCGGATGATCCCCCGCCGGCGGAGGATCCGCTCGACGAGACCGTTGACGGCGGCCACCCCGTAGGGTCCTTCCCGGAGGGCGCAGAGAATCCGGAAGCGATCCAGAAGGGTCAGGGACGACTCCGGATCGGCGGCTTCCCGGAAATCCCCCGGCCATTCTCCCAGGTGCTCCTCCAGGAACCGCTGGAAGGCCTCGGGCCGGGGAAGCTCCAGCCAGCAGAGGTCGGCGAAGCGCCCGCTCCGCGCCTCGTCCAGGGCGCGCCGCCCCTCTCCCGCGTTGACGGCGAGGCTGGCTGCCCGGATGCCGCTGTCCTCCCCGAATCGCCAGCTCTTCCGGAGTCCGACGATGCAGTCGCCCATGGCTTCGTCTTTTTCCCGCGGATCCGCCGGGGGAAGCTCCTCCCCGGTCAATTCACCGTATTGCTCCCGGTGGCGGCGTGAATAACCGTGATCGCGGCCGGTATCGCAGATGTCCCCCAGGACGGCCCCCGCCTCCACGGATGCGAGCTGGTCCCGGTCCCCCAGGAGGATCAGGCGGGTCCGGGCCGGCAGGGCCTGGACAAGGCGGGAAAAGAGGGCCAGGTCCACCATGGACGCCTCGTCCACGACCACTGCGTCCGCGGCCAGGGGATGGGCGGCATCGTGGCGGAAGGAGGCCGTTCCGGGGAGGCTTCCAAGGAGGCGATGGACCGTCGAGGCCTCGTCGGGGATGCGGGTCCTGACGGACTCGGGGCAGGGCAGTGTGCGGGCGACGCCGCGGATGGACTCCTGGAGGCGGGCCGCCGCCTTGCCCGTCGGGGCGGCCAGAGCGATGCGGAATCCCGTGCCGCTCTGCTCAAGGAGCAGCGCCAGGATCTTGGCCACGGTGTAGGTCTTTCCCGTTCCCGGGCCGCCGGAGAGGACGCAGAGCCGCTTCGTCACCGCCGTGAACGCGGCGGCCTTCTGCCAGTCCGTTTTGTCCCCGCCGGGCGGGAACAGGCGGCGCAGGCCTTCCCGGAGGAGGGCATCGTCCATCTTCCCGGGATCATCGGCGGCGCGGCTCCGGAGCCCCTCCGCCAGCCTCCGTTCGTAATCCCAGTAGCGGTAGAGATAGAGTCTCGTCCCGTTCAGGACCAGGGGCCTCCAGTCTCCCGGCCTGCCGACGGCGGGGCTTTTCCCCAGGCGGTCCAGCCATCGCTCCAGGGGCGGGAAACGGCGGCTGCCGCCTTCCTGCGCCGGGGAGACGAGGCCGGCCGTGTCGGCCAGGTCCAGGCAGATGTGGCCCTCCACGCGGGCGCGGCTCGCCAGGGCCGCGGCCAGGGAGACCTCCGGCGATTCCGCGCCGGCGATGCGCTCCACCAGGCGGGCGAACTGGGTGTCCAGCTCCGAGAATCCCTGCTTGGCGTCCCCGTCAAAGGGCATGGTCAATTCCTCATTCCAGGAGGCCCCGGACCAGGGCCTCCACGGTCTCCCGGGGCGGCCTCGTCCGGTACAGGCCGTAGTCCGGCCCCTTTCGCGGGTCCACGCCCCGGAGAAAGACGTAGCAGACGCCGCCGAAGTGCGTTTCGTAATCGTACCCCGGCACCCTCCGGGCCAGCCAGCGATCCAGGGCGGTGACGTAAAGGAGATACTGGAGGACGTACAGATCCTCCTCCATGGCCTCCTTCAGCCGCTCCGGGCCGTAATTCTCAACGCGGTCCCCGAGGTAGTTCGATTTCCAGTCCACCAGCCAGAACCGGCCTTCGGCCCGGAAGACCAGGTCCATGTAGCCCTTGAGAAATCCCCGGACGGGGTCGAACTGCAGGCGCCCGATCCGTTCCGGCACGGAAGACGGGAGGCCGGTCGCGCCGCCCAGGATGTCGGCGAGGCGGCCGGGATTCAGGGGCTTCAGCGGAACATGGAATTCCATCTCGGTCAGCCGGTCGCCCAGTGGGATCTGCGAAAAAGGGGAACCTCCGTTCGGGCCGAAGGGGGCCGCCAGGACCTTGCCGACCGCTTCCCCGACGACGTCCCGCCACTCGGCTCCGAAGCCGTGGCGGCGAAGCTTCTCTTCAATCAGGCGGCCGCGGACTTCCGGGTCCGCCTCCGTGAAGTCCAGGTGCTCCAGTAGATCGTGGAAAAAGGTTCCCGCCCGGGCTCCCCGGGGAAAAGCGAAGATGCCCGCCGGCTCTTCCGGGGGGACGCCTCCGGGCGCGGAGCCGTCCCGGTCCGGCAGGTCCGGGCCGGCCTCGGCAGGGATCGTGCCTGTCTCTGCACGGTCCGCCGTAAGCCGGGAAAAGCTGGCGACCCGCCAGTCCCGGGGGATTTTGCCGTCGAAGGGCCGGACATGAAGGTGCTCCGGGGGCTCCGGGGAAGGGGCCGGAGCGGTGATCAGCGCGTCCGGCGGCAAGAGGACGGCCATGGATCCTCCGGCACGGTCGGCGATATCGTCGAGATCGGCCCTCATCGTTCCGTCGTCCAGGGACTCGAACCGTTCCGCCGCGGACATGCAGACGTCTTCCGGGTCATGGTCGCGAAGGTGGAGAATCCGGGCCAGCGCCGAGGTGCCGGCTTCCTTGAAAGGCCCCCAGGCGACATAGCAGCGGTGTTTCGCCCGGGTCAGGGCCACGTAGAGGAGGCGGATATTCTCGGCCATTTCCTCCCGCATGGCCCGGGGGAGGTTGCCCGCCCGCTCCGGGTCGAGGACGAGAAGGGGCCGCCAGCCGTCGTCCGGATCGTGGTAAAGCCACGTCTCTTGCTTCGTGAGGCGGGAGCCGCCCCACAGGAAGGGGCAGAAGACCACCGGGTACTGGAGCCCCTTGCTCTTGTGGATCGTGACGATCCTGACCGCCTCGGCGTCCCGCTCCAGGCGCAGCTCCTGCTCTTCCGGCCGCGTACCCTCCGCGCGGGCTTTTTCGCTACGCTGCCGGGACATCCATTTCAGGAGCCCCGGCGGGCCGAGCCGCCGGGATGAGGCTTCGCCGTGGAGCAGCTCCCCCAGGTGGAGGATGTTGGTCAGCCGCCGCTCGCCGTCGGGAAACGCCAGGAGCCGTTCCCGGACACCCTCCGCCCGGAGCAGCTCCCGGAACATGGACATGAAGCCGGCCCGGCTCCAGAGATCCGCATACCCGCGGAACCGGGCGATGCGGGCCTCCCAGAGGTGTTCCGTTTTGAGCTCCCCGTCGATCTCCAGCCCGCCGAGCCCGAGCATCTGCGTCGCCAGGGCCGCCTTCAGGTATCCCTCGCGGCCCGGCTCCGCCGCCGCCGCCAGGACCTGCTCCAGTTCCCCCGCCTCGTCGGAGTCGAAGACGTTCTCGGCGCTGTGGATCACTGCGGCTACGCCGATCCGCTTCAGGGCCTCCCGGACGTCCCGGGCCTCGAACCGGTCCCGGACGAGGACCGCCACGTCCCCTTCCCGGAGGGGCTTGTCTCCGATGAGGATGCGGTCCTCCCGGCCGAGGC
>CAZODI010000027.1:41301-45838 GCA_964578535.1 uncultured Syntrophaceae bacterium
TCCCGGTACAGGAACGGGTTTTCCACGCCCGCGAAGAGGGCGTTCACGGCGGTGACGAGGTCCGGCTCGGAGCGCCAGTTCTCCGTCAGGGTGTAGCGGCGGTCCACGTGACGGGAGGCCCGGATGTAGGCGAACAGATCGGCGCCGCGGAAGCTGTAGATTGCCTGTTTCGGGTCGCCGATCAGAAAGAGAATGCGGTCGCCGCCGCCGAAGACGGCCTGGAAGATGGCGTACTGTACCGGGTCCGTGTCCTGGAACTCGTCGATGAGGGCCGCCCGGTAGCGCTCCCGGAGGCGGTCGGCCAGGCGCTTCCCCGCGGGTTTTTCCAGCGCCCCGTGCAGGTCCAGGAGGAGGTCGTCGAAGGACTGGATGTTCCGTTTCCGCTTCCGCAGGGCGAGCTCCTCCGGGAGCCGGCGGAGCGCTTCGGCCTTGAGGAACAGGAGGCGTTCCGCCATCTGCGCCTCCAGGACGGCGTGTCTCTCCAGGAGATCCGCGCAGAGGCCGAAAAACGGGTGCTCCGGCGTGACTTTTCCCTTGTTGGTTCCCGCCTTGAGGGCTTCCGGGGTGAGCTTTTCCAGCGTGTCGGGAACCGGGATGCCGGATCCGGCGGCGGCGTATCCGTCGAGGGCGGACACCAGGTTCTCCGGGTTGCGGTATTTGCTCCTGCTCAGGCCCGATGTTGCAAGGAGGGTCGCCACATCTTCCCGACTCGTCTTCCATGCGGCCCGCAGGCGGGCGAAGGCCTCCCGGAACGGCTCCAGCGCGTCGAGGGCCACCGGCGGGGTCTCAGGGACAATTTTGAGGTCCGGGTCCAGGGATCGCCGCCGGGTCAGCTCCAGGAAGGCCTCGGGACCGGCGTTCCGCGCCAGGGCGAAGGCGGCGAACTCCCGCGGGGCGCCGTAGAAGTGGCGGCGCCAGAAGTCCCGGAGGATCTCCCGCCGGAGGTCTTCCACGTCGGGGGTCATCTCCGTTCCGAAGAGGCTGTGGCTCTCGAAGACGTTTTCCCGGAGGGCCCGCTGGCAGAAGGCGTGGATCGTGGTGATGGGGACCTCGTCGAAGTCCCGCAGGGCGTCCCGGAGGATCCGCCGGGCCTGCCCGGGCCGGGAATGCTTCTTCACCAGGCCGTCCAGGAAGGGGTCGTCCTCCCTGCCGCCGGCCTCGAAGGCCCCCATGGCGTCGCGGATTCGGTTCCGGATCCGGTCCCGAAGCTCCTCTGTGGCGGCCTCCGTGAAGGTAACGACGAGGATCCGCCGGGCCTCCAGCCCTTTCTCCAGGAGGAGCCGGAGGAAGATGGCCTCGATGGCGTAGGTCTTCCCCGTTCCGGCGTTGGCCTCGATGAGGTTCGTGCCCTCGAGGGGGCTGGACAGGAGGTTGAAGGGCCGCGCGTCCGCCATCATGCCTCCTCGCTTCCCAGCAGGGGATTGAAGACCGCGAGGGCCGTCGGACCGAAGGTCTCGTCCTCCAGCGGCGATGCCCCGCGGAAGCAGATGCCGTACCAGGGATCGTTCTTCTCGGCGTATTGGAAAGCGTCCCATTTGCCGAAAGCGGCGGCCAGGGCCGCGGCCGGGTTCCCCGTCTTCGCATGGCGGACCGCATATTCCAGGGACGATTCGGGGACGAAGGGCAGGGGCCTTGTGAGGCCCTTCCAGTACAGATCGAGGAGCGTGGCGAGCGTCCCTTCCGGATCCGCGGGAGCGCCGTAGATGCGGGTCTTCCCGTCGCGGCCGACCAGGACGGACCTCCAGGCGGCGCGCCCCGCCGCATGGCCCGCCAGGTGGGTGATCCACGTCCGCAGGCGATCTCCGGCCTTGATCCGGGCGGGCCGGAAAGAAACGGGCCCGCCGGCGTAGACGCTTCCGATCCGGCCGGTCAGATGAAATTCCCCGATGGTGAGATCCAGGACCAGCGGCTCCGCCGGCCCCCCTTCCGTGTGGGGCTGCACGGCCGCCAGGAGCGCCGCCGCCTCGCTCCACAGGCTGTCGAACCGGCAGAGGCCGGGAGTTCCATGCGGAAGGAGCCCGGCGGCCAAGAGGGTGTCCCGGGCGTTTCCCGGATCCCTGCCGGTCCGGACGGCTCCGAGCAGATACTGCAGGACGCCGTATCGCGCCAGATACCCCAGGGCGAAGGGCTCGGCGTCCTCCAGCGGCTCCTCCTCCCGCACGAGCCGGAGCCCCAGGCGGCGGGACAGGAGAAACCGCGCCGGGTTGGAAAAGAAGGACGCCAGGGCGTCAACGTCCACGGTCCTCCATTCCGGTTCCGGCTCCGGCAGGTCCGACGGCAGAAAATCCTGCGGCGGCGTCCGCTCTCCCGCGGCGCGCAGGGCGGCGGCCCCGTTTTCCGGGGAGTAGCTGACGAAGCGCTTGTCGCCCTTGAAATACAGGGGGCTGAAGGCCTGGAGGGGGTGGCGCGTCACCAGCCGTTCCCGGAGATCCCTTCCCTCCGGGCCGGCGAAACCGGATTCCACGGTGTCGAGGAGCTCGCTCACCAGGACCGACGGCGGGCGGACGGCGTTGTCCCGGATGCCCTGGCCGGTGTAGCTGATGTAGAGCTTATCCCGGGCCGACAGGAGGGATTCGAGAAAGAGGTAGCGGTCATCCTGCCTGCGGGAGCGGTCGCCCCGGCGGGGATTCTGCGCCATCAGGTCGAATCCCAGGGGGACGGAGACGCGCGGATAGGCGCCGTCGTTCATGCCCAGGAGGCAGAGGACCCGGAAGGGGATGCTCCGCATGGGGAGCATGGCGCAGAAGGTGACCCCGCCAGCGAGGAACCCGAAGCCAAATCCCTTTCCCCCCAGGCGCTCCCGGAGGTGGTCGCGGACCACCGCCGGGCCGACGGGTCCGGTGAACCCCGCCGCGGCCGCCAGGTCTGCCATCTCCGTGATCGTCCGGTACAGCGTCTCGATCTCTCCCAGGGGGTCGTCGTCCCGGGAGAGAAAGGCGTCCAGGGTTTCCGCGAGGAAGAGGGACCAGTCCGCGGGGGGACGTGGGCGGTCGAGATCCGCGGCGACGCGGAAGAGGGCGTCAGTAAAGCCGAGGAATCTGGCCAGGATCTCCGCGTCCCCGCCCTCAATGCGGTCGTAGGGCACGATGCCGTGGAACGGGGAATCGTCGTCCCGGGCCGTCAGGGCGTACCCCAGGAGCATCCGGTCGAGGCCCGCCCGCCAGGTGTTTTCGGCGATCTCCGGCAGGCCCAGGGCGGCCCGGTGGGCGGCGTCAAGGCCCCAGCGGATGCCGGATTCGCGGATCCAGACGGCGACGCGCTCCAGGTCCTCCTCGGAGAGGCCGAAGCGGGAACGGACCGGGGCCGTCTCCAGGAGGTCGAGGACGTCCGGCGCGCCGAGGCGGCTCCCCGCCAGGTCCAGGAGGCGGAAAAAGGCCTCCGCCGCCGGGCTGTCCTGGGGAAGGCTACGGTCGGCGATGCTGAAGGGGATGCGACGGGGATCGTCCGGCGGCAGCGAGAATACCGCCTGGATGTAGGGCGCATACAGGCCGAGGTCGGGCGTCATGACCAGGATGTCCCTCGGCTCCAGTCCCGGGTCTTCCTCGAAGAGGGCGAGCAGGCGATCCTGGAGGACCTCCACCTCCCGCATGGGGCTGTGGCAGGAGACGATCTCGACGGAGCGGTCGCCCGGCGGGAGGAGGGTCCGGTCCCCGTTTCTTCCCCGTTCCCGGAGGTTCAGGATGTCCGACTGCAGCGCCGCAAGCAGCGTTCCTTCGCCCGGGTCTTCATAGGATTCGTCTTTCGGCACCTCCCCGGCCTCCAGGAGATCGAAGAAGTCCCGGCCGAGGGTCCCCAGGGAGGCCAGGAGGGGATTGCCCTCCTCCAGGTGGAGCTCTGTCCCGTCCCCGCCGTCGCGGGCGATCCGGCGTCCCGGGACGATGTCGCCCCAGTACTCCCGGCAGGGGTTCATGACGAAGAGGTGGACATCCACATAAGCCGACAACGCGGCAAGGACCTCGACGTGGAAGGGCGGGAGGGCCGAGATGCCGAAGATCGAGACCCGCGGGGGTAGGCCTGCAGCCCGGAAGGCCGGATTCGCCAAGGCCTTCCGGAATGCTGCCAGCATCGCCGCCCGGTGGCTCGAGCCCTTCCTTGCCGCCAGCTCCCGCCAGAGGGCGGCCTGCCAGTGGCTGTCGTCCCCCTTCTCCCAGCGGTTGATCCAGTCGGGCCGGAAGAGAAGGTAGAGGTCGAAGAGATCGGCGATGCGGCCCGAGAGCTGGTAGAGCCGGAGATCCCGCTCCGTCTCGCCCAGGTAGCCCCGGAGGGCCCCGAAGCCCGGCCGGTCGAGGCAGGTCGGCAGGAGCCCCATGACCTCCCAGGCCATCACGGCCGGGTCGAAGGGGGAGCCGTTCGGTTTGCCCACGCCGGCGGCGTCTCCGAGAACTGCCCGGAAGACCTCCTGGACAAAATGGTTTGGGAAGGGGAAGCGAAGGTTGGCCGCCACCCCGTGGCGCTTCGCCAGCTCCAGGGAGACCCACCGCTCCATGCCCCGGCTCTGGACCAGGATCACCTCCGCCTGGAACGGGTCCGCCGGCGG
>CAZODI010000028.1:0-13851 GCA_964578535.1 uncultured Syntrophaceae bacterium
TTATTTCTTCATGGTAGCGGTCGGCCCACCGGTGCAGGGGCTCGGAGGCGGGAACCTCCGCCAGGATAGCCCGGAGACACTTCCTTGCGGATTCGTCATGGCCGAACCCCTCATGGAGAATCTGCGCCTTCAGAAACATGGCCTCCGGGTGATTGGGAACCCGCTTCAGGAACTCATTGACGAGAAAAAGGGCCTCGTCGAAACGCCCCTGCCTCTTGTTGAACCGGATTTTCTCGAGATCCCCGGCCGACCGCTCTCCGGCGCTCCAGGCCGCCTTCGGTCCCCCACGGAACGTGCGGGATATTTTGTCCCCGGCCCCGGCGACGATCCCCATGACGACGGCCGCCATGACCGGCGGAATGACGATCAGGAACCATGCGGGGACATACCCCGTATACACCTCAACCGTCAGGAAGACCCCGAAGACTACGGCCCAGATCATGAGAAACCGATACAGCTCGATCCGGTCGGCTTCCTTCGCGATTCGCCTGATTTCCCCGAACAGGGACATGCCGCAGCCCCCGCAATTCTCCGTCAGGCCACCCCGCGCCCCGCGGTTCCCCTGTCCGGGGCTGCGATTTCGCCGGGCCGGCCGCCCGTTTTGGATGGCCTTGTATCAGGTCCCTCCCCGCCGCTGCATCATGAAGCCCTTCCTCATGAAGTCCGTTTTCCGGACACCCTGGAAGAATCGTTCCTTTTCAGCTTCTGGTAAAGGCTCGTCCGCGACATCTTCAGGATCCGGGCCGCCTCGGTCTTGTTGCCCCTGGCTTTTTTGAGGGCATCGAGGATCATGGCATGCTCGTACTGCTCGTACTCTCCCAGGATGGATATCGCGTTTTCCGATGTGTCCGGCCTCGGCGGCTCCGGATCGGGAACCCGCAGCACCATCTCCCCTTCCCCCGGCATGGACAGGATCTCGCGGACATGCAGGTCTGTGATGAGCTGGCTGTCGCTCATGATCGTCAGCCGTTCGACCACGTTTTTCAGCTCCCGGATGTTTCCCGGCCAGGGATGCTTTCGCAGCTCCTCGAGGGCTCCCTCGGTCATTCTTTTGCTATATTTGTACTTCCTGTTGTTGGCCTGCAGGAATTCCAGGCTCAACGGAATGATGATTTCCCGCCTCTCCCGGAGGGGATGAATGACGAAGGGAACAACATTCAGGCGATAGAACAGATCGTCCCGGAACCGGCCCGATTTCACTTCTTCCGCCATGTTCCGGTTGGTCGCGGAGATGATGCGCACGTCCAGCCTCCTCCGTTTCGTTCCGCCGACCCGGGTGATCTCGCTGGTGTCGAGAGCCCGGAGGATCTTGACCTGGATGCCCGGGGGGATGTCGCCGACCTCATCCAGGAACAGAGTCCCCCCCTGGGCCATTTCGAACAGGCCTTTTTTCCCTCCCCGCCGCGAGCCGGTGAAGGCGCCCTCCTCGTATCCGAACAGCTCCGCCTCCAGCAGATTTTCCGGTATGGCCGGGATGCTGACCGGAACGAAGGGCATGTGTTTTCGGGGGCTGTTGGTATGGATCGCGTTGGCGAGGACCTCCTTGCCGACTCCCGATTCCCCCATGATCAGGACCGTGCAGTCCACGGGCGCGACCTTCTTCACGAACTCAATGAGGCTCTTCATCCCCTCCTTCTGGAAAATGTGGTCGTTCGCCGCACTGATGTACTGGCGCAGGGTCTCGATCTCCTGGCGGTATTTCTCCTTCTCGAAGCGCTCCATTTCCAGTTTTGCCTTGAGGCCGAAAAGCTCCTTGAGCGTCATGGTCGTTACGATGGCGAATTTCAGTTTTCCGTTGGCGTCAAAAACGGGGCGGGCCCTGGACAGGACCTCGACTCCATCCTTGGTATAGATGAGCCCCATGGTCTCCTTCCCCTGCCGCAGCCGGTCGTCGATGAGGGACCGGTCCACGAGGCCTCCGACGTACTGGTCCCTCGTTTTTCCCAGCCAGTCTTCCGCCTTGATTCCGAGTATCTCGCAGGCCGGCTTGTTGATCAGGACCAGGTGGGGCGTAGGTTCGACATCGACGATGACGACGGCGTCGGAGACGGAGTCCAGAATCTCCGGAAGGTACGCATAGACATCTACAGGTATTTGTTTTTCAAGCATATTGTTCTCCGCAATCGTTTTCGGGTGACCAATTAAAACACATTTGCACGGATGTGGACAGATTTGAACACCATAGACCGCATTAAAAAAATAGTCCCATAATATTAAATGGATATAAGGATGGCATGTTTCGTGCCCTCAGCCCCTGTCCGAAGCAGCACAATCCCTGAAAGAAGGCTGGAACCGGATTGGTGGTGGGCGAAGCGGATCAGGTACATCCGGAAGGAGGTCACCGGACCGGTCGGCAACACGATCGGCCTGAGCGAGCCCCTGTTCGATGATGAGGGGTTCCGAACCGCGAGGCATTGAGACACCGCCTCTCCCGTCTTCGGCACAACGGGAAGGAGGAAAGAGGGGAAGATGATGCAGGTGAACGAGTTTCAGGAAATCATTTACAGCAAGGATGACAGCGGCATCGTCACCATCACGCTGAACATACCGAAACGGAAGAACGCCTTCAGCAAGTACACCACGTACGAGCTGTTCTGGGCGATGGACGCGCTGGAAAAGGACGAGACGGCCCACGCCCTGATCCTCACCGGCGCCAGGGATCCCGACTCCGGCGATCCGACAAAAGAGGCCTTCTGCAGCGGCGGCTACTTCCACCCGAGCGCCATGGCGCCCGCGAGTGACGAGGCCAGGGCCGAGATCGACATGACGGACATCGCCGAGGCCAGGATGACCCTGAAGATGTGGCAATGCGACAAGCCGATCATCGCCGCGGTAAACGGGCTGTTCATCGGCGGCGGATTCACCATGTGCCTGACCTGCTGCGACCTCGTCTACTGCTCCGAGCACGCCTGGGCCCAGCTGCCGTTCATCCGTCTCGGCATCGTTCCGGAGGTCGCCTCCAGCTACATGCTTCCCCGCCTGATCGGATTCCAGCGCGCCAAGGAGATCATGTTTTTCGGCGAGCGCATCCCGGCGCAGAAGCTCCTGGAACTGGGGCTGGTCAACAAGGTGCTTCCCCACGACCGGCTGATGGACTGCGCCCGCGAGGCGGCGCTCCGGCTCATCCCGCCTGCGGGAGCCGGCTACGCGGTCCGCATAACGAAGCGGATCCTCCACAGGCCGCTGATCGATGCCCTCACGACGGCCCTGAACCTGGAGAACAAAGGCCTGAACGAGGCGTTCACCACGGCCGACTTCTCGGAGGCGCTGGCCGCCCGCCGGGAGAAGCGCCTCCCGACGTTCCAGGGGAAATGACCCTCCTCCCGGCCGCCGGCGAGCCCGCTGTTGCGGGTGCCGCCGGCGATGCCCGGGGAATTCGCGAAGAAGATCGACCCCACCCGCCCCAAGGGACGCAATGTGCGCACCCTGAACGAAAATATCCTTGAAAAACAATATAATATCAAGAGCCACCGATTCCGGAACGGTCAATTTCATTGACGTCGCAGACCTTCTTGCCCTATGCTTCCCGCGGAAGTCAGGAATGTCCTGCCTGGAAACACGGAAAGGAGGGTTCAGATGGCTCGCTCGATGTTTTCAATCATAGGCCTCCTGCTGCTCGTCATCCTTCTGGCGAGTGCCACGGCGGCATCGCAGAAGGCGATGAGCGTTCAGGTCAAGGAAGGCCAGTTGAGGGCGACTCCGTCCCATCTCGGCAAAATCGTGGCCAAGGTATCCTACGGCGATCGTCTGACGGTGCTCGAGGAACAGGGCGACTGGAAAAAAGTCTCCTTCAACAGGAAAGCGCAGGGCTGGATTCACAACTCGGCCCTGACCAGCAAGCAGATCGCCCTGAGGGCCGGCCAGAGCGGCGGGGGATCGTCCGTTTCCGGAAGCGAGATCGCCCTCGCCGGCAAGGGGTTCAACAAGGAGGTGGAGGCCCAGTACCGCCAGAACAACAAAAACCTCGATTATGCCTGGATCAACCGCATGGAGACCTACAAGGTGTCCCCCAGGCAGATGGAGGATTTCATCCGGGTCGGTCGCCTGACCCCGGCAGAGCAAGGAGGGAAGCCATGAAAACCCTCATTGGGCGGACAGCGGCAATCTCCCTGATGATTCTGGCCCTGGTCGCCTGCGCGGGAATGGAGACCGTGACCGACGTGGCCACGGGAGTGGGCGTGGCGACGGGAAAGATCAGCAAACAGCAGGGGCAGTCGATCAAGAAAAGCACGAAGGCCGTGGCGAAGAGCCTGGAGGAGTTCACCCCGGAGCAGGAATACTACATCGGACGGACCGTCGGCGCCGTCGTGCTCGACAAATACAAGCCCCTGCCGAACGGAAAGGCCAACGCCTACCTCAACACCCTGGGCCAGACCCTGGCGCAGGCTTCGGACACGCCCGAGCTCTTCGCGGGGTATCATTTTCTGCTGCTCGATTCCGACGACATCAACGCCTTTGCCACTCCGGGCGGACACGTTTTCATCACCCGCGGCCTGGTCCGCTGCTGCAAATCGGAGGACGCGCTGGCCGCGGTGGTGGCGCACGAGATCGGCCACATCCAGCTCCGGCACGGCATGAAGGCCATCGAAAAGGCGCGCACGACGGAAGCCCTGACCATCCTGGCACAGGAGGGTGCGAAATCCTTCGGATCCCAGGAAGTCGCCCAGCTGACGAACGCATTCGGAGGAGTGATTTCCGACATCACCAACACCATGATCAACAACGGCTATTCCCGCTCCTACGAATACCAGGCGGACGCGGCGGCCGTGACCATCCTCCGTCGGTCGGGTTACAACCCCGGCGCGCTCCGGGAGATGCTGGAGGTCATGGCCGGGCAGATCAAGCCGGGTGGAACGGACTTTGCCAAGACGCATCCGTCGCCGGAGAACCGGATCGCCGAGTTGAAGGACGGAGGAAAGTCGAGCGCCGGAGGCGAGGTCCCCGGCGTCCGCAAACAGAGATTCGCCAAGGCGATGAGCCGCCTGTAGGACCGGGGAGATGCCGTTCGGAGAATTGCTCCGTCGCAGCAAGCTTGCGCAGGGACTGGCGGCGGGCGTCATCGGCGCCCTGGCGGCGCTGCTCTTTTACCTTCCGGGATGGCTGGACCGATGGGAGGCGAAGACCTGGGACGCACGGGTCAACATGCTGGCCAGGCCGTCTCCCGCCACCCCGAAGATCCGCGTGATCCTGCTCGACCAGAACAGCCTGGACTGGGGCAAAAACGAGAACGGCCTGTCCTGGCCCTGGCCGCGTGAGGTCTACCGCACGATCGTCCAGTTCTGCCGGCGGACCGGCGTCCGTTCCCTCGCCTTTGACGTCCTCTTCACGGAGCCCTCCAAGTACGGCGTGGCGGACGACCAGGCCTTCGCCGCGGCCATCGGCGAGTACAAGCATTTCGTGGGGGCCGTCTTTCTCAGCCGGACCGCGGGCACGGAAGAAGCCTGGCCCCCGTTCGCCCCGGCACCGGTGTCGAATATCCAGGGACTCGAAACCTGGCTTTCGGAAACCGGCCACCGGCCCTTTCCCCGCGCGTCCTTTCCCGTGCCGGAGATATCGTCCGCCTCCGCCCTCCTGGCCAACGTGCAGCACGATCCGGATTTCGACACGGTCTATCGCCGGGCGGCGATGTTCGAGGTCTTCAACGGCCGGGTGATCCCGTCACTGGCCCTGGCGAGCTACCTCACCGCCCACCCGGGCACGCCCCTTTCGATCTCACCGGGCCGCTTCACGGTGGGGGAGCGGGAGATACCCGTGGACCGCATGGGCAAGGCGATCCTCAACTTCCGGGGGCCCTCGGGAACCCACAAGGCCTACAACGCCGCCTCGATCATCCGGAGCGAGCTTCAGCTCCAGGCCGGGGAGAAACCCGTGATCGAGAACCTGGAGGACTTCAGGGACGCCTATGTCCTCTTCGGCTTTTCCGCTCCCGGCCTCTACGACCTCCGTCCCACCCCCGTCTCCGGCATCTATCCCGGGGTGGAGATCTCCGCCACGATGCTCGACAACCTGCTGGCCGGCGATTTCATCCGGCCGGTCCCCGCCCTTCCGGTGATCGCCCTGACCCTGCTCGTGGCCCTCCTGGCCGGCGTGGCAACCTCCCGGGCGAGAGGCATCGTGAAAAGCGTCCTGGTCTACGCGATCGTAATCTGCGCACCGCTCATCCTCTGCGCCGTCGCCTACCGGTTGGGATTCTGGCTGCCGCTGGTGGTCCAGGAGGCCGGCGTCGTGGTAACGCTATTCAGCGCGGGCCTCATCTATTACACCACCGAGGGCCGCCAGAAGATGTTCATCAAGAGCGCCTTCAAGCAGTACCTGAGCCACGCCGTCATCGAACAGATCATCGAGCACCCCGAGCGCCTGAAGCTGGGCGGGGAGCGGCGCATGCTCTCCATCTTCTTCTCGGACCTGGAGGGATTCACCACGATCTCGGAGGGCCTGGATCCGGAGGCGCTGACGAACCTCCTGAACGTCTACCTGTCGGCCATGACCGACATCGTCCACGAGGAGGGCGGCACGGTGGACAAATACGAGGGTGACGCGATCATCGCCTTCTGGAACGCGCCGCTGGAGCAGCCGGATCACGCCGTCCGCTGCGTCCGGGCCGCACTGCGCTGCCAGGCGAAGCTTGCGGAGATGCGCCCGGGCTTCAAGAAAAGCATGGGCAAGGACCTGAAAATGCGCATCGGCATCAACACCGGCTACGCGGTGGTCGGCAACATGGGCTCCAGCACCCGCTTCGACTACACGATGATCGGAGACGCCGTGAACCTGGCGGCGCGCCTGGAAGGGATCAACAAGCAGTTCGGAACCTATACGATGATTTCCCAGACCACGAACGAGCAGATGGCCGGCGCCTTCCCGGTACGCGAGATATCGCGGGTCGCCGTGGTCGGCCGCCGCGAGCCCGTCGTGGTCTACGAGCCGTACCTGCCGGAGGCCCTCGACGCAGAGAAGCAGTCCGTCATCCGGCGCTTCTCCGAGGCCGTCGCCCTTTTCTACCGGGGCGATTTCACCGAGGCCCTGGCCCGGTTCGAAAGCCTGGAAGAAGACGACGCCACGTCGCGCTTCTACGTCGCCAAATGCCGGGAGCTCATCGAGCATCCGCCCGCTGACTGGCAGGGCGTCTGGATCATCACCTCGAAATAATCCCTCAAACCCTCATCCCGATGGGCGGTCGCCCGACCGGTCAAAGGGGCAGAACCAGCTCTTCGAGCCTGTCGGGGGCCCCGGTCAGGGACCGGCACCCGTCGCCGGTGACCAGCACCGTGTCGGAATGGCGGAATCCGCCGACATCCGGCAGGTAGATCCCCGGCTCGATGCTCACCACCATGTTTTTCTCCAGGACATCCCCCGACCCCATGGCGATCCAGGGCGGCTCGTGTCCGGTGATTCCGAAGCCGTGGCCGGTCCGGTGGAGGATGGCGTCTCCGTATCCCCTCTTTTTCAGCAGACCCAGGACGGCCTCGTCCACCTCGGCCGCGGCGGCGCCCGGTTTGACGAGTTCGTACGCGAGGGCGCGGGCCTCCATGCAGACCTCGAAGGGGCGACGGCAGGCCTCCGGCACCCCGCCCAGGAAATATGTGCGCTCCACCTCGGCGGAATAGCCGTCGGCCTGGGCCGTGACGATGACAACGTTCGGGCCGCCCTCTTTCAGCTGCTCGAACAGGCCGGGTATGGAGTGGGGCTGGGCGGACGATCGCCCCGGCCATACGGCGCAGAGAAACTTCGAGACCAGGAGGTTGGCGTTGGGGACCTCCATGATGAACGTTCCCATCATGTGGCGGACGCTGTCCCCGTACAGGGTCAGCTCCATGGTGCCGGGCCTGCTCAGCTCCAGGCACTTGGCCAGCCCGGCATCGGTGATTTGTGCTGCGTAGGCGATGCGGCCCGCCTCGTAGTCCGTCTTGACGAGACGCGCCTCGTCGATGACGTCGGCCACCTTGAGCCGCCCTGGCATGACCGCCTGGTGGGCGAGGCTCAGGGAGGACTCGACGCCGACCCGGGCACCGGCCGGGATGACGTCCCTGAGCACGTCGGTGAAGGTCTGCCCCGGGGGCGCCGGGAATTCATAATACGTGCGGTAGTCCGCCTTGAGCAGGACGCGGCTTTCCGCATGGCTCACCTCGAGCCCCGGCAGAACCAGCACGGGGGTGCCGTCCAGCGGGATCACCAGGAAGAAGGGACGCTCAAAGGGAATGTAGGCAAAGTTGGTCAGGTAATAGACGTTGTCGGTGTGCCCGCTGACGTAACAGTCCAGTCCTTCCCGGGCCATGAGGCCGCGGACCTTTCCCAGCCGGAGCTCGATCTCTTCCGGGGGCGGCGGGGTTTTGATCGGTTCGGTCATGTCGTTTCCTCCATGCTTGCAGGGTAACCTTCCTTATCGTTTCCAGGAGGATCCGCCCCGGGCAACACGAAAGGCCGCCGTGGAGAGGCGGGCTGTGCCCGAAGCGGTCCCGCCTGCCGGAGGAGCCCTTGTTTCAGGTGCCGCTCAAGGCCGGACAGGCGTTCGCGAGCATACGGCGATTCGAGGGATGGAACCAGCTTTTTCTACGGTGCGGCTGCCCGTCGGTCGAGGAGGATGTCCAGGAACCCCCGGCCCAGGACGCGGGGGAGCCCGATGAAATAGACGAGGGCAATGGCCAGGTCGATGACGCCTAAGATCGTCACCATGGCGCCCATGCCGGCGCAGAGGCCGAACCACACGAACAGGACAAAGGCCGTGACGCGCGAGAAGGCGTCCCAGAACACGATGGGGGCGCGGTTCGCCAGGTCCCGGGACGAATACACCAGGATGACCCCGAGAAAAGCAAGGAACAGGGCCGGCAGCAGGAGCCAGAAGCGGTTCTCCGGCGTCTCGATGCCCGCCAGCGGGAGCGCACCCGGCACGGCAAAGAGGATTCCCCCGAAGACGTTCATCCAGCCCGTCCAAAAAACAAATCTCTTCATGGCCGTCTCCCCTTCCCCGGCGTTCCCGGCGCTCCGGGCGGTCCCGCGAAACCGGCGGTCGTTCTACGCCCCGGCCTCGCCGCTTGCGGGAGCATCCGTGATCGGCAGCCCACCGGCTTCCAAGCCCTTTTGTACCCGGGGATCCTCCGGGGCGGCATTTGTGAACTCCAGATCGAGCTTCTTCACCGTCCGGCGGGTCGGAACGCCGTTTTCATCCCATCCCCGGAGGCGGTAGTACCGGGGCAGCATCTTCGCCAGGGGGACCACGGTCTTCTTCCGGCCGGGGATCTGCTCCTCGTGGGTGAACCGTTTCGCCAGCCGGTCGTCCTTCGCGGTGAACCCCTCGCGGATGTTATAGAGCCGCTCCATGGTGAAGCCGCGCTCGCCCATCCGGATGAAGCGCCCGAAATCCATCTCCATGCCCGTGGCCGTCTCCAGGGCCTTCGTGTGGGGGAGCATGGGGAGATGATAGCGCATGAAGGAGGGAGGCAGCTTCAGGGTCAGCTCCACGGCGGACCAGGAGTAGGTCAGGATCTGCGTCACCAGCCAGCTGACGAGCCTCGAGTTCGCGATCTTGAAGAGAAAGGCGGGGAGGATCGTCCAGCTCGTGAAGAGGCAGTTTCCCCCGGCGCTGATGGAGGCCAGCAGGTTCTGGTCGAGGATGGTGTATCCCGGCTTGGAGCGGTAGTCGTACGGGTTGAGGATGGCGGGGCCGGTGGCCTCGAAATAGATCATGTAACCGCCGTCCAGGTGGCAGGCGCCGCGGTTCGCCGTCGCGTAGCCGAGACCATGCCCCACAGCGCCCCGGGGCTCGTAGGCGGCCATCTCCATTCCCTTGGAGTGGGGGGCGAAGTCCTCCCCGCCATACTTCTTCGACAGGAAGCGGACGCCCTCCGCCAGGTCGTCCCCGATGCCCTCGCGGGCGGCGATGGACCGGATGATCCCGGAGATGTTGTCCTTCCTCCCGAACTCGATCCCGCTCTTCCAGAGGCCCTTTTCGTTCAGCTCCGCGGCGAAGCCCAGGACCGTCCCCGTGGAGATCGTGTCGAGGCCCAGGAGATCCAGTTCGTAGTTCCAGCGGATGATGGCATCCATGTCGTTGATGAGCAGGTTCGACCCCAGCAGGCACAGGACCTCGTACTCCGGCCCCTTGATCTCGCGGCCGTCGAGGTTGACCACCCGGGCGCAGCGGATGGGACAGGACTGGCAGCCGGCGTTCTTCACGAGCCGGGTCTCCGCCAGGGTCTGACCCGACAGCATGTGGGCGTCCTGGAAGGTCCCGGAGGAAAAGTTCTTCGTCGGGAGGGCGTTGTGGTCGGAGATGCTCTTCAGGAAGCCCGACGTCCCGTACTTGGGGGCGAAATCGCCCGTGGCCGGGTGCCCCTTCAGCATGTCGATCCACTGTTTGATCAAGGCCTTGAACGCCTCCGGGTCGCGGAGCTCGATCTTCCGGTTCCCCCTGGCGACGATTCCCTTCAGGTTCTTCGACCCCATGACGGCGCCCATGCCCGAGCGGCCGTGGCTGCGGTCCTGGGAGATGACGATGGCGTACTTGACGAGATTCTCCCCGGCAGGGCCGATCACCATCTTTCCGGCCCTCCGGTCGCCCATCTTCTCCTTGGCCTCTTCCGTGTCCATCCCCCAGAGGTGCGACGCGTCCCGGATCGTCACCCGGTCCTCGTCGATGTCAAGGTAGACCGGGCTCCCGGCCCTGCCTCGGATCACGACGCCGTCCCATCCCGCCCGCTTCAGGTGGATCCCGAAATGGCCGCCGCTGTTGGAATGGCCGATGGTACCGGTCTGGGGACTCCTGGCGGAGATGTCGTACCGGCTGGTGGATGGAGCCCCCGTCCCGGTCAGGGGAGAGGTCATGACGATCAGGACATTCTCGGGCGACAGCGGATCGACGCCCGGCTTCAGCTCGTCCCAGAGGATCTTCGTGGAGATGAAGCGGCCGCCGACAAAACGCTCCCGGTCCCGGTCGGACAGGTCATAGGTGCCGATCTTCCCCGTTGTAAGATCGACGTCCAGAATCTTTCCCATGTAACCCTTGTATTTGCTTGCCATCGACAACCTCCAGCCTGTACATTGCCCCCATCGGCAGGCCGCTGCATCCGGCCCCGGGGGAAGCATCCGGAATCCGCTGTCTCTCCTGGAGAAAACCCTTGCGGCCATAGAGGACAGTGCTGTTGCCGAGCATCTTCTTGACAGCGGATGGATTCCCTGTTAAAGGCGTTTATCGATTATCAATAATCAATAAGCCTGTCAAGGGCTATCTCTTTTGCGGTTCTTCATGCCGGTGCGAAACCGGAGGGCATGCATCCATGTATAAAATCAAAACGGAAAATCTATCCCAGAAGGCCGCGGACATCATCAGCGGGCGGATCATCCGCAAGGAGTTCCTCCCGGGCGAGCGCCTGATCGAGACCAAAATCGCGGGCGAGCTCGGGGTCAGCCAGGGAACGGTCCGCGAGGCCTTCCGGATCTTAGAGAAGAAGAAGCTCGTGGCGATCGAGCCGCGCCGGGGGACCGTCGTCACCCCGCTCAACAGCGACTACATCGAGTCCCTGTACGACATCCTGGCGGAGCTTTACGGCCTCCTGATCCGCAGGGTGATGACCCGGATGACGCCCACCGACCGGGAGGAGATTCTCGGGGGGGTGGAGAAAATCAGGGCCTGCGCAGAGGCGGAGGACGGCCTGGGGTACGGCGAGGCCATGTTTGACGTCATCTCGATCCTCCTTCGCATCGCGAAGGACTCCCTCCTGGAGCACACGATCACGGAGCTCTGGCAGGTCAAGCGGTGGGTCGAGTACGAAGCTCTGATCTCCCGGAAAAAGGAGCTGAAAAGAAGTTACGGCGAGCTGCTCCGGATCATGGGGTCGGCCATGAAGGGCGATCAGGACGATGCCGTCGGCCGGATCCGGGCGTACGCACTCCACGAGAAGACCGTCGCCATGAAGGTGATGGCCCGCAAGTCCGGAGCAGGCCCTGCCTGAGGCCCCGGGAGTATCCCTATCCTGCGCCCGGTGCCGTTGGAAAGGGGCTTTCCTCCATCACGTCACGCAATCTACGGGCGAATCCCTTCCCTGCCGTCCGTCTACGGCATCTTCAGGTTGTACAGCCGGATCGCATTTTCACGGAGGACCATCCGCGCCAGCTCCACCGCCTTCTCGCGGGTGATCTCGCCGTCGTTCATCATTCCCGTCAGGGCCAGGGCCAGCGCCTTCCGGGAACTGTCGGCGCCCAGCCAGGCGAATTCCTCCCAGTTCACGATCGCCATGCCGACATAGAAGGCATCCGTGCCGAACATCACCTTTTCCGGCTGCACCTCCAGCCAGCCGCGGATCACTTCACTGAGGAAGCGCGGATAAAACAGGAAGGACATGGCTGAAAAGTCGGCGTACACGTTCGGCTTGAGCAGCAGGGCCGCGGTCTCCCTCGTGAACGGCCACCCACCGTGGATGATGACAAACCGGGTGCCCCGGAGCGCCGGATCGTTGAAGACCGGCTCCAGGAGCATGGGATTGGAGCCGGCCATGTCGAAATAACCGCCGATGCCATAACCGGTATGAATGTGGACGACCAGCCCGATGCGGCCCGCCTCCCGGCAGATCCGGCGGAAGAGATAATCCTGAAGCGTCCGGTAATCACCCGGCAAAGGATTTCCCCCTTTGGCGTAGCGGGCATACACCTTCCGCGCCTCCTCCGCCGGCGGATCGGAGACATCGAGGGGACGCAGGTACGCCAGCAGGAACTTCACGGCCACCGCGCCGTCCCGCTTCTGCTTCTCCAGCACCGGCACGACGATTTTCGCCAGATACCCGTCCAGCGTCTCCGGAAGCGCGTCGACGCGGATGCCCGCGAGGGACTCCTTCAGGGCCAGATCCAGGCCGGCATAGGAGCCCTTGAGGGACGGGTTTTCCTCCTTCAGGCGCTCGCTGCCCAGCGGATACATCAGCATGTCCGCATAGCTGACCCAATGGAAACGGGATGCCGGCAGACCGCGCCCCATGATCCTCCGGTTGGCGAACATGGCATCGATCCCGGCCCGGTCCAGCACCCAGGACGGGTAATGGTCGCCCTGCTCCTGCAGGATGCGCTTCTTGGTCTCGATCAGCTCCAGGGCCTTCTTTTTGTCCATGGTGTCGTGCCGGTAGCCCCAGAGGCCGCGCCACGCCCTGAGGAGATCGGGACTGCCGGGATTCAGCCGGTACGGAATGAGGCCCATCTCGCTTCCCGATTCTCCCCCGCTCCCCATTCCCAGTTCCTCCCATCCCCGATCCTTTTCACCCCAGGGAAGGACCACCAGCGGGTGCGCATGATGATCGACGAGCCTGATTCCATTGATTGCCGCTGTGAGCGCGGGATCGGCGGCCGTCTGGGCGTAAAGCGGACCGGCGGCGGCCAGGAAAAGAAGGGGGAAAAACCACAGGACGGCAAGTTTTGTCTTCACGGCGTTCATACCTCCTTCGGGGTTCCTCAACAGAACGGTTGATGCCGGGCCGTCCATGCGGTTATCTCTCCGGAGACAGGCTGATTTTCAGGGGCGCGTGGACGATCTTCGGATCAACGGTGACCTCCTGAACGAACGGCCGGCATCCCCTGGCCTCGACCTTGAGTTCGTACCGGCCCCTGGGGATGTCGTAGAACATGAAAAAGTCCTCCCAGTAATACTCCCTGCCGTCCATGGCTTCCTGCATGGCCCCGCCCAGGTCCACATCGTGCGGCACGATCGTTCGCTGCACGCCCGGCCCCGTCAGGGAGACGGACGTGACCCTCCTCTCCGCCGCGACCGGCGTCATGAATCCCCAGTACAGATCCTCCTTTTCCTGCTCCATCGTGATCTGGCCGCCCACCATCCCCTGCGGCCTCAGGGACAGGGCCACCTCCGCCGTCGTGTCC
>CAZODI010000028.1:13951-31017 GCA_964578535.1 uncultured Syntrophaceae bacterium
AGGGGATTCCGGCTGCCCCGGTGCCCGAAGAAAAGGTAATCCCGGATCGAGGGCGGCATCTTCCTGGAGAAGGAAAGCCGGATGAATTCGCTGTTCGGCGCCATGTCCTTCCAACTCGGGATGACGGCGGGCGACTGGGCGACCCCCGCCGCCGCCAGGTCCTCGCCTCCGAAGGGCGTCGAGATGGAGACGAACAGCTTCACACAGCTCTTGAGGAAGCTCTCGTGCGCCAGGGCATAGCGGGCCACATGGCCCCCCATGCTGTGGGCCGTCACGTAAAGTCTCTGAAATCCGTATTTTCTGTGCAGCTCGCGGATCTTCACGGCCATCAGCCCGGACATGGCCTTCAGGCGCGCCCCGGACGGATAGTAGTAGATCCAGATCTGGTACCGGGAGCGGTCGAGGTTGTCGATGAAGTAGCGCCAGTCCTGGGGGGAGCCCGCCGCACCGTGGACCAGGAGGATCGGGATCTTCCCCGGATCGTAGGGTTCCAGGAAATAGATGTTGGCACCGTACTCCCGGAAGAATTCGAGGGGAGACCAGAACCCTCTGACGCCCTGCTCGCCGGAGAAGATCGGATCACGGATGTCCATGATCGCCCCCGCCTGCGTGCTGTGCCAGCGATGTCCGCCC
Source organism: uncultured Syntrophaceae bacterium (assembly GCA_964578535.1). Taxonomy (GTDB): domain Bacteria; phylum Desulfobacterota; class Syntrophia; order Syntrophales; family PHBD01; genus PHBD01. The sequence goes on from CAZODI010000028.1 coordinate 14,585, forward strand.
TCGGCGTCTTTGGCCAGGATGTCGAAGGGGACCTTCCGGCGGACATCCGGATCCCTGGAGAGCACAATGGCCATCTCCGGAACCGATCCCCCCGCCGGCGCGCGGATCGACAGGTCGTCGCTGTCCCCCAGGGCGACTCCCGCCGGCTCTCCCGGATCGAGGATCCAGTTCCGGTTTCTGTCCTCGAAGGCGAAGAGCCGGTACCTGCCTCTCGGCACCAGGAGCTGGTACGGGCCCGGCTCATGGAGGACCGTGTGGTGGGCGACCCTGAACCGTCCATCCACCTTTTCGCAGGCGACGACGACGATGGGGCCCTTGGCCGGTTCCCCGCTGTAGACCGTTCCCGTGATCAGGCAGGAATCCCTGGAGAAGGTGTTGTCCTTCCTCAGGTCGAACAGGGCACAGCCGCTCAGCAGGACCGATGCCGCGAGCAGGGTCAGCCATATCTCCAGCAAACGGACCATCCGCCCCGCTTTTCTCCGCCGCTCCGCGGAAACCCTGCCCCCGCCGCGCCCGTCTCTTCCCGTCATGCCCCCGATCCCTCCCGTTCGTTGCGGAGCACCTGCTGCAGCGGCTTGATCATCTCCTCCTTGATGCGCTTCTTGAACTCCTTCCGGAACGCCGGGATTCCCGTCAGGACGCCCATGGCCAGGTTCGTACCCCTCATCTTCCAGTCCTTCTGGGGATAGTCGTAGAGGCCGTGATCCCGGTAGAACCGGTGGTCCGCCCGGAAGACGAACCGCAGGCGCCCCCAGATTTCGTCGCGGAACAGCTTCATGCCGGCGACGCCCAGGAAACCCGGCGGCCGGACATATCCCTCGCGGGCAAACCGGACGGACCTCTCCGCGAGCGCCTGCAGTCCCCCGTCGATCAGGGCCGCGTCTCCGCTTTCATCGGTCACCACACCGGCCCAGTTGGCCTGCTGGAACTCCATGTAGCCTTCAAAGATCTGGCGAAGATGGGGAAGATGGCGAAAGGGGCCGGAGAGGATGAAGCCCGCCTGCCTGCCCGCCAGGGTGGGGATGTGCGTGTTGAAGAAGACGCGGTCGAAGTAGCATTTCCAGGTCGACGACAGATAGCGGTCCCGGATCTCCCCGGCATGGATGAGGATGTCCGCATTCATCACGCGGCTCCGGTAGAAGTCGCTGAAGCCGTCCTTCCCGGTGTAGACACAGGTGTTGTCGTAGCCGCATTCGCAGCAGCCGAGGCACCCGCCCTTGATGTCGAGATCGTGAAGATTGACGACGTCCACGGGATCGCTGAAGGATTGACGGAAGCGCTCGATCATCTTCAGGAGGTTGTCCTGGCCGGGAGCGGCATCCGTCAGAACCAGGACCCTTTTCCCGTCCGTCGGGACCGTCTCCCGCACCGGGCCCGGCTCGTAGACAAAGCCGCGGGGAGGGAGGGGATCCTGGGTCCGCTCCACGGGATCCCGCTTCTGTACCGTGTGGAACAGGTGATCGGCGAACAGGGTCAGCCTCTTTCGATTTTCCGGCTTCAGAAGCTCGTACATGTCGGCGGAATAGCCGCCGATGTGAAGCATACCCAGGTCCTGGCTGACGGCGTCGATGTAGCTGTGGGCCGTGTGGTCGAAAAAATGGGCCGAGGTGGTCAGGGTGGCGCTGTACCTGCCGGCCAGCTTCGCCGCCGCTCCCCGCTCGAAGAGCAGCTCGATGAACCGCTTGTACTGCGACGGTACCAGGCAGACGTAAACCGGAAAGGCCCACAGGACGAGATCGGCGGTTCCCAGGTCGTCCAGAACCTCCCGGAACGGGCCCTCCTTTTTTTCAAGGACCCGGATCTGCCGGGCCACGTTGTGGATCCTGAAATCGTGCCCGGGGAACTTCCCGGCGAGGAAATGCACGTACTGCATGGTGACGCTGACGTCACCCTTGGGACTCCCGTTCAGAACCGCTACACGCATGATCGTCTCCCGTCATTTCCAGCGATGCGTGATGCCAATCGATACGTACACCCCCGGATTAGTGGATGCCCCGTCCGTGAAATTCTGGATGCGGACGTAGTCGTCACCCTGGTCGTACAGCTCGACGGTTGCCCCGGCAGCGGAAACATAGCATGTCGTCCGCGGCAGCACGGCCAGCTTCGAGCCCGGGGTTTTCCAGGACCTGGACACCCGCGGCTCCCGGGTCGTCCGGATCGACACCGCGATCAGCCGGTAGCCCAGGCGCTCGAAATACGCCCGGGACAGCGTGACCGGATCCTCTTTTGCGTCCAGTCTTGGCTCGATAAACGCTATGTAATCGTTCATGATCCTTGCATAGTGCAAGGCGATGGGCGTGTCGGATTCCCGCACGAGTGAGGGCTGGGCAAAAACCGCTCCGCCCGGAAGCAGGGCGAACAGGAGGAGGATCGCGGCCCCCCGTATCAGGATGGAATGGCGGGAACCGCCGGGGCATTTCACGGGACGCGGGAACGGCCCCGCTCCTGCCCCGGCGTTCGTTTCGAATGGTGTCCCTGAGCCGTCGGAAAACAGGACCGGCTCATCAATGAAACAGGCCTGTCCTAAAGGGCATGACAGGCCGCGCACTCCAGCTTCGCCTTTCCGTTCTGGTGCGTCTTGTGGGTGTCGGTCGAGAACTTGGTCGGCTCGCTCTTGGCCGGATCCGGGGCGTGACAGGTCAGGCAGGCCTGCCCCTTGCCGACATCCGGGTGGGTCTTCGGCATGATCTTGGCGTAGTCCTTGTGGCAGGTGTCGCAGACATTGGCCTTCAGCGGCGGCCCGCCGGCCAGGACGGCCGTGATGAAGACGGCGCAAAGCAGCAGAATCCCGCATGCAATGACAGGAAGTTTTTTCAGAATGCTCATGGTCTCTATCCTCCTCGTTGCTCTACCGTGTCCGTGGATAAGCGGACATCGTATCTGGACCGGGCCCCGAGAGAGGCCCGGTGGGGAAAAAGGGGCAACCCGAACGGCGCCGATCGAACCCGGGGCCGGACGTAAGAGACCCCGCACTCATCTGAGAAACGGGGTCTTCCTGGATCAGCTCATGTTGTGTCCTGCCTGCATCGGTTTCCGACGGGTCTACGTCACTCACACGGCCCGTTTTCTACCACCATTCTTCCGAGAAATCCACGGTGGAATGCGGGAATGGAGGGGCAATCCCGACATCCTCGCCCTGCCGTTTTCAACCATGCCAGCGGACGGGATGCAGCCCGAACGGCTCGGCCGGGGAAGCGAGCCCGTCCCCCGCGGATGCCGCGCGGAGGAGTCCCATTCGATCCGTTCCGCACCGGCCGCGCTACCGGGCAAGGACGATCTCCCTGGAATCCGGTGTGCCGTATCTGCCCCTGGAACCGGGCGACCGGCAGAAGTCGAAAGGAATGGTGAAAATGATTTACATCAGGACATGTTTTCGAATCACTTCATACCAGATTCGATAGCCGATCTCATTCAAATGAACTCCATCGGTCGTAAGGGCAGGATTGATCGACTGTTCTCTTACAAAGTGGGAATGAAGATCGATATACTCAACCTTGTAATTGCGGCTCAGTTCGATCAGCAATCGATTCAACTCCAGCACGCGATCATTCACACACTGGTCGGAAGTAGGCAAATCACTCTGGATAAATATTTTCGCATCCGGGAGCTTTTGTCTAAGATAATTGACGATTGACTCGTAATTGGAGATCGTCTTACTTAAAGGCACTTCTTCACGAATATCATTGATACCAATCTCAATGAATATTTTCGACGGGTTGTGGCGAGCGATTTCATCGACGCGCTGAAGTACGCCATAAGAAAAATCGCCGCAAATTCCTCGATTGATTATGGTTGAATCATGAAATACAGACAGATCAAAGAGCTCGGTCAGGCTGTCCCCGATAAAGACCGTAACTCGATCCATTTTATTTGTCTTTCTGTGTGATTTGTACATTTTCTGCCAATAATTGCTTTGGATGGTCTGCATAACTTTGTTGTCGGCCCTATGTTCCAAATACTTTATACGAGCCACATATGCGAGAACGGGCATTGTCATAACAAGAACAACCGCCCATATTAAAACTTTTCTCATATGATTCATGATTTTTACTAAGTGGAAACAAGAAATAAATATAGATCATTGATCGTAATTGAATCATCGCCTTCTTGAAGGCTAATTACTTATCATGTTTCGTTTCATACATAAGTACGATTACAAACAACCATTAAATATCATGAAAATAATTTCATTTTGCTGCGTTAATTAATGAAGAATCTGTAATGTTTTGATCTGGATTCGATTGGCAGTTGAGTCGTTTTTGGGGGAAGTGTTTTTTTCAGGTAAACTGAGAAAGGAGGGCGCCACCGTGGCGATCGGCGGGAAGAAACCGGATCACCTCAAGAAGGGCTTTTTCGTCGAACCGACGATCTTTACCAATGTCTCAAACCGGATGACCATCGCCCAGGAGGAGATCTTCGGTCCCGTCGCGTGCGTCATCAAGTTCCGCACGGCCGACGAGGCCGTTGCCATGGCCAACGACAGCATCTACGGGCTCGGCGGAGCCATATGGTCCCGGAACATCCCCGAGGCCATCGAGATCGCCAAGCGCATCCGCACCGGGACGATGTGGATCAACACCTATCACCAGTTGAGCCCCATGGCGCCCTTCGGCGGGTACAAGCAGTCCGGCATCGGACGGGAGCACGGGGTCCAGGGGCTCCTGGAGTTCACCCAGGCGAAGCACATACTTGTCGACCTGGGAACGCCACTGGCCAACAGGCTGCTGCACAACTACGTATTCAGCAAATAAAGCGCATCCCGGGAACACGGGACGCGAACGACAGGCCCTGCGTTCCCGGATGCTTTCCAATCCGAATCCAGGGACAGCCGGGAGGGGCACCGCCGGTCCCCTCCTATCGTCCTGGCCATCACCCCGGAGCGGGGACCGGGTCCGGGGTGAATCACCGGCCCTCCATGCACGCCCGGATCTGGGGACCCATTCTCCGCTTGCAGTCTTCGCATCGCGGATCGGCCGCCACATCCAGGAGGGAAATGGATTGCCGGCACATCCCGCAGAAGCGGTAAAGGCACTCCTCATAGCTCCTGCCCGCCCGGGGAGGCGGGGCGGCCTGGGCGCGCCGGACACAGGACACGTGCGAGAACCCGTCGCAGGTGGGGTGATTGCAGACCTGCCTCGTCTTGAGGATCACGGTCCGCCCGATGTTGTTCACCACCCCGAAATCGTTCGAATGCTGGTATCCTCTCGTCTGGCAGAAATAGTCCGCCGCGGGCTTTCCGCAGTTCTGGCCCCAGGTGAGGCACCAGTCGACGGGGATGTTGTTGATCGCGGGCCGGTCGAACCGCATGCGCTGCTGCGTCTCCCCCACGGAAGGCCACAGGAGAAGCGCTGCGGCCAAGGCCAGCCATAAAAAACTCCCCTCCAGGATCTTCATTGTTCTCCTCCTTTCTTTCTTCTGCATGGACGCGAGGCCCCGGTTCATGCGGCGGCCATGGAGATCACCACCGTAATTGCAGCGGAAGAGATCGGCCGAAAGGCAGCCTCGCCTCCGGGTGGCCCGTTACGGTGTCCTGACGAGACGGAACCCAATGCCGTCGCCGCGGGCATCCGGATCGCCGCCCTTGAGCCGGAACGCCGCCCGGCAGTACCGGGCACTGCTGCCCCACGAGCAGCCCCGCCGCACACGTGCGGATCCCGATGCAGGCCCCTCCGGGTCGGTCAGACTTCCGGGGGGATAGTCCCCCATCCGGTCCTGCACCCACTCGAAGACGTTGCCGATCATGTCATAGAGCCCCCAGGCGTTCGGGGCCTTCCGGCCCACCGGGTGCGTCCCCGATCGGGGACAGGAATACTGCCTGTCCTGCCAGCTCGAGGAATCGAATCCGCCGGCGTACTCGACGCAGCTGTTCCCCTTGTACCAGGCAACGGCGTCGAGGTCGGGCGCGTTGTTGCTCCCCAGGATGCGGAGCGGACCGCTGTAGAGGGCGGTCTCCGTCCCCGCACGGGCTGCGTACTCCCACTGGGCCTCCGTCGGCAGGCGGTACCGGTCCGTTCCCTCCCGCCCGTTCAGCCTGCGGATGAAATCCTGCACCTCGTTCCAGGAAACCCGCTCCACCGGGCAGTCGTCGCCGCAGTCCCGGAAGTAGGAAGGGTTGCCCCCCATGATCCGCTTCCACTGGCCCTGGGTCACCTCCGTCGTCTGCATGTAGAAGGCCCTGCTGATGGTCACGCGGTGCGGCGTCTCGTCGGGGAACCGTCCGGGTTCGTCCGCCGGCGACCCCATGGTGAACGTCCCGGCGGGGATGAGGACAAACACGGCCCCCAGGGCGGCGCTCGTGAAGGTCCGATTGCCCTCGGACGGCCCGGAGGCGGACACCGGCTGCTCTGAGGACCTCCGCGCAGGCTCGGCGGCGGCCCCGGCCCGGCCCGTCGTGAAATAGAAGTCCCCCTGGAGGGAGGACAGCTCCCAGGGAATCTGGCGGTCCCCGGTGTCCCGGCTCAGGCGCTGCCGCACCCGCTTGAAGACCTGCTCGATGGGAAGGCCCGGCTCCCGGATCGACTCCAGGAGCGCCGACGTGTAGGGGCTGTTCCGGCCCTCCCCGTCGGCGGCCGTCTTGCCGGGGGACGTGGAATAGGTGATGAAGGTCCCCTTGGGGGCGTCGGAGATGATGGCCAGCCCCCTTCCGGCACTCCGGAGGGAGCGCCCCACCGGGTTGTCCCGGCAGGCGTCGAGGATGACGATGTTCATCGGGTTGCCCGCGTTCGCCATCTCGTCCAGGACCATCTCGACGTCGATGGCCCTGTACTTGGCGTCCGTTTCCTTCTCGATCGTGGCGCCGATGGGGATCAGGTAGTTCCGGCCGCCGATCTGGATGCCGTGGCCGGCGTAAAAGAACAGCCCCACCCCTCCCCGTTTCAGGCGGTGGCCGAACGCCCGGACGGCCTCCTCCATCTCCTGCTGCCGGGCGTCTTTCTTCAGGACGACGGTGAAGCCGAGGCGTTCGAGCGCGGCGGCCATGTCGGCGGCGTCATGGACGGGATTCTTCAGCGCCCCCACTTCGTACCGGCTGTTGCCGATGACAAGGGCGATTCGCGGCTCCGCGGCCTCCGGGGACAGGGTGCCGGCGAGGAGAACGGCGGCGGCCGCGACGGCTGCAAGAACGTTCCGGATCATGATTCCCTCCGCCTTGGGGGAACGCGGCGTCTCCGCCGCGGCTCCATTTGCATCCCGTGATCAGGAAGATGGACCCTGCGATATGGACCGGTCCGGCCGGAACCGGTCACACCGGGTCTTTCGCGGCCATTTTCCGGGCCTTGTCCACCTCGTATTCCCTCAGTGAGCGCGCCATGTCCTGGATATCCCCGGGAAGGGTGGTGACAGGCCTCCCCGTGGAGAGCGCCAGCCAATAGATGTGCGCAACCTTCTCCAGGAGCTCCGCGGCAAGAAGCGCCTTGTCCATGCTCCTGCCCAGGGCAAGGATCCCGTGATTCTGCATGATGTATGCGTTGGCGTTGTTCCCGAGCCTGCCGGCCACGTTGGCGGCCAGCTCCGCGCTGCCGGACAGGGCGTAGGGGACCACGTCGATCGTCTCGCCTAAGGTGAAGGAGACCTCGTCGAGAAGCGAGGGGATGGGGAGATTGAGGACGGCGAAGGCGCTGCCGTAGACCTGGTGGGTATGGATCACGGCGCTGGCGTCGGGCCGCTCGCGGTAGACCGCGGCGTGCAGCCCGGCTTCGACGGAGGGCGCGCGGCCCCCTTCCACGATATGGCCGGTGAAATCGACGATGCAGATGTCCTCCGGGACGATCTCGTGGTAGTTCACGGAGGAAGGCGTCACCGCCATCAGATCCCCGTCGCCCGTCCTCATGGAGACGTTCCCCCCGGTGCCCCGCAGGGAACCGAAGTAGCCCTGGTCCGACAGCCAGAGGCACGCCTCCAGCACCTCTTTCCTGCTTTGATCGTACTTGCTCATCATGGTACCCCTTGCATTCCGTTCCGCAATCTCAGGATGTGAAGGTGGGACGCGGGTTCCGGGCGAGTTCTTCCTGCTTCTTCCCGTCCGGCTCGGGCCGCGGTCCCGACCAGGTGAAAACGTCCAGCACCTCGGGATTGAGGAGGTGGTCCGGCCGCTCCCCCGCCAGGAGCTTCCGGATCTGGTCGACGGCGACGGCTCCCTGGTGTGCCGCGATCTCGCTCGTGTTCCCGCCCAGGTGCGGCGTGGCGATCACATTGGGGTGGGAAACGACGGGGTCGTCCGATGCCGGCGGCTCCGCCGAGAAGACGTCCAGGGCGGCCCCGGCGACCTTCCCCGACGCGAGCGCCTCCAGGAGGGCCGCTTCGTCCACGAGGGAGCCCCGGGCGGTGTTGATGAAGAAGGACCCCGTTTTCATCTTCCTGAAGGCCTCGCGGTTCATCATCCCCCTCGTGGCCTCGATCGCCGGCGCGTGCAGGCTCACGAAATCGCTCTCCGCCAGCAGTTCGTCGAGGGAGGCCTTCCGGGCGTTCAGCAGGGCCCCCGCCTCGGCGGTCAGAAGCGGATCGTAGAATACCGTTTTCGCCCCGAACCGCGTGAGCCTCGCCGCGACACCGGCGCCGACGTTTCCCATTCCCACCAGCCCGACCGTCTTCCTCCAGAGCTCGTTGCCCCGGTATTTCAGGTAGGCCTCCCCCATCTTCTCCATGTCGTTCGCCATCACGCCGCTTTGCTTGAGGAAGTCGAGGGACTCCGGCATCTTCCGCGCCAGCATCACCATGAAGGCGACGGTCAGGTCCGCCACGGCGTCGGCGTTTCTCCCGGGGGTGTTGACGACGGGGATGCCGTAGGCCGTGGCGGCCGCCAGATCGATGTTGACGGCATTCCCCCGGCACGTGACGATGGCCCGCAGATCCCGGGCGTCGCGGATGGCGGGGAAATCCACCACGTCCATCTCCGTGACGAAGATCTGCACGCCCGAGAGCGCCTGTGCCAGATCGACTCCGCCGCCGAAAATCCGGACCTTCTCCCGCCACTCGGCGTAATCCACGCGGCCGATCCCCTCCAGCTCGTCGAGGGCGGCCCGGTCCATGGAGGCGGTGACGAGGATGTTCGGCGAAAAGGACGGGTCGGCCGCCCTGCCCGCCGCGGGGGACGGCTCGAAAAGGGCGGCGGTCAGCAGGTCGCCGACCTGGGCGTCCGCCGCGGCACGCTTGTCGAAGGCCTGCCGCCAGCCGGCGTAAAGGCTCCCGTACTTCTCCGCATTGCCGGGCCGGTGCTCGCGCACGGCCGCGGCGACGAGAGCGGCCCCGGCGGCTGGATCGGCGAAGACCCCCGCCCCGACCCCTGCCAGGATCGCCGCGCCGAGGGAAGAAACCTCGGCGTTGGGAGGAACGAGAATCGGGCGTCCCGTCACATCGGACACGATCCGGTTGAAAAGCGCGCTCCGGGACATGCCCCCGGCCACCCGGACGGCAGGGATCTCCCTTTTGGAGACGGCGAGGAGCTGCTCCAGGTTGGCGCGGATCGAGAAGGCGATCCCCTCCACCAGGGCGCGGGCGATGTGCCGTCGGCTCCGGGCGGCGTCGCCCGTGATCATGTGGGACAGGGTGAGATTGCCCACGGGGAAGCCGACGGTCCGCCCGTCGAACAGGGCGGAGCCGAAGGTGGAGTACACGCCGGCGGCCCCCGGAAGGGATCCGGCACATTCCGCGAAGAGGCTCAGGGTCGCGTCGGGGGAGTCCGGGTAGAGAAGCCGGGCGAACCAGTCGATGACATCTCCCGTCATCAACCCGTTGCTCTCGAGGACGTACCTCCCCGGAACCACGTGCTGCCCGCTCCAGAGCCGCCCCGATCCGTCCAGGACCAGGTCGTCCGTCACAAGCTGCAGGGGCATGGTCGTGCCGGCGATGACGGCCAGGTCGCCGTCCCGGACGGCCCCCGCTCCCAGGAGCCCGCACTGGGTGTCGGCGCCGCCCGCAGCCACGGGAATGCCGGGCACCAGCCCCAGGAGATCGGCCCCCCGTTGCGTAAGCTCGCCGAGGCGGGCCCCGGAGTCCACCGGCCCGGGGAAGAGCGACCGGGGGAATCCGAGGGAATCGATCAGGTCGAAGGCCCATTCGCGCCGCTTCAGGTCGAAGAGGAGCGATTCACCCGCCTGGGAGCGTTCGGCCGCCATTCTTCCCGTCAGGATGTATGCCAGCCAGTCGGTGAGCGACAGGGCGGCGGAGGCGCGGCTGAAAAGGTCGGGGGCGTTGTTCTTCATCCAGAGGAGCCGCGTGCCGAGAAACATGAGGGTCGGCCAGTGGCCCGTGACGGCGTGGAACTCCGGGCCCCTTTCCATGCCCAGCAGCATGCCCTCCCCCAGCGCCCGGGCGTCCTTGTTGGGCGTTGCCAGGAGGACGCTGTCCTGCGCATCCAGGACAACGGTCGTATTGCGCATGCCGCACACGGCGATGCCGGCGACCTGGCCCGGGACGGCTTCCGCCCGGGCGAGGACCTCCCGGGAGGCATCGCCGAGCTTCTTCAGGACATCGCCGGTCTCGACGGAAAAGCCGAGTCCGCTCGTGCCGGGGGCGACGGGGTGGACCCAGCTTCGCCGTGCCGTTGTGTTTGCCCCCGTTTCAGGGTCCAGGAGGAGGCAACGGCCGGATCCTCCTCCGGCATCAAGAGCCATCAGGTAACGTGTTTTCATGGATCGCCGGAAACTCCTTTTCGAGGATTTGGGTTTGAAAAACCGCTGTGCCCCGTCTGTCCTTCATCCGGTTGATCCGGTCGGCCGAAGGGCAGCGTGTCGATCTTCCCGGAGGGCAATCCGGGTATTTTCCTTTTGCCATGTCCGGCACAATCCCGGTCTCCTGTTTTTGAGCGACAGGAACAGGCTCCGGCTGTGCATCGCGGAGGAGGCCCACCGCTGTCGCTTCACGAGGCAACGCTGTCATCCTTAGCCGTCAAGAAGGCCACTGCTCAAGGTTTTTCTGCATTGGATCGCATTGCCATGCAGGGTGCGATCCGCATTACAGATTTTTCATTTTCCCGCATTGACTCCGTTCATCTTCATTCACTAAACTGTTTCCAATGATCGGAATCCTTCAGGCGGTCATCGGTCCATTCTTTCACGAAAGGCCCATTTAGCAGCGGGGAGACCCGCGGGACAACGACCCGTGAAACGTTCATTGGAAACGGCACGCACATCGTCACGCCGGACACCGCTGAGAAGACGGCTCCTGAATTCACCGTCCATATTCTTCTCCCTTCTTTCCGGCGTGCTGTTCCTTGTTTTCCTGTGCGCGGCGGCGCTGGCCTCCCTGAGCCGGCTCCTGATGGATGCAACCGGAATCGATCTCCTGGCGGCGATCGGCAACAGCTCGAATATCGGCGAGAAGAAGCTGCTGCTGCTGACCCTCCTCATGGGATGCTGTCTCGCCGTCACCGCGGCGATCTTTCTCTTCCTCGTCCGCAAGCCGGGGCTCGCCGGGCGGACGGCCTTTCTCACCCTGCTCGTTCCGGCTTACCTCGCCGTATACGCGTTTCTTCAATACCCCGTTCATCACGCCGCATTGCTGGAACAGATCGAGGTCACAGCGGTGCCCGCGATGGCGGATTCAGGTTTTTTCAGCAAATCGAATCTCGACGTGGACGGGATTCGTGACGAAGACGAACTGCATCGGGCCTGCATGAGGCGATTCAACCTGGTCCGGGAAACCCTCCGTGTACAATGGGGAATCGAAGATCCCCGGAAGCTGGAGGCCCTGTTCCTGATGAACATCGTCTCCGCCCTCTGGGGATTCGGAAACTCCGTTCATTACACCAGGGCGGGCTGCGTGGAGCAGAACGAGAAGACCGGTTTCCTGCTCAATGCCCCGGAGGGAATCGGGGATTACCTCAAGAGCGACATCGGCTGCTGCAGCGACTCGGCTCACGTCCTGAAGGTGTTGCTCGACCGTTCCGGAATTCCCAATCGCCGGGTTGTCATCGCCCACGGTCATATGATGAACGAAGCCGCCTTCTCCGACGGCTGGCTGACGCTGGATGCCACGACGAACATGGCTTTCATCGGCGACTGGACGTCCATTCAGAAACGGCGCGGACACGGCAGGAACTCCGTCCATGTCCTCGTCTTCCCTCATTCGAACCACGCCTCCGGATCGAATCCGCTCTACCGGCCTGCCATCGGCCACCTGCGATTCACCCTGCTGCTTGACGCGGTAAACAAGTCCGCCCCGCCTGTCGCCTTCCCGGATGGAACCGATGTGGCGCAGCCCGCCGGAAAGGGTTTTCACACGTCCGGTGAAACCGGGGCCGGATTGCCGCAGGAGATCCGGCCGGACTCATAGGGCGGAGCGCCGGGGCATGAGAAGGGCAATCGGGCAGCCGTGAATCCCCGCCCCGAATCCTGAGGCTCAGTCCTGCGGAAGCTCGATGTGGATGCTGTTTCCGGTGCCGGACGGCCCGGCGTCCACCCGGATGGTGCCGCCGTGCGCCTCCACCGCCATGCGGCAGAAGGTCAGCCCGAGGCCGGTGCCGCCGCGCGACATATGCTCCGCGTCGCTCACCTGCGTGAACTTTTCGAATATGCGCTCCCGCTCTTCGGGCGGTATTCCCGGTCCGGAGTCGGTGACGCGGATGTGGATATTCCGGTTTCCCTCCGGACAGGCCGCGACCTCGATCCTGCTCATCCTGGGGGCAAACTTGATCGCATTGTCGAGGACATTCAGCACCACGCGCCACAGCATGCCCCGGTCTGCCTTCACCATCAGGCCCGCCGGAGACCGGGTGACGATCTCGATCTGCTTGCGCAGCACCTGCATCTGCTGCATGGCGGCCAGCTCTTCAAGCATCGCGGAGAGGTCGAATTCGGTGATGTTCAGGACAAGCCTGCCCGCCTCCAGCCGCGCGATATCGAGCAGCATGGAGATCAGGTGCGTCATGCTCTGCGTGGCCGTCTTCGCCATGCGGACGAGGAGCGTGTATCTCTCGGTGTCCTTCACCTGATCCTTCAGGGGTTCCAGCAGGTCCAGGACCAGGGTGACCGTGTTCAGCGGATTGCGCAGGTCATGAACCACCATGGACTCGAGCTCGTCGCGCAGCCGCAGCAGCTCCTCGAGCTGCTTCTTCTCTTCCCCCAGCACGTTCACGCGCTTCTGGACCTGCTGAAAGGTATTCCCCAGGTCGATCCTCGCCGTGTCCGCGGAGATCACATACCCGCGCGCGCTGGAGAGCATGGTCTCCACCAGCGACAGCGCATTGGCGAGAAGGCCCCGGAAATGCTCCGTCGATATCCGTGACAGGACCACCCGCGCCGTGGCAACCAGGGTGGCGGAACGCGGACTCTGTGTTATGGCGCCCAGCTCTCCGACCAGGTGGCCGGGCTCGACATGATTGAGCAGGACCGGATCGTCGCCGCCGTATCCCGCATATACATCCAGGCTTCCGCTCACGAGGTAGTAAACCGCATCGCTGGCCGCCCCCTGAAGAAACAGGACCTGCCCCGCCTCAAGGATTTGCTCCGTGCCGTGCTCCTGGAACAGGTACCGGATGTCCGACGGAACGATCGACTCCATTCGACTCACTCCCGGTAACATAGAATAAACAAACGGCCGCGTGTCCCGGTTGTACCGGTGATGCAGCCAATGACCAGGTTGTAATGTGGGACACTTCGTCTTGAATTGCAAGGCAGGAAATGTTCGGCCCATACTTGAACCAACCACTCGTTATTCCTGAATAAAAGCTAAATTACTTGACTTCACCGGGGTGTCCGGGGTAAAGGGCTGCCCTCACGTTGACAATCTTCCCGCTCAAATACCCCGGATAAAAATAATCACGAAAGAGAGATCCTCATGAGACCTGAAAATCCCAAGCATACATTTCTGTCCATGACCCTTGCCTGCCTCCTGCTGGTCCTTCTTGTCACGGCCCTGCCCGCTCTGGCAGAGGAAGAGAACGCGCCGGGAGCCCCGGCCGGGACAAAAGAAGTTTCATCCACGGTGAACAAAGCGGAAGGAAAGCTGGGCAAGGCAACCTATTATGCCGACCGTTACCATGGCAGGAGGACCAGTTCGGGCGCGGTCTTCAACCAGCGGAAAATGACCGCGGCCCATCCAACGATCCCGCACGGAACGAAGGTCAGGGTGAAGAACCTGGCCAACAACCGGTCGGTCATCGTGACGGTCAATGACCGATGCAGAAAGCGGAATTTCGAGATCATCGACCTGTCCCGCGCGGCGGCCCGCGATCTCGGCTTCATCCGGCAGGGAGTGGCAACGGTACGGATCACCCCCCTGGGTGACAGGGAGCTTTGAAGAAGACATCTCTCCTTTTCTTCCTGCTTGCCGCCATCCTCTGCACCCCGCTCTCCCCGGCGCGGAGCGAGGACTGGCGCAACCTGGTGCAGCCGCTCGGGACCCTGATCGCCGTGGAGACGGCGGCGACCGTCAACGCGAGGCTGGGCGGGATCCCCCCCTTCGAAAACAGCACCGACGTCACCACCATCCAGACCACCGTACCCCAGTACTTCATCCGATTCTACAATCCCGCGGACCCCGTCAATCCCTCGAATCCCGTCGGTTCGTGGGTCATGCGGACGGCGACGGTGCGCGGCCTCTCACCGGCCCAGGTGCGCGACCTGTTCGCCCTTCCCTCCTTCCCGACCAACATGACGATGGTGCTCGTACCTGCAGGCACACGGATCTACACGGGCATCGCAGCGCCCATCGCCGGCTGGGGGGCCGGCGGGGAACAGCAGTCCAAGCTGATCGGACCGCCCTGGGTGCCGGCAGACAATTTCTTCAACCGGCAGGCCGTCGAGTCCTGCATTCTCTGCTACCGGACGCGGGCAACCGCCGGCAACGCCAACCGGATCGCAACGTACCTGGACGCGAGAATCCCGGAGGCCTGGTCCGACCTGGAGACGGTGTATCTCAACCTGGACCTGCTCTACCTTCCAGCTCTCTCCGGCCCGCTGCAGGAGGCCCTCAACCGGATCGGCCCGGCCCGCTACAACCGCCTCACGGCGGACGCGCTCTGGACCGGCGGGATGATAAGCGACGCCGTGGATCAGCGGGTCTCCGCGGCCTTTCTCGAAGATCGAACAAAATCCGGCGCGCTCCTGCAGGTCGCCGGACCCGTATTTCTTCCTTCGGGAGACCATGACGGGAAAAACCTGCAGGTATGGATGCAGATGGCCGGAGGAATCCAGCGCGCGGGGGACATGGGATTCAACGCGGTCTCCGGGGGCGTGGTCGGGGGTGTCGACCGGAGAATCGGGCGGGAGCTTCTCGTCGGCCTGTCCCTGGGCTTCATCCGCAGCACCCAGTCCTGGACAGACGCGGGAGGCGGGGCGCGGACGGATTACGCCAGGCTCGGCGTGTACGCGGCCTGGCTGGCACGAGACTATTTCGTTCAGGCAGGCCTCAGCGGCGGATACGCTACGGGCGACACGACCCGGCCCATCTCCTTCTCATACCTGGCCCGCGAGGCCGAGTCGCATCCTGAAAGCTGGGAGGTGAACCCCCGGCTGCGATTGGGGTACCGGCTCCCGATCGCCATGATGGACGCCGTGCCCTCCCTGGCCGTCGACTATGTGCACCAATACCAGGGGGGGTTCAACGAAACCGGAGCCGGCAGCCTCGACCTGCGCGTCGGTTCCGTCCAGGCCCGCACGCTGCGCAGTCACCTGGACATGGCCTTCTCGAAGCAAATCCCTTTCGGGGAGAAATCGTTTTTCACGCCGCAGCTCCGGGTCGGCTGGGCGTATCAACATCCCCTGGACGATCGCTCCCTCACAGCCGGACTCCGCTCGCAGCCTGACGACGTTGTCGTCTACGGTGACGACGGGCCGGCAGGCTTCTGGACCGCCGGCGCCGGCTTTACCCTCACGGCGGGTGGCGACGTTTCACTGGCTGCCTCTTACGGGCTGGAACGCGGGCGGGAGGCGACGAGCCAGAAACTGGCGCTGGAGATGCAATACAGGTTTTGAGGAATACCGGAAACGCAGTCCGGCGCTCACCCAGGAGTCCGTAGAGCCTTCCCGGACCGGCCGACCGTCAGAACAAAACCGTCACGGGAATGCCCGCGCCCTCCAGGCTCCTCTTCAGGCTTTCGCTCTCCCGGCTGAAGAACGGCTCCTTCCTTGCCCATTCCATCTTCTTTTCCGCATAGAGCCGGTCCGCATAATGATAGTTCAGCCGGTCCACCAGCACATAGTCGACCTTTCCCGCCAGTTCGCCTGCCAGTCCCGCGGCGCCGGGAAGGAGGGGGGCGATCATGGCATATGTCCGGATTCCCCTTGCCCGAAGGCTCTCCAGGGCGTGAATTCTCTCCCGGACAGGGGGAGCCCCGGGCTCAAAGATCCTGCGCAGCCGTTCATCCGCCGTGGCAATTGAAAACCCGACTTCCGCATCACCCGATTTCTCCAGGATGTCCATGTCCCTCAGAACCAGGGGCGACTTGGTCTGAACGGTCACGGGCCAGCCCTTCTCCACCAGGAGCGCAAGGCACA
>CAZODI010000028.1:31117-44099 GCA_964578535.1 uncultured Syntrophaceae bacterium
GACTTGGTCTGAACGGTCACGGGCCAGCCCTTCTCCACCAGGAGCGCAAGGCACAACCGCGTGATCCCGTACCGCTTCTCGGCAGCCTGATAGGGGTCGCACACGCCGCTCACCCAGACCCGGCCGACCGGCTTCCTGGCAATCTCCCGGGCCAGCACGTCCGGGGCATTGATCTTGACGTCGACAAAATCGCCCCACTTTTCCCGGTGACCGGTAAACCTCCTCATGAACGCGGCATAGCAGTACCTGCAGGAGTGGCTGCACCCGACGTAGGGATTGACCGCGTAGTCGTATACCTGGGATTTGGACAGGACGGACCTGGCTTGGATTTCCCGGATGATCATGGTTGTGACCTCTCGCAACGATTTTGCATGGTCGCAGTCCTTCTCAACGGACGAATCCCGCAAAGAAGGCAAAGCGGATCCGCCTGATTGTCTGCTTTCTTGACATCCTGCCGATTCTCATTCACACAATACAACAAGTTGGTTATCCGGAAAACAGCGGGATTACCAACTCCCGATCCTACAGCATGAACAGGGACATCTTCCGTCATCCATGATTGCGCCCTTCAAATCAACGGTTACAGCAGGAGGGAGCTCCTGGCGGCGGAATCAATCAACGGCGAGGGAGACGTCGCGATCCGGACGGAAAACCGCTATCTCGACAAGCCCGTCCGGGGCGACGGTCCCGGAGCGGTGTTCCATTCCGGGAAAGTCTTGAATCAGCAGTCGATCCTGTATTTCGAGGAGGTTTGTCATGAACGTTTCGGAGGCGATCCGAACGCGCAAGAGCATCCGCGACTTTAAACCCGACCCGGTTCCTGGAGACATCCTGAGGGATATCCTGGACCTGGCCTGCCGCGCGCCGTCGGCCATGAACACGCAGCCGTGGAAATTCCTGGTCGTGACCGGCAGGACACTGGAGGAGATCAAACGGGAGAACATCGAGAAGCTGAGGGCGGGAATCGTGCCCCGGGAGGAGCACCTGATCGTCGGATGGTCCCAGGACAGCGTGTATCGCCGGCGCCAGGTGGAACTGGCCATGCAGCTGTTCCAGCTGATGGGGATCAAGCGGGAGGACAGGGAGGAGCGGACCCGCTGGCTCGAGCGGGGTTTCCGGTTCTTTGACGCGCCGGCCGCCGTTATCCTCCTGACCAATCGGGCACTGATGGAAGGTTCCCCCATTCTCGACATGGGGGCCGTCATGCAGAACATCTGCCTGGCGGCGCTGGAATACGGCCTGGGGACCTGTATCGAGGACCAGGGCGTGATGTACCCGGACGTGGTGAGGAGACACTGCGGCATCTCCGATTCGGACATGATCGTGATCGGCATCGCCATCGGCTATCCCAACCCGGACTTTCCCGCCAACCGGCTGGAAAGCCCCCGGGAATCCGTGGACAGCGTCACGACGTGGCTGTCCTGACCGCCATTGACACTTCCGGAACGATCGACAGAGCAGTCCCGCCGCATCCCGTGCAGAGGGACTGAAAAAGCCGGCGGGACCGTTTCCGGCAATAAACAGGCGAGGTGATCCATGCTGTCACTGGTCATTCTGGCGACGATGCTTGCCCTGTTCACCGTCCTTCTCGTCAGGAGGGGGAGGGATGCGACAGCCGGGGAGACCCTGGCCAATTACCTGCACGCCCTCATCAACGGCCGCACGGAAGAGGCCTACCATTTCCTCTCTGCGGCCGATCGCGCCCGGGAGTCCCAGGCCGAGTACAGGGCGCGCCGCTCCCTCGGGAGCGGACTGGTCGCCGGCCTGATCGCCCCCAAGGTATCCTTCACCATCGAGACGGCAGAGACGGAAAACGGACGGGCGACGGCCGTCGCCACCGTCACGGCACCGGACTATGCGGGGCTCATGCACGAAGCGATGCACGACGCGGAAACCAGCGGCCTGCCTGGAGACAACCTGGAAGCCCATATCTTCGTGTGCCGGACGATCAGTCACTACATGGACAAGTATCGTCGGGAAACCGTCCCCATGCGGACCGGCACGGCCTCCTTCCGCCTGGTCCTTGAAAAGGGCGGTTGGAAGGTCTGCCTGGAAGAGCCGTGATCCGGACGGGAGGGGATCCGGCTCCCGGGAAGCCGATGATCCATCCGTATCCGTTCTTCCTGGAACGTTGAAAGTTAAGACCTCGGGTGACAATATGACAGGGTGGCTTTGTTCACCAAGGAGGTCCGCTCATGACACAGCCTCAGAGGGACATCGGCAGAAGACTCCGGAAGCGGTGGTTTTCTGTGTTACCTGCAGCAGATCATGGGTGTTTCACAGCCCGGAACGGAGGGAAAGCGATGAAGAACCTGATCTGTCTCTACTTGCTGACGGTGCCCGTGTTTTTTGCAATCGACATGGTCTGGCTGGGTTTGGTGGCCAAGGGCTTCTACCGCAACAATCTGGGTCACCTTCTTCGCCCGGACGTCAACTGGGCGGCAGCCTTTCTTTTTTACCTCCTGTACATCGCAGGCATCCTGATCTTTGCGACCATGCCGGCCCTTGAAAAGAGCTCCCTGCGACAGGCGATCGTGTCGGGAGGTCTGTTCGGCCTTTTCACCTATGCAACGTATGACCTTACCAACCTGGCGACATTGAAGGACTGGCCTCTCAACGTCGTATTCGTGGACATCGCCTGGGGCATCGTGCTCACCGCCACCGTCGCCGCGGCGAGCTTCTTCATCGGCAAGTGGGTCATGGCATGAGCCACGCGTACTCCGGAGGAAAGCCCCCCAATGAACCGAAGAGTCCTCCGCATCCTGTACCAGCCCTACAAGTGGCTCGTTTACCTGCCGCTTTTCGTCATTTCGACGGTCGCCTTCATCCTCCTGGGGATGCCGATCATCGCCCTGTTCGGTCCGGACGCCGCAAATCGCGTCGCCGGCCGCGGATGGGCACGATTCAACGCTTTCATAACGCCCATGCGGGTCGCCCTCGTCGGCAGGGAGAACATCCAGCAAGGCCAGTCCTATGTGGTCGTTGCCAATCACCAGAGCTCCTATGACATTTTCGTCCTCTGGGGTTATCTCGGAATCGATGCCCGCTGGGTCATCAAGAAGGAGCTGCGCAGGATCCCTCTGTTCGGCCTTGCCGGAAAGCTGGGCGGCAACATCTACATCGACCGGAGCGACCGGAGGTCTGCCCGCGAAAGCCTGGCAGGGGCAGGCAAAATCCTGAAGAACGGAGTTTCCGTGATCATGCTTCCCGAGGGCACGAGAAGCCGCGATGGAAAACTGCGGGAGTTCAGAAAAGGCGCCTTTGCCATGTCTTTGGCCCTCGGAATCCCGGTTCTTCCGGTTACCATCGTCGACACGAGGCACATCCTGCCACCCGGAACGCTGGATCTTTTTCCCGGCCGCGTCACGCTGGTCGTCCACAAACCCCTGCCCGGCGAAGCATACGGGGAAAACCGCCTTGACGATTTCATCCGGGATGTGAGGAGCGTCATCCAGCAGGGCATCGACCGCCATGCCCGGTTCGAGGCGTGACATCGCTTCCCTGCGGCCCGTGAAACGGCATCGCCCCGGGTCTTGTACACAAGGAAACAAAGATGGAAATCGCAGAAACCATCCGGTTCGCGGTCTTGTCTGTCTTTCTCTACATGACCGCACTCTTCTTCGTGGCCTTAAAACGCCACGACAACAGCATCGCGGACGTGGCGTGGGGCATGGGTTTTGTCCTTGTATCCTGGGCGACGCTCCTGTTCTCCGGTGCGTTCACGAATCGGCAGCTGATCGCCAGCGTGCTGGTGCTGATCTGGGGAGTGAGGCTCTCCATTCGCATCTATTTGCGAAACCGTGGGAAGGGGGAAGACGTTCGATACCGCCGGTGGAGGGAAGAATGGGGCCGTTCCTTTATCGTGCGGAGCTATTTCCAGGTATTCATGCTGCAGGGATTCCTGATGCTTCTGAACCTCTCCCCTTTACTCTTCATCAATGCGGGCGATGCGGCTGCCCTGACGCTCCTGGACGGATTCGGCGTGCTGGTCTGGCTGGTGGGATTCTTTTTTGAAGCAGTCTCGGACTGGCAACTGGACCGGTTCATGAGGGATCCAGGCAACCGGGGAATCATGATGGACCGCGGCCTGTGGCGCTATTCGAGGCACCCCAACTATTTCGGCGAGGTCGTCATGTGGTGGGGTATTTACATGCTTGCCCTGTCGGCGCCCTCGGGATGGATATCCATCGTCGGCCCTGTAACGATCACGTTCCTGATCGTGTTTGTCTCGGGCATACCCATGACGGAAAAACTGATGGAGAAAAATCCATCTTTTGCAGAATACAGAAGGAGGACCAGCGCATTCATTCCCTGGTTTCCAAAAGATTCTTAAACTGTTGCGAATTTTTCAAAGTGAGCATTCATCAAAAAGACCGGTTCGGCTTTTCTCGCAGAAAATATGCTCAAACTTCAGATCGGGAGTGAGCTTTCGCATTCTTGAGACAAAAACAAGGGATCAGTCGGAACGTCTGATCCCTTGTTTTTCATGATGGGCAATCCGCGACTCGAACACGGGGCCTTTGATTCCGGAGACGGATCCCCCGGGGGGTCGGAAGCAAGCGATAATACTCAAGTATCCAATTTTCAGGGTCAGCATGTAGAAACAATACTTGACACATTTTGTCATAAAACCCATAGGGGGAGGCCGCCATCCGGCCTTTTTTTGGCCCTCCCCTTCCCCCTTCCGGTGCAATCTCTTTGGGAGACCCACCATGCGAGTCACCACCGGAGATACCGAAGGGGCTTTGTACGAACGGCGTCACACCAGGACCTTTCATTTCCCGCTGTTGTCTCCCCGGGTTGCCCCGGCATTCTTTGATACGCAGATCATGAAAATGCCCTGGATGCCGGTTAGCATCCCGGATATACCGTTGATCAGGAGAGCAAGGGAGTTCTGGAAATCGCTTGTTTTAAGTGGTGGAAAGTCTCAATTCCTTCCTGTAATCAACAACTATGGTATTCATTTCAATATGAAAGGTTTCGATTGTTAATCAATAACGGTTATTGACGGTTATCAATAAAGTGACAAATGCCCAGAACATGCTTAATTGAATTGGTAATAAACATGAGAACTGAAACTGACGATAGGAACCCTCAAAAAAGGTAATTATTCCGATTGATTTTCTTTGAGAAGGACTGTTAAAATCTCTGCAAAAGAAGAAACCTTTTCATCAGAAGCTCCGGCCATTCAAAAAGACGAATCCTCAACCAAACTGACCTTTACGCCAAAGGGACTCACCATGAGAACATTCAAACTCACGAATACTGGATTTCTGTTAGTTCTCCTATGCGCTTTCATCATCGTGACCATGGGGGGTTGGTTTTTCACTGGATATCTGGTTGATCATGCAAGGCGAGCGTTGAAGACCAATGTGGACGACGCCAACCTGATTATCTCACTTCACCTTATCAATGAGCTGAAAAGGGTCGAAAGTGCAGCTGTGGCCATCGCCGGCTCACCGCTAACCTTGCCTGTTCTCCAGGCCAACAACCCGGCGAACATGGAAAAGATCAACAACATCCTGGACCGATATCACAAGTCCCTGGATGCGGCGGCCTGTTACCTGATCGACGCGAACGGCTTGACACTGGCATCCTCCAACCGGAATGCCAAGGATAGCTTCGTGGGACAGAATTACACGTTCCGGCAATATTTCCAAGATGCCTTGAGAGGTGGCAATGGTCGCTATTTTGCTTATGGAACCGTCTCCAAAAGGCGTGGCTTCTATGCAGCGGCCCCTGTCCGTGACACGGATGGCGCGGTCGTCGGGGTGGTGGCCATCAAGAAGGAACTCGATGACATAGAGAACAAGCTTAAACAGTACATCTGGTTCCTTGCAGACGCAAATGGCATCGTGTTTCTCTCTTCCCGAGAGGAAGCGCGCTTGAAGAGCCTCTGGCCCATGGATGAAACCAAGCGGCAGAAGATCATCCAGTCCAAGCAATTTGGTCCGGGACCTTTCGAACCGCTGATGCCGAAGGCATTCCAGGTGGCAACGGAGATCACATTCCAGGGAGCACGATACCTGACGGCGAAGCAGGCCACACCCTATGAGGGCATCTTCGTCATGCTTCTCTGGCCCACCGAGCAGATCGCCACGAACCGGACCTTCGGGATCGTTCTGACCCTGCTGATGAACCTTCTAATCCTCAGTTTCATCACAGTCATGTTCGTCTTTGACCGGTCGAACCGGCGGACGAAGCGGCTGCTGGAGGAGAGCCGGTCCCAGGCGACGGCCCTTGCGGAATCGGAAAAACGACTGCAGGCGCAGAAGAACGAACTGGAGTCCCAGAAGGCAGAGCTTCTCGCCCAGCGTCAGGCTCTGGAAAGAAGCAGGGGTGAACTTGCGCAGAGCGAGGAGAGGAGCCGCCTGATCCTCGGCTCCGTCGGCGAAGGAATCATCGGCCTCGGCGGGGAGGGGGAGATCACGTTTGTTAACCCATCGGCATTGGCCATGCTCGGTTACACCCAGGAGGAACTGGTAGGCCACCGGGCGCACGAAAAGGTGCATCACTCGCACACGGACGGCAGGGAATTCCCGCTCGCGGAGTGCCCCATGCATCTCTCCGGCCGGGACGGCATCGTCCGCACCGTCGATAACGAGGTCTTGTGGCGCAAGGATGGCAGCGCCCTTACGGTGGAGTACACCACGAACCCGGTTTGGAAAGAGGGAAAGGTCATCGGGACGGTCGTTTCCTTCCGTGACATCACGGTGCGGAAGGAAGCGGATGCCCTGAAGGTGGGCAAGGAAGTGGCCGAGGAGGCGCTGGTCCGCGCCGAGCAGGCCAGGCGCGAGGCGGAAAGCGCCCAGGAGGACCTGAGGGCCAACCTGCTGGAAATCGAACGCTTCAACCGCCTGTCGCGGGGGCGGGAGGAGCGGATCATCGAGCTGAAGAGGCAGGTCAACGAGTTGACGGCGCAGGCAGGCGTGAAGCCCTTCTATCAGGAATTGGAAACGGAGGGAGACAGTGGGGATGATTCTCCCCGGGAAGGGCTGGAGGACGGCGATTTTGCCGGGGGGGAGACGTCCTCGCAAGCTATGGCCGAGATGCTCGGCGTGGGCAGTTTTCAGCGCCTGCTGGAGGATTTTTGCGACTCTGTGGGCATCGCCTCCGCTATCATCGACCCGGACGGCAAAATCCTGGCATCGGCGCGCTGGCAGCGGGCCTGCACCGATTTCCACCGGGTCAACGAGAAGACCTGCGCCCGCTGCATCGAAAGCGACACCCAACTGGCGCTGAAGTTGAGCGAGGGGAAGCCTTTCTCCATATACCGCTGCAAGAACGGCCTCACCGACGCCGCCTCTCCCATCATCGTTGATGGCAAGCACATCGCCAACACCTTCGTGGGGCAGTTCTTCACCGAACCCCCGGACATGGAGTATTTCCGGCGCCAGGCAGAGGAGTGCGGCTTCGATCAGGACAAGTACACGGAGGCGATCCTGGAAGTGCCCATCGTCGCCGAGGAGAAGCTCGAATCGATCCTGGGGTTCCTGTTGGGCATTTCGCAGCTGGTGACAACCATGTCCATAGAGCGCGATCTCGCCAGGAGGGCGGAGATCGCCCTTGCTAGGCAGGTCGAAGCGTCCCGGCGGGAACGCATGGCCGCGGTGAGCCTGGCCGAGGATGCGCAAAAGGCGCGCGATCAACTCGAGCAATACAAGAACCAACTGGAACTGCTCATCCGGGAGCGGACGGACGAACTTCGCACGAGCGAGGAGCGGAGCCGACTGATTCTCAATTCCGTCGGGGACGGTTTGTTCGGCCTTGACAAGGATGGCACGACCACCTTCGTCAACCCGGCCGCGGTTGGCATGCTGGGCTTCTCGGAAAAGGAACTGGTGGGTCAGCCAATCCATGAAAAGGTCCATCAGGCTTATCCGGATGGCACCCATTTTCCCCTGGAGAAATGCCCGATGCATCTCTCCGGTCGGGACGGGGTGGCGCGCAGCGTGGACGATGAGGTGTTCTGGCGCAAGGATGGCAGCGCCGTACAGGTGGAATACACAACCACACCCATCAGGAAAAATGGCGATATCGTTGGCACGGTGGTGTCTTTTCATGACATCACCGTGCGGAAGGAGGCCCAGGAATACGTCAATGCCTACTTCAACAGTTCCAGTGACGGCTTGCTGATCCTGTCACCGGAGCATGGATTCACTCACGCCAATCAGGCCGCAGCGGCGCTCTTCGGCTTCGAAAACATTGCCGACCTGCTCCAGTGCGGGCCGGTCGAACTTTCTCCCCCATACCAGCCGGACGGGCGGCCATCGCAGGAAGCCGCCATGGAATATATCACAAAAGCCATGCAGATGAGCACACCGCTGCGTTTCGATTGGATCCACAGGCGGAACGACGGAACGGACCTCCCGTGCGAAATTGCCCTGATCAAGATCACGCTGGCAGGCAAGCCACTTCTGCTCACCAACATCCGCGACATCAGAGAGCGTAAGCAGGCTGAGCAAGCTCTGGCGGAGAGCAGGGAGCGCCTGCAGAGAATTTTCGATGCCAGCCCTCTCGCCGTGGCCATTTCCGTGGCGAACGTGATTCGTTTTTGCAACCCGCGCTTTACGGAATGGTTCGGTTTAAGTGTCGGCGTCTCGGTAACCGACTATTTTGTCCAGCCTGAGGACCTCGTAAAGATCAATGATCTCCTGAAGGTTCATCAGATGGTAGCAAACTATGAAATCCAAATGTACGGAGCCAACCGCAAGATCCGTGATTTTCTGATCAGTCTCATGAGAATAGAGCATGAGGGCAAGCGTGGCGTGCTCGCCTGGCTGATGGACATTACCGAGCGAAAAGCCGCGGAAGTGGCGGTGCGTCGAGCAGAGGAAAGGAGCCGCGCGATTTTGAACTCCATCAGCGTGGGCACATTCATCATTGATCCGAAAACAAAAGTGATTGAAGACGTCAATCCCGTCGCGGCCCGGATGGTCGGCCTGTCGAGGGAGGACATCATCGGTAGGACTTGCCACAAGTTCGTCTGTCCAAAGGAAGAGTACCAATGTCCCATCACGGACCTGGGGCAAATGATCGACAACTCGGAACGCGTTGTGCTGAATGCCGAAGGTGAGGAAATACCCGTCATCAAGACCGTGGTCCCCATATCGCTGGGCGACCACGAATACCTCCTGGAAAGTTTCATCGACATCACCGAGCGGAAACAAATAGAAGAAGAACTGAAGGAGCGAATGGAAGAACTGGAGCGATTCAACCTGATCACGATCAACCGCGAGTTGAAGATGATCGAACTCAAAGAGGAGATCAACGCCCTGCTGATACAGACGGGGGGGGAGGAGAAGTACAAGGTTGCCGAGGCATGAGCAGGCAGGACGAACCGCATGGCCTGCGAGATGGGGACGCACAAGAGACCACTCAGGGAAAGGAGAGAGAAGCGACATGGAAAACGGCAAGAAAAGCGGGATGGATTTCGCGCTTGCGGAGCAGGTTCTGGATCAGCTGCCCACGCCCGTCATGGCCGTCGACAAGGATCTGAAGATCATCTTCATGAACAGGGCCGGGCGCACCATGCTGGGCAAATCCTGGGAGGAACTCCACGGCCGGGAATGCTCCAATACACTCAATTCCCTGCACTGCAACACCCCTGACTGCTGCATGAAGAAGGCGATCGGCGACGGGAAACCCCATTCATCGCGGAACGAACTGGACATCGGTGGCCGCAAGGTTCCCATCGAGTATTACGCCGCACCCCTGAAGGATGAAGAGGGCAATATCGTCGGCGGCCTCGAATACGTGATCGATATCACGGAAAGGGTCCGCTACGAGGTCCAGTTGCGCGAGCAGGCCCGCACCATCCGCGATATTTCCACACCGGCCATCCAGCTGTGGGACGGGGTTGTCGTCCTCCCCGTGGTCGGCGTGATCGACTCGGTCCGCGCCCAGCAGATGATGGACACCATGCTGACCAAGATCGCCGAGACTGCCTGCAAGGTGATGATTCTCGACATCCAGGGTGTTCCCGCCGTCGATACCGCCGTGGCCAACCACCTGATCAAGATCGTCAAGGCCACGCGCCTGATGGGCTCTGAGGCCATCATCTCGGGCATCTCGCCCGCGGTGGCGCAGACCATCGTCACCCTGGGGATCGACATGGGCGCGAAGACGACGGCGACTCTGCGCAATGCCTTGGCCGCAGCATTCGAATTGATCTTCTGCGAAGTGAAGCAGGTCAAACTCTCCCGAAGGAGCGAGGGATGATCACAAGCCTGACAGTAGGTTCACAGGCGGCCCTGAGCGTCATCCAAGGCTGCCTCGTGGCGACCCTTCAAGCGGACCTCTACGACGATCTGCTCCTGAGGATCCGGCAAGGCATCCTTGACCGCGTTCACTCCGCAACCATTCACGGGATTGTCTTCGACATGAGTTCCGTCCGGGTGCTGGACTCCTTCATGTTCCACCACCTGGCGGACACGGCCAGAATGGTGCGGCTTCTCGGGGCCGAAGCCGTGTTTGTCGGGTTTCAGCCAGGCGCTGCTTCCGTGCTGGTCGATGTGGAGGTGGATACGAGTATCATCCGGACGTTCCGGACCGTAGGGCAAGGGATCGAGAACCTGATCGCTTCTGCTGCGCTCCGGGAAGGGAATCGTGACGACCGCGAGGACAACTCACCAGCGGCGGAGGAAAAGAGGGCTGGGATAGACGATGGCGACCATGAATCGGAGCGTGGAGAATGACGAAAAGCTGATCGTTCTCAGTGAATCCTGGGACAAGGAACACGCGATCATCGAGACGAGGGAATTCGCCGCCAGGATGGGATTCAGCCAGGCGGACCGGACGTTGATCGCGACGGCGGCGGCGGAGCTGTCCACGAACATCTTGCGCTACGCCGGCCAGGGCGAACTGATCCTGAGGACCATTACCGATGCGGATCGGATCGGCATCGAGGTGGTCGCCGTGGACAAGGGGAGGGGGATCATGGATATCGAAAAGGCCCTGCAGGACCACTACTCGACCAAGCGGGGCAGCCTGGGACTGGGATTGCCGAGCGTGCGCAGGATCATGGACGAGTTCGAGATCGAGTCTTCTCCGGCCAGCGGTACGCTCATCATCGCCCGTAAATGGAAGGGCCACCGTGGGGAGCGTTGACTGTCACTTCGTGTTCCGGGCCCTCCTGGGCGCGGCAAGCGAATGCGGGGACACCGGCCTGATCAAGGTTGATCATGGCCAATGCTTTCTGGGTTTGGTCGATGCCCTCGGCCATGGCAAACGCGCCAGTGAAGTAGCCGTGGCCGCCCGGAGCTACCTGGAGTGTCATTTCCAGGACGATCTCGTTGCCCTGATGCAGGGTCTCCACGAACATCTTAAGGGAACCCTGGGGGCCGTTGCCGCCGTGTGTCGCCTGGATATCGACACGGGCGATTTGTCTCACGCGGGCATAGGCAACATCGCGGTGAAGATCCTTGGACCGAGGGCCGCCAAGATCGTGGCCCGCGACGGCGTAATCGGGTACCGGATCCCTTCCGTGAAGGAACAGGAACGCAAATTGTATCCCGGAGACATCCTGGTCCTGCACTCCGACGGAATCCAGGACCGTTTCAACACGCTCGACTGCACAGATCTGCTCGGCGGCACGGCGGAGACGATCGCCAGCGGGATTCTCCAGAAGTTTGGCAAACAGGACGACGATGCATCCTGTATCACCTTGAGGTTCTCGTCATGATAGAGCTCGGACGACTCTCTATAGCGAATTCCGACATGTTGATCGAGGCGCGGAAGAAGATCCGCCTGCTGGCGGGAAGCATGGAATTCCCAGAAATCCGCGCGACGCGCCTGGAGGCGATTTTTTCGGAGATCGGCCGCGAAGGTTGTCGAAACGGGAACGGCCTCGAGGTCGCGATCGGAATCGAGCTGGAAGATCCCCCCTCGCTGGTCCTGGAATTTGAAAGCCGTGCGAGCTTTGCCTCGGTTCCCGGCATTGCCCAGTTTTTCGACCATATCCACATGGAAGAGCTTGAATCCGGGGCAACCCTGCTCTCGACGCGAAAATCTCTGCCCACGGAAACCCGGTATCCGTCTCCCCGGTTGATCGAGGAGCAAAGGGAAATGCTGGCCCGCCAATCCAGGTCGGAACTCCTGGAGGTGCTGAAGGGGCAGAACGAGGAACTGCAAAACAGGGCTGCCGAATTGAACAAGCTGACCAGGGCCATCACCCATAGCCCCGTGGCGGTGATGATTACCGACAGGGACGGACGGATCGAGTACGTGAATCCCAAATTTGTTCAAATCACGGGCTACAGCGCCGAGGAGGCGATTGGAAAAACGCCGCGCATCATGAAATCGGGAACCCACAATCAGGAGTTTTACGAGAATTT
This sequence comes from uncultured Syntrophaceae bacterium, assembly GCA_964578535.1. Taxonomy (GTDB): domain Bacteria; phylum Desulfobacterota; class Syntrophia; order Syntrophales; family PHBD01; genus PHBD01. Next base: position 43,453 of record CAZODI010000028.1, read on the forward strand.
GTGGGGAACCATCCTGTCGGGCCGGCAATGGTACGGGGAACTGTGCAATCTCCGCAAGGACGGCGGGATGTTCTGGGAGTTGACCAACATATCTCCCGTCCGGGATGCGGAGGGCAGAATCACGCATTTCGTGGCGGTCAAGGAGGATGTTACCGAACGCAGGCAGATGCAGGAAGACATCGAGAAAGAAAGGACGCTCCTGCGGAACATGATGGACGGCAGCCCGATTGCGGTCGGAATATCAATGGGCGGCAATCTGCGCTATGCCAATCATACATTCCTGAAATTACTCGATATCCAGATGGGAGATCCGATCGGCAAAATTTATCTCAATCTGGAAGACCGGATTCCCATCGTCGAGAAACTCCAGAAGGAAGGCATCGTCAGCAATCACGAAGTCAAAATGAGGGGACCGGAAGGGCGCGTGATCGATGTCATGCTCACTTTTCTGCCTACGAACTTCGAAGGAGAGCCGGCCATTCTGGGATGGCTCGTGGATATCACCCCGCTTAAAAAAATGCAGGAAGAATTGGGAAGCCAGGTGGAAGGACTGTCCAGGGCCCGCCGGGCCATGCTGAACATCATGGAGGACCTGAAGGTGGCTGAGCAGGCAGCCCAGGCGGCGTCCCAGGCGAAGCAGGACTTCC
>CAZODI010000029.1:0-43533 GCA_964578535.1 uncultured Syntrophaceae bacterium
GCAGGATATTTGAGAGGAGCTGTCCCTAGTACGAGAGGACCGGGATGGACGAACCAATGGTGTTCCAGTTGTCGCGCCAGCGGCACCGCTGGGTAGCTAAGTTCGGACGGGATAACCGCTGAAAGCATCTAAGCGGGAAGCCCCCCTCGAGATAAGATATCCCTTCTGGCGGAGACGTCAGGACTGAAGGCCCCTCGTAGACGACGAGGTTGATAGGTCAGGTGTGTAAGCACAGTAATGTGTTAAGCTTACTGATACTAATCGGCCGTGCGGCTTGACCATAATTTTTTACATCTTTACACAATATGTAATTGTATATCATACATAAGGATTTTTCGGTGGCGATAGCGGAGAGGACACACCCGTTCCCATTCCGAACACGGAAGTTAAGCTCTCTGGCGCCGATGGTACTGCATGGGTGACTGTGTGGGAGAGTAGGTAGCCGCCGGGATACAATATCGAAGCCCCCTCGGGAAACCGAGGGGGCTTTTTTATGGTGTCCGGGTTTGAAGGACCGGGATGTTGGAAAAGTGGTTGGTCGAGCGATTGTATAGCAGCGATAAAATGAAAAAGCAGCGATGACCCTATGGGATCATCGCCATGGAAAATCAATCATTCAAGTAGTGTCACTCAAGATGCCTGCAGGGATACATCCATTCCGGCGGTTTTCTTCAGCGCCACGGAGCCTGTCCGGTTCATCTCCTCCACGCCGAAGGGATCGAAATAGGCAAGCACCGCTTCATTCTCAGCCCTGGAGCCTGTAGACTCCAGGATGTAATAGTTCTGGCTCATGGTGGCGATGCGGCAGCCGAAACGCTCAATCGCCCGCATGATCTCGATCCGGGTCTCAGGCGCAACCTTCACACCGAAAATCATCAACTCCCGGTGCAGGAACGCCGGACCGGAAAAATCGGAGACCTCGATTACATCGACCAGTTTATAAAGCTGCTTCTTGATTTTGTCCGTGAAATCACTGTCGGCCGAGCTTGTCAGGGTGATTCGCGAAACGTCCGGGTCGATCGTCTCCGCAACGCAGAGGGTGTTGATGTTGTACCCGCGGCTGCTGAAGACGGCGGCTATCCGGGACAGGACGCCCGGACGGTTGTTTACCAGCATGGAGAGGGTTCGCTCTTCGATGGTCATCTTACTCGTTCCTTTCCTTCCGTTTTATCCGTCTCAGTCCGCCTGGCCGAAAATCATCTCCACGTTGGAGCGGCCCGGCGGGATGATGGGGAACACGTAGTTTTCACAATCCACGACGGCTTCCAGGAGGTAAGGGCCATCGGTTTTCGCCAGAGCATCGATGCCTTCGTCCGGGGCGTTGTCGATATGGACCCGGCTGGCGGGAATCCCAAAGGCGCGGGCGGCGGCCACGAAATCCGTTCCTCCGCCCAGTTCGATGCTGTTGTATCGGCCGTCGTAGAAGAGGTTCTGGATCTGGCGGATCATCCCCAGGTGGCCATTGTTGAAGACAACGATCTTGACCGGAAGGTTGTAGTACCGGATGGTGGCCAGTTCCTGCATGTTCATGTAGAATCCACCATCTCCCGTGATGGCGATGACGCTACGGTTCGCGGCCCCGATCTTTGCCCCGATGGCGGCGGGGACGCTGAATCCCATGGTGCCCATTCCGCCACTGGTCAGCAGGCAGCGGGGAGTCCGGGTCCGCCAGGATCGGACCGTCCAGATCTGATTGAGTCCCACGTCGGCCACCGCCATGGTTCCATCCGGAAGGGCCTCCTGAACCCTGCGGATAAACTCCCCTGCGGGACCGCAGCCCCGATCGGGGGTCTTCTCATCCATCATGCTCCGCTCTTCATGAATCCGGTTCATCCATTCCAGACGATCCTTCGGCTCAATCATCGGGGTCAGGGCCTGCAGTGCATCGAGGGCATCCCCCGAGAAATGCAGGTCCGCCTTGACGTTCTTGCTGATGGAGGTGGGGTCGATGTCGATGTGGGCAACCGTTGCCAGCGGGGCGAACTCATCAATCCGGGACGTGCTCCGGTCGGTGAAGCGAGTCCCCACGGCGAGGATGAAGTCGGACTGGTGGACGATGCTGTTGGCCAGTTCGAATCCATGGGAGCCGATGAACCCGAGATTCAGCCCGTTGGCGGCATTCACCGAGCCCACCCCCATCATGGTCGTGACAAAGGGGATCTGCGTTCTTGTGATCAGGTCTCCCATGAGGTCGCAGGCATTGGCCAGTTTGACCCCGCCGCCGATGATAATCACGGGGCGCTCGCTCTGGTTGAGCGCCCGGGCGATTCTTTCGATGGCTTCCCTGCCGTCGGTGCCGTTCTTGATCCCGTTCCGGCGGGGCTCGTCCGCCGGTCCCGCGGGGTCGCATTTTGCTGCGAGGATATCCCGGGGAAGATCGACCAGGACGGGACCGGGCCGCCCGGAGGTTGCAATGTCAAAGGCCTCCCGGAGATTGGAGGCAAGGTTGTGAACGTCCTTCACCTGGAAGCTGTGCTTGGTGACGGGAATGGTCATGCTGATGATGTCCGTCTCCTGAAAGGCGTCGCGGCCGAGAAGGCTTGTGTTGACCTGGGCCGTCAGGGCGACCAGGGGAGATGAATCCATGTAGGCCGTGGCGATCCCCGTGACCATGTTCGTGGCGCCGGGGCCGGACGTGGACAGGCAGACTCCCACCTTTCCGGTTGCTCTTGCATATCCGTCGGCTGCATGGGCCGCCGCCTGCTCATGGCGTACCAGGTAATGCCGGATGGGGCTTTCCATGAGGCGGTCGTTCAACGGGAGGGAATTGGCGCCGGGGAAGCCGAAGATAACATCCACCCCTCTCTCCCGGAGGATCTGGATGATGATGTCCGCGCCGATGGTGCTCATTGTTCAGGCTCCTTTCGCTGGTTCAAAATGAAAAAGCCGCAGGCTCTATGCGTGCGGCTTTTCGTGGTTATTAAAAAAGCCGCGGTCCGTCTGGGGATCCGCGGCTCGTTTTCCTATGTCAACCCTTCATAGGAACGACGCAGCGGTCCCCGCCCGAACGACTACTACTACGGCTACGACTACGCTGCGGTCTTTCTCTGAAAAGGGTTTCACGCTCATCCGTTCCTTTGACTCAAAGTGGACGCTACTGTACCGAAGAAGAAGGAAATGTCAAGCTGAAAAAACCAACAGTACATTCAGAAAGAAGCGTCCTCGTCATCTTCCGGCAGTTTTTTGGGGACCTGGCCGCTGTCCACGACGGAGGATCCCTCCGGTGTGGCTCCTTCCAGAAAGGCCTCGTAAAGGGCTCCTTCGGAATACCGGACCGGCTGTCCGGACCGGGGATCCACCTTGACAAAGACAATTCCCCTGGGCACCGGAAACGGTTCGATGGGTGCTCCCTGGACTGCCTTTTCCATGTAATACAGCCAGATGGGAGCGGCCGCCCTGCCCCCGACCTCCTGTCTCCCCAGTGCCCGTTCCTGGTCGAAACCGACCCAGACGCCCGTCACCAGGGAGGGCGTATACCCGATGAACCACGCATCGCGCATGTCGTTGGTGGTGCCCGTCTTGCCTGCGGCGGGACGGCCGATTCCCTTCACCCGGGTTCCCGTGCCGCTCTGAATGACACCCTGCATGACGTAGGTGGATAGAAAGGCGATGCGCGGATCGATGACCTGCTCCTCCCGGACCTGGGTTTCTTCGAAGATCTGGCCTGTCCTATCAACGATCCTGCGAATCATGAAGGGGGTTACGCGCTTTCCCTGGTTCGCCAGGACTCCGAAGGCCCGGACCATCTCCTCCAGGGTGACGTTGGCCGAGCCCAGGGCGAGGGAGAGGTTCCGGGGCAGAGGCGAGGCAATCCCCATATTGGCGGCATACGATACGGCATAGTCCACGCCGATGGACTGGAGGATCTTGACGGTGACAACGTTCCGCGAATGGACCAGGGCACTCCGCAGGGTCGTTGGGCCGTTGAACTTGCCGTCAAAGTTACGGGGGCGCCAGTATCCGTCGGGCTTGGAGGGATCCGGGAACTGGAGAGGGGAGTCGTCGATCCGGGTGGACGGGGTCATCTCCTTGTCGAAGGCGGCCGTGTAGATGATGGGCTTGAACGACGACCCCGGCTGGCGGCGGGACTGGGTCGCCCGGTTGAACTCGCTTTTCTTGAAATCCCGTCCGCCCACCATGGCTTTGATGGCCCCGGTGCGCGCTTCCATGCAGTACAGTGCCCCCTGGACGGGTCCAACGGTGTATCTTTCCCGCTTTTCCATTTCCTGGAGCCCCCGCTCCACGGCATCTCGCGCCGCGGTCTGCATGGGGATGTTCAGCGTTGTGTAAATTTCGAGACCTTCCTTGTACAGCACGTCGCTTCCGTATTTTTCCTGGACGTACCTCCGGATGTTTTCCACGAAATAGGGAGCGATCTTGTCCTTGGGCCGCACGGACCGGAGATTCAGCTTTGCCGCCAGGGCCGCGTTCTTCTGCTCCTCGGTGATGTATCCGCTTTCGACCATCCGGTCCAGGGTATAGGCCTGCCTCTGTTTTGCCCGCTCAAGGTTGTTGTAGGGCGAATAACTGCTGGGTGCCTTCGGAAGCCCCGCCAGCATGGCCGCTTCCGGCAGAGTGAGGTTCCGGGCGCTTTTGCCGAAATAGGCCTCCGCGGCCGCCTCCACGCCGTAGGTTCCGTGTCCCAGGTATATGTGATTCAGGTAGAGGTGGAGAATTTCGTCTTTCGTGAGATAGCGGTCGATCTTGAAGGCCAGGACGGCTTCCTTGATCTTCCGGATGTAGCTCCGTTCGGGCGTCAGAAAGAGGGACTTGGCCACCTGCTGCGTGATGGTGCTCCCTCCCTGGACGACCCGCCCCGCCTCGATATTCTTGAAGAACGCCCTGGAGATGCTCTGCAGGTCGAAGCCGCGGTGCTGGTAAAACCGAGCGTCTTCCGCGGCCACGAAGGCCTGGACGACCATCGGGGGCAGGTCGTGGATGCGGACGACCTTCCGGTCCTCCAGGAAGAACTCGTCGATCAGCTCGTCATTATCGGAGTAGACCCGCGTGGCGATGCTGGGCCGGTAGTCCTTCAGGGTGGCGATGCTGGGCAGTTCCTTCAGGAGAATATAATAAAGGAGGGTGCTCCCGATCACCAGAAGGGCGACCACGGTGAGCATCAGCGCGATCAGAAGCGTCGCGATTCCCGAGGGGTTTCCCGTTTTATGCTTTTTCTGCAGGTGATTTCCAGCCATGATCACGCCTCGGTTGGCTCCTCCTCTTCATCTGCCCCTTTTCCTTTCTGTTTCTTCTCAGCAAATCGCGACACGACAATGCTGATCTCATAGAGAAACAGGAGCGGGATGGCCATCAGGATCTGGCTGAGGGCGTCCGGCGATGGAGTGAGCACGGCGGCGGCGATGAAAATGATGAGGATGGCGTACCGGCGCTGCCGGGAGAGCATCCGGGGATTCACGATCCCGATCTTGGTCATGAAGAAGATGAAGACGGGCATTTCGAAGGAGAGACCGAAGGCCAGGAGGAACTTGAGAGACAGATCCAGGTACTCCCGGAAGGAGATCATCGGCTTCAGGAAATCCGTCGAGAATTCAAGAAAGAATGCAAAGGCCGGCGGCAGCGCGATGAAATATCCGAACAGGACGCCGCCGGCGAACAGGAGCGTCGATGAGAGAACAAAGGGAACCACGTACCGCTTTTCCTGCTTGTAGAGCCCTGGGGAGATGAATTTCCAGACCTGGTAAAGGGTATAGGGGCTTGTGATAAAGAGGGACGCGAAGAAGGCGATCTTCATATAGATGAAAAAGGCCTCCGGAAGCCCCGTGAAGATCATGTGGCTGTACTTCGGCATCGCGTCGGCCAGGGGTTTTGTGATGATCCGGAAGAAGAAGTCCTTGAGAACATAGCAGGCGACGAAGCCGAGTCCCACGACGATCAGGATCCGCACCAGGCGCGTCCTCAACTCCTCCAGATGACTCGTCAGGGGCATCTTCTCTTCCGTGGTATCGTTCATGGCCGGTGGTGGATAAGTTGTCTGGATCCGTCAGGAATGCGACGAATCCTGGGGTTTCGAGGGCGGGGCGGAGGCGGTTTCAGGAGTGGAATCCGGTACTTCTTCCTTCTTATCGATGTTCTTATCGTTTTCCGTAACAGAGTTCTTCAGATCCTCCGCCTCTTTCTTCAGATCGTCGGCCTGGAGGGAGTTTTTCACTCCTTCGGACACATCCTCGGCGGCTCTCTTGAACTCCGAGAATCCCTTGCCGAGGGATTTCGCCAGGTCGGGCAGCTTCTTGGGGCCGACGACCAGGAGGGCGATGATGGCGATGATAATCAGTTCCTGCATACCGATGCCGAACATGGCAACCGCTGCCCCCTTATCCGTGATTGGCGGTATATAGGTGCACTTCCCGGGGTTTGTCAATCCTTTTTCCGGCGCTCCTGTGGGCCAAATCCTTTGCATTTTGGGGGACCTTGTGGTACGGAGCGGTCCGATGGAACCGTCGTCGGAGATCTCCGGCGATGCCTCGGGCCGATTCGAGGGAGCCATGGCCAGAAAAACAGGGATCGTCAGGGACAATCGATACTTGCGTCATGGGTGCGACGATTTTCACCCGGAGAACAATCGACGCCTTGAGGCCATCCACGCCCTCCTCGACTCGCCCGACATGGCCGGAAAGCTCTTTCCCATCCCCGCCAGGCACGCCACCCGGGACGAGATCCTGCGGCTCCACTCGGAGGCATATTTCCGGAGGATCGCCGCGACGGCGGGAGAGCCCTGCACCCCCCTGGATCCGGACACGGAGGCTTCAGCGGATTCCTTTGATACGGCCCTCCTGGCCGTGGGCGGCGTTCTCAACGCCGTGGACGCCGTTCTGGACGGTTCCCTGGACAACGCCTTCGCCTTCATCCGGCCTCCGGGACATCACGCGGAGAGGCACTCTTCCGGCGGCTTCTGCATCTTCAACAATATCGCCCTCGGAGCCGCCCATGCACTTTCGGCTCGCGGACTCAAGCGGATCCTGATCGTCGACTGGGATCTTCACCACGGGAACGGGACCCAGGATCTGTTCTATGGAGACCGGAGGGTGATCTATTTTTCCACCCACCAGTATCCGGCGTACCCGGGTTCCGGATCTCTGGACGAGATCGGCCGGGGGGAGGCGAAGGGCTACACCATCAACATCCCCCTTGCCGCCGGATCGGGGAACCCTCACTTTATGAAGGTGTACAGGCAGATCCTGCAGCCTGTCGTCCATGTCTTCCGGCCGGAACTGATCCTGGTTTCCGCCGGTTTCGATACGTGCGACGGGGATCCCCTGGGGGACTTGCGGGTGACGCCGGACGGCTTCGCCTGCCTGACGAGGCTCCTCATGAACATGGCCGATGAACTCTGCGGCGGGCGGGTGGTGATGGTGCTGGAAGGCGGGTATGACCTGCGGAACCTTGCCCGTTCCGTCCGGTCGGTGTTGAGGGAATTGACCGACGAAACCCGTGCCGGCGAGGACGAACTGGATCGCCTGGAGGCCGATGCCGTCATGTGGAGGGGTTCCGTCCTGAACAAGGCCATGGAGCGTCTGGCCCCCTACTGGCCTGTTTTTTGAGTGGAACAGGAGGATTGGTCTTGAAGATCACGAAAGAGGAAGTGGCCTACGTGGCCCATCTGGCAAGACTGGAGTTCGACGGGGAGGAGATGGCGAAATTCACCTCCCAGTTGAACGACATCCTGCTTTATATGGAAAAACTGAATGAAGCGGACACAGCCGGCGTGGAGCCGATGACCCACGCCATCGCGCAGAAGAACGCCTTCCGGGAAGACAGGGTTCTTTCTTCGCTTCCCATCCGGGAGGCCCTGTCCAACGCCCCGGACCCCAAGGGGGAGTTCTTCCGTGTCCCCAAGGTCATTGAATGACGGTTCTGGCAGAGGAAACCATGGAGCTATGTGAACGGACCATCCACGAACTGCAGCAGATCATACGCGACGGCGGGGCGTCCTCCACGGACATCGTCGCATCCGTTTTCGGGAGGATCGATGCCATTGAGAAAAACGTCCATGCCTACATCACGCTTCTCAAGGAAGATGCCTTCCGGGAGGCGGCCCGGGCGGACGAGGAAATTCGAAAAGGCGACATCCGGCCCCTGACGGGCATTCCCATTGCCCTGAAGGACATCTATTGCACCCGGGGCATCCCGACTACCTGCGGGTCCAGGATCCTCCAGAACTTCGTCGCACCCTACGACGCCACGATCGTGGAGAAACTGAGGGAGGCGGGGGCGGTCTTTACGGGAAAGACCAACATGGACGAGTTCGCCATGGGATCCTCGACGGAGACATCCTGGTTCGGGGTGACGAAGAATCCCTGGGACCTCGACCGCATCCCCGGCGGATCCAGCGGCGGCTCCGCGGCGGCGGTGGCCGCCGACATGTGCATCGCCTCCCTGGGGTCCGACACGGGCGGTTCCATCCGCCAGCCGGCGGCCCTCTGCGGTGTGGTGGGACTGAAGCCCACCTACGGCCGCGTTTCCCGGTTCGGGCTGGTAGCCTTCGCCTCGTCCCTCGACCAGATCGGTCCCTTTACCAAGGATGTGGAGGACTGTGCCATCATGCTGAATGCCATCGCAGGCTACGATCCCCGGGAATCGACGTCGGTCCCGGAGGACGTGCCCGACTACCGGCAGTTCCTCGGAAGGGACATCCGGGGCTGGAAGGTGGGCATTCCGAAAGAGTACTTTATCGAGGGTATCGATCCGGAGGTCGAGAGCCTGGTGCGGCAGGCCGTTAAGGTCGTGGAAGGACTCGGTGCCGAGGTGGTGCCGGTATCTCTTCCCCACACCGGGTACTGCCTTGCGGTCTATTACATCATCGCCCCCGCGGAGGCTTCGTCCAATCTGGCCCGCTATGACGGCGTCAAATACGGCTATCGGAACCTGGACGGGCGCGATCTCCTGGAGATGTACAAGAAGACCCGTTCCCAGGGGTTCGGCGCGGAGGTCAAGCGCCGCATCATGATCGGCACCTACGTGCTGTCGGCGGGATATTACGACGCCTACTACAAGAAGGCCTCCCAGGTACGGGCCCTCATCCGGAGGGATTTCGACGAGGCCTTCCAGTCCTGCGATGTGATCCTCACCCCCACGACTCCCACGCCGGCCTTCCGGATCGGCGAAAAGACCGACAATCCACTCCAGATGTACCTGTCGGACGTCTTCACCATCTCGACGAACCTGGCTGGAATTCCCGGGATTTCCGTCCCCTGCGGGTACACGGCGGCGGGTCTTCCCGTCGGGGTCCAGTTCCTGGCAGGCCATTTCCAGGAGGGAAAACTTCTCCAGTTCGCCTCGGCCTACGAGGCGGGCGCCGATTTTCAGAAAAGGAGACCGAATCTCTGATGGAATACGAACCCGTCATCGGGCTGGAAGTCCACGCCCAGATGCTGACCTACACGAAGATCTTCTGCGGCTGTTCCACCACGTTCGGGGAGAGCCCCAACAGTGAGACTTGCCCGGTCTGCCAGGGCATGCCGGGAGTTCTGCCGGTCCTGAACAAAAAGGTGGTCGATTTCGCCATGAAGATGAGCCTGGCCACCTCCTGCCGCATCAATCCAGAATGTGTCTTCGCCAGGAAAAACTATTTCTATCCGGACCTCCCGAAAGGGTACCAGATCTCCCAGTACGCCCTCCCGCTGGCGGAGTTCGGCTACGTGGACATCGAGCTCGACGGCGGGAAAAAGCGCATCGGCATCACCCGCATCCACATGGAGGAGGACGCGGGGAAGCTGATTCACGACGAGCACAACCCATCGAGCTACGTGGACCTGAACCGGACCGGCGTGCCCCTGATCGAAATCGTCAGCGAACCGGACATGCGAAGCGCCGAGGAAGCCGCGGCTTACCTGCGCCGTCTCCATGAGATCCTGGTCTACCTGGAGGTCTGCGACGGCAACATGGAGCAGGGAAGCTTCCGCTGCGATGCCAACGTGTCCCTTCGTCCCCGTGGGACGGAAGCCTTCGGCATCCGGGCCGAGCTGAAAAACATGAACTCCTTCCGGAATGTCCAGCGGGCTCTGGAATACGAGATCAAGCGCCAGCAGTACGTCCTCGAGAGCGGCGGCAAGGTCGTGCAGGAGACGCGCCTGTGGGACGACACCCAGGGCGTGACCCACTCCATGCGCGGCAAGGAGGAGGCCCACGACTACCGCTATTTCCCGGATCCCGATCTTGTTCCGATCGCAGTAAGCGACGCCTGGATCGAAGAGATCCGGAGCACCCTCCCGGAGCTTCCGCTGGAAAAGCGGGAGCGCTTCGCCCGGGAATACGGGATCCCGGCTTACGATGCCGGCGTTCTCACGGCCAGCCGGGCGCTGGCGGATTACTACGAGGCGGTCGTCAGGCTCAGCGGCAAGCCGAAGGCGGCCAGCAACTGGGTCATGGGCGACATCCTGCGGTTCCTCAACGAGGACCGGCGCGGCATCCGGGATTGCCCCATCTCCCCGGAGTCCCTGGCGGAGATGATTGCCCTGATCGAGGACGGCACCATCAGCGGAAAGATCGCTAAAGAGGTCGTCGAGGAGATGTACCGGAGCGGCAAGCCGCCCCGGGCCGTCATCGAGGAGAAGGGACTGGTCCAGATCACCGACGAGGCTGCCCTGGTAAAGACCATAGAGTCCGTCATGGCGGCCAATCCGGCCCAGCTCGAACAGTTCCGCTCCGGGAAGGACAAGGTCTTCGGTTTCTTCGTCGGCCAGGTCATGAAGGCGACCCAGGGCAAGGCGAACCCGCAGCTCGTCAACGACCTCCTGAAGCAGATGCTCCCGGGAACCTGACCGGGACAGGGCGGCACCGGATCTTTTTGACCCGCATCCGGGGCATTCGGCCGGGAGAAGGACCGTGAATGCAATCCTCAACATCCTGCTGGTCCTGGCCGTTCTCCTGGCAGCGGTCCTGCTGTTGTACCGACGCCGCCTCGGAGAGTTGCAGACCGATCTCAGGACCCTCTTTTCCCACCGGCTGGTCGCTTTCGGGGTCCCTGTCTTCCTCCTGGTCGTCATCGGGTTCTTTTACTGGGCAGGCCGGGATCAGGCGCCGTCTCCGGCGGCCGTCGTCCCGGTGCAGGATGCGGGAGTGCCCGTCGCTGTGCCGCCCCCTCCAACACCAACGGGAGCGACGTTGCCGGACGTGTCGGCTCTATACCGAAAAATCGGCCCGTCCGTCGTGGCGATCTACACGTACAACGAGCAACGTGAAAGCATCGGCCGGGGAAGCGGCTTTTTCCATGGCGCCTCCGGGCAGGTCGTCACCAACCTGCACGTCCTGCGCGGCGCCCACTCCGCCCAGATCAAGACCTCCGCCGGGAAGGTCTATCCCGTTGCGGGAATCACAGCCCGGGATGCCGCCGCCGACCTGGCTCTGCTGGCGGTAAGCATGCCCTGGACCGAGAGCTTTCCCCTGACCGTGACGGCGTCCCTGCCGGAGGTGGGCGAACGCGTGGTCGTCGTGGGAAACCCCTTCGGGCTGGAGCAGACCGTCTCGGACGGGATCGTCTCGGCCATCCGGGAGACGGCGGAGCGGGGGAGGGTCCTCCAGATCACGGCGCCCATCTCGCCGGGGTCCAGCGGGAGTCCCGTTGCCAATCTCAGGGGTGAGGTCGTCGGCGTGGCCTTCCTGCAGTTCAGCGGGGGCCAGAACCTGAATTTCTGCATCTCCGGCGAGCGGGTTGCCCGCCTGGTCTCCGCTGCCGGGACCCCGGTGTCCCTGGCCGGAGGGGCTGCGGCAACGGGCATTGCGGCAGGGAAGCAGACGTTCTGCTACCTCGACGAGAAGGGAACCGTGCGCTTCAGCGATTCCACGGCGAATCCCAGGTACAGCTACCAGCTCATTTCGACTCCCGATGGATCCCTGGACCGAAGCCGCTTTGAACGCTGGGTGTTCGATCAGATCGGAGGGAACCCCCAGGACATCGATCCCCAGGCCGCGGTAACCCGGGCGAAGGAGGAGCTTCCGGACGTATTCCGGCAGGTCTTCCCGTCCCAGTATACCATGAACGACCTCCCAGGCATGCCCCAGGATGCCCGGAACCATTGGGAGAGGGTCGTCAACCATCACCTGGCCAATGCATACAACGGAGCCGTACAGAAGCGGAACCGGGCGATCCTCCAACACCGGGTGATGATGGATGCATTCCAGATGTACGCGATGTCCCGGCGGTAACGGGATCGTTGCGGAAAAGGGGGGGATGTCTCTGAAAGAGGAAGGAATGATCCGGACGGTTTTCTGGCAGGACGATGCGGTCGGGATGATCGACCAGAAAGCGCTCCCCCTGGAGGAGCGGTATCTTATGCTCCGCAAATGGGAGGACGTGGCCGCGGCGATCCGCGATCTCACCGTCCGGGGCGCCCCGGCGATCGGTGTGGCTGCCGCCCTGGGCATCGCCCTGGGGGTGCGGAGCCTGCCTCCCTCCCCGGATCGCGACCTGGAGGATTCGTTTGAGCGGATCTGCGACGCCTTCGCCCGGACGCGCCCGACGGCGGTCAATCTCTTCTGGGCCATCGGGCGGATGAAGAGGCGTTTCCAGGCCGCCCTGGCTGAAGATCCCGGGGTCTCGGGACCGGACCGCTTCGCGGCCATCCGGGAGGCCCTCCTCCGGGAAGCCGTCGCCGTTCACGACGAGGACATCGCCGCCAACCGGGCCATGGGGCTTCACGGACGGGTTCTTCTGGAGGACGGGGACGGCGTCCTGACCCACTGCAACGCCGGTGCCCTGGCGACGGCCGGATACGGAACCGCCCTCGGGGTCATCCGGGCGGCCCACGAGGAGGGGAAGAAGCTGACCGTATACGTGGACGAAACCCGGCCCGTCCTGCAGGGGGCCAGGCTCACCGCCTGGGAATTGGTGAAGGAGGGCATCCCCGCCGTTCTCATCACCGACAACATGGCGGCATCTCTGATGAAGCGGGGAATGATCCGGAAGGTCATCACCGGGGCCGACCGCATTGCGGCCAACGGCGATGCCGCGAACAAGATCGGTACCTACGGCGTGGCCGTCCTGGCGGAGGCCCACGGGATTCCCTTTTTCATCGCTGCTCCCCTCTCCACGGTCGATCCGGAGACGCCTGACGGGGACGCCATCCCCATCGAGGAGCGGGATCCCTCGGAAGTGACCGCCCTTGCCAGTCGACGCATCGCCCCCGAGGGCATCGCCGTCTGCAACCCTGCCTTCGACGTGACGCCCGCCCGCCTGATCGCCGCCATCGTCACCGAGGCCGGGATCGCCCGGCCCCCTTACGGGCAATCCCTGGCGTCGCTTCGGGCGTCGAGGTCGCAATCAGACCGCTGAGACGCGACAAGGTTGCTTTCGCCTTGAAGAAGTGGTAGTGGAGCGCCTGTTTTTTTAAACGCTGTTTTCCCCGGACGAAACCCCTGAACCCGCGGCTGCGGGACACCTGGAGACCTTCCCGATGCTGTGCGGATCTTACCGGTTCCACGGAACACTCCTGGACGATGCCGTCCTTCCCGAATCCAAGGGATCGATCTTTCGAAACACCTTCGGCCTGGCTCTCAGGCACGTCGTCTGTGCCATGAAACAAAAGGACTGCGCCGGTTGCATCCTTGACCGGCGCTGCCTGTATCCGCTCTTGTTCTCCAGCCCGCCTCCGGCGAATCACCATCTTCTGCCCCCGTTTCCCAAGGGAAAGATCCGCTCCACGGCGATCCCCGCTCCCTTTGTCATCGAACCGCCTGAGACATCCGCGACCTCGTTCCAGCGCAAGGATCCCTTCGACTTCGGACTGGTCCTGTTCGGGAGAAGCAACGAGCATCTTCTCCATTTCATCCAGACATTCGAGGAGATGGGACGGCTTGGCATCGGGCGGAGAACGGAAAAGGGGCGCTCGCGTTTTGTCATCGCATCCGTCGATGCCGGCGGTGAAACCGTCTGGGACGGCCGTGAGCGCAGTCTCCGGGAAGGAGATTATACCGAAGACCTGCGAGCGGGATTCCTGGCAGACGCGGAAAAGGCGTTGTCGTCCCCGATTGCCGCCGTCACCGTGCACCTGGTGTCGCCGCTCGTCGGAGTTGCCGGGTCGAGCCGGGAGGATGTCTTGGCCTTCCCCGTCCTGATGCAGTCCGTCCTGGACCGGATCCTCACGCTCAACAGGACCTACGGGAAAGGGCAACTGGCGATCGATGTGCCCGGGCTCGTCTCCAGGGCGGCCGGCGTGCGGATTACGCAATCGAGCCTCCGGCGGAGGGGTGAAGCACGCCCCGTTCGGCGGCCCGATTCATCCGTGCATTCCGGAAGGGTCATCGGCGAAGTGACCTATGAAGGTCCTCTTGGCGAGTTCCTGCCCTGCCTTCGTTTTTGCGAGCGGACCCACCTGGGCCGGGAGACGGCCTGGGGGGCGGGGCAGATCCGGGTCCAGTCCGTTCAACCCTGATGTGCCGTGTCGGAAAAGGGCTGTGGTCCGATTCTCCGTGTATCGGCCGCAGCCCCGGCAGTGAAGAGGAGACGATTCCATGGATGGATGGGTGTATCCGCTGTTCCTGGCAGCCGGCGTTCTGATCGGGGCTGTTGCTGCCTGGGTGGTCCTGGGGAAAAGGGCCGCCCTCCGGGAAGGCGAAAAGGTAGCCCTGACAGAGCGCCTGGCGGCGAAGGACCTCCAGATCCGGGAGCTGAAAGAGACCGCCGGGCGGCTGGATGAATCGCTGGCGCGTGCCAGGGAGGAGCTGAAAGCCGAGTCGAACGCCCGGGCCGCCGCCGAGGAGCGGAACGCCCGCATCCCGAAACTGGAGGAGGCAATCCGGGCCGGGGAGTCGGATCTGAACCGCCTGCGGACAGAGATGTCCGCCCTGCAGGCGCGGATCGTCGAGGTGGAGGCGCGGTCCGAGGAGGAAAGCAAAAGCGCGGCCGAGAAGATCGCCCTCCTGGACGAGGCCCGGCGGAAGCTGGGAGACGCTTTCCAGGCCCTCTCGGCGGAGGCCCTCAAGAGCAACAACCAGTCGTTCCTGGAACTGGCAAAGGCCTCCCTGGAGAAATATCAGGAGGCTGCAAAGGGTGACCTCGAGGCCCGGCGGCAGGCCGTTGAGACCCTGGTGAACCCGATCCGGGAATCCCTGGAGAAGGTGGACGGCCGGATCCAGGAGATCGAGAAGGAGCGGACCTCCGCCTATTCGATCCTCCAGGAGCAGATCCGCTCGATGACGTCCGCCCAGTCGCAGCTCACGACGGAGACGGCGAACCTTGTAAAGGCGCTCCGGGCGCCGGTCGTCCGGGGCCGCTGGGGGGAGATCCAGCTCCAGCGGGTCGTCGAGCTGGCAGGGATGGTGGAGTACTGCGACTTCTACCAGCAGGAGACGGTCGCCACCGGGGAGGGATCGGTTCGCCCCGACCTGATCGTCCGCCTCCCGAGCAACCGGAGCATCGTCGTCGATTCGAAGGCGCCCCTCGAGGCGTACCTGGATGCGCTGGAGACGAAGGACGAGGCGGTCCGGATCGAGCGACTGAAGGCCCATGCCCAGCAGATCCGCGTCCATCTGACCAAGCTCTCCGCCAAGACCTATTCCGCCCATGTTTCGCCGTCGCCGGAGTTCGTCGTCCTGTTTCTCCCGGGGGAAACGTTTTTCAGCGCCGCCCTCGAGCAGGATCCTTCCCTGATCGAGTTCGGGGTCGACCAGAAGGTGATCCTGGCGACGCCGACCACCCTGATCGCCCTCTTGCGGGCCGTTGCCTACGGCTGGCGGCAGGAGCGGATCGCAGAGAACGCACAGGCCATCAGCGACCTGGGGAGGACACTTTACGATCGGCTGCTCACGCTGGCGGGCCATTTCGACGGCCTCCGCGCGGGGCTGGAGCGGGCGGTCGGGGCCTACAACGACGCCGTCGGCTCCCTGGAGAGCCGCGTTCTCGTGAGCGCCCGGAAATTCAAGGAGCTTGGCGCGGCCGCCGGGAAGGACCTGCCCGAAGCGGCCGTGGTCGACCGCGCGACCCGCGTCCTGAAGCCCTTCCCCGGTGCGGAAGACGGAGACGCGGATGCGGGCGGACAGGGCCGCCTGAGTGCGGGGGCACCCACTGGAACCCCGCTCCCTTTGACGGAGCCGGACGGATAAGTTCAGGGAGGACGCCGCGATGCTGGTCTTTATGACGGGAGGCACGGGATTTGTTGGGAAGAACCTGACGAGGGTCCTCACGGCAAAGGGCCACGAGGTCACGATTCTGACGCGGCCGGGGGAGGGGAGGCCGCCGCTTCCGGCGGGGGCCCGCTACCTGGAGGGGGACCCGACCCGACCCGGCCCCTGGCAGGAGCGTGCAGCGTCCCACGAGACATTCATCAACCTGGCGGGAGCCTCGATATTCAGCCGCTGGACGGAGCGGCGCAAGCGGGACCTCCTGGAGAGCCGGATCCTCACCACCCGGAACCTTGTGGAGGCGCTTCGGGGCCGGCGCAAGGGGATTGCGCACCTGCTCAGCACCTCCGCCGTGGGATATTACGGATTCCACGACGAGGGAGAGCTGTATGAAGGGAATGGTCCGGGCGGGGACTTTCTGGCCCGCCTGGCGGTGGACTGGGAGGCCGAGGCGGAACGGGCCCGGGAGGCGGGAGTCCGGGTGGCGACATGCCGCTTCGGCATCGTCCTGGGAAAGGGCGGCGGCGCCCTGGAGCCCCTGGAGCGCCTCTTCCGGTTCTATGCCGGAAGCCCCGTGGGCACCGGCAGGCAGTGGTTCTCCTGGATTCATGAGGACGATCTGGCCTGTATCTTTCTGTACCTGATGGAGCGGACCGATCTCGACGGACCCTTCAACTGCACCGCACCCGGTCCGGTGCGGAACGCGGAGTTCACGAGGGCGCTGGCGGAAGCCCTCCACGTCCGCACCTTTCTTCCACCGGTGCCGGGCTTCCTGATGCGCCTCGTCCTGGGCGAATTCGGCGGGGTGATCCTGAATGGCCAGAAGGTCATGCCGGGGAGGCTCCTGAAGGAGGGGTTCCATTTCCGGTTCCCCGATCTTCCGTCGGCGCTGGAAGATCTGCTGCGATCCCGCTCCTGACGCCCGGGATCGAGCCTCTGTCCTTCTCTTGCGTTCCATTGATTCTGCGGGTATAGGGACAAACCTCCGCCGGAGTTGCCGCCCGCCCGGTTCTGTCCGCTGCGGGGACCGGCGAGAGATATCCCGAATGGAGCATGCAGGCTGTGATGAAGCTGTTTCTCTTCGATTTTGACGGCGTGATCGCCGATTCGCTGGAGACCTACGAGTGGACGGTCCGGGAGTGCCTGGACCGGATCGGCCAGCCCATCGTGAAAACGCGGGCTGATTTCCTGGAGCTGTTCGAGGGGAACTTCTATGAGGAGATCGTCCGCCGGGGGGTGGACCTGGAGGCGTTCCTGAAGGCCTCGCCGGGCGTCCTCGCGGAGGTCGATTTCGCCTCGATGCGGCTCTTTCCATTCCTGCTGCCCGTCCTGGAAAAGATGTGCGAGGGGAACGCCCTCCTGATCATCTCCTCCAGCGGTTCCCGATCCATCCGGAAAACGCTGGAGAGCAACCGCTTCAACGGCTGCTTCCGGGCCATCCTGGGGTCCGACTTCATGCTGAGCAAGGTCTCCAAGATCGCCCACGCCATGGAATCCTATGAAATCGGGGCGGACCGCACCTATTACATCGGGGACACCGCGGGAGATATCCGTGAGGCGAAGCAGGCAGGGGTGAAGGCGGTCGCCGTCACCTGGGGCTGGCACAGCCGGAAGACCCTTGAAGCGGCGGGACCCGATTTCATCGTACAGGAACCGGAAGACCTTCTGAAAATCTAAGTTTCGAAAACCGGCGACACGTCCCTGATTTTCCCACGGGTTTTTACTGGAAAAATTGGAGAAGTGTCCCTTGCTTTTACAGTTCGTAGAGGGTCTCGTCCACCCGCGGCCGGGACTTTTTCCCTCCCTTTGCGCCGGGTCCTTTCCCGTCGAACAGGAACGGCTCCTCCGCCTCCAGGAGGTCGCCCATCTCCTCCTCGATCCGGTCCGGGTCCTCGCCCCGCTCCAGCCTGCGCAGGGCCTCTTCCATTCCGGGGCCGAGGTTCAGGCCCGTGGCGTCGGAGAGCTTGCGCATCAGGGCGGCGGCCTGACGGGGGTCGTCCTCGCCGATACGGTCCGCCTCGCCGGCCAGCATGGCCATGGCCTTTTCCATCCGGTCCTCGTCGATGGGGGGCATGTCCGCCTCCGCCTCCGTCCCTTCCTCCCGTTTTCCGGAGACCTTCGCAAAAATGGACATCTGGCGCTTCAGGCGAACCCGCTTGCAGCGCGGACAGAAGGGAACCTTGTCCGTATCGGCCGTCCTGGAGAAGAAATTGAAGACGGTGTTGCATTTGCGGCAGTAAAATTCGTAGATGGGCATGGCGCCTTTCGCTCCGGTCTTTTTCGCCGCGTAATGTACCGGATTTCCCGGAAAGATCAAGAGGCCTTTTCTCCTTCGGAAGCCGCCGCGCTGCCGTCCGATCGAGTCCTGCGTCCCTGTCGCCGGGACCGGCGGGCTGCCGGCCTGTCCTGCGGTTGCGTTTGCTTTCTTGACATCGGGCCGTCGATGGGTCACAAACGGCGGGGGTCTTTTGACCCTGTTTTATTTCCAGGTCCCCGCGGGGCCTGTTTCAGGAGAATGATCCTACCATGCAGGAGATTGCCGAGCGCTTCTACCGCATTACGCTTCCCATGCCCTTCCGGCTGCAGCATGTCCAGATTTATGCGCTTGTTCACCAGGGACGGGTGACCCTGTTCGACACGGGAATGAATTCGCCCGAGGCCTTCGCGAAACTGGAGCGATCCCTGGCGGACCTCGGCTGCTCCATCCGGGATGTCGAGCGCATCTACATCACCCATCACCACACCGACCATGTGGGCATGGCGGGGCGGATCCGCCGGGAATCGGGGGCGGAAATCCTCTTTTCCGAGACCAGCCGTCTGTACATCCGCGAAAACGCAAATCAGGAACGGCTCGTCCGGGTGCTCCGGGATTTCTATGCCGTCCACGGCCTGCCGGAGAAGGCCCTTTCCATGATGTCGAAGCTCATGGCGCACTTCCGCAATTCCCAGGTTCCCTTCGATCCGGATTCCTGCCCCGCGCTCATGGAAAGCCACAGTGTGTATGGACGGCCGGTCCGCGTCTACCAGACGCCGGGACATACCCGGGGACACGTGGTTTTCTTCTTCCCGGAGGAAGGCATCCTTCTTTCCGGGGACCATGTCCTGCCGGACATCACCCCAAACCTGAGCCCGGACCTCTTCGATCCCGAATTCCGGGTTCTCAGGAGTTTCCTGGCTTCCCTCCGGGAGATCTCGACGCTGCCGGTAAAGCGGATCTGGCCGGCCCACGGGGAGCCCTTCAGCAACCTTACGGGGAGAGTCGAGGAGATCCTCGTCCACCACGAAGAACGAAAGGCCCTTGTCCTGGCTTCGGTCCGGAAGGGGACCCGGCAGGCGGTGTCGGTGTCGGCGGACCTGTTCGGCGACGACCTGCCGGACTTCGATCAGTACCTGGCGATCAATGAGACGCATGTTCACCTGGTGGAGCTGATGGACGAGGGTCTGGTCGCACAGTCGGAAAAGGGGAGCCAGCTGTTCTACTCGGCCCGCTGACCGGAGAGCCGGGGCGGACCGGCCCGCGCCTTCCGGCTCTGCGGGCGATGCTTGCATTTCCGCGGACAATCCCGTATTGAGTGGGTAAATTTCTGCATGGAGGTCGGAATGAAGGTACTGGTTGCGTATTATTCCCTGAGCGGCAACACGGAAAAAGTGGCCCGGGCCATCTTCGAGGCCATCGAAGCAGAAAAAGAAATCAAACCCGTCAAGGAAGTACAGAGCACCGACGGGTACGACATCCTGTTCATCGGCTTTCCCGTTCAGGCCCACAGTGTTCCGGAGGCCGCGCAGCCGTTGATCCGGAATCTCAAGGCGGGCCAGAAGGTGGCCTTCTTCTCCACGCACGGATCGCTCCGTGGCGGGCAGTTGGCCCGGCAGGCCTTTGAGGATGCCCTGGGGCTCGCGGCGAAGGCCACGGTGCTGGGACATTTCGGTTGCCGGGGCAAGGTGGATCCCCGGATCATCGAGATGCTGCTGAAGAAGCCGGAGCACAAGGCCTGGGGCGAGGAGGCCAGGGGTGCCGATCCCCATCCCGATGCGGCGGACCTGGCGGACGCAAAGGAGTACGCCCGCAAGATGATGATCAAGGCCCTATAGGCCTTCCTATGGCCGGGAGCGCACGGTAAGCTCCGGGAAGATCGGTTTGACGGAAGGGGCATGAGGGCCTTCGGGCCTGGATGCCCCTTTTTTTTAATCGTCAGGGGATCCGATTGCCTGGAATGATCAGGAAGAAGCGGAAAAGGGGAAGCAGACCAAAATCTGCTTCCCCTTTCTTTGCAGGATATCGGCAGCTTTTTCAGCCTCCCGCTACAGCAGCGCTTCGATCTTTTCCAGGGCCTGCCCGATGTTCTCGGGCTTCGGACCGCCCGCCTGGGCCATGTCGGGCCGACCGCCTCCGCTGCCTCCCACGACGGGGGCCAGCTCCTTGATGATGTTCCCGGCGTGGTACTTCCCGGCCAGGTCCTTCGTCACCATGCACAGGAGCATTGCCTTGTCGCCCACGCGGCTCCCCAGGAGGACGATCCCCGATCCCAGCTTGTCCCGGACCTTGTCTCCGAAATCCCGGAGGGTCTTCACGTCCGGGGCGTCCACCTGTGCCGCCAGGACCCGGACGCCCTTGATTTCCCGGGCCCGGTCCATCAGGTCCGCCGAGTCCTTGGCCGCCAGCTTTCCCTTCAGGGCCTCGATCTCTTTTTCCAGGTCCCGCTGATGCTTCAGGAGCTTTTCCACACGGTCGGACACCTCGGCGTGGCCCGCCTTGAGGAGTTCCGCCGTCTTCTTCAGCTCCTCTTCGATCTGTTCTACGTACTTGACCGCCTCACGGCCCGCCACGGCCTCGATGCGTCGAACGCCCGCGGCCACGGAGGACTCGCCGACGACCTTCAGGAGACCGATGTCGCCCGTCCGGACGACGTGCGTGCCGCCGCAGAGCTCGGCGCTCTTGTCGCCCATCTGTACGACCCGCACCTGGTCGCCGTATTTTTCGTCGAAGACTGCCGCCGCCCCCGTCTTCATGGCCTCCTCCTTGGGGAGGACCGCCGTCACGACGGGGTGGTTACCGCGGATGATGTCGTTGGCGATTGCCTCGATCCGTTTCATCTCCTCGTCTTCGATGCGGGAGAAGTGTGTGAAGTCGAAACGGAGGCGCTCCGGGTTCACCAGCGAGCCCGACTGCTTCACGTGGTCGCCCAGGACCGCCCGGAGGGCCGCGTTCAGGACGTGGGTCCCCGAGTGGTGGGCCTCCGTGGCCCGCCGGGTCAAGAGGTCCACCTTGAGCGTGACCTCGTCGCCCACGCGGATCCGGCCCTTCTTCAGCTTGCCGATGTGGGTCAGGACGTCCTCCACGGGCGTCTGGGTGTCCCACACCTCGAAGAGAAAGCCCTGGCCTTCGATGATACCTGTGTCTCCGATCTGTCCACCCTTTTCACCGTAGAAGGGCGTCTGGGCCACGAAGATCTCACCGTTCTCCCCCTCCTCCAGGACATCAACCCGGTCGTCCTTCTTCAGGATGGCCGTCACGTAGGAGTCGGCCTCGACGACCGCCTCCCAGCCGATGAAGTTCGTTGTGATGCCGTCAACGGCGAGGCGCTTGTAGACGTCCGCCACCGCCTGCTCGCCGCTGCCCTTCCAGGATTCCCGGGCCTTCTCCCGCTGGGCCTCCATGGACTGCTCGAAACCTTCCGTGTCCAGGGTCATGCCGTCCTTGCGGACGATGTCCGCCGTCAGGTCCACGGGGAATCCGAAGGTGTCGTAGAGCTTGAAGACCACCGAGCCGGGGACGACGGAGCCGCCTGACTTTTTGAGGGCCGCCACCTCGTCGCTCAGGATCTTCAGCCCCGAGTCGAGGGTGGTGATGAACCGCTGCTCCTCGTTGATGACGACCTTGCGGATATAGGATTCCTTCGTCACCAGGTCGTCGTAGGGATCCTTCATGAGGTTCACGATGACCGGTACGACCTCGTTCAGGAAGGGCTTGTCCAGCCCCAGGAGCTTGCCGTGCCGGGCGGCCCGGCGGAGGATGCGGCGAAGGACGTAGCCCCGGCCCTCGTTGCTGGGAAGGCAGCCGTCGCCGATGAGGAAGGTCACGGCCCGGCTGTGGTCGGCGATGACCCGCAGGGAGACGTCGCTGTCGGGATTGCTGCCGTAGGGCTTGCCGCAGAGGTTCGCCACGAACTGGATGATCGGCTGGAAGAGGTCCGTGTCGTAGTTGTTCATCTTTCCCTGGACGACCGCGGCGAGGCGCTCCAGGCCCATGCCGGTGTCGATGTTGGGCTTCGGCAGGGGCGTGTAGTTCCCGTCCTTGTCCCGGTCGAACTGGGTGAAGACGTGGTTCCAGATCTCCAGGTGGCGGTCGCAGTCGCATTCCACGCTGCACTCGGGGCGGCCGCATCCGACGGAGGGCCCCTGGTCGTAGAGGATCTCGGAGCAGGGCCCGCAGGGGCCGGTCTCGCCCATCATCCAGAAGTTGCTCTCCATTCCCATCCGGACGATCCGCTCCGCCGGAACCTTCATCTGCTTGTTCCAGATCTCGAAGGCCTCGTCGTCCTCCTGGTAGATGGTGATCCAGAGTTTTTCCTTCGGGAGTCCCATGACCCGGGTCAGGAAGTCCCAGCCCCAGAAGATGGACTCCTTCTTGAAGTAATCCCCGAAGGAGAAGTTCCCGAGCATCTCGAAGAAGGTGTGGTGACGGGCCGTATAGCCGACGTTTTCGAGGTCGTTGTGCTTGCCGCCCGCCCGGACCGACTTCTGGGAGCTGGCCGCCCGGGTGTAGCCCCGGTCCTCCAGGCCCAGGAAGCAGTTTTTGAACTGGACCATCCCGGAGTTGGTGAACAGGAGCGTCGGATCGTCCTTGGGAATCAGGGACGAGCTGGGCACGATGGCGTGCCCGTTCTCCGCGAAATATTGCAGAAACTTCGTCCGGATTTCGGCTGCCGTCATGGAATGTCTTCCTCCTTGCTTCCGATTTCTCTGATGTTGTCGAAGACCGCCTCGGGGGGGAAACCCTGTCCCATCAAACGGCGGATGATTTTCTCACGTTCTTTTGTCCCGGCCCGCAATGCCGCCCGGGTTTCCTTCCTGCGGAGGATCTGCCGGACCGCATCCGACTCGGACAGCTCCCGCCGGACCTCCTCCAGGGCATCCCGGACCACGTCCCGTGCCAGTCCCCGGTCGACGAGGCGGGCCGCGATCCGGCGGTCGCTCATCAGTCGCTCCGCCGCCAGGCTGCGGACCCAGCGCCGAGCGACGGCCGCATCGTCCAGGTACCCGAGTTCATAAAGCCTTTTAACGACCCTGTCAACGGTTCCGTCATCGAACTCCCCGGCTTTCAGGCGCATCCGGATCTCCCGCTCGCTCCGATCCCGGGCGGCAAGGAGACGGAAGGCTTTCCGCAGGGCCTGCTCGTAGGATGGATCCTCGTCGGTCATGTCCGGGTCGATTTTTCAGGCTTTCCGGCGGACTTGTCGCTCTTCGCCGCGGCGTCGGGCGCCTTCGGACGGGCCTTGATCCCGAACTTTTCCCGGACGAGGTCTTCGATCTCGTGGAGGAGGGCGGAATTCTCCTTCAGCATGTTCCGCGTGTTATCACGACCCTGCCCCAGGCGCTCCCCCTTATAGGAATACCAGGCACCGCTCTTCTCGACGATGCCGCTCTCCGCGGCCAGGTCGAGGATGTCGCCCTCCCTGGAGATACCCACGCCGAAGAGGATGTCGAACTCGGTCTCCCGGAACGGCGGGGCCACCTTGTTCTTGACCACCTTCACTTTCGTGCGCATGCCGACGACGTCCTGGCCTTCCTTGATGGACGTCACCTTCCGGATGTCGAGCCGCTGGGAGGCGTAGAACTTCAGGGCGTTGCCACCGGTCGTCGTCTCGGGATTGCCGAAGAAGACGCCGATCTTCATCCGGAGCTGGTTGATGAAGATGACCGTCGTCTTCGACTTGCTGATGCTTCCCGTCAGCTTGCGCAGGGCTTGGGACATCAGCCGGGCCTGGAGACCCATCTGGGCGTCCCCCATGTCTCCTTCCAGTTCCGCTTTGGGCACGAGAGCCGCCACGGAGTCCACCACCAGGACGTCGAGAGCGCCGCTGCGGACGAGGGTCTCGGCAATCTCCAGGGCCTGCTCCCCCGTGTCGGGCTGGGAGATGAGCAGGTCGTCGGTGTTGACGCCGATCTTCCGGGCATAGGTGACGTCCAGGGCGTGTTCGGCGTCGATGAAGGCGGCCAGTCCGTTCTGCTTCTGGGCCTCCGCGACGATGTGGAGGGCCAGGGTCGTCTTGCCGCCCGATTCGGGGCCGAAGATCTCGATGATCCGCCCCCGCGGCACGCCACCGACGCCCAGGGCGATGTCCAGGCTCAGGGACCCCGTGGGGATGGCCGGCACATCCGCCGGAGGCTCGCCGCCGCCGAGGCGCATGATCGCGCCCTTCCCGAACTGACGCTCGATCTGGCTGATGGCCAGGTCCACCGCTTTCTCCCGATTGAAGTCCGATGTCATCGTTTCCTCCCTTATCGATTTGATTCGGCAACGTGCCGCGATTTCATGCAATCCGTGTCCGGCCGGGGCTCAGGAATCGTCCCGTCCCTGCTCCTTCCCGAAGGGCCAGGAGGCGAGTTTCGTATAGACGGCTCCCTGGGGCAGGAGGTCGCTCTGGAAGAGGCACAGCTCCCGGGCAACAAACCCTCCCGCCGTCCAGTCCGCCGCTTCCTCCATTGCCCCGTCCAGCCCGGCGAGTCCCCGGGGCGTCTTGATCCGTCCCAGGGTCAGGTGGGGCCGGAACGGGCGGGCCTCCCGGGGGAATCCCTCCACTTCCAGGGCCGCCTCGACGGACTTCTGGAGTACGATCAGTTGGTGGATGTCCCCCTCCATTCCCACCCAGAGGACCCGGGGCCGGCTGGTGCCGGGGAACACGCCCATTTTCCGGACCTCGATGCGGAGCGGAGACGTCCCCGCGGCCAGGGGCTCCACGATCCGGGAGATCCGTTCCACGTCGGCCGGCGCGATGTCTCCGAAAAATTTCAGAGTCAGGTGGATCCCCCGGGGGCGGACCCAGGATATCGTTCCCTGGATCTTTCGCTTCAGGCGCTCCTGGTGGCTGCCGATCTGCCGGAGGACCTCCTCCGGAGGGTCGATAGCCAGGAAGGCCCGGATGCTCTTTCCGTCAGGCATCGTCCTGCTCTCCCTTCAGGTAGCGCAGGAGGAGAATCAGGGCTGTCTGGGCCGTCATGACCTTGTTCCGGCGGCGGGGCCAGCGGAAGCAGAAGCGGCGGCAACGGGTCTCCCGGCCGTCGGAGAGGGCGATGAAGACCGTTCCCACCGGCTTTTCCTCCGTTCCCCCCGAGGGGCCGGCGATGCCCGTGGAGGCGAGTCCCAGGTCCGCTCCCGAGATCCGCTGCACCCCTTCTGCCATGAGGCGCGCCGTTTCCTCGCTCACGGCGCCGTGCCGCAGGAGGATGTCTTCCGGCACCCCCAGGAGGTCCCGCTTGGCCTCGTTGCTGTAGGTTACCAGGCCGCGCTCGAAGTAGGCGGAGCTGCCGGGGACGTCGGTGATGCGGTCGGCGATCAGCCCGCCCGTGCAGGACTCCGCCACGGCGAGGGTCTTTTTCTGCTCCGTCAGGAGGGCGCCGACGACCCCTTCGAGGGTCTCGTCGTCCCGGGCGAAGATGTTCCGGGCGAGACGGTTTTCGACGTCCCTCACGCTCTCATTCAGGATTCTTTCCGCTTCCTCCTCCCGGCTGTGCCGGACGGTCAGCACGATGTGGTTCTCGGGAAAGTTCGGGTAGAAGCCTACATCGACCCCGCGGGCCGCAAAGTCCAGGTCGGCCAGGGCCTGGTCCACCGCCGCCTCCGAGAGGCCGAAGGATTTGAGGGTTTTGGTCCTGATGAAGGGAGTGCTGCCGGGAAAGGCCCGGACGAGGAGAGGCAGGACCCCCTCCGGGAGCATCCGCTGGACCTCCGCGGGAACGCCAGGGATCACGGCCACGATCTTCCCGTCCGTCCGGACAGCGAATCCGGCGGCCGTCCCGGTCGGATTCGGGATCACCTCCGCCCCGGCGGGAAATACGGCCTGCTTCGCGTTGTTTTCGGTCCATTTGAGGCGGTATTTCTCGAAAATGCCCCGGATGTGGGCCAGGACCGCCTCGTCGGTATACAGGCCGAGGCCGAAGGCCTGTGCCACGGCCGCCGTCGTGATGTCGTCCGCCGTGGGGCCCAGCCCGCCGGTGATGATGACGGCATCGGCCAGGGAGAGCACATGGTTCAGGGCGCCCCCGATCGCCTCGAAGCTGTCGCCCACGCTCATCATGACCGGGACCTGCCAGCCCCGGGACCGGGCGGTCCGGGCGATGAGGGACGCGTTGGCGTCCTGGATCCGTCCTCCTGTCAGTTCGTTGCCGATGGTCAGTATCGCGATCTTCATGCCGTTGATGGTCCGGAGTCTCCCGTCCGGTACGGTCGGGGCTCCGGAGGGCTAAAACCCGAACACCCGGATCGCCAGGTGAAGGAGGATGCTTCCGTAGATTCCCGCCGCCACGTCGTCCAGGACGACACCAAAGCCGCCGGGCGCCTTCCGCTGAAGGAAACCGGCGGGAAAGGGTTTGACAATATCCAGAAGGCGGAAGAGCAAAAATCCCGCCGCCAGATGGGACGGCGTGGGGGAAATGAAGCTCATGGTCCACAGGAAACCGACGAC
Organism: uncultured Syntrophaceae bacterium; assembly: GCA_964578535.1. Classification (GTDB taxonomy): domain Bacteria; phylum Desulfobacterota; class Syntrophia; order Syntrophales; family PHBD01; genus PHBD01. Next base: position 26,760 of record CAZODI010000029.1, read on the forward strand.
TTCGTCGAGGACGATCTTCTGGGAATCCTTCTCCTGGAAGATGTTCTCCGCCTGTCCGGTGATCCAGAACGCCGCCCCGGTCAAGCCGAGGAGGACCGCCAGGTATACCGGTGGGGACAGGGGAGAAAAGAGCAGGAACAGGGGAATGCCCAGAAGGGTCCCTGCCGTTCCGGGAGCAACCGGGACATGTCCCAGGCCGAGGCCCGTCGCCGCCGCCTTGATCAGTTTCTCGACCAGAAATCCGCCTTCAGGGGAAACAGGATGGGTCTGCACGGTGATTAGCCTTTTTCCCGGGGCCTGTCAATGACGAGAATCGGCCGCAACCGGCGCCCCGGGTCACAGGCCGATCAGTCGGGCCAGATGAAAGGAAGCGATGCCCATGGTCATGGAAAGGGCCAGCATCGCAAGGAAGGACGCGGAGAACCATCGCCGGCTGTCCATCTCCCGGCGCAGGACCGCCAGGGTGGCCGCACAGGGCACGAAGAGCATCAGGACCACCAGGAAGGCCAGGGCGGAGGCCGGGGCCAGGGCCTGGGGCAGGATGCCGATCAGTCCCTCGTCGCCCACGCCGTAAAGGACGCCTAAGGTGGCGATGGCGTTTTCCTTGGCCACGATGCTCGTCAGGAGGGCGACGATCAGTTTCCAGTCGAATCCCAGGGGGGTACCCAGCGGCTCCAGCAGCCGGCCGAGCCAGGCGAGGGCGCTCTCCTCCACCGTCGCCCCGGGCCAGTGGGACAGGATCCACACCGCCACGGAGACCGCCAGGATGATCGTCCCGGCCTTCCGGATGAAGGAGGCCGTCCGGAACCAGACGACGGCGGCGATCGTCCGCAGGTTCGGTTTGTGGTAGAGCGGCAGTTCCATGATGAAGGGCATCGGCTCCCCCTTGAGGAAAAACCGGCTGGCCGCCATACCTACAATTCCCAGGAGAAGGATGTTGACCGCCAGCACCGACCAGGCGACCATGGCGGCCCGGGGACCGAACACGGCGGCGGAAACGAAGGTCAGGACCGCCAGCCTTGCCGTGCAGGGGACGAAGGGGGACAGGAACATGGTCAGGAGCCGCTCCTTCCGGGACTCGATGATCCGTGCCCCCATCACCGCGGGTACGTTGCAGCCGAAGCCGAGGCACAGGGGGATGAAGCTTTTCCCGTGGAGGCCGATCAGGTGCATGAACCGGTCCATGACGAAGGCCGCCCGGGCCATGTAACCCACATCCTCCAGGACGGCGAGGAACAGAAAGAAAATGAGCAGGATCGGGACAAAGGTCAGCACCGTTCCCGCCCCGCCGAAAGCCCCCTCGATGAGGATGCCCTTCAGCCAGGGGTGGGCGCTTCCCATCCAGGTTTCCAGACTCTGTGCCGCCGAGGAGAATAGCCCTTCCAGCAGTTTCTGAAGGGGAAAGCCGATCCAGTACGTGGCGGCGAAGATCAGACCGAAGGCGCCCAGGAGGATTGGAATGCCGAATACGGGCCGGGTCAGAACGTGGTCGATCCGGTCTGTCAGGACGACCTCGCCCATGCGGAACCGGGAGATGGCCGCCCGGGTGACCTCCTCGATCCAGTCGTAGCGGCCTCCCACAACGGCATGGAGGGCGTCCTCGTGCTGGACCAGGAGCGCCTGGATCCGGCTCCGGATCTCGGCGGGAACCTCCGCATCCACCAGTTTTGTGATTTCGGGATCTCCCTCCATCAGCTTGATGGCCACCCACGGGGCGTTGTAGCCGCAGGTGTTGGCAGGGAGCGATTCGGGGAAATGCTTGCTCACCAGTTCGGCAATTTCACGATAGATAGCGATATGATCCCTGGACACACCCGGGATGCTGGGATGGTAGGGGACATCCCCTTTCTGCAGGGCGATCACCTTGTTCACCAGTTCCCGGACGCCGCGGTTCTTTACGGCCACCATGGGAACCACGGGAATCCCGAGGGAGGCCTGGAGGGCATTTGTGTCGATGGAAATTCCCTGGTCCTCCGCCACATCCAGCATGTTCAGGGCAATGATCACGGGCGGGCCGAGGAGCAGGATCTCCGTGAGGAGATAGAGGCTTCGCTCCAGGCCGGCCGCATTGACCAGGAGGACGATCACATCGGGCCTCTCGTGGACGATGAAATCGCGGGCGACCTTTTCCTCCTCGGAGCAGGCCGTGAGGCTGTACGTCCCGGGGAGGTCCACGATCCGCATTTCAACCTCGCCGGAGTGATGGACCCCTTCCTTCTTTTCCACGGTTTTCCCGGGCCAGTTTCCCACGTGCTGGGACAGGCCGGTGAGGATGTTGAAGATGGTGGACTTCCCGATGTTCGGCTGGCCCGCCAGGGCCACCAGTAGCTGCCGGCTTTCCTCCTTTTCAGGGGGGGGCTCCCCGGCGGCTTCGGGAAGGGGCTGAACGAGGATCTTTTCCGCTTCTCCCATTCCCAGGGCGACCCGGCCGTCCCCGACCTGGACGATCAGCGGGCCCCCGCCGCTCTGGCGCAGCACCTTCAACCGTGTCGCCGGCGCGATCCCCATGGAGGCAAGGCGCGACATGAAGGCGTTTCCGCCGGTCAGGGAGAGGACCTGTGCGATGTCTCCTTCCTTGAGGGTTGAAAGAGGGATTCCTTCTTCCTTCATGCGTCAGGGCCTTTCGGGGATCGCGGTGAACCCGGAATCCCTCATTCGGAACCCCGGGAAATATTTATTGTTCCACCCGGCAAATATATGCAGCGGATTTGGCGGGTCAAGAATTATTCTGATTTCAGGCGAGACGGTTTCAGCGATGCCGCCAGGATCGCCGCCGCCAGCAGGAGGATCAGGTCCATCCACCAGGCCGCCGTATACGATCCGAAGCGATCGTAGATCATGCCGCTGACAATGGCGCCCGTGCTGCCGCCGATGCCGGCGACGAAAAAGGTGAGCATGCCGTAGGATGCCCCGAGAACGAGGCTTCCAAACCGGTCCGCCAGGAGATACGGCATCAGCGGGGCGATGGATCCGTACCCGAAGCCGAAGAGCAGGGCATACAGGACCATATGGTTCATGGTGGAGGCCACGAGGAGAATGCCCACGCCGGCGGCCATGAAAAGAAAGCCCAGGCTTGCCGCGTATTTTGCATCCCGGAGCCGGTCCGAGAGCCAGCCGAAGAAAAAGCGGCCGCCGATGCTGGCCAGCCCGATGTACCCGGGCAGCAGGGCCGCCTTGATCAGGTCGATGCCGAGTTCCATGCCGAACGCCGTCTGGTGGATGAACGCCGAGATCTGGGCGACCAGGGCGAAGGTGTAGCAGAGGCTGAGAACCCAGTACCGCGGGTCGCGGAGAACCTGATTCATGGGTATGCCCGGAGCCACCGCCGGCGGGGGCGTCGCTTCGGGATGCGACGGCGGCGCTTCGCCGTCGGGATGCAGGCCGTAGTCTTCCGGCCGCGTCTTCCCCATAAGGGTCTGTGCCGTGATGACTCCAAGCACGAGGACGAGGCCGCCGAGGATCCAGAATCCCCATGGCCAGCCCCAGTGCTTGACGGCATAGCCGACGAGCGGGGCGAGAAGCATGCTCCCGACCCCGATTCCGACGGAGGCGATGCCGATGGCGAGACCCCGTTTCCGCTGGAACCATTTTGCCACCGTGGAGCTGCCCACGACCGCTCCCAGGCAGGATGTTCCGATTCCGGCGAGGAGTCCGTAGGTGAGATACAGGTGCCAGGGCTCCCGGACGAATCCCGTCAGGAAGAGGGCCGTGGCCAGGGTCACGGCCCCGAAGGTCATGACCCAGCGCGGGGCGATCCGGTCCAGAAGCCTCCCCGAGAAGATCCCGCCGATGCCATAGACGATCATCGTGATGGACGGGGCAAGGGAAATGGCCGAGCGGGACCAGGACAGGTCCTCCGTGACGGGTTTGACGAAAATGGTGAAACAGTAGGTCGTTCCGTGGTTGAGGCCCATCAGGACGAAGGCCCCGAAAACCACGTACCAGCCCCAGTAGATCGCTTTCTTCTGCATGGATGTTCCTGACGGCCTGGAATACCGCGTCCGGCCGCCGTTTTCCTGGAGCCGGTCCTGCGGCCGGCGCGCTGTGCCGGTGCCGCAACACTTAGGCGGAAAAGGGATTCCTGTCAACCAAAGGTTGCCGCTGTTCCTTTACGGCGCGCCCCTCCTGTGATAGGACCATCACCGGATCAATCCCGGAGGACCATGCAATCTTCCCTGTCCCGTTCCCGAAAACGAAGGGGCGCCCGCCCGGGCGGACCCCAGAAAACGCCTGTCCGGATGAAGCCGGATGCGGATCCACTCCTCCGGAGCGTGTTCTCGCGCATCGGCCGGCCCCCGGAGGCCCCGTTTGTTCCCGATCCCTTCCAGCTGGAGGCGCTGGAGGCGATCCGGCAGTCCGACTGCCTGGTCACGGCACCCACGGGATCCGGCAAGACCTGGATCGCCGAGCAGGCCATTGAGGACGTGTTCCGCCGCGGCTGCCGTGCCTGGTACGCCTCCCCCCTCAAGGCCCTGACAAACGCCAAATGGGTGGAGTTCGGCCAGCAATTCGGGGCGGGTCATGTTGGGATCCTCACGGGAGACACGAAGGAGAATCCCGATGCGCCGATCATTGTCGGGACGACGGAGATCCTGCGGAACCAGCTTTACGACGCGATGCACCAGGGTAAAGACCTGCCCTGCGACCTGGTGATTCTCGACGAGGCCCACTACCTGGGGGATACAGACCGGGGGGTTGTCTGGGAGGAGATCATGATTTACCTGCCGGCGCGGGTCAACCTCCTGCTCCTTTCCGCCACGATCGGCAACGCCGAAGAGATTGCCTCCTGGCTTTCGTCGCTCAGGGAAAAACCGTGCCGGGTCGTGCGGGAGACGGGGCGTCCCGTTCCCCTCTTTCCCCTGTTCCTGCACCCTTCGGGGCGGATCATGCCGTTTCTGGAACAGCGGCGCCTCTACGGGAAGGTGGCGGAGTTCTCCGTCGCCGGCAGCTCGCCGGCGGGGCGCGGCCGGCCGCCCCATTTCGGCGACATCCTCCGGGTGCTCCGGGAGTACCATCTCCTGCCGGCAATCTTCTTTCTCAAGTCCCGGTCCGAGTGCGACGGTGCCCTGAAGACCTGCCGGAGCGGTCCGGGCGTTCATGCAGGCGAGACCTTCCGGGAAGATGTCGAGGACCTGTTTGCCCGCTTTCCCTACCTGGAGCAGCACCGCCAGCTCCACGACCTCCAGCGCTGGCGTGTGGCGGCCCATCATGGAGGGCAGCTTCCGGCCTGGAAATTCTTTGTCGAGCGGATGATGAAACAGGGCCACCTGGAGGCTATTTTCGCCACGTCCACGGTGGCGGCCGGGGTGAATTTTCCCGCCCGGACCATCGTCCTGTTCAACTCGGACATCTTCGACGGCCACTCCTTCAACCCCCTGACGGGGACGGCCTTCCACCAGATGACCGGCCGTGCGGGGCGGCGCGGGCAGGACAAGATCGGCTTCCTGGCCCTCGTCCCGGGACGGTTCCTGGATATCTCCCATGTCCGGCGGCTTCTCTTCCGGGAGTCCGAGCCCATCGAAAGCCGGATCCGCAACGACTTCTCCATGGTCCTGAACCTGCTCCTGTCCCAGACACCGGAGGACGTGCGGGTCATTTTCGAGCGTTCCTTCGCCGCCTTCCAGGCTGCCGCCCAGGGGAAGAGGCCGGGGCGCGGGCTCTGGGAGGAATTCCTCCGGCACCTGGAATTTCTGAAACGGGAGGGATTCGTGGGGGAGGACGACCGGCTGACGGAGAACGGCCTGTGGGCATCCAAACTGCGGCTGGACCATCCGCTCCTGATCGCCGAGGGGCTCCGGCGGGAGGCGTTTCCGGCTGAGGACGAGCGGCTCTTCGCTGCCGCCATCGCGCCCTTCGTCTATGACGGCGACCTGGACGTAAAATTCGAGTCGAAGAAGATCCCGCGAGCATTCCGGGAGGCCGTGGGAAAGGTTGCATCGGTCCTCAAGCCGCTCCTTGACCGGATGAAGGCCGCCGGGTTCCCCGTCCAGCCGCTTCGGCTATGGCCGGCCCTGGTGGTGTACGACTGGGCCCGCGGTGTCCCCTGGGACGACATCATCCGCAGGACCGGGATCAACGACGGCGACCTGGCCATGCTGGTCCTTCGCACGGCGGACAACCTTCGGCAGATCGCATCGCTCCGCGAGAGCCACCCGGAGACGGCGGAACTGGCGGCAAAAGGGCGGGAGGCAATTCTCCGGGAGCCCGTCGTGTTCGAGTGGGAGTAAGGCCCCTCCCCGATTCTTCAATGCAGCGTTCAATTCCCTGTGTGACAGATTCCTGTAATAAAATCATGTCACTTATCAAACACCTATTGACATATCCGGAAAATTTCGGCAGTCTTGCGCCATCCAAACCATGGCCGGACGACCATCTTATCGAAGAAATCCTTTTACAAACGACATAATGCAGCACAGGCGCACAGGCCGCCGTTCCGGAGCAATCATGTTACGAACGACTCGATGTTGGTTATGGGTAATCATCCTTCTCTTTTCGTATCCTCTCGCCTCATTTGCCGCCGATCCCGGGAACGCCGTTCCCCGCTTTGACATCCGGGGGTATGAGGTGCGGGGGAACACCATCCTTTCCGCGGACAGGGTGGAGGTCATCCTGGCCCCCTTCACCGGGAAGGACAGGGACTTTGGAACCGTCCAGGGGGCCGTGGAGGCGCTCGAAAAGGAATACAGAAGCGGTGGATTCAGCATGGTGGCCGTTGTGCTGCCGGAGCAGGAGATGCAGGACGGCGTCATCCGTCTGCAGGTCATCGAGTACCGTATCGGAAAAATCGCTGTCCAGGGGAACCGCTTTTTCAACGAGCGGAACGTCCTGAAGAGCCTCCCCGCCCTGCAGTCGGGGAAGACCCCCGATATCGACGCCCTGTCGCGGAGCCTCAGGCTGGCGAACGAGAGTCCGGCCAAGAAGACGGAGTTGAAGTTCAAGAGCGGCGAGGGACAGGAGGTGGATGCGACCGTTACCGTGAAGGACGAGAAGCCCTGGCGGGCGGGCATTTCCATCGACAACTCCGGGGACAAGCACACCGGCCGCTCGCGGATGGGATTGCTCCTGCAGCACGGCAACGTGGCGAACCTGGATCATGTCCTGACGCTTCAATACATCACGTCACCGGAAAACCTGGATGACGTCCATATCTTCGGCCTGGGCTACCACATCCCGCTCTATTCCCTGGGATCCTCCATCGACATCATCGCCGCCCATTCCAACGTGGACTCCGGTTCCGTGAACGTCGCCTCCTACGACATGGGCATCAGCGGCAAGGGAACCGTGCTGGCTCTCCGGTACAACCAGAACCTCAACCGGATCGGCGATTACGAGCACAGGCTGATCCTTGGACTGGAATACAAGGCGTTCGAGAACGACGTCCAGTATTTCGGCTACCAGCTGGGGCACAACGTGACCGTTCACCCCCTGAGCCTCACCTATGCGGGGACGCTCACCCGGATGAAATACACCGCCGGTTTTTACCTGACGGGTGTTCAGCACCTGCCGTGGAGTCTGGACGGCCGGGACGGGGAGGCCAATTTCGCCAGCGCCCGCGCCGGCTCCTCCATGGAGTACACGATCCTTCGCTACGGCGGGAATTTCATGCTCATGCCGGGGGGGGACTGGCGCGTGCGGGCCGTCGTCAACGGCCAGTATACGGAGAATGCACTCGTGGCGGGCGAGCAGTTCGGGATTGGCGGGGCAAACTCCGTCCGCGGCTTCCAGGAGCGGGCGTACGCCAACGATTACGGATATTCGGGAAGCATCGAGGTGTACTCGCCGGATCTGCTTCGGCTCGCCGGTGTTTCGGCCGCCCAGGCGCGCCTTCTGGCCTTCTGCGACCGCGGCCACGTCCGGCGCAACAAGCCGCTGGCCGGTGATACCGTCGCCGTCGAGGCCACGAGCATCGGTCCCGGGCTGCGCATCACCGACGGCAAACATTTTTCCGTCTCCGTCGATTACGGCATCGTGATGGAACCTCCGGAGGACGGCACGACCCGCTGGAGCGGCATGTGGCACCTCTCGGCGAGCTTTCTGTTCTGAAGGGTGAACGGGCAAGGAGCATGACATGAAGACGAAGCGCCGCAGGATACGAATCATTGCCCGGATGACCGGGAGCCTTTTTTTCGCGGCCGTGCTGTTTTTCTTCAGCGCGGATGCAGCCGTGGCGTTCCCTTCCGGGCCGCAGGTCGTCAACGGGCAGGTCGGCTTCTCCCCGCAGGGGAGCACGCTGACCATCACCAACAGCCCCGGTTCGATCATCAACTGGCAGGCGTTTTCCATCGGTGCCGGCGAGGCCGTCCGCTTCGTGCAGCAGAGCAGCGCCAGTTCCGTCCTGAACCGGGTCATCGGACCGGACGCCTCCCTCATTCTTGGCCTCCTGCAGTCCAACGGAGCGGTCTTTCTCATCAACCCCAACGGCATCTTTATCGGGCCGGGGGCGCGGATCGACGTCAACGGATTCATTGCCTCGACCCTGGGCCTCGGCGACCAGGATTTCCTCGCTGGTAAATACAACTTCACCGGCGGCGCCACCGCGGCCGCCATTCAGAACCAGGGCACCATCTCGACGCCTCCCGGCGGGAAGGTCTACCTGATCGCGCCGAATGTCGAAAACAGCGGGCTCATCTATTCCCCCGGCGGAGACGTCATGCTGGCGGCGGGCCAGAGCGTGCAGATGGTCGACTCCCTCAGCTCCGACATCGCCGTCGTGGTGAGCGCCCCCGCGGATACGGCGTTGAACCTGGGACAGATCCTTGCCGGGAGCGGCAAGGCCGGAATGTACGGCGGGCTGATCCACCAGAACGGCCTGGTCAGTGCGGACAGCGCAACGGTCGGAGAGGGCGGCAGGATCGCCTTCAGAGCCACGAACGGGGTCACCCTGGGCGCCGGGAGCGTCACGACGGCCAATGGCGCCGGGGGTGGGCAGATTGAAATCCGGAGCGAGGATGGGACAACCGCCGTTTCAGGCACCGTTACCGCAACCGGGACGGACGGCAGGGGAGGCGATATCGCAATCCTGGGCGATCACGTCGAAATCACCGGTGCCGCCCTTGTGGACGCCTCCGGCACAAGCGGAGGCGGCTCCGTCCTGGTGGGCGGCGATTTCCAGGGCGCAAACGCGGCCGTCCCGAACGCCGAGACGACCTATGTCGGGAGCGGCGCCTTCATCCGGGCGGACGCCCTGGCGGCGGGTGACGGTGGCAAGGTGGTGGTCTGGTCCGATAACACGACGTCGTTTTACGGCTTCATCAGCGCCCGGGGTGGCGAGGGCGGCGGCAACGGCGGCAGCGTCGAGGTCTCGGGCAAACAGACGCTTGTATACAGGGGGCTGACAGACGTCCGGGCACCGCTCGGGACAACGGGTATGCTGCTCCTGGACCCGACCAACTACTCCATCCTGCCTGTCGGCGGCGACATCACCGGGGCGGATCTGGGGGCGCAGCTCGAGCTCGCCAACGTCACCATCCAGACCGTCACGGCCGGTGCGGAGATGGGGTACATCGCGGTGGACGACGCAGTGACCTGGGCGAGCGCAAACCGGCTCACCCTGAGCGCCCATAGCGACATCGCGGTGAACAACGTTATCACCAATACCGGCGGCGGGAGCCTGGTCCTCCGGGCAGATTCGAATGGTGACGGCGTCGGGGACGTCCTTTTTGACGTTCTCGGCCATGTGAACATGACGGGCGGCGGGAGCGTGTCGATATACTACAACCCGCCGGCCGGTTACGGCACGCCGACGGACTATACGGCCAACGTGACCGGCGTCACGCCGATGGCCTACATGCTGGTCAACACCGTGACGGACCTCCAGAACATCAACAACAACCTCGCCGGCTACTATGCCCTCGGCACGGACATCGACGCCAGCGTCACGACCGGCTGGAATGCGGGGGCGGGGTTTCTGCCCCTGGGCGATGACAGCCTGATCGAGGCACAGTCGTTCCGGGGAATCTTTGACGGACTGGGCCACACCATCACCGGCCTCTTCATCAACCGGCCCACGTCGAATTACATCGGCCTCTTCGGGGGCTGCACCGAGGCGGCGGTCATCCGGAACGTCGGGATGGAAAACGTCAATATCACAGGCCGCTTCCAAGTCGCCGGCCTGGTGGCGCACACCGGCGGCAGCATCGACAACTGCTACGTCACCGGATCGGTGACGGGATTGGACAATACCGTCGGAGGGCTGGTGGCTCTGACCACCGGCAGCGTCACCAACTGTTACAGCCTCGCGGATGTGGCCGGGATTGATTTCGTCGGCGGGCTGATCGGATCCGTCTATTCTGCCACCGGGACGGTCACCAACAGCTACAGCGCGGGAACCGTAAGCGGTGGCATCAGTGGAGGCTTGATCGCACATAATGCGGACACTTCCTACACAAACGTAACCGGCAGCTACTGGGACACCGATGCATCGGGACTGTCCACCAGCGCCGGCGGCACGGGGAAGACCACCGCGGAGATGCAGACCCAGGCGACGTACGTCGGCTGGGACTTCGTGAACACGTGGCAGCTCAGCGCGGGCCAGTACCCGAAGATCGTCGGGCTGGCGGAAGGGACGGCGCCCCCCCCTGTGGTCCCGGTGACGCCGGCGGGCGGCGGGACGGCCTCCGTCACGACCCTGGCCGACGCGGCGGCCGAAGGCACCGGTGCCGCGGCAGGCAATACCGTCACGGCCCTCGCGACGGTCACGGAGACGGCCGGTACGCCGGGAGAAGATGAAGAAGACCGCAAGAAAGGTGAAGAACGTGGAGAAGGAACGCAACAAACCGGCGATGGGGCACGGGGCGGAACGGGCACGACGTATTGTAATTAGCCTCATCGTCCTGTCCCTTGTCCTGCTGTCGTTCACGGATTCCTTTGCCGGCGTGAAGGCGGGGACGGTGACGCACCTGAGCGGACCCCTGTTCGCGAAAAAGGCCGACGGGAAGACGTGGGCCTTGTCGGTCAAATCCATCGTCGAGCAGGGCGACGTCCTGGTGACGGAAAAAAAGACCCATGCCCGGATCCGCTTCCTCGACAACAGTGAGATCACCCTACGTCCCAACAGCCAGCTGAAGATTTCGCGGTTCTATTTCGAACAGGCCGCACCCCAGAAAGACGCCGCCTTTTTCGATCTGGTCAAGGGGGGCGCACGCTCCGTCGTGGGGCTGATCGGCAGGAGAGGCAGCCAGAACAGCTACAGAATGGTCACGGAAAATGCCACGGCCGGCGTGCGAGGCACGATTTACGACTGCCGTGTCTGCAAGGGAGACTGCGGATCCCTTCGGGATGGGACCTATTTCTTCGTCGTAGAGGGAGTGATTTCCGTCAGCAATGAAGGCGGTTCGGTTAATGTTGGGGCGGGCCAGTACTCGTATGTCCGTGACGCCCTGTCGATGCCTGTGATCCTGCCCGAGAACCCGGGCCTTGACTTTACTGCGCCCCCCTCAATGGAAGGGACCGGTGGCGGAGGCGACCCGGGAAGCGCGGCCTGCAACTGCACGATGCGCTGACCGGGAGACGATACGCGTAAAGAAGGGGGCGGAACTCAAATCCGCCCCCTTTTTGATTTCGATTGCGGGGAATAATGTGGAGAGCAACGGCCAAGAACGAATCAAGGGGTTGCGAGCATCGTCGCAACCCCTTGTTTGTATTATGGTAGTCCCATGGAGAGTTGAACTCCAGTTTCCGGCGTGAGAGGCCAGCGTCCTAACCACTAGACGATGGGACCACATGGCTGGGGGACAAGGATTCGAACCTCGGTAGCAAGATCCAGAATCTTGTGTCCTACCACTAGACGATCCCCCAGCAATTTTCCTGGGGAGAGAGCCATTTATTGAAAAACCAACCCCTTGTCAAGGCGAATTTCAGGGCGCTTTCCGGAAGGCCGCAGCGAAGAAACCGTCGGTTCCATGGTGATGGGGAAGGGTGCGAAAGAACCCCTGTGCATCCACAAGTTCCTTTGGGATCTCCACGCTTGCCCGGACCTGCTGGAAGTCCCTGTGCCGGCGGATAAAATCCGCAACGACATCCTCGTTTTCCTGCCTCAGGAGGGTGCAGGTGCTGTAGGCGAGGGTTCCGCCGGGCATCACGCAGGAGGCGCCGCGGTCCAGGAGCCGCCCCTGGAGCTTGCTCAGCGGGGGGATGTCCGAAGGGCGGAGACGCCACTTGATCTCCGGGTTCCTGCGCAGCGTGCCCAGGCCCGAGCAGGGCGCATCCACCAGGACGATGTGAAAGGATTCGCGGAACCCATCCCCGAGATCCTCCGTGGCGTCCGCCAGGTGTGTCCGGATCGAGCGAATACCCAGCCGGGCCGCGTTCTTCTCCAGTTCTTGGAGCTTCTCCGGGCCGTTATCCACAGCCAGGATCGACGCTCCGTCCCCTGCCCGCTCCGCCAGATGGGTCGCTTTCCCTCCCGCACCGGCGCACAGGTCGAGGATCCTGTCTCCCGCTCGCACGTCGAACAGGCGGGCCACCAACTGGGAGGCCTCGTCCTGAATGGTGATCTTTCCGGCCTTCCAGCATGAAAGCTCACGGATCGGATGTCCCGTGTGGGGAAGGAGCAGGCCGTCGGGAGACCAGGGCGTTTCCTCCGCGGCGATGCCTTCCGCTGCCAGCTCCTCGCGCACGTCGCGCCGGGTTGCCTTCAATGCGTTCACCCGCACCGCAAGCGGAGGGATCCCGTTGCCGGACCGGCACAGATCCGCGGTCTCCTCGATGCCGTATTGGCGGATCCACTGCTTGACGAGCCACAACGGGTGGGAATGAACGATGGAGATCCGGCCTGCGGGGTCCTTCGTTCCGGAAGGAAGGGGAACTTCCTCCTTTCGGCGCACGGCGTTCCGGAGCAAGCCGTTGACGAAGGGCACCGTGCGAGCATCGACCCGCTTTGCAAGGAGGACGGCCTCGTTTACTGCCGCGTAATCGGGGATCCTGTCCGTGAAATGGATCTGGTAAAGGGCTGTCCTCAGGATGTTTCGGACGGGCGGGGAGACGGCAGGGGACCGCTTTTCGCAGAGAGAGCGGATCACCCAGTCCAGGTAGCCCCTCATCCGCAGGGTGCCGTAGACAAGCTGCGTCAGGAGGGCACGGTCGGACGGTTCGTCGAACGCCCGGCTGGAAAGGACCTCGTCGAGGAGCGGCTCTGCGAAGGCGCCCGTGGTGTCTACGCGCGTGAGAATCTCGACGGCGGCGCGGCGGGGCGAGGATTTCATTCCGCGGGCCGCGCTTCCGGGGAATCCGTCAGGAATCCGCTCCGGGGTCGGTAACCCCGGAAGAAATCCCCAACGGGCATGCGTTTTTTGCTCTCCATCTGGATGTCCCGGAGGATCACGACGCCGTTCCCGGCGGAGACCTCAAGCCCGCCGTCCCGGAGGGCTCCGATCTTCCCGGGAGGCTCCGTCACGGACTGTTCCAGAGCGGATGCCGAGAAAACCTTCACCTGCTTTCCGTCGAGCCACGTGCAGGCGCAGGGCGCCGGTGCGAGGCCTCGGACCAGGTTGACGATCTCCGAGGCGGGCCGCTCCCAGCGGATCAGGCCGTCTTCCCTGGTCAGCTTCGGCGCGAGCGTTGCGAGGTGCGATTCCTGGGGACGGCGGTGGATGGTTCCGGCCAGCAGACCTTCAATCGTCCGGACGAGCAGGCCGGCTCCGCTTACGGCCAGGCGGTCGTGGAGTTCCCCGGCGTTCTCCTCCGCTCCGATGGGGGTCTCTTCCTGGAGGAGGATGTCGCCGGTGTCCATCCCCTCGTCCATGAACATGATGGTGACGCCGGTGACGCGCTCGCCCCGGATGAGGGTCCAGTTGATCGGCGCCGCGCCCCGATATTTCGGGAGCAGCGAGGGGTGAACATTGAGGCAGCCCAGAGGGGGGGCTTCCAGGACGGCCTTGGGAAGGATCTGGCCGAATGCGGCCACAGCCACCAGGTCCGGGCGGAGGCGGTGGAGCGTGTCGAGGAAGGATGCGTCCCGGACTCGATCGGGCTGGAAAACCTCGAGGCCCAGTTCCTCCGCTCTCTCTTTCGCAGGCGGAGGGGCGAGGTGCTTGCCCCTGCCTTTGGGGCGGTCGGGCTGGGTCACGACCCCGACGACGGGGTATCCGGCCCGGACCAGCGCCTCCAGGGAAGGGACGGCGAATTCAGGGGTGCCCATGAACAGGACGGCAGGCTTCTTCATCGTCCGGTCTCCTCTCATTTTCCCAACAGGGAGGCCAGGGTCTCCTCGGGGTTCCGGCAGGGCATGCAGGCAAGTCCTCCATCCGGCCTGACGATGGCGAGGGAGGGAACGCCCCGGACGCCGAATGCCTCCGATACCTGCCCGGTCTCGTCCAGGAGCGTCCTGTAGGGAAGCTGGTACTGGGAGACGAAGCGGGATACCTTGCTCTTCGACTCGAGGATGTCGATGTTGACCATGACCAGTCCCTTCGGCTGGAAGCGGGCATAAAGCTCCTTGTAGTAAGGGATTTCGGACCGGCAGGATGAGCACCAGGTCGTGGAAAAGACGATCAGGGTCGTTTTTCCCTGCTGGTCATGAAGGCGGAATTTCTGCCCGTTGACGTCCTGGAGCGTAAAATCCGGAGCCTGTCCCGCCGCGGGCCCGGGGCCGGTCCGGACCGGCGGAGGCGGGGCGTCGCAGGAGGCCAGGAGGAGAATGCCTGCCAATAGAAGCAGAAGAAGCGGATTTTGCAACCTTTTATATTTTTCAAACGTTCTCATGCGATTCTTGTCACCCCCAGAACATACCGGCCTGGATCAGGAAGTACTCCCCGCTCCCGATGAGGATCCAGCCGAGGAGTTTGCGGACCCGCTCCATCCACAGGCCCGACTTCGGCAGGCTCGCCAGCAGGGCCGAGAACGTCCCCAGCAGTATCAGCAGGGTGCCCATGCCGAAGGAGAAAACGAAAAGCAGGGCCATGGCGAAGGGGACATTCTGCTGTGTTGCGACATAACCGAGCAGGACGGCCAGGATCGGCGCCGTGCAGGGGCCGACAATGAAACCGGCCGTCACGCCCATCAGGAGGCCGCCGGCCATTCCCCGCATCCGTCCTCCGGCCTGCAGCCTTCCGACCCACCCGGGCACCGGAAAGGACACGGAAAATACGTCCAACATGGAAAGCCCCATCAGCAGGCAAAGATTCCCGACGGCAAAGGAAACCCAGGGACTGGACTGAAGCTGTCCGAACAGACGGCCCGACAGGGCCGCCATAGCGCCAAACCCGCTGTATGTCAAGGACATGCCCGCGACATAGATAATGGACAGAAGCAGGGCCCGGCGTCGCGACCCCGCTCCCTGGTTCCCGATGTAGGCGACCGTGATCGGAATGACAGGATATACACAGGGAGTGAAACCGACCAGGACTCCTCCCAGGTAAGCGGCGAGGAGCGGTACCAGGAAGGAGCCGTGCAGGGAGGCCGACAGCCAGTCGGACAGGATTTGTTCCATCGGGGGTATGCCTCTCCTTTCGGCTCGTCCTGGAATTCCTGTACAGGGAAGACGAACCCCTTATACTTTTTCCTATCGCAAAGGAAAAGCGGTTCCTTGGACCTTCCTGCTCGATTATCCGGAACCTGCCTGAATAATTGGTAAAGTGTTCGGGGTGTGTCAATCGATTGACGAAAAACGTTGTTTCGCCTCGGTGGAATCTGTCAAAAGAATAATACTTGACAGGACGAATAAAAACCTCTACTTAAGCAAACCATAAGCAACATTTACGATATTCCCGATCAATTCAAATCTTTTATGTAAGTTAGGCATTGACACGGTTCGGAAGGTCCGGTAGATACGAACGGTCAGGTCTTTTATTTATTTATCGGGGGGATCGGCACTTCTTTATGGTCATCATCAATGGCCAAGCCTTTAACACGGTGGTGGATGCAGCGGAAGCTCTGGGTGTATCAGCCAAGACAGTCGGAGATTACATCCGTAAGGGTATCATCCCGCCACCACCGGAGATTCAGTATGGAGTTCGCGTCTTGAGGCACTATCCCCGGGAGTATCTGCGCGATGCCAGAAAACTCCTCGATGGGTACCGGAAAGACAGGATTGCGCGATTTGGCCCCCATTCCTGATGGGGAGCCTACCATGAACCTTCCATTACAGGGCGGTATGGCGCCCGGATTCAGGAGGGCATCCCTTGGCCCGGAACGACGATATTACATCCACGGAAAAACTCCTCGACGTCATCAAAGACAAGAAGGAAGAGGCGCCGTCTCCGCCCCCCCTGTCGGCTCAGGAGCCGAAGAAGAACCTCATCGCCTTTTCCCCTAAAAAGGTGGGAACGCGCTCCATGAACGTCGGTATCGACGCCGGTCACGAATTCGTCCGGTTCGTCAAGACCATCCGCTCCTCCGACGGGAAATGGAAGCTCCTGGATGCCCGCAAGGTCGCCTATCCGTTCGGCCTGACGAAGGGGACGCCGGAATATGCCGTTTTCCTCAGGGATGAGCTGACCAAGTTCGGCTGCTCGGCAAAAGACAACTGCGGCGTGTGGCTCATCATGTCCGCCGCGGAGGTGGAAGTCCGCCATTTCCGGATCCCCAAGGTCGCCAAGAAACAGATCGACAATGCCGTCTATTGGGGCATGCGCAAGGAGCATCCCTTTGACGACAAGGAGTTCATCTTTGATTTCGAGCTCCAGGGAGAGGTCATCGAGCAGGGAATCCCCAAGTATGCCGTCATGGCCTACACGGTTCCCCGCAGGGAAGTGGAAGATACCCGCAAGCTGTTCAACCAGGCGGGGATCAACCTGGACGGCCTGGTCATCACGCCCTTCGCCATCCAGAACATCTT
>CAZODI010000030.1:0-12828 GCA_964578535.1 uncultured Syntrophaceae bacterium
TCATCTGTCTGAGCGCCGCCAGGCGCGAGTTATGACTTTGCAGCGGAGCGAGACGTTGCAGGGTCGAAAAAACGCTTCTGAGCGCGAGGGAAGCCCTGATCCCACATATCGGCCTCCCATCCGCACTGGATTCCCTATAAAAAAGGAAGAAATGCATTAGTGTGGCGGGCTGTTCAAAAGGGGTTGTATGCAAGGCGCCCGAAGTCATGAGCTGCGAGACGTACTGTTTCGTACGTTGAGCCGCGAGGGACAAGGGAAACGAAGCAGACGGGCGTTTCGACAGTCATTCTTTCGGGATCATGGCGGGCTGTTCAAAAGGGGTTGGATACAAGGCGCCCGAAGTCATGAGCCGCGAGGCGTACTCTTCGTACGTCGAGTGGCGAAAGACGAGGGCAACGCCGCAGACAGGTGTTTTTCAACGGCCTCCCCCGAGATCCCTTCCGTATTCAGGCTGTTCAAAAACGCCCGGATGCAAGGCCCCCGAAGTTCCGAGCTGCGAGACGTACTGTTTCGTACGTTGAGCCGCGAGGGACAAGGGAAACGAAGCAGACGGGTGTTTTTCAACGGCCTGAACAAAAAAATGCCCCGGCTGGCTAAACCGGGGCATCTCTCTTAGAATTCCGCCTGCTCTATATAGGCTGGACTTTCACGGCAGCGGGGCCTTTTTTGCCCTGCTCGATTTCAAAGCCCACCCGCTGGCCTTCCTGGAGCGTCTTGAAACCGGTAGACTGAATGGAGCTGTAATGAACAAACACGTCGCCGCCTTCATCGTTCTCGATGAAGCCATACCCCTTCTTCTCGTTGAACCACTTCACCTTACCCTGTGCCAAAGTACTTCCCTCCTTTCAAGCGAAATCCCCCCACCCACCGGTGGAATAAAAAAGGCCACGCCTTCCCGCAGCCATCTGCGGGCAGCCCGTGACCTAAAAAAAGCGAAAAACTTGAATCACTACAAAACCTTCACGCCGGCGTTAGAGATACCCTATGAAAACCCTGTCATCGCGACCGGTGTTTTGTGCCGTATCACCGATGAAACAAAATTGCAACATTTTTTCACCCTGGCTGCACGGGCTTTTCCGAACGCTGCAAACCCGCATCAGGAAAGGGACAGCCGTTTCCGGACAACCTCCAGAAGGAGACGCTCCTTCCCCATGTAGAAGTGATCGGCCCCCGGGATGATCTCGATGTCCGCCCCGGCCCGGCGGGCTTCCTCCCGGACGAGCGCCTGATCGAGATAGGGATCGCGGTCTCCGGCCGTCACGAGCCGGACGTTCCCTGGCCAGCCGCTGAAATCGAACTCCATGAATCCCGCAGGCGGCGAAACGAGGACGGACGGAAAGGCCATTCCCGGAACCGCCAGGACCCTGGAAATCACCCATGCACCGAAGGAATAGCCCGCCAGTTCGATGTTTCCGAAGCCCTCCCCCGCCAGGAAGGAAACCGCCGCCAGGACGTCGTCCCGCTCGCCCCGTCCCTCGTCGTAGGATCCTCCGCTGCGTCCGGCGCCCCGGAAATTGAAGCGGAGGGTCGTGTATCCGGCACCGCCGTAAGCGGTGACCAGGGTCTCCACGACGTTGTTGTCCATGCTGCCGCCCATCTGCGGGTGAGGGTGGCAGATCGCGACGGACCGGCTTCCGTCGTTCCGGGCCAGCCGGCCCTCGATCCGGATGCCGCCGGACAGGAAAGCGACGCTCTCTTCCTTCATGCTTCCTCCTTCAGAGGGACGGGTCCCCGTCCGCGATTCCGAACAGATGGCAGGCCGTGGGATGCCCGTTGTCACGCACGGCCAGGGCGGGCACTTCCCGGCTGCAGACTTCCATGCGCCGGGGACAGCGAGGATGAAACACGCAGCCCGGCGGCGGATCGACGGCGCTGGGGGGGTCTCCCGGCAGGACGACCCGTGTCCGGCGGCGGGAAGGATCCGGAGCGGGCACGGCCGATAGCAGGGCCTCCGTGTAGGGATGCAGCGGATGGCTGTCCAGGTCCTCGTTTCCGATCAACTCGACGATCCGCCCCAGGTACATGACGGCGATACGGTCGCTCATGAACCGCACGACTCCGAAATCGTGGGTGATGAACAGGTAGGAAAGCCCGAACCGCTCCTGAAGATCCTTCAGGAGATTCAGGATCTGCGCCTGGATGGATACGTCCAGGGCTGAGACGGGCTCGTCGGCCACGATCAGGTCCGGCCGGAGGGCGAGCGCCCGGGCGATGCCGATCCGCTGCCGCTGCCCGCCGCTGAATTCGTGAGGATAGCGGGTCGTCTGCTCCCGGGAGAGCCCCACGGTCTCCGCGAGGTGCTCCACCTCCCCGGGGATCTCCGCCGCCGGTACGCCGTGAACCGCCAGGGGCTCACCGATGATGGCGCCGGCGGACATGCGGGGATTGAGGGATGAATAGGGATCCTGGAAGATGATCTGGACCCGGCGGCGATAGGCCTGCAGGGCTGCGCCGTCCAGGGCGGAGATGTCCTCCCCCTCGAAGAAAATCCGGCCCGCCGTGGGCTCCTCCAGGCGGAGGACCAGCCTGCCCAGGGTGGACTTTCCACAGCCCGATTCCCCGACCAGCCCCAGGGTCTCCCCCCGTCGGATCCGGAGGGACACGCCGTCCACCGCCCGGACCGTTCCATGCCGTCCCGGGAATCCGCCCCGCACGGGATATCCCTTTCGGAGTTCCCGGATGTCCACCAGCGCCTCCTGCGCCCTCCGCTGTTCCATCGAAACCGCAACCCTCCCGCTCATGAGAATTTCCAGCAGCGCACGCTGCGTCCCGGCGCAGGCTTCGTCACGGCGGGCTCCTCCCGCCGGCAGATCTCCATGACATCGGGACAGCGGCCGGAGAAGCGGCAGCCCGCCGGAAGATCGTCGAGGGAGGGCACCATGCCGGCGATGGCGGGAAGACGTCCCCCTACTGCGCCCCGCCCTCGGGGGACCGAGGCGAGGAGACCCACCGTATAGGGGTGGTGCGGAGAAGCAAACACGTCCCGTGCAAGGCCGTATTCGACCACGATCCCGGCGTACATGACCGCTACGAACTGGGCCGCCTCGGCGACGACCCCCAGGTCGTGCGTGACAAGCAGTACGGACGTTCCCGTCTCCTCCTTGAGCCGCTCGATGAGGTCCAGGATCTGGGCCTGGATCGTCACGTCCAGGGCGGTGGTGGGCTCGTCGGCCAGCATCAGGCGCGGCTTCAGGCACAGGGCCATGGCGATCATGACCCGCTGGCGGAGTCCCCCGCTGAGCTGATGCGGATAGTCGCGGATGCGCGTCTCCGGGGACGGGATTCCGACCAGCCGGAATACCTCGACGACCCGCTCCAGGGCCTTCCGCCGCGGCAGCCCCTCATGGACCTCCAGGACCTCCGCCACCTGGTCTCCCACGCGGAAGACGGGGTTGAGGGAGGTCATGGGCTCCTGGAAGATCATGGAGATCTCCCGGCCCCGGATGCGCCGCATCTCTTCCTCCGGAAGGGTCAGGAGGTCGCGGCCTCCGAAGACGATGCGGCCCGCGGCAATCCGCCCCGGCGGCGGCACCAGGCGCAGGATCGAGAGGGCCAGGACGGTCTTCCCGCAACCGGATTCACCGACGATGCCCACGGTCTCCCCGGGACAGACGGACAGGTCGACGCCGTCCACCGCCCGGACAGTCCCCCGGGCCGTCTCAAAATAGGTCGCGAGCCCTTCGATCTTCAGGATAGGATCCCCGGCGGTGTTCACGCGGGCGCACTCCAGCGCTTCAGGACCTCGACCATCAGGCGGACGCCGATTCCGGAGGCACCCTTGGGTGTCCAGGGCCGGTCCTTCTTCAGCCAGGAGGCTCCGGCGATGTCCAGATGCGCCCAGGGTCCCTCGCCGGCGAACTGTTTCAGAAAAAGGGCCGCCGTGATGGCCCCGCCGCTGCGTCCGCCGGTGTTCTTCCAGTCCGCTATGTCGCTCTTGATCAGTTCCACATACTCGTCCCAGAGGGGCATTTCCCAGACCAGATCCCCCGTCTCCGCCGCGGCGGCCCGGATCCGGGCGTTCAGGTCCGCGTCCGTCCCGAAGAGGCCCATCCCGAGATCCCCCAGGGCAATGACACAGGCCCCCGTCAGGGTGGCCAGATCGATGACCGCCGCCGGACGGTACCGCTTCCGGGCGTAGGACAGGGCATCCGCCAGGATCAGCCGTCCCTCCGCATCGGTGCTCATGATCTCCACGGTCTGACCCGAATGGGTGGTGAGCACATCCCCGGGCCGGTAGGCCTTTCCATCGGGCAGGTTTTCCACCGCCGGCACCAGGCCGACCACGTTCAACGGCAGGCCGATGTCCGCCGCCGCCAGCAGCACCCCGAGGACGGCGGCCCCCCCGGCCATGTCGTCCTTCATCTCGCCCATGTTATCCGCGGGTTTGAGGGAGATGCCGCCACTGTCGAAGGTGATGCCCTTGCCCACCAGGACCACCGGGGCCGTTCCCTTCTTCCCTCCCCGGTGCTCGACGACGATCAGTCGGGGCGGCTGGGCGCTGCCCCGGGCCACCCCCAGGAGGGCGTTCATGCCCAGCTTCCGCATGGCCGGCCCGTCCAGAACCTTCACGGCCAGCTCGCGGCCCGCGGCCATTTTCTTCGCTTCCTTTGCCATCCGGTCGGGGGTCATCTCGTTCCCCGGCGCGGAGACGAGGTCCCGTACGAAGCAGACGGCCCGGGAGACCGCCTCCGCCTCGGCCGCCGCTTTCCGCAGGGCATTCCCGCGCGCCCCGTCAGTCTCGACGATGGCGAAAGATCGAAGCTCCCGGAATTCCTCCCGGTCGACGGTCTTGTAAGGCAGGTAGCGATAGAGGCCAAGAAGGACCCCTTCAACCGCCGCCGCGGCGATCCGCTCCGGTTTCTCCTCCGGCAGGCCGATGTCCGTGGAGGCGGCGAAGTCCTTCGCGTCCAGCCTCCGGGCCTCCCGGGCGGCCGCGGCGAAGGCGCCCCGGATGCGGTCGATGGTGACATCGTTCCTCTTCCCGAGGCCGACCAGGATGAGTCGCCGGGCCGGCAGGACCTTCCCGGGGTAAAGAAGCGCCGTTGCGTGGAGCTTGCCCTTGAAATCCCCGGCTTTCAGCAGTTCGGTGACGAGCCCCCCGGAAGCCCTGTCGAGAAGGGCCGCAGAGCCGGCGGGCTCCTCACCCTCGAACAGGAACACAGCCGTGGCGGGCGTGACAAACCGTTCGAGATTTCCTTTTTTCACGTCGATTTTCATGCGGATCTCCTGGATGGGCGGGATAAAAACGGAGGAACTCTAACACAGGCGTCGAAAATGTCAACGCCGGGCGCCCCTTTCGTCCGGCTGCTCCCGGGATCGGAACGGAGAATAGGGCCTTGCCGGATCGGCCCGTTGTGGTATCCTCCCCGCGTCTCCACCGGAGAAAACGGAGACGCAAAGGAGGGCTTCCCGTTGAAAACGTCCCGCATCTTCCTTCTTGTCATGCTGTTCACCGTCTCTTCCGGCCTTCCCGCGCCTGCGGCCGACGGCCTTCCCAGGATCGCCATCCTGGCGACAGGAGGAACCATCGCCGGCACGGGATCGCAGACAACCCAGACGGTGGGCTACGCGGCCGCGAAGATCGGCGTGGAGGCGCTGATCGCCTCCGTTCCCGAACTGGCCGGGGTCGCCAGGGTGAGCGGGGAACAGGTTCTGCAGCTCCCCAGCGAGAACATGACTCCGGCGGACTGGCTGAAGCTGGCCCGGCGGGTGAACCAGCTCCTGGCAAAGAGCGACGTCGACGGCATCGTGGTCACCCACGGGACGGACACGCTGGAGGAGACGGCCTACTTCCTCAACCTCACCGTCAAGAGCATGAAACCGGTGGTCCTCACCGGCGCGATGCGTCCCGCCACGGCCATCAGCGCCGACGGGCCGATGAACCTCTTCCACGCCGTTCTCCTGGCGGGATCGCCGTCCGCCGCCGGCAAGGGCGTCCTCGTGATGCTCAACGACCAGATCAGCGCCGCCCGGGAGGTGTCCAAGACGAACACCACCGCCCTCGACACCTTCCGGACCCCCGATTTCGGCTTCCTCGGGTATATCATCGACGGGAACCCCCTTTTCTACAGGGCCACCACGAAGCGCCACACGGCGACCAGTGAATTCGACGTCATGAACCTCGAAACGCTTCCGGAAGTCGCCATCCTCTACGGGTATGCCGGGGAGAACCGCACCCTCCTGGACGCGGCCGTGGCCAAGGGAGTGTCAGGGATTGTGAATGCCGGTACCGGCAATGGAAGCATGTCCGGCCGGATGCAGACCGCGTATCGTGAGGCGAGGGCAAAGGGCGTCGTCATCGTCCGGGCCTCCAGGACCGGGAGCGGCTTCATCGCGCGGTCTGCGGAGGCGAAAGACGATGCATACGATTTTGTCGTCGCGGGGAACCTGAATCCCCAGAAGGCCCGGATTCTCCTGATGCTGGCCCTTACAAAGACGAAGGACACGAAGGAAATCCAGCGGATGTTCATGGTCTACTGATCGCGGAGGGCGGATCAGGCACCCGATGGGGAAAAACGGGGACGGATTTGAAATCCGACCCCAAATGCCGTAAAAGGGGACAGGCTTGAACCCGGAAACGGGAATGGGCTTCAAATCTATCCCCGTTCCCAGGCCGCGGAGTCATACGCGCCTCTACAGAACCACCCAACCGCGGGGGCGCGGCCGGGGGTTTCCAGAGGAGCAATCAGGACGCCCCTTACGGAAGCATGGGACGGGCTGTTCAAAAATGCCCGGATGCAAGGCCCCCGAAATCCTGAGCCATGAGTCGTACCCTTTTCGGTACGTCGAATGGCGAAGGATGAGGGAAACGCCGCAGACGGGTGTTTTTCAACAGCCCGTCTGGAAAGTTTCCGCGACGGTGGCATCCCCCGTGACAGCCCCCGCGCCCCGGGAAAACGGTGGCCGCCGAATGATTGGAACTTGTCCCCCTATGCAGGCGAAACCATGAGCAGACTCACCTTGGACGAATGGCTGTCGCGCCTGGAGAAGAACCGCCGCTTCATGGAGAACGTCTCGGCCCTGAAGCGGATCCCCGCGCGGGAAGCCCGGTACGTCGACTATCCCGGCTGGGTCCATCCCCGCCTCCGGTCCGTCCTGGAGGCCCGGGGCATGCGCCACCTCTGGAGCCACCAGGGCCAGGCGGTCGACCTGGTCCGCCAGGGAAAAGACATCGTCCTGGTGACCCCCACGGCGAGCGGGAAGACCCTCTGCTACAACCTCCCGGTCCTCCAGCGGATCCTCGAGGAGCCGGAGACCCGGGCCCTCTACATGTTTCCCACGAAGGCCCTCGCCCAGGACCAGATGCACGAGGTCCACGGCCTGATCACGGACCTCCGGGAGGACATCCGCACCTTCACCTACGACGGGGACACCCCCGACGACGCCCGCCAGGCCATCCGCCGCCAGGGCCACGTGGTGGTGACGAATCCCGACATGCTCCACGCGGGCATCCTGCCGCACCACACGAAGTGGCAGAAGCTCTTCATGAACCTCCGCTTCGTCGTGATCGACGAGCTTCACGTCTACCGGGGCATCTTCGGCTCCCACCTGGCCAACGTGATCCGCCGCCTCGTCCGCATCTGCCGGTTCTACGGCGCGGATCCTGTGTTCATCTTCTGCTCCGCCACGGTGGCCAATCCGCGGGAGCACGCCGAGGCGGTCCTCGAGCGGCCGGTGACGCTCCTCGACGAGAGCGGCGCCCCCGCCGCCGCCAAGACCTTCATCCTCTACAACCCGCCCATCGTGAACCGGGAGCTGGGCATCCGCCAGTCGGCCCTGACGCCGGCCCGGAACCTGGCGGGGAGCCTCGTGGAGGAGCGGATCCAGACCATCGTCTTCACCACCAGCCGCCTCAACGTGGAGGTCCTCACCCGCTACCTGAAGGACCGGTTCAAAAAGGGAAAGCCCCTGCCGGACACCTTCGTCACGGGCTACCGGGGCGGCTACCTGCCGAACCTGCGGCGGCAGATCGAGGCGGGCCTCCGGAGCGGCGAGGTCATGGGGGTCGTCAGCACCAACGCCCTGGAGTTGGGCATCGACATCGGGGATCTCGAGGCCTGCATCATGGCGGGCTACCCGGGCTCCGTCGCCAGCACCTGGCAGCAGGCGGGCCGCGCGGGCCGGCGTGCAGGCCGGAGCCTGGCGATCCTGATCGCCCGGAGCGCCCCCATGGACCAGTTCATCGCCGAGAACCCGGACTACTTCTTTTCCCGCTCGCCGGAGCACTGCCGCATCAACCCGGACAACCTGCTGATTCTCCTCCACCACCTCAAGAGCGCCGCCTTCGAGCTGCCCTTCGAGCGGGGAGAGCGCTTCGGCCGGGAGAACATCGAGGAGCTCCTGGACTACCTGACGGAGAAGGGCGTTCTCCACCAGGCGGGAGAGCGTTGGCACTGGTCCGCCGAGAGCTATCCGGCCGACGAGGTGAGCCTCCGGAGCATCAACCCGGAGAACGTGGTGGTGGTCGACGCGAGCGAGCAGGGCAACCCCCGGATCATCGCCGAGGTGGACTGGGACGGGGCCTTCACGGCCCTTCACGACGGGGCCATCTACATGGTCGAGTCCCAGCCCTACCAGGTGGACCGCCTCGACCTGCCGGGCAAGAAGGCCTACGTGCGCAAGGTAGACGTGGACTATTTCACCGACGCCATGACCTATACGAACGTCCGGGTCATCGACCGGTTCGTGGAGAAGCGCGAGGGAAGCGCCATCGTCGAGCACGGGGAGGTCCAGGTGGTCCGGAAGGTTGTGGGCTACAAGAAGATCAAGTTCTACACCTCGGAAAACCTGGGATTCGGGGACGTCCACCTCCCCGAGCGGGACATGCACACCACGGGCTACTGGTTCACCATCCCCCGGGACCTCCTGGAGGCCCTGCCCTTCACGCGGGAGGAGATCATCGACGGCCTCACGGGGCTGGCCTACGGCCTCCACCACCTGGCGGCGATGCTCCTGATGGCGGACCTCCACGACATCGACCGCTGCATCGGCGACAAGAGCGGCGAGTGGTTCGTCCGGCATACCGGGAGCGGCCGCGTGATCACGTCCTCCCCGCCGGGGGCCGACGAGGCGGAGCCCGCCCGGGAGGACGCCTTCGACCCGACGGTCTTTCTCTTCGACGCCTATCCCGGCGGGATCGGATTCTCGGACCTCCTCTATGCGGAGCACCGGCGGCTCCTGGGATCGGCGCAGGCCCTCCTTTCCTCCTGTCCGTGCCTGCACGGCTGCCCCTCCTGCGTGGGCCCCACCCTGGAGGTGGGCAACCGCGCCAAGGAGGTGGCCCTCACGGTCGTGAACCGGCTCCTGGAGAAGCCATGAGCGTCCGCAACCGCCTCCAGCGTCTCACCGGCGAGACACCCGCCCCCACGCGGCCGGAGAAGCCCGAGCTCTCGGAGCTGAGGCGGCGGATCGAGGAGATCATGGGCCGGCGCCGGGAACCGCCCCCGGTCCGAAAGGACCGGTTCCCGCCCCTCGGCGAGGTCGTCTCCGGGGAGGAGATCGAGACGCCCCACGGCCCCTTCTTCGTGGTTCGAGAGGACGTCGGCGGCGGATCCTGCCACGGCCACCGGCGTGTGGCGGACCTGTCGGGCCTCGACATGGCCCGGGCGGCCATCCTGGGCAACGTTCGGGATATGGCCGCCCTGGACATCGGGGACCTGCTGTTTCTCGACACGGAGACGACGGGACTCGCCGGGGGAACGGGGACGGTGGCTTTCCTGATCGGCCTGGGCTGGTTCGAGGGGACCCGCTTCGTCCTCCGGCAGCTCTTCCTCCGGGACTACGCGGAGGAGCGGGCCGCCCTGGCCCACCTGACGGAGCTGGCGGCGTCGCGGAAGGCCCTCGTCACCTTCAACGGCAAGACCTTCGACCTCAACCTCCTGGCGGCCCGGTTCGTCATGAACCGACTCCCGAACCCCCTGGAAGGCTTTCCCCACCTGGACCTGCTCCACCCGAGCCGCCGTCTCGTGGGCCGGCGCCTGGAGAACTGCCGGCTCGGGACCCTGGAGGCGGCCCTGCTGGGGCTCCTCCGGGAAGACGACCTCCCGGGGAGCGAGATCCCGGAGCGCTACTTCCGCTGGCTCCGGACAAGGGACGGCCGGCTGCTGGGCGACATCTTCCGGCATAACCGGCTGGACATCCTCTCCCTGGCGGCCCTGGCGGCCCACCTGTCGGAGCTGGTCCTGCCGGAACCGCCCCCCGCGGCCGATCCGCGGGACCTCCTCTCGGCTGCGCGCCTCCTGATCGACCGGGGCGAGCGGGCGGGGGCGGAGGAGATCCTGGCGCGGCTGGTGGACACCGGTACGGGCCTTCCCTCCCGGGAGGCCCGGAGGGAGCTGTCGCTCCTCTGCAAACGGGTCCGGCGCCGGGATGAGGCCATCGGCCTGTGGCGGGAGATGCTGCGGGAGGATCCCGGCGACGCCTTCGCCGCGGAGGAGTTGGCCAAGGACCTGGAGCACAACGAAAAAGACGCCCCGGCGGCCCTCGCCGTGGTGGAGCACTGGCTCACCTGCGGCTCCGGCAAGGAGGGGGAGACGGTGGCCTTTCTCCACCGCCGGGAGCGCCTCCGGCGACGCACCGGACTGCCCACTCCGTAATCTCCCGTTCCACCGGAGATGGATTGCTTCGCGGATGCCGACAGCACGGACGATCATGCGTTCAGCCGCATCCTGTCCTTCGGCATAAAAAATGGGGGTACAGGCCTTGCCGGTACCCCCTTTCCCGGATGCCAACCGATCGGCAATGTTCGGTTCCAGAAGTTATTTCTTGAAGAGCTTCTCGTAGGCGTTCACACCCGCCATGTACCCCGCTTCATCCTTCCCCCACTCTTTGTGGCATCCGTTGCAGGAGTTTGGAATGACGCTCTTTGGATCCTTCCGGAATGCCTCCAGGCTCTCCCGGGGCTTGATGATCTTGAAGTCGTGCGAATGGATGTCCCCCGCCTCGGCGGAAGATGCCGTCTTCACCATGTGGCAGGAGGAGCAGCGGCTGGTCCCGGTCGTCTCGGGGGCATAGGAATGCCTGGTGTGCTTCCGGACCGCCTCGGGGGTTCCATATCTCCGCTTGTGGCAACTGAGGCACAGGTCGTTGTTGCTGTCCGTCTTCGCAAGCTGGTAACGGTTCGGGCCACCGTGGGGATCGTGACAGGTCGTGCAGGTGACTTTGCCGTAATGCTTGCTCCTGAGCAGATCATGCCACTGCTGGTGATGGCTCTTGGCGTGGGCCGTCATGCCTCCCCATTCGCCGGGCCGGAACTGGTAATACCGGTCCAGGGGCTCGCCCACCATGTAGGGCTTGTTGTCCTTGTCATTCCAGGGATAGCCATAGTTGCCCGAGGGCTTGCTGACGCCCCGGGAGTGGCATTGCCCGCAGGATTCAATGTTGCGGTCGTAGGCCAGTTTTCTGGGATTGATGATGCCCCCCGTCGGGTTGCCAAGGTGTACCGAGCCCGGGCCGTGGCATTTCTCACACCCCGTGTTCAATTCCGTGTACTTGACGACGACGCCCTTGTCGCCCTTGGACAGGACGAGGCCCGTGTTGTGGCATCCTGCGCAGTCCAGTTCAAAGGAGTTCCTCGTGGCGGGCTCTTTCAGGCTTCCGTCTGCGTTGTACCACCACTGCGGATTATAGGCCACCCAGCGACTGGAGGCCTGGTTCCACTGGATCGGCATGATATAGTGATAGCTTCCGATTTTGACCTGGTAACGCTGTTTCCACCCCCATCCGCCGTACGTCCGGACGACCTTGTAGGTCTGCTCCCGAGCCGTGTTCTTCGTATCGACCAGTGTCGCGTAGTAGTCTTTCCCCTTCTTGAAAAGCTTGACGGTGTATTCGGGGATGTTCCCGCCTTTTAGCTTCAGCGTCCCTTTCCAGTCCACCACAACGGAATCGTTCGTGGCGGAGAGTTCCTGCTGCGACTTGTTGTGAAGAGAGTCTTTCCATTTCTCGTAGGCTCCGGAATGGCACACGGCACATTTTTCGGAACCGACATACTCCGCTGTGTAGGCATGGCACGGTATGAAGACCAGGAACAGAACAAACAGGCCGACGATCCACATCCCTCTTTCCATGACGGACATGTTTCCTCCTTTCCGGATGTCTTATGGTATGCGGGGGGAGACCGGTTGACGCGTCAGAACGACGACTGCTCGAATGGGTGAAACGATATATATCACAAGCAAACACAGGAGCAAGCATTGAATTATGGTCCGTTTTCGGGGGACGGATCCGCCGGGCCCCTGATTTCCATAATGACCATGCAACGGTTCTGAAACGGATGGAGTTGCCGCGGGGAACGGATGGGTGGCATTACAATTGCAAAATGCAGGAGTAATCATGACGTCCGCCGTTGCAGTACAAATCACTTATGCTCGATATCACTGGAGAAAATCGTGACGCCGCTTTCTCCTGGACAACAAGGGAGTCACAATTTTGACGCAATGAAGATTTCATAAGGGAGGCCGATGAACGATGGAAATCAAACCCGCTGGCAATGTTGCAGAGAACCTCAATGGAATCAGGACGCAAGCGTCTGCCCGGAAAGCGTCAAATTCCTTTTCGGCCGAGCTTGCGACAGCCATGGCACAGGACTCGGCCAAAACCGCCCCGGCCGGAGGCAAGCCGGTCGAATACATTGTCCAGAAGGGTGACAATCTTTGGAAGATCGGAAAGTTATACAAGATGAACCCTTACCGGATAGCCAGGGATAACCGTCTGTCCAATCCGGACATGATTCGGATCGGCCAGAAACTGATCATCCATCCGCCTTCATCCCAGGCCGTCCAGGACATCCAAACTCTCAAGACCGCCCAGACTACCCAGGCTGCCCAG
>CAZODI010000030.1:12928-41915 GCA_964578535.1 uncultured Syntrophaceae bacterium
AGACCGCCCAGACTACCCAGGCTGCCCAGGCAGTCCGGACCGCCCAACCCGAAGCCGGCGGGGAAGTGACCGCCAGCTGGTATGGGGCGGAGCATCACAACAAGAAAACGGCCAGTGGCCAGCGTTTCGACATGCATAAAAACACCCTGGCCCATAAAACACTGCCCATGGGAACGAAAGTACGGTTATCCAATCCTGACAACGGCAAGGTCGCCGAGGGAACGATCAACGACCGTGGACCCTACATCAAAGGCCGGGACGTCGATGTCTCGTATGCGATGGCCAAACAGCTCGGCTTCGTCCAGAAAGGCGTCACAAAACTCATCATGGAAAAGATATGATACAGGCAGAAAAAAATAGACTCTATTCTTGGTAGAGCGCGAAGAGATTTCATTCGATGCCTGTCTGCCGGTCCGGAAATGCAACAACCAGCACACCCGTTCTATTTATGACTGCCCACATCCACATTGGAATGCGACTGTTCATAGGCCGGCCTCCTTTTCGGACAACATCCGTCAAATCTGAATCCGGATACCAATTTCGATCACCCGTCCCGGCGGTATGCCGAAGTAGAGGGTTGCCGGCAGGTCGTTTCGGGACATGAATGCGAACAAACGCTCTCGCCAATTGATCATGGTGGCCTATTCGCTGGCATGAGATTCTCCTTTCGGGATCATGGGCTTTCAGGTAATGGGAATCGCCATGGATCTGCTGCTTCAGTTTGTCGATTTGTTCCTGCACCTGGACAGGCATATCAGCTACGTCCTCCAGACGTTTGGTGTCTGGACGTATCTCATCGTGTTTCTGATTGTATTCTGCGAAACAGGCCTGGTCGTAACCCCCATCCTGCCGGGGGATTCGCTCCTGTTCGGCCTGGGCACTTTCGCCGCAAGGGGCGACCTGGACGTCACATGGCTTCTCTTGTCCCTGGCCGTGGCGGCCATAGGAGGCGATACGGTCAACTATGCGATTGGCCAGTATGTAGGGCCAAAAGTCTTCACCAGGAAAGACTCGCGTTTCTTCAAAAGGGAATATCTCGATCGAACGCACCGGTTCTATGAGAAATATGGAGGGGTAACGATTATCGCCGCGCGGTTCATGCCCATTATCCGCACCTTTGCCCCTTTCGTGGCCGGAATCGGCAGCATGTCCTACCTGCGTTTCCTCAGTTATAACGTCATCGGTGGAATTGCCTGGATCTTTATCTTCGTCATGGGGGGTTATTTTTTCGGCAATCTGGAGTTCGTGAAACGAAACTTCACGCTCGTAATCATAGCCATCATCATCATTTCGGTTATGCCTGGAATCGTTGAATATTTCCGTAACAGAAACGGGAAATAACCAGCCTGTTGTCCGAAACGATTCTAACCGGAACGGAATCCCGGCTTGTTGACAAACATGCATCGTTCATATAAAGGCGTCATCCATCAACAATAGACAGACTTGGATGACAATGGGCATGCGCCACTCTGAAATTCTTGATCCTTCCTGCTTAAGCCATTCCACCCGCCTCTATATCTATTGATGCCTGCAGCCGGTGCCGAGCCGGAACTGCAGGCTGATTCCCGAAAGACTTCCTCGGAACGTTTTCTTTTTCCTCATCATGAAGAGGTTTCCTATGTTGCATACGCGTGACACGATCGGAAATGCCATGACCCGGATCAACTACCTTGCCGGGGCGGCCGTGGTGGCAATGATGCTGTTGACCTGCGTCGATATCGTCATGAGGTTTTTCGGAAAGCCTCTTCCCGGAGTGTATGACCTCGTCGGATTTCTGGGCGTGGTCTCCGTTTCGTTCGCCCTGGCCTACACGTCGGTCCAGAGAGGCCACGTGGCGGTCGACATCCTGATGGAAAAGCTGCCGCAAAGGGCTCAGTTCCGGTTGCTCTCCATAGGAAACATGGCAAGCGCCGCTTTCTTCCTTTTTCTAACCTGGCAATCCTTCCTCTACGCCATGGAACTCTTTGATTCAGGAGAGGTTTCGATGACGGTGGGGATGCCTATTCATCCCTTCGTGTTCGGCATGTCCGCCGGTTGCGGTCTCCTGAGCCTCGTGCTGATCGTGGATGCGGTTCTGTTCTTGAGAAGAGGGTTCGCAAAATGACACCGATCATGACGGGCATCCTTGCTTTCCTTGTTCTCATCGCCTTGCTGTTCATGAAGATCCCGGTCGGCTTCGTCATGGGCATTGTCGGCTTCGTCGGCTTTGCCTGTCTTGTATCCTGGGATGCCTCGCTGAGCATCATCGCGCGGGATTTCTTTGCAACGTTCAGTTCCTACAACCTGACGGTCATCCCTCTTTTTGTCCTGATGGGCCAAATTGCCTTTCACTCCGGCATGAGCGCCCGGCTTTTCAATGCCGCGCACAAGTTCCTCGGGCACCTTCCAGGCGGCCTGGCCATCGCCACGATCGGGGCCTGTGCCGGATTCTCTGCGATCTGCGGATCCACCAGCGCCACGGCCGCGACGATGGCCTCCGTGGCCCTGCCGGAGATGAAAAAATACAAGTACGATCCAGCGCTCGCGACGGGTGTGGTCGCCGCCGGTGGAAGCCTGGGCATCCTGATTCCGCCGAGCACAATTTTCATCGTTTACGGGGTCATGACCGAGCAGTCCATCGGCAAGCTCTTTGCCGCAGGAATTCTGCCGGGAGTCCTGTTGAGCCTCTTGTTCGTCGTCACCATCCTGATTTGGACACGCATCAATCCCGGCCTTTACGAAAAGGCTCCTCCATGCAGCATCCGGGAAAAACTGCGGTCCCTGGCCGGCGTCATCGAAACATTCATCCTGTTTGTCATGGTGATGGGCGGCCTCTTTGCGGGATTGTTCACGCCGACGGAGGCCGCGGCTGTCGGGGCGTTCGGAACCATCCTGATCGCCGTTGTCGGGAGAACCCTGTCGTGGAAAGGATTTCTGACGGCCCTGAACGAAACGACCCGAATCTCCTGCATGATTTTCGTGGTCGTCGCCGGTGCCACGGTGTTCGGCCACTTCCTGGCGGTGACCACCATCCCCTCAGAGGTGGGGGCCTGGGTATCCCAGCTTCCGATTCCGCCTTGGGCCGTAATCGGCTTGATCATCCTGACCTATCTGGTGCTTGGCTGCCTGATGGACAGCCTTGCCATGATCATGCTGACGATCCCTATCTTCTACCCGGTTGTCACCACTCTGGGGTTCGATCCGATCTGGTTCGGCGTGATTATCGTCCTCGTTACGGAAATGGGGGTCATCACACCTCCGGTCGGCATCAATGTCTACGTAGTAGGGGGGGTCGCCAGGGACGTGCCGCTCCATATCATCTTCCAAGGCGCACTCCGAATGCTGGCAGCCCAGATGATCACGGCACTCCTTCTCATCTTTATCCCCCAGATCGCTTTATTCTTGCCCTCCTGGATGCAATAAAGCTCCCGTCAATCCTTGTTTCTATTGCGATTCGACGGTTTTCGTGATTCCTCCGCGGCAGGCCGGGATCCATCTTTCTCCCGGTCTGAATCGCCGGTCTCTGTTTTGCTTTTTCTTCTCGAAGCGGGAACAATACAAATTGCAGCAATCACAAGACCAATGACAAGCAAAACGATCATCTCGGAAATTGTACCGCTCATGATATTCTTCCTCCGTGGAGTGTCTGCTTAATTTTTTTCGTACAATCCTTCCACGAAACACCCGGAAAGCCATCCAAGCGCATGGATCCTCTCCGGCCGTCACCGGGATTTGGACAAGAGACAACCGGCTCGGGTGAGCGTGGAACAGATCCATTCCATGAGAATCCCTGCCGGCACGAACTGCCCGCTCCCGGATGAGGCGCACACGGCAGAAACGGCCATGGAAGTCCCATGCCATCAAGGGTTGAATCGGCTGTCAGGAATTTATTTACGAAAGGGAAGATGCAGCAGGAGGTGAGCGACCCGGTTTGGCGGGATGGTGCTCCTTTTCTTTTCTCTCCAGCCTCACGAAGGGAAACGGAGAGCTCGTCGCCGTCGGATTGAAAAACTGCCAGCGATTTTCCGTGGCCTTATCAAGCACGCTGCCTTTACAGCGAAGGCTGCTATCCGCAAAATTACTCCCGGACAGGGCACAATAGGTGAACGTATCGGCCGGTGAGAATGTGCCGGACGATCCGCTCAGGCATTCCGAATGGATCGCCAACAGGAACAGGACCGGAAGAAGAAGGAACCCGTGCTTTCTATTCATGTGTAAAACTCAGGGACCTCCCTGACAGTCAACTGCACTTCGGAGGGGCGGTTTAAGCAGCCTCCTTCAAGGTCGTTTGCTCTTTGATAAGGTTTCCGGCCTCGACGGTCTCAAACGGCCGCCGGCCCACGTTCCGACAGCCCCGGCAGCGGCAGGCTTCCGAAACGTTTCATAACCGTTCGGCCAGTTGTAGCAATGAAAGGCCGTGCTGTGCAACCTTCTTCTCGGCAGCCATGTCTTCCTCCTGGGTCCTTGTTCTTCGGTAAGAAAACAATCTGAACCGGGGACTGGGCTAACTGCCGTTTCTGCCTTTCAACAACCGTTCGGGAGGTCCCCCACTTTAACCAACGGTGCTGCTGACGGTCTTTCCCGTCAACGAGGCTTTTCGCCGATATGACCGGATGTTACCCGGACTCCGCCGTCCCGGGAAATGCCTTTCCCAGTTGACAATCCCCTGCAGGGTGTTTAGTTTAGGCGAACTTTCCAAGCAAGGAGACCCTCCCCCGTGAAAAACATGTATCGTTGCAAGAAGAAAGGACATCTGATTTCCGAGCCTTGCACCGAAATGACCTGCGAGTGGCGCCTCTCGAACGAGAATTTCCTCAACTGCACCTGGGTTGCCTGCAACTATGGACCTTTTACCCTGGAGGAAGTCGGGGAAATGATGGGCGTCACCCGTGAGCGGATCCGCCAGATCGAGGCGAAGGCCCTCAAGAAGCTCCAGCACAAGAAGCGTCGGGACCAGTTGAAGGACTTCGCGTCCCCCGACAGCGACTGGGAGATGCCCTGACCGTTTTCGGACACAACGCACAGAGATCACAGGGCAATCGACAAGAAAAAGCCGGCCGGGTATAAACCCGGGCCGGTTTTTTGATTTCCTCGCGCTCCCCGGCCGCCCCCGAATGGATCAGCGCCGCAGCCGCGGGTCCAGGGCGTCCCGGATCCCTTCCCCCAGCAGGTTGTATCCCAGGACCGTCACCAGGATGGCCAGCCCCGGATAGAGGGACAGCCACCAGGCGATGTCGATGTTGTCCTTTCCGGCAGTGAGCATGTTGCCCCAGCTCGGCGTGGGCGGCTGGACGCCGATCCCCAGGAAGCTGAGGGCCGATTCGGTCAGGATCGCCCCGGCCACTCCCAGCGTGGCCGCCACGAGGATGGAGGCCATGGCGTTCGGCAGCAGGTGGCGGAAGATGATCCTCAGGTCCGAGGCCCCGATGGCCCGGGCCGCCTGGACGAAGTCCCGCTCCTTGAGCGAGATGAAGTCCGCCCGGACAAGCCGGGTGATCCCCATCCAGCCGGTGGCGCCGATGATGATCATGATGTTCCAGATGGACGGCTCCAGGAAGGCGATCACCGCCAGGATCAGGAAGAACGTGGGAAAACACAGCATGATGTCGACGAAGCGCATGATCAGGGCGTCCACCCACCGCCCGTAGTATCCCGCCAGGGCCCCGAGGATGGTTCCCAGCACGATGGCGATCCCCGTGGCCACGAAGCCCACCTTCAGGGAGATCCCGGCCCCCCAGATCATGCGGCTCAGGACGTCCCGGCCGAGGGGGTCCGTCCCGAAGGGGTGCTTGCCCGACGGCGCCTGGAGGATGTTCTGGAGGTCGATGGCCCCCGCGTCGTAGGGCGAGATCCACGGCGCCAGGAACGACACGGCGAACAGGAGGACCACCACCGTGAGCCCCGCCACGGCCAGCCTGTTTTTCCGGAATCGCTGCCAGAAGCCTCCCGCCATGCCGATTCTCCTCACGAGACCCGGATCCGGGGATCCGCCAGGGCGTAGGACACGTCCGCCAGCAGGTTCCCCAGGAGGGTCAGGACCGCCCCGATCAGGAGGATCCCCATCACGACGGGGTAATCCCGCGCCATCACAGACATATAGAAGAGCTGCCCCATGCCGGGGATCGCGAAGATGGTCTCGAAGATGACGCTGCCGCCGATCAGGCCCGGCACCGACAGCCCCAGGATGGTGATGACCGGGAGCATGGCATTCCGGAGGGCGTGCCTGTAGATCACCGTCCGCTCCCGGAGCCCCTTTGCCCGGGCCGTCAGGATGTAGTCCTGGCGGATGACCTCCAGCATGTTGGAGCGCATGTACCGGGAGAGCCCCGCCAGCCCGCCGAAGGCCGACAGCCCCACCGGCAGGATCAGGTGCTTCAGGAGATCCCAGACGGCCGCGCCGGGGGGCAGGTATTCATAGTTGAGGGAGCGAATCCCCGAGATGGGGAGCCACCCCAGCTCGACGCCGAAGAGGATCATCAGGAGCAGGGCCAGCCAGAAGGTGGGCACGGCGAACCCGATGAAGACGAAGACCCCGGCCAGGCGGTCGAACCAGGAATCCTGGCGGACCGCCGAGAGGACCCCGAGGGGGATGGCCACCAACAGGATCAGTCCCATGGACAGCAGGTTCAGGAGGATCGTGATGGGCAGGCGCTCGAGGATCTTCCGGTCCACGGGCCGGCGGTCCTGGGAGAAGGACGTCCCCAGGTCCAGGACGGCGATCTTCTTGAGCCAGAGCCAGTACTGGACGTGGAGGGGCTTGTCCAGGTCGTAGAGGGCCATCAGGCGGGCCTTCGCCTCCGCGGAGGCCCGGGGGTTCATCTGGGTCTCCAGGTCCGTCGGGGACCCCGGGGCCAGGTGCATCACGGTGAAGCAGATGATGGTGATCCCCAGGAGTAGCGGGACCATGAAGAGGAGCCTCTTGGCGATATAGCGGATCACGGCGGCCCCTCCTCACCGTTCCCGGAAGCGCCGGTACGCCCAGCAGTGGAGGAAGAAAAAGACCGCCGCCGGGCCGCCCATCCCGACCAGTTTCCGGGCCATCCGCCGGACCCGCGCCTGCCGGTCCACCTTGCGGTCCGCCAGGTAGATCCCCAGGAGCCCCCGAATGATCATGCGGTGGAAGGGGGCCTCGGGGAGCCCGCGGACCGCTCCCTCCGCACGGCCGAAGAGCCACGACAGGCGCTCCAGGAGATCCTCCTCGCCGGGATAGTAAGTGCAGAAGTTCAGGTCGCCTCCCTGGCGGTCCTCCTCCTGGTCCACCAGGTAGTCCAGGAGGATGTGCAGGGCCTGGACCCACGGGAAAAGGGCCTTTTCCACCCGCCCGGCCTCCGCCTCCGAAAACCCTTTCCGGAAGGCCGACGAGACGAGGCAGAAGATCCCCAGGGTCGAGCCCGTGGCGGCGGCAAACTCGTACCAGCGAAGTTCCGGAACCCCGTTCCGGTGCGCCTCGAACCAGGCCAGGAGCCGCGGGAGCCGCTCGTCGAGGCGGACGTGCTTGTGGACCTGGAGGTCGCCGTACATCCCCGCCAGGCGAAGCAGGGCAGGCGCAACGGCCCCGTAGGAGGGAACCCGCCGGAGCGTGTCCCGGCACGTCTCCACGAGGTCCGCCAGGTATCCGCCGTCGTCCCGCTCCGCGTGGAGACGGTACCAGTCGGTCCGGTCCGATTCCGGCGCGAGGGCCTGCGGCATGGATTCGTGGAGGGCCCGGAAGTCGTCCGGATCCTGGGAGGTGCTGCGGTCGCAGAGGTTGTCGAGATAGTCGCTGATCGTCTGGTAGGCCACGATGAAGCGGACGGCATCCTCAAAGGCATCCCCCGCCAGGAGGGCATAGATGCCGCCCCCCTCGCAGTGGAACGACTTGGTCCCGATGCTGAGAAGCGCCTGCCGGCGCAGCTCCGGGTCCGGGATGGCCCCGGCCCGGGCGGTCCATGCCTGCAGGTGGTGGTGGACCCGGGGGCGGACGTCCAGGAAGATCCTTGTCGTCATGGCGGCCAGGTTGCCGGGGACGGTCATGGCCTGCCCCTCCGCGCGCCCCCTTTCACAGGGGACCCCGCTTCTCCCGGTGGATCTTCCGGGCGTTCTCGATGAGCCGCGAGATGATCATGGAGGGAAGCATCCCCGCGCTGGCAGCCTGCTCGAAGAAGAAGGACGAGGGCGCCATGCCCGAGGAGGAGTTGGGATCGGTGACGAGAATCCGGCCGTCGGCCGTATAGAAGCCGTCGATCCGGCCGTAGGACCGGAAGCCCAGCGCGTGGAAGGCCTTGAGCACCTCCTCCAGGATCCTCTTCACGACCTCCGGGGGGATGGTCTTGGGCGGAGTGAACTTGCGGCAGCGCCCCGGCATGTACTTGTCGTCGTAGGTGTAGAACTCGCTCTGGGGGTGGATCTCCGTCAGCCCCAGGGGCTCGGCGACGCCGTCGTCCTCGAGGACGATGGAGGAGAACTCGACGCCCTCCAGGAATTCCTCGACCAGGACCGCGTTGTCCCACCGCAGGGCCTCGGCCATGCCCGCGTCGAGGGAGGCCTCGTCCCGGACGATGGTGACGCCGATGCTGGACCCCTCGCGGGTCGGCTTGGTGACGCAGGGCCACGGCACGGCATCCCGGATGCGCCGGATGACGCCTTCCCGGTCCTCTTCCCACTCGGCCCGGCGGATCACCAGGCTCCGCGGGACGTCCAGCCCGGCCTCGCGGAGGACCATCTGCTGGATGTGCTTGTCCATGCCCAGGGCCGAGGCCAGGACGCCCGGCCCCGTGTAGGGGATCCGGAGCAGCTCCAGAAGCCCCTGGATGCACCCGTCGTCGCCGTATTTTCCATGGAGGGAGATGAAGGCGAAGTCGATCTCCCTCCGGAGATCCTCGTAGGTGACGGGGCGTGCCTGCCGCTCGAGCTGCTCGGTGATGTCGACGGTGGTGTTCTGCGGGATGAGCTGCCAGGGAAGGACCCAGAGACGGCCCCGCTCGTCCATGAACAGCGGAACCGCTTCATAAAACTCGGGATCGAGGTTATCGTGGACGTTTCGCCCGCTATTGAGGGAGACCTCCTTCTCCGAGGAGAGTCCCCCCATGATGATGCCGATCTTCAATTTTTCCATTCGTCTTTCGGTTTCGCCGCCCCGGCCGGGGCCGGCCCTTTCTTTCAGGTATCCCAGATGAAGGTGACGCCGCTGTTGGGGAAGATCCACTCATCGTCGGCGATGGTCAGGGTAGTGCATCGGCCCTGCTCCCGGGTGACCCGCGGGTATGGGTGCTTGCCCGCGAAATAGCTCACTTCCCGGACGCGGCGGAGATTGGCCTTCTCGTATTGGAAGGAGATTTCCAGGCCCCGGGTGGGGTAGACCACGTACACGGAAAACAGGTTGTTTTCCTTGGATTTCTTGGTGGCGATCTCGAAGGCGAAGCGGACCGGCCGGTTGAGCTTCTTCTTCAGGAGGTCGCCGCCGCACCAGACTTCATAACCGCGTTCGGTGTTCTCGGACCGGAGGATGGGGATGTCCTCCCCGTCGATGGTGACCCGCTCGACGCGGAAGTCGCTCTCCGTCACCGCCTCGTCGCCCAGGTTCAGGAGCCATCGGTACTCGCAGCGCTTCTCCTCGAAGAGGGCCTCGAGTTGCGCGTTCGTCATGGCGCAGCCGATCATGAAAACGGGCTCCCGGAGGGCCTTGGTGTACTCCACCCGGGTCAGGACCCGGAAGAACTCGCCCCGCTTCCGCTTCCCGTTCTGCGGGGAGGCCTCGGAGATCTCGATATTGTATCGGAAGCGGTCCCGGAGCTCCAGCTGCCGGTCCTCCTTCCCGAAGAGGGTCTCGAACATCTCCGAGAAAATGGCGTCCCCCATCTCCTCGCTCCGGGCCCTCGTCTGGAAGCAGTGGCGGATGATGCTGTCGATGCGGGCGACGGACTTCTCCTCCCCGGGGATGTAGATCCTCCGGAGGCGCGGCTCCACCGCGTCGGCCCTCCCCTTCTGGACGAAGATCCGGGGGGCCCGCTTGCCCAGGGCGCACAGGACGTCGTAGCTGATGGTGTTCGTCCGGGCCGCGATCTCGTTGGCGGAGATGCACCCGTCGCCCTGGCGGCCCATGAGGACCACCTCGTCGCCGATTGCACAGTCCGGGATATGGCTGACGTCGATGGTGCACATGTCCATGGAGATGCGGCCCACGATGGGCGCCTTCCGGCCCCGGATCAGGACCTCGCCGGAGTTCGACAGCAGGATCCCGTAGCCGTCGCCGTAACCCACGGGGATCGTGGCGATGCGCGTGGGCCGGTAGGTGATGTAGGTGCGGTTGTAGCCGATGCTGTATCCTTCGGGAAACTCCTTCAGGAGGACGACCCGCGTCTTGAAGCTCATGACGGGCGCCAGGTCGGCCTTGTCCCGCGTTTCCGGCCCTGGGTAGATGCCGTAGGTCATGATGCCCGGCCGGACCAGGTCGAGATTGTACTCGGGGAAGTTCAGGACGGCCCCGCTGTTGGACATGTGCTTCAGCGGAATCCGGATCCGGTTCTCCTCCAGCTTGGCCAGGAGGTTCCGGAAATGGGTCCACTGGCGGTTGTTGTAGTCCACCAGGACTTCGCTGGAGGAGAGGTGGGTGAAGATTCCCTCCAGGTCGAGGCTCGGCATGTCCAGGACCGCCCGGATCAGGTCGAAGGCCTCGTAGTGGATCGTCCCGCCGCGGCCCATGCCCGTGTCTACCTCGATGTGGACGGGGACGCGGATGCCCGACTTCCGGGCGCTCTTCTGAAGCTCCCGGGCGAAAGAGGCCTCGGACACCGACGGCGTGAGGCCGTACTTGACGATCTGCCCGATCTCGGAGTCCGGGGACGGGCTGAGGATGACGATCGGAGCGGTGATGCCGCTCGCGCGGAGCTGGACGCCCTCGTCGGCGTTGGCCACCCCCAGGGCCCAGGCGCCGTTCCGGAGGGCGACGCTGGAGAGCTCCAGGGCTCCGTGGCCGTATGCGTCGGCCTTGACGACCTGCATGATCCGGACGTCCGGACCGACCAGCCGCTTCAGCTCCTCCCAGTTCCGGGAGAAGCTGTCGAGATCGACCTCGACCCAGCTTCTGTATTTCTGTTGTTCCATGACCGGTTACGATCCGCGTTTCTGTTGTGGGGTTTTCCGCTTTCTTCGACAACGGGAGGAACGGGACGGCTCCGCTCAGCGCCCCGCCGGGGGGACCGAAAGAAAATCCGCGCAGCCGGTCGTCGCCCCGCCGCGCCGTTCACTTTCTCGTCATGGTAAAGACGCCGTCCCACTCGCCTTCCGGCGGGTGCTCCTTGAGGGACTCGCAGCGGGAGATATAGAGCTCCGACGGCGGATCTCCATGCTTGATGTTGAGGACCTGGCGGAACAGGGCGATTGCCTCGTCCCAGCGGCCTTCCTTATAACGGGCCAGCCCCTGCTCGAAGATCCCGCACCATCGCGCAAAGCGGTCGGCGTCTCGCTGCTCCCCCAGGAGCTCGTAGATCCTGACGGGCAGCTTCTTGCCCTTCACCCGGACGGAGTCGAGCTCGCGGCAGAAGAACCGGTCCTTGATGATCTCGTGGGTAAACTCGCTGATGACGACACTCGTCCCATATTCCTTGTTGATCCCCTCCAGGCGGGAGCCCAGGTTTACGCTGTCTCCCATGACGGTGTAGTCGAAGCGCATCTGGGAGCCCATGTTGCCGACGACCATGTCCCCCGTGTTGATGCCCACACCGATGTCCATCCGCGGCCGGCCTTCGGATTCCCACTTGTTCTGGAGCTTCCTGAGCTCTTCGAGCATCTCCAGGGCGGTCCGGCAGGCCCTCTCGGCATGGTCCGGCTGGTCCAGCGGGGCTCCCCAGACGGCCATGATGGCGTCGCCCATGTACTTGT
Source organism: uncultured Syntrophaceae bacterium (assembly GCA_964578535.1). Classification (GTDB taxonomy): domain Bacteria; phylum Desulfobacterota; class Syntrophia; order Syntrophales; family PHBD01; genus PHBD01. Next base: position 24,767 of record CAZODI010000030.1, read on the forward strand.
CCAGGAGGCCGTCGTACTTGAACACCAGGTCCGTCATGGCGGTGAGGTACTCGTTCAGCAGGTGGACCAGCTCTTCCGGCGAGAGCTTCTCCGAGATCGTGGTGAACCCGCGGATGTCCGAGAACAGGACGGTCAGGTTCCTCTTGTCCCCGCCGAGCTTCAGCTTGGTGGGGTCCTTCAGCATCTCGTTGATGACCGAGGCCGTCAGGTAATACTGGAAGGCCCCGCGGATCTTCTGCTTCTCCCGCTCCTCCGTGATGTAGCGGTACACCGTGACAGCCACATAGACGGCCAGGATCACAATGACCGGGTAGACCATGTTCAGCCAGAGGTTCATCCGGGTGAACAGCAGGGTGTTCACGGCGACGAAGCCCGCTAGGATGAGGGCGCTGAAGAGCAGGCCGCGGACGGCGCTGAACCGCGGCAGCACCAGGCCGATGAGGAATCCGAGGCCGAGGATGCTCAGGAAATCCAGCAGCGATGTCCAGGCGGTGCGCTGGAGAAAGTTCCGCTTCAGGATGTTGTCGATGACGGTGGCGTGGATCTCCACCCCCGGATAGACGGAGCTGAAGGGGGTCACCCGGAGATCGTAGATGCCGATGGCCGTCGCCCCGACGATGACGATCTTGTCCTTGAACGTGTCGGGATCCAGCCGCCCGCTCAGGATGTCGGAGATCGAGTAGTGGGGAAACGTTTTCCCGGGGCCGAGATAATTGATCATGACCCGCCCGGCCTCGTCGGTGGGAATCCGGATGTCGCCGATCTGGATGCCTTCCACGCCGAAGTCGGCGAGCCGGAGAACCAGGGGCTCCCAGTCGAAATACTGCTGCAGCAGGGCCAGGGACAGGGGGTTATAGAAGCTTTCCCCGGCCTTGATCACCAGGGGCGACCAGCGGATCACGCCGTCCGCGTCGGGAAAGGCGTTGAAATAACCGCTGTTCTGGCCGGCTTCCGAGACGGCCGGGAGATTCGGCTCCGCCGTGAAGGCGTGAATGAATGCATACTCGTCGGGCTTGACCCCGGCCCGGACCTCCACCATCTGGTACCGGGAATTGCCGATGACATCCAGCCTCTCTTCCGCCGCCTCCTCCGTGAGATGGGCCACGTCCTTCTGGGAAAGGTGGAAGAAATACCCCAGGGATACGTTCTCGACCTTTTCGATGGCCTTCGCCAGGGCCTTATCCGTATCGGCTCCGGACCGCTTGCGTTCCAGAATCTTCATGACGGCCGGACTCGCCGCCCCCTTCAGCTCCTTTTCCAGGGCGCCCAGGGCCCGGAGGCTGGAGTTTTCGTCGGGCTCGGCGAACACGATATCGAAGCCGACCGCCTTGGCCCCGTCCTTTTTGAGCTTTTCCACGAGGCGGGCCATGGTCGTCCGCGGCCAGGGCCAGCGCCCCAGCTCGCCCAGGCTCTTCTCGTCCACCGCGGCGATGACCACCGCGCCCACAGGCTGGACCTTCCCGCGGGAGACCATGCGCAGGTCCATGGTCTTCAGTTCCATGAAATGGAGAAAGGGCGGGTTGAAGAAGAAAAGGACGACCACAAGGAAGGTCACGGCAATGGTGATGGTCAGGGGGGATACAGCGAGGAACTTACCGAGTTTACCCTTCATGGCCCTCCCTCCGGCAAAGATGCGGCGAGCATACCAGACCGCCTCCGAATGTCAAGGGAAAGGCTTGACAAGCCTCAATCCTTGGGGTAAAGACGGTCCTCTGTTTCAGGCCATCCGGACGCATCATGCCGATGTAGCTCAGCTGGTAGAGCAGGCGATTCGTAATCGCCAGGTCAGGAGTTCAATTCTCCTCATCGGCTCCAGGGACAAACAAGGGCTCAGCCGTTTGCGGTTGAGCCCTTTTCTTGTGAAATGCAGGCAGATCAAGGCCGGTTCGGCTTGTCAGGATCGGTCTTCAAGAAGCGAATCAGCGGTCCGCCTGCACGCCAGGTCCAACAGGAGTCCACCAGCATCCTGGTCATGTCGGCGGCGAGCGACTGGGATTTGTGAAGCTTGTAAGCTGCAAATCCCTGTATGGCAGCAGAGCCCATCGCCGTCAGAAGTGTAACCAGATGGCTGCATCCCTGCCCTTTACCGGCCATGCTTTTCACTTTCGACGTGAATCCGCCGACGATTCTCATTCCCTTGACAGGATCGAGGCTGGCTCGTGTCTCCAGGCACTCCGCTCGCGGAACGCCGGGCATTTCGACATGCAGATCATCGATCTCCAGACTGCTCTTATTCAGGAGCAGATGGATGATCATCTGGTGCAGGATGCCGGGATCTCTCTTTTCACCGGTGGCCAGACGATATTCCTTCCATCGATGATCCGTCAGGGTTCCGGCAACGACCAATCTTCCTTCATCATATTCGTAGGTATTCACCTCGATGGTTCTCGTATGATACTTGTCTCCCGCAGGTTTCCCGAAGAACGTCATTTCACGATTCCTCCAATACCGTTCTCTTGATCTACAATTGAATGAAAATCTGTGCGGTGGATCGACGTGCCAGCCCGAACGAGGCTGTGAATGCATGATGCGACATGACCGTCGTCATGGGGCAAATATTTTTCAGCGAAAAAGCCCCTGCTGCATCAAGCGCTCTATCGCGGAAATGACATCCTGGGGGCTGTTCATTCCACACTGAATGAGGGTTGCTCCTTGCTCAACCATGCCCATCATCAGGAACCCTGCGACGGGAGCGTCGATATTTTCCCAGGCAAGTCCTTTCCCCTGCAAGTGCCGTATTTCCCGGACGAGCGGATCAATCATCTGCCGGAGGAGTTGGCGGAATTTTTCCTGAAATGCAGGATTTTCCCCGACAGCAAGACCGCGAACGAGATTCATCATGGAAATCCACTGCGGGTAAGAGTCGAAAAAGGCCCGGGCCCGCTTCCGGAGGCGCTCCTGCATGTCTCTCTCCGCGCGGATTTCCTGCCAGACATGATTGTACATGTCATGAAAGATGCGATCCGCGCATTCCATGAAGAGGTGCTCCTTGTTGCGGAAATGAATGTAAAATGTTTCCTTGCTGATATGTGCACCGCTCGCGATGTCGGCGATACTGGTCTCCGTGTATCCTTTCTGGAAAAAGAGAGCGATGGCAGCCTCGACAATCAGGTCACGCCGATCAAGAGGCTCGCCGGCCTTATCCTCGCTGAGAGTCCACGGTGTCAACTCCTTCTTCAGGATCTCACGGATTTCCGGCAGCGATTTGCCCCTCTCGATCTGCTCCTTTCGAACCCGCATGATCCCTTCCAGATGCGCTCTTGAATAGAGCGCCCGCGTCTTGCCCGTCTTGATCGGAGGGGGCAATATCCCCTCGCGGACGTAATGCCGGATGGTCGAAACGGACGCACCGGTGATCCGGGAAAGTTCGGATATTTTCATGAAATCCTGTGGTTTCAAAGACTTATTGTTCCTCTTGTTGCTCGCTTGTTCGGCCGGGGACATCATCGCCAAAGATGGTGGCCAGGATCTTGCCCAGGAGCAGGTCCAGGTCATCGTTCTTTTCTTCTCGGTAATATAAAAAATATTCAACAGCCCCAAGCAGCAGATGGGCCATGAGGGTGCAGTCGAAGGGCTGCGTTTCGTATTGCTGAAGGGCCATTTCCAGGTCGTTCCGGATCGGTCCGATCAGGTTCTCCGTGGCCTCTTCGAGCTTGGCCAGGATTTCCGCATTTCCGGTAACCGAGGCACCGCGGAGCTGATTGAACATTTCGATCATGTGGCTGTGAGACTTCAGGAAATTCATTGCCCGGAGCCTGATTCTCCGGATGGCGTCCCGTTCCTCCCGAATCTCCGGGATGCCGCTGCCGATGTCGTAGAAGATTGTGTCGACGCTCTCCAGGAAGACGTCCTCCTTCTTTCCGAAGTACTGGTAGAACGTTGCCTTGCTGATCCCCGCCCTCCCGGCGATGTCCGAGATCTTTGTGGCACCGTAGCCCTTTTCCCGGAACAGGCCGACCGCGGCCGAAACGATCGACTCTCTCTTGCTTGTAACAATCGTGTCGGCACTGGCCCGGTTCTTCGACGATGCCGCGTCGTTGGCAAGGCTATCCCGGATGGATGCCAACGGTATGCCGGACTGTTTCAATTCCTTGATGTTTCCGAGTTTTACGAGGTGGTCTTCCGTGTAATAGGACATGGTCTTGCCGGTCCGGATCGGTGCCGGCAGAAGCCCCTCCCGCAAGTAATGTTTGATTGTCGAAAGCGGCATCTCCGCGTATTCACTCAACTCGGAAATGCGCATATGCCTTGGGTGCTTGGCCATCATCACTCCCTTTCCAATCCTTTTCCCCGACGCGCTACGTAAACCGAAACCCCTCTGATTTTCAAGGCGATTCAACCAGGGTAAAAATTCCTTGACATCGTCCCTGAATTTCGACTATCTACTCCTAAACCATACGGTACGGTTTTGTCTATAACGCAATTGGCAAGCATCGCCAGACAGGAAAGGAAGAGACAGAAAGACGGTTCGCGGGCAACGAGCATCGATCGTCAGACATCAGGGATGCGTCCCTAAAATATTTTGGGAAAACAGGAACATAACGTCATCGAAGGAGGAGGTCGTCATGAGCAGGGGGAAGATAGCAATTATTGGTATTGGCGAGGTGCCCACTGGCACCTATCCGCAGCGAACGCACTGGGACATCCTGTACGACACTTGCATGGAAGCGGTCCGGGACTCCGGTCTGCACAAGAATGACATCGAGGCGGCCGCCATCGTTTCACCCCAGGCACAGCCGACGATCACCGCCGAGCTGTCCTTCGGCAAGCTGCCCGAGGAACTGGGGCTCAAGGGATGCAAGGATTCGGTCCTCTGCAATGCTGGCGGCGCCTCTACGTCGAACTGCCTCAGGCTCGCGGAATACTGGATCACGAGCGGCCTGGCCAGGGCGGTTCTGATTCCACATGTCACGGTGCACTCCACGATCCCGCTGGTGGACCAGATCAATTTTTTCGCCAAGGCGGGTGTGGACCTGCAGTGGGAGTACCCCTACGGGACCACGTACAACCTCATCATGGGCCTGTATGCCAACCTTTACATGCATGAGTCGGGGTGCACACCGGAGGAGATGGCCTCGGTTGTGACGGCGCTCCGCAGCTGGGCGTCCCGGGATCCCAATTCCATCTTCTACGGCAAGGAAGTCCCGTCGGTTGAGAAGGTCCTTGCCTCAGGGCTGCTCAACACCCCGCTCCACAAGAGAGAGAGCAACGTGCTGGGTGACGGTGGCTGCGCCATGGTGGTCGTGTCCGCCGAGGACGCCGCGAAGATGAAGCGCCCCGCCGCCTACAAGCTGGGGGAATCGGCGCGCTACTTCAGCGGGACCTGCGTCCTGAGGGATCAGAAGAAGATGTTCGAGGGCTGGGGCGTGACAGCGAAGGAAGCCATGGCCCAGGCCGGCATCACGAAGGACGACGTCAGTCTCTGGAATGTCTACATCGCCTACCCCCTGGCCCATCCCATCATCGCGGAATGCCTGGAAGTGGCCCCTCCCGGCCAGGCCGGCAAATACTTCCGCGAGGGGCGGATGTCCTTCGGCGGCGACATCCCCTGGGCCACCATCGGTGACGCCCCCGGCAGGGGCCATACCGGCTCGGGCGTGAGCGCGGCCACATACGTGGAAACGGCGCGGCAGCTCATGGGCAAGGCCGGCGAACGCCAGGTGAAAGACTGCAAATACGTCTACCAGAACACCTCGGGTGGATCGGGCTTCAACATCATTGCCAGCATCTGGGGAAAGGAGAACTGAGATGGAATTCGACATGAAAAAACCACTGCCGGAGACGCAACCGTGGTCGGAGAAATTCTGGGAGGGAACGAAGCAGGGCAAACTCCTGATCCAGGTGTGCAAAGACTGCGAGTCCAGGATTTTCTACCCACGGAAGTACTGCCCCGAGTGCTGGTCCGGAAACCTTGGCTGGATCGAGGCGAGCGGCAAGGCGCGGATCGAGACCTTCTCCACAGCCTACAGCATGGTCGAGCCCAAGTTCATGGATGAACTGCCCTACACGATCGCCTTTGTCAACCTCGACGAGGGGATTCGCATGATGACCCGGATCGTGGACTGCAAGCCCGAGGACATCCGCTTCAACATGCGGGTGGAAGTCGTCTTCCACGAGCGTGAAGGCTTCTTCCTGCCGTATTTCCGACCCGCCGGCCATGAATAAAGGAGGAGAACCATGCCCGACTACCAAGCCATCCTTTACGAAATCGAGGGGCCGGTCTGCACCATCACCCTGAACCGGCCGGACAAGTACAACGCCATCAACAAGGAAATGGCCGGTGAACTCCTGGATGCCTTCCGCCGGGTCCGGGACGAAAACGCCATCGCGGTCGTGGTGCTGGCGGGAGCGGGAAAAGCCTTCTGCACGGGGGGCGACCTCTCGGTGTTTCCCTCCCTGGCGGAGCATCAGAACTCCCTGAACTGGCTCGCCCATGACGGGTACGACATCGGCAAGGCCGTCGAGCTCTGCGAGAAGGTTGTCGTGGCCAAGGTGAACGGGCACTGCCTTGCCGGGGGTCTGGAACTGGCCCTGATGTGCGACCTCATCTATGCGAAGGCCTCCGCGAAGTTCGGCACGACGGAGATCAACATGGGCGTCCTGCCGGGTTGGGGCGGCACGGTCCGGATTGCCCGGGCGATGCCCATCTACCGGGCCCGCGAGGTCCTATACAGCGGCCGCAAGGACTACCGGGCCACCGACATGTACGAAATGGGCTTTTTGACGCGGGTATTCCCGGACGAGACCTTCGAGGAGGAATTCGGGGCCGTGGTGGCCAACCTGGGCGCGAAGAAGCCCATCGCCCTGCGCATGGGCAAGGAAGTGATGGCGCGGTCCCTGGAATGCGGGAGCCTCGACGCGGCCCTCGCCCTGGAAAGGAACGCCATCCAGTGGCTCGTCTATGCCCCGGACATCCAGACGGTGATGGAGGGATTCCGGCAGAGCCCGGAGGCTCTGGTCCGGCAGCAGAGGGAGGCGAACATCGCATCGGACGTCAAGAAACCGGCCCGGCAAGAGAAATAAGGAGTGAGATCATGCATTTCGGACTGACAGAAGAACAACGGATTATCCAGGAGTCCTTCCGGACTTTCTGCGAGAAGGAACTGAACTGGGAATACGTCCTCTGGATGGACAAGAATCTAAATTTCCCCCCCGATGACCTGTGGCAGAAATTCATCGACATTGGACTGTTCTGGTCGTCGGTTCCGGAAGAATACGGCGGGCAGGGCCTGGGATGGGTCGACCAGATGCTCGCCTACGAGCAGATCTGCAAGCGCTCCATGTCCGTGGCCCTTGCCGTCGGCGTCACTTTCGGCTTCGGCGTCCGGTTCATCAACGAGTTGGGAACGAAGGAGCAGAAGGAAACGTACCTTCCCCTCATCGGGGCCGGCAAGTTCAAGACCTGCATGGCCCTGACCGAGCCGGCGGGCGGCACGGACCTGCTCGGCGCCATCTCCACCACGGCCGAGGAAAAGAGCGACCGCTGGGTCATCAACGGCCAGAAGGTGTTCATCACCGGAGCCCACGTGGCCGATTCCCTCATCACCATCTGCAAGACCGAGAAGGACAAGCCCCGCAGCCGTTCCCTCAGCACGATCATGGTTCCGAGGGAGAGCAAGGGGGTGACCATCAACCACATCGACAAGTTCAGCTGCCATCACTGCGACTCCGTCGAGATCTTCTACGACAACGTCGAGGTTCCCAAGGAGAATCTGCTCGGGAAGCAGGGAAATGCGTACATGGAGATCATGACCGTCCTGAACCCCGAACGCATCGGCGTCGCCATGATGGGGGTCGGGATCATCGGCGCCATCTACGAGTTGTCCTTCAAGTACGTCCAGGAGCGGAACGCCTTCGGCGGCCCCATCAGCCGCTTCCAGATCCTGCAGAACTACCTGGCGGACATGTACATCAACCTGGAGAACTCCCGGAACCTCACGTACAAGTCCGCCTGGCTGTGCGACAACGGGAAGCCCTATCACCTCGAGGCGACCATGGCCAAACTGGTGGCCGCGGAGGGTGCCCGCCATGCCGCGACGTTCGGCCCCGAGATCTTCGGCGGTTACGGGATCTGCCAGGAATACCCCGTGTCGATGTTTGCCCGCGACGCTTACCAGATTCAATTCTCGCCGATTTCGAACGAGATGAGCCGGAACATGCTGATGCAGTTCCAGGGACTGCCCAAGTCATGGGCCTGACGAAACAACGAGCCTGCAAAGGAGGAGAGAAATGTACATGTTAGGAGACATCCCGCGCTGCGGGGCAACCAGCTATCCCGACAACATCGCGATGGTTTACGAAGGGTCGAGGCTGACCTACAGGGAGTTCAACCAGCGCATCAACCGTTTCGCCCACGCCCTGCTCGACCTTGGCTGCGGCAAGGGCGACCGCCTCTGCGTCATCGCCGACAACTGCACAAAATACATGGAGGCGTATTTCGCGGCGGCCAAGATCGGCATGAGCGTCACACCCCTCAATGTGCGGCTCGGCGACGAGGAACTCGTGTACGTGGTCAACGACAGCGAGGCGACCCTGTTCCTGGCCGGCGACGCCTACGAGGATCGCATCGGGAATCTCAAGGACCGCTTCATCAACATCAGGACGTGGATCACCCTGGACAACCCGCGGGACGGATTCCTGGACTATGAGGGGCTTCTGCAGAAAGCGTCCGCTGCGGAACCCGACCCGGACGCTTTCGACGTCCAGGAGAACGACATGGCCATCCTCATGTATACGGGGGGCACGACGGGGCTTCCGAAAGGCGTCATGATCAGCCACCGGCAATGCGCGATCCTGGCGCTGGCATGCGCCACGTCTCTGTCTCTCACGCCGGACGATGCAACGTGTTACGTCCTCCCGATCTTCCACATTTCCTTCTGGCCCATCCTGGGCGTCCTGACCGCGGGAGGAAAGGCCTGCATCAACCGCCACCCGAACCTCGACAAAATCTTCCAGCTCATCCAGGATGAGAAGTGCACGCACATGAACCTCGTCCCCACGATCTACGGCTGGATGGTGGACTACCCCAACGTGGACAAGTACGACCTTTCCAGCCTGCGATCCCTGACCTACGCCGGCAGCCCCTTCCCCGTGGAAGTTCTGAAGAAATGCATCCGTAAATTCGGAAACAAATTCAAGCAGATATACGGGGCAACGGAAGTGGCACCGATCACCTGGATGGCCGAGACGGACCATCATCTCGAGGGTGAAAAATCCAGGCACCTGTACAGCGCGGGAAAAGAAACCAGCTTTGGACGCGTCAAGATCGTGAACGACGACGACGCCACGCTCGGCCCCGGCGAACGGGGCGAGATCTGCATCAAGGGAAAGCACATCATGCTCGGCTACTGGAAGAACCCGGAGCTGACCGCCCAGGTCACGAAGGGCGGATGGTACCACACCAGCGACGTAGGTTACCTTGACGAAGACGGGTACCTGTTCATCACGGACCGCAAGGCGGACATGATCATTTCCGGCGGGGAGAACGTCTATCCGGCGGAAGTGGAGAACGTGATCTACCAGCACCCCGCGGTCTTCGAGTGCTCCGTTGTGTCGGCTCCCAGCGAGAAGTGGGGAGAGATCGTGCAGGCCGTGGTTGTTCTCAAGCCCGGGGCCAAGGCCACAGAAGAGGAGATCATCGAGCACTGCAAGAAGACGCTGGCCGGATACAAGTGCCCCAAGGCCGTGGCCTTCTGGGATTCCATCCCCAAGACCATTGTCGGCAAGATCATCAAGAAGGACATCAAGGCCAAGTTTTGGGAGGGAAAGGAAAGGATGGTCAGTTGAAGGTCCACTTGTGAACAAAACCCAAAAGGAGGGTTATGTCTATGAAATTCGACAGGCTTTTCGAACCGATCCGGATCGGGACCCTGGAGCTGAAAAACCGCGTCGCCATGGCTCCCATGAACATGGGGTACTCAGATCCCCTGGGATACCCAGGGGATCAGGCGCTGGCCTGGTACGCAACGCGAGCACGCGGAGGTTTCGGACTGCTCATCACCGAGGCGGTCATGGTCAATCCCCACGCCTGGTACGGCGGCGAGATCATGAATGTGTCCCATTTCACGGACTATCGATACTACCGCTTCTGGGGCAAGGTCCTCGACACCGTTCACTCCTACGATAAATGCAAGATGTGCATCCAGCTGAGCCCTGGATGGGGGAGGCAGGGACACCCCCCTGTCTCCAGCCCGGACGTATATCCCGCAGCGCCGTCCCCGGTTCCAGTACACGTGGACCTGAGGGATCTCATGGCCAACAAGGGGTGGGAAACCCAACTGAAGAAACGGGTTGCGAAACCATCGGCGGGCGCCATCGATTTTACCGAGCTGATCAAGATGTCCGATGAAGAGTACTACGCGCCTGAAACGCAATTGGCCCTGAGGCAGATGGTCATGGCCTTATCCCAGGAAATGCATGACATCATCTGGAGAGAGACCCCGCGGGAGATCACCATTCCGGAGATCAGGGAACTGGAAGACCGCATGGCCGTGCAGGCCGAGGAGGCCTTCAAGCTCGGTTTCGATGCCGTGGAGATCCATAGTCCTCATGGCTACCTGATCCACCAGTTCCTGTCTCCGATCATGAACAAGCGGGTGGACGAGTATGGCGGGAGCCTGGAGAACCGGGCCCGCTTCCTGACGAACATCATCACGAAGATCCGCGATCGGGTCGGCACGGACAAGCCGGTATGGTGCCGGCTCAGTGGCGCGGATCTCATGCCGGGGGGCGCCACCCACGAGGATCAGTGCAGGGTTGCGGCCCTGTGCAGGGACGCGGGAGTGGATGCCATCGACATTTCCCAGGGCAGTTATCAGACCGCCGGCACCACCTTCGCCTACGCCGGCGAGGGGAATTTCTCGAGGTGGGCCAAAGGCTTCAAGGAGGCGACGGGGCTCCCCACGATCGCTCCGAACTTCATCCATCCCGAGAGCTGCATCAAGGCCATGACGGAGGATTCGGTGGACATCGTCTCCCTCGGACGCCAGGCCATCGCCGATCCGTTCTGGCCCGCAAAGGTGAAGGAGGGGCGCATCAAGGACATTGTCAAATGCACGCGGTGCCAGGAGTGCTTCTCCACCTTCATTTTCAACCAGTGGACCACCTGCGCGGTGAACCCGACCGCGGGCAGGGAACGCCTGCTTCCCGAATTGTGGATGAAGGGTTCCCGGCTGGAATCGAGAATCGCCAAGTACAAGGCCAGGGCGGAAGGCCTTCCGCAGATCTGATAGAAAAAAGGAGGAAAGAAAGCCATGACCGACGACTATTTCAAGATCGATCCGGAGTGCCACCTGATCGGCGACATGGGGCCCCTGAACTACTACCCGGGTGTGCAGATGTGGTGGAGGGCCATCGAGAACATCAAGAGACCGCTTCTGACCGGGGCTCCCTTTTCCATGCTGGCGACCTACATCGACGGCATGGAGCCGGAGGAGATGGTCAAGAACGCCAGCATCGAGAACATCCTCTGGGCCATGGACAAGTACGGGGTCGACATCGCCTGCCTCCTGCCCGAGTCCATGATGGACTCGACAGGCTACGCGACCCGCTGGGTGTCAAACGGCGAGATGGCCCGGATCGTGGAGACGAACCCGGACCGGTTCATGTACCAGCCGAACGTCTCGCCCATCAAGCACCGGGGCGTGCAGAACGTCATCCATGAGCTCGTCTACTGGGTCAAGGAGAAGGGCGCCAGGATCTTCAAGTTCTACCCGCCCGAAGACACCTACATGAATGACCCCGAGATCTGGCCTTTCTACGAGAAGGCCCAGGAACTGGGCATCGTTCTCGACATCCACACCGGTTTCAGCTGGGTTCCGCCCGGCAAGAGCAAGTACGCCCTGCCGGTGCAGCTCGACGATGTGGCGCGCGATTTCCCGGAGCTGAAGATCAACGCCTTCCACATGGGCTACCCCTACTGTGACGACCTCAACATGATCGCCATGCAGCATCCCAATGTCTACGTCTGCCTGAGCCTCCTGTGTCCCTGGTCGGTGACGGCCCCGCGCAAATTCGGGAAAATCCTGGGCGAGGCGCTCCGCTGGGCCGGTCCCGACAAGATCACCTGGGGATCGGACTATGCCGGGTTCTCTGCGCAGATCCGGGGTGCGACCCTGGGATTCGGGAATTTCCAGATTCCCGAGGACCTGCAGATGCAGTACGGGTATCCGCCCCTCACGGACGAGGACCGTGCCAAGATCTTCGGCGGCAATCTCGCTCGGCTTCTCGGGATCGACACAACGAAGCGCCGGATCAAGACGTCGCAGGGAGACTGAAAACGTGGACGGGAAACGCTGGGTCCTGATAACCGGCTCCGCCTCCGGCATCGGGCGGGCTACCGTACTGCTGCTGGCTGACAAGGGGTTCGGTGTTTATGCAACGGACCTCTTGTCGGCCACCCTCGATGACCTGCGAAGGGTGGCCAACATTCGGGCATTTCAACTGGACATTACGGACGATGCAGATGTCGGCAGGGCGCTTGATTTCATCCATGCGCAGGGTTCGGGTCTCTTCGCCCTGGTCAACAACGCGGGGATCTTCAACCCGGGTCCGCTGATGGCACTGCCCATGGAAAGGCTTGAGAAATGGTGAAAACGTTCGAGCATGGTAAGGCGATGAAGAGATGAAAACATCCCGGCCATCAGCGCGTGCAATGGAATTGTTCGCACCCGGGAATCGTCGATTGTGAAGCCGTTTCGACAAATGCAACCAGGGGAGGCAGGCCTGTGCAGATCGATCTCAAGGGAAAGGTTGCCCTCGTTACCGGCGCCTCACGCGGATTGGGGCTGGCCATCGCCCTAGCCCTCGGTGAGGCCGGTGCCGACGTCGCACTTACGGATATTCTCCTGGAGAGACAGGACCACGATCCGGAAAGGCTCAGCCGGTACGGTATCCTGGCGAATCATTTTGCCGGCAGCGGGACGGTGAGGACGGAGGCTGGAGCACGGGAAATCCGACAGATGGGCGCCCGAAGCATCGCCCATAAAATGGACGTCTCGGATTTCGACCAGGTCGGGAAGGTTGTCCAGACGGTCGAGGAAGAGCTCGGCACGATCGATATTCTGGTCAACAACGCCGCCGTCATGGAGAATATCGGAGCATTCTCCGAGCAGAAACCGGGGCTCTGGCAGCGCGACATAAACGTCAACCTCACCGGAACCTTCAACTGTATCAAAGCGGTGTGGCCCGGCATGCTTCGGAAACAGGGCGGACGGATCATCAACATTTCCTCGGTGGCGGCCCTCATGGGGGCTTCCCTCCAGCCTTCCTACGGGGCGACCAAGGCCGGCATCATCGGCCTCACCAAGTCCCTGGCCATCGAAGCCGGACGTTCCAACATCACGGTCAACGCCGTCTGCCCCGGTTTCATCGCCACGGAGGCCGTCCAGCTCTATGACGATCGGATGAAGGAGCGAATCGAAAAGAAAACGGCTCTCCGGCGACTGGGCCGGCCGGAGGAAGTCGCATCGCTTGTGTCCTTCCTGGCTTCGGATGCGGCATCCTACATTACGGGCGCGGCGATCCCGGTAACCGGCGGCATCGATCTTCTAACCCTTTAATATTCTTGCCTTCTTGCCAGCCTCGAATCATGCATAAAATCCGGAATCGGATTTCCCCGGCTAACCCCTGAAAACCGGCGGATCGAAGAGGAATGGCTGTTCATAAAAAAGCCCCTATCTTCCATGGTTTAGAAACCATGCCCGCTGCATCCTGAATCCTTTCATTTTTCACTGCACGGTTGTAATATGCGGTATTCTGAAGTCCTTGAGAAAGGGACGGCGGACCCAAGCCGGAGTCCTGCGGTCTGAAGGATCCGCTGAAAAAGCAACCGGAGAATATCTTCCGTGACCGAAAAACCCACCTGCGAAGACCTGGAACAAAGGATCAGGGAGCTCGAAGAGGAGGCCGCAGAGGGCCGGCGGGCCATCGCGGAGCTGAGCGAGAGCGAGGAACGCTACCGCCTCCTGGTCGAAAACGCAAACGAGGCCATCCTGGTGATCCAGGACGCGGCGGTCAAGTACGTCAACAGCCGGGCGATCGCTGCGTTCGGGTACTCGGAAGAGGAATTCCAGTCGATCTCCATCCTGGATCTGGTCCACCCGGAAGACCGGGGCCTGGTCACGGAGCGCTACCTGCAGAAGATCGGCGGCGACCCGACGCCCACCCGCTACACCTACAGGACGATCCACAAGAACGGCGATACCTTCTGGATCGAGAACAGCTCCGTCATGATCCGGTGGGAAGGGAGGCCCGCCACCCTCAACCTCGTCACCAACATCACCGACCGCAAGCGGATGGAGGAGGCCCTCATCGAGAGCGAGCGAAGATACCGGGAGCTCAGCATCATCGACGACCTCACGCAGCTCTACAACTCCAGGCACTTCTACCATCAGCTCAAGATGGAGATCGACCGCGCGGACCGGTACGGGCAGCCCCTGGCCATGCTGTTTCTCGACCTCGACGATTTCAAACGGTTCAACGACACGTACGGGCACGTCGAGGGAGACCGGGTGCTGTCCCTGCTGGGCCAGGTGATCACGGGGCAGCTTCGACAGACGGACTCGGCCTATCGCTACGGCGGCGAGGAGTTCATCATCCTGCTGCCCCTGACCGCCGGCCGGGACGGTACCGTTACGGCGGAGAGAATCAGGGCCGAATTCAAGCAAAGGGCGATAACGCCGGTGACCGGCGAAAACGTGCACATGACGGTCAGCATCGGGGTCGCCCAATACCGGCCTGGAGAAGACATGAAGGCCTTCGTGAACCGGGCCGACCAACTCATGTACCAGGCAAAGAAAAGCGGCAAGGACCGGGTCTGCTCCGAGTCTTAGGCCGAAAATCACGCCGGGGGAATCCTCCCATGTACAAAGTACCCCTGCTCCTGTTCGCGCTGATCCTGTGCCTGACGCTCGATCCCGTTCCCTGCCATGGCTTCGACAGGATCGACGGTCCCGAAAAAGCCGAGCTGGCAAAGGCCTGGCAGACTTTTCTGAACGCGGTTTCAGCCAACGACATCCGGACCGTCAGGAACCTGTCCACCGAAAAAATCCGCTGCCTTTCCTGCCTGGACAACACCGATCGGGAAGACGAGGAAATGACGAAGTTCCGGGCGACCGACCCGGACTGGTACGACAAGCTCTACCGGGAAAAGATCTTCATTCCGGCCGATGTCTTCTGGGAACAGGATTATCCGCTTGTCTTTTCGGAGCAATTGAAGAGGAAGATGCACGAGAAGACGCCCGTGTTCGCGGTGGAAGACTTCGGCGGCCGGAAAATTCACGTGGTGATCGTCCGGACGTCCGAACCGGGCGAGTTTTCCCCCCGGGACGAGGGCGTGGTGCATCTTTTTCAATTCCTGAAAACGGATCACTGCTACCAATTCTGGGGAATCGACACGATTCCGTGAATCCCACCGGCCATCCGGAACCGCCGCCATTCACAGGCACAGCAGCCATGAATCCGTCTCGGCCTGATAGCGCAAAAGCCAGGTCTTTCCATCCGCGGTCTTCACCCTGAAATAGTCGACGACGGCCCGACCGCTGTCCAGGCCACCCTCGTACCAGCGGTCCGTGATTTCGAGAATCTCCCGGCGTTCCTCTTCAAAAGTGAAGGCGACGGGGCGCTCGTTCGCCTTGAAGCCGCTGTAGCACTCCACCGAAATTTCCCTGAAACCCGGATTTGCCATCTTCCGCTTTCCTGCCGGCGCCATCTGGAAAAAGCGGTATAGGTCCCAACTCTCGCAACAATGGAGCCCTTTTCGCGTCACTACATCATGGAACCGACCAGGCATCAAGCCCGTTTGGCCCATTCGGCCGGCTCCGGCTGTTTGCCCTTGCACCTCCGGAAAAAACCGATAAAGTGGTCGGCATTCCCTGCCCGGCATTAGTCGTACCAGCCTGAAGGAGGCGCTGCATGAGCGAGCCGATCCATGTGAACGCCCTGTTTCTGGGGCCGAAGTCGGAAAATTACCGTTTCTTCAAGGAAATGCTCAACTACCTGATGGACGACCACGCTGAGTGGCGCCGCCACTTCCATCCCGACGACCGCCCCCTGGTCACGGCGGAGGAGCAGAACGAAACGGATTTTCTCGCCACCCTGCAGAAGACCCGGGAGGCCCTGATCGAGCTGGCGGGCAACCTCCAGGTCTGCTCCATGCCCTGGTTCTCCCCGCGCTACCTGGGCCACATGACGGCCGACACACTCCTGGCCGCCAACCTGGGATACATGCTGACCCTGCTGTACAATCCCAACAACTGCGCCTACGAAGGCTCGCCGGCCACGACGGCCCTGGAGATCGAGGTGGGTCGGCAACTGGCGGCGCTGATGGGCTACGAGCCGCAGAAGGCATGGGGTCACATCACGTCCGGCGGAACCGTGGCCAATTACGAAGGCCTCTGGATGGCTCGGAACCTCAAGTCGATCCCCCCGGCCGTCCGGGACTGCCTGCCGGAGTTGGTGGCGGGCCTGGACGACTGGCAGCTCCTGAACCTCCCGACGGGAAAGATCCTCGATCTCGCCGAGCGGGCCAGGGACGCGGGACGATTCGAGGACCTTCGCGGCCGCTCCGTCCGCGGCGCGGGCATGTCGGGCGGACGTTTCGGCAAAGTCCTGGTTCCGCAGTCGAAACACTACTCCTGGACCAAGGCGGTGGACATCCTCGGCATCGGCCAGGACAACCTGGTATCCGTGCCGGTCAAAGACAACTACCGCATGGACATCGCCGCCCTCCGGGCAATCATCGACGATCTCGCCGACCGGCGGACCCCGATCCTCGCCGTCATTGGCGTGGTGGGAACGACGGAGGAAGGGGCCATCGACGAGATCCACGAGATCGCCCGCCTGCGGGATCGCTGCGAGGACCGGGGCATCAGCTTTTACATCCACGTCGATGCGGCTTACGGCGGATACGCCCGGTCCCTCTTCCTCGACGGGGACGGCCGGTTTCTGGGCTACAACGAAGTCAGCCGCCAACATGCGCGGCAGGGCGTTCTCCACGGCGACACGGACTGGCTCACCGCCGACGTCTACGAAGCCTTCCGGGCAATGCCGGAAGCGGATTCGATCACCGTGGACCCGCACAAGCTGGGCTACGTACCCTACGCGGCGGGCGCCATCGTGGCCCGGGACCGCCGCATCGTCGACCTGATCT
>CAZODI010000031.1:0-3822 GCA_964578535.1 uncultured Syntrophaceae bacterium
GAGGCCGTCATGCACGAACTCCCCGTCATGGAAAGCGTCCTGAGGATCGTCCTCGGCCACGCCGAGAGGAACCGCGTCCGGAAGATCGTGGCCATTCACCTGAAGGTCGGGGAGTTGAGCGACCTGATCGAGGACTGGATGCAGCGCTACTTCGACTACGTCAGCAAGGGAACCCTGGCGGAAGGGGCGGTGCTCAAAATCCAGAAAATCCCGGTGCGCTTCCGCTGCTCCGGCTGCGGCTCGGAGTTCGGAGCGGACATCCGGCAGGAGGCGGAGATCCGCTGCCCCGACTGCGGCGCCGACCGGCCCGCCCTCATCGCCGGCCGGGAATATTTCATTGAGAACATGGAGGTGATCTGATGGCCGAGATCCGGCTGGTCGAAATCAAGGAGGAAATCCTGGCGGACAACACGGCCCTGGCGGAGGAGATCCGGGCGGACCTGAAGCGGCGGGGGGTGTTCCTCCTGAACCTGATGTCCTCCCCGGGATCGGGCAAGACGAGCCTGATCGTCCAGACCCTCCGCCGGCTCCGGGAGGAGTTCCGGATCGCCGTCATCGAGGGCGACATCGACTCCATCGTGGACGCTGAGACGGTCTCCCGGGAGGGAATTCCGGCGGTTCAGCTGCGGACCGGGGGCTTCTGCCACCTTGATGCCTCCATGATCCGCCTGGCCCTGAACGAGCTGGACCTGGCGAACCTGGACCTGATCGTCATCGAGAACGTGGGAAACCTCGTCTGCCCCGCCGAAGTGGACACCGGGGCCACACAGAACGCCATGATCCTGAGCGTCCCCGAGGGCGACGACAAGCCCCTGAAATACCCCCTGATGTTCAGCGTCTGCGACGTGGTGATCCTGAACAAGACGGACTATCTGGAAGGGTCTGATTTCGACGTCCCGGCGTTCCGGGAGCGGGTGACGAGGCTGAACGCCAAGGCGCCGGTCCTGGAGGTTTCCTGCCGCACCGGGGCGGGCCTCGACGCCTGGATCGACTGGCTCAGGACCCGGGCAGGTGCGACTCGAGGAAGCGCTTCTCGCTGAAGTCCACCAGCCTGATCTCTCCGGGATTCACGCCCGCGAAGGCCCCCCTTGGTGCCAGTCCGATCAGTTCCGACTCCAGGACGCCGACGCCCGCTTCCGCCGCCGCTGTTTTCACCGCCTCGAAGGCGGTGCGGACGGGGGTTACCCGCCAATCCGTCAGGTTCATGGACACCTGGGCGATGCCCCGGCTCTCCAGAGACACCCCAATGGCCCGCAGGGCGGGCAGGCCGCCCCCGGACTCCCGGATCCTGCCGGCGATCCGCCGGGCCAGGTGCATGTCGTCCGAATCCAGATTCACATTGAAGGCCACCAGCGGCATCCGGGCACCCACCGCGGAGGCCCCGGACCGTTCGTTGAAGGACACAGGCCCCGCATCGGGCCGCCAGGAGGGATCCTTCATCCGTTCCCGCAGTCCCTCGTAGCCTCCCCGCCGCAGCTGCGGCAGTTGACGCCGCTCCGGCCGGAGGGCCGCCTCGCCGTAGAAGAAGACGGGCACGCCGCACTCCGTCCCGAAGGCGGTCCCGAAACGTCGAGCCGCCTCCACGGCCTCATCCATCCCGGCCCCACCGAGGGGCACGAAGGGAATCACGTCCACCGCCCCGATCCGGGGGTGGCCACCCCGGTGGTCCCGCATGTCGATCCGCTCCAGGGCCCGCCTGCAGACGGCCAGGGCGCCCTGTACCATCGCCTCGGGCTCCCCCAGGAACGTGAGGACGCTGCGGTGATGGTCCCGGTCCAGGCACAGGTCCAGGCGCCGGATCCCCGGGAAGGCGTCCAGGGCGGTCGCCACGGCCTCCATGGCCTGCAGGTCCCGTCCCTCGCTGAAGTTGGGAATGCACTCCAGAATCAGTGGCTGGGTCAATGCTCTGCTCCTCGCACCGTGTAAAACCGCATCGCCGGCAGCTCCACGCAGGTCAGCGGGCCGCCGTAGACCGCCCCTGTGTCGATGCCGATCTTGGTCCCGTCCACGTAAGGTTCGGGCAGGGGGGTGTGGCCGAAGACGACGGTCTTGCCGAAGGACGCCGACGAATGGATAAACTCCCGCCGGATCCAGACGAGATCCCAGGGATCCTGCTCCGCCAGTGGGACACCCGGCCGCAGGCCCGCGTGGACGAAGAGATACCGCTCCGTCTCATGCCAGAGGGACAGCGAGGTGAAGAAGTGCCGGTGCTCCTCCGGAAGATCGTCGATCCCCACCGGTTCCCCCTTCCAGAGCCCGTAGGAGCGGAGCGTCGCAACCCCGCCGTTTCCCAGGAACATCGCCGCCGCCGCAGGATCTTCAAGGTAGTCCAGGAACATCCGCTCGTGGTTCCCAATCAGGCAGACGACCTTCGGGATCCGCCGCCGGAGCGCCAGGACGCACTCGACGACGCCCCGGGAATCCGGCCCCCGGTCGATGTAATCCCCGACGAAGACGACGGTGTCCGTCTCCGGGCGCAGTTCGAGCCTGCCCAGGAGTTCCTCCAGAAGAGAGCGGCAGCCGTGGATGTCTCCGATGGCAAAGATGCGCTCCATCCTCTTCGCCTCCGCCCCTCCCCGGCCTTGATCCCTGTCCGGCCGGGTATCTCAGTCGAACAGCGCCTCCACGAATTCCGCCGCGTTAAAAGGCCGCAGGTCGTCCAGCCCCTCGCCGACCCCGACGTACCGGATGGGAATCTTCAACTCCCGGGCGATGCGAATCACAACGCCGCCCTTGGCGGTTCCGTCGAGCTTCGTCAGGATGATCCCGCTCACTCCGATCTCATCATGAAAGAGTTTGGCCTGCGAAACGGCGTTCTGCCCCGTCGTGGCGTCCAGGACGAGGTAGGTCTCGTGGGGCGCACCGGGCAGTTCGCGGCTCATGATCCGCTTCATCTTCTTCAGCTCCTCCATGAGGTTGACCTTCGTGTGGAGCCGTCCCGCCGTGTCGATGATGACCACCTGCTGTTTGCCCGAGGAGGCCGCCTTTATGGCGTCGAAGACCACCGCTGAGGGATCGGCCCCGGCCTGCTGCTTCACCAGGGGAGATCCCGTCCGGTTCGCCCAGACCTCGAGCTGCTCGATGGCGGCGGCCCGGAACGTGTCGGCCGCCACAAGGAGCACATCCTTCCCCTCGCCCTTGTAGGCCCTCGCCAGTTTGCCGATGGTGGTCGTCTTCCCGGTGCCGTTCACCCCGATGACCATGATGACGAGGGAACCGCCGGACGGTGTGGTGGCGGGCTGCGACGTGCCGGACACGAGGATCTCCTCCATGGATTCCCGGAGGACCTTCTTGAGGAGTTCCGGCTGGGTCAGCTGCTTGCGCTTCACCTGTTCCTGCATCCGCTCGATCAGTTCGTGGGCAAAAGTAGGTCCGACATCGGCAATGATGAGGGCCTCCTCGATGTCGTCGTAGAGCTTCTGGTCGATGACCTTCGCCCCGAGGATCAGGTCGTCCACGTCGGTGAGGAGAAGCTTCTTCGTCTTCTCCAGCCCCGACTTCAACTTGTCGAAAAATCCGTTTTTTTTGCGATCGAACAATCCCATAGAATACCTGTGCCAAATGAAGATGCCGGCGCAACCGCCGGTAAGGCGTGGCTTACCACACAAAAGTGGAAAAGGGGATAGATTTGAAATCCAGCCCCCTGAAACGGCAAGAAACGAAGGGAAGGTAGCAGAATGAACCAGCCTGACGATCTCGATAGAAGCCCGCAGGCAAGGCGCGCAAATCCTGAGGAGCGAGTCGTACTACAGGTACGTCGCAGCGACGAAGGATGCAGCGCAACGCAGCATCCGGGCTTTCAGCGAGATCGTCGCAGGCGAC